>NZ_CAJTLL010000005.1 GCF_910577135.1 uncultured Helicobacter sp.
CACTAGGTATACTGCTCACTCCTTATAGAAAAAAGAAAACATAAAAGAATTTCAAACTTTAATAAAGTTGATATTTGCTCAACACGTAGAATTTGATATAAAAACTCTAAGGGGTTTGAATTAATTTTTTGTATTGCATACGGGGTTTGCATAATCTTGCAGTTTCGTTATGCCATTTTCTCCACATACACGGCATTGTGGGTTTCTTTTAAGCGTGATTTTGCGGAAGTTCATTTCCATAGCATCAAAGCTTAGAAGCTGATTATAAAGAGGCTGTCCTATGCCTGTAATGATTTTTAGCACTTCTGTGGCTTGGATACCGCCAAGCATTCCAGCCACAGAGCCAAATACACCTGCAGTAGCGCAATTTGGGATATTTTTATCATCAGGTGGAGTATCAAACACACAGGCATAGCACGCACTCACCTTGGGCTCAATACTCATACTTTGTCCGCTAAAGCGCAAAATTCCCCCATGTGAATAGGGCTTATTGAGTAGCACGCATATATCATTGACTAAAAACTTTGTCGCAAAGTTATCGCTCCCATCAACAATCACATCATAAGGCTCACATATCTCTAGCGCATTACTCGCATTAAGCATAGTAGGATAGGTGGTGATTTTGATATGGGGATTAAGGGCGTGGAGCTTTTTTTGCGCGGATTCTATTTTAGGAGTGCCTATTTCTGCGGTGGTGTGCAGAATCTGCCGCTGTAAATTGCTTAAATCTACATTGTCTCCATCGACAATGCCTATATGCCCCACCCCTGCTGCGGCTAGATAGAATGCTACAGGTGATCCAAGCCCTCCAGCCCCTACAATCAATACCTTAGATTCTAAAATTTTGCCCTGTCCTTTAAATCCGCATTCCACAAGGCTAAAATGCCTTGCATATCGACGGAGTTGCTCGTCAGTAAAGTTATATATCATTGGCTACCCTTTAGCATTTCTAAGGCTTGAGAACAGAGATTTTTCCACGCACCCTCGTGAGCTATAAGTTGGCATTGTTCAAATGTGCTTTGCGAATCTCTCCCTAGAGTTTTAAGCAGTGAGCCTTTGAGATAAAGAGCCTTTTGCTTATTATCATCATTCATATCTTTTGTAAGGAGTGTATCAAGTACATTTAAGGCGTCATCTGTGCGTTGAGTGCGGATATAGCTTTGAGCGAGGGCAAAATCCACATACGGAGAATCTGTTATATTATTTGTAAGCTTTTGCAAACGTAAAATATCCTTGGCGTAGATTTCAATGCTTAATTCATCTTTTTGTGTTTCTGCATTTTTCAGCAAATATAGATCTACACCCAGCATTTGGGGATTGTCAGCTTGTTTTTCTTTTAAAAAGGCATAGGTTTGTAGCGCACCCTCTTTGTCATTGAGCTCGTTTAGCGCATTAAAGAGTAAAAAGCCCACATCATAATATTTTGCCTCTTGCAAACTTTTAGCAAGCTCTAGTGTGTCTCTTCCTGCAAGTGCAGTGCTTTTATTATCACCAAGTTTGGCAAAATTAAGTGTATCGCGATAGAGCCAAGCAAGTTTTGTTGGTAAATCTTTAGATTCTGTAGCCATATTAGCGGAGACTTGTGCGGCTTCTTTATTGAGTGCGAGCGAGTAAAGGCAATCAAAAAGAGGCATTTTTTGCTTAGGTTCTAAATTCACATATGGGTATTGCATATAATAATTTGCAGTGATTTTGCAGTCATTATCTTCAAGCGATTTGTGAATGAGTGCGCTATAGCTTTGTGCTATAAGGGGCGTATCTTTAAGATGCTCTTTGAGAGATAATACCTCCTCATACTTGCCCTCATCAAAAAGCACTTGGGCTTTTAGCATTAGTGCTTTTTCTTGCTCGGGTGAATTGGCATAATGTTCAATAATATAATCATATTTTTCAAGTTTAGCTTCTATGCTATCATCTTCTGTAAGGGCAAAGAGGAGCTTATCATCCCTATCTTTTACTTCATCTGCTAAGGGGCGATGTTCAAATTCGCTAAGAAAAATTTTATTGATTCTGTGCGCATCTTGCACAGCATTTGCCGCTTGATACCATAAACTTACATTGTTAAGCAATTCTTCTTTGTTTATATCATCGCTTAAAAGATGATTATAGAGATATTCTCCAAGTTGTGCAGCGATAAGATAGAGCTGCTCCTCGGCTAAAAGATTGAGAAATTCATAGGTTTTAAGAGGATATTTTGTAATATAGCTAGGATTGACTTTAAACATTGTTTCTAATAACTTTTGAGTCTGCTCTTTATTTCTATTTTGGAGGTAGAACTTACTCCATTCAATCGCCACCGCACTTGCGCTATCTAAGTCCTTTGCTTCTTGATAGGCTTGAGCAAAGAGTCTAGATGCAGCATTTGTATCAGTGCTGCTATAAAAATGCTTTGCAAGTGCCATTTTAGAAAGAGGCATATAACGTGATTGTGGGTATTCACTGATAATTCTTTCAAGATAATATTTTGCTTCTTCGGGGATTCTCATATCAGCATAGGCATTCCCTAGATAAAACAACACTTCAGGGACATTAGAATCTGTGGGGTATTTTTTAATCCATTTTATTCCCATATCGATAATCATATCGCTATTTTCTACAGAATCAAAATGTTCTAATGCGCGTAATCGAAAGAGCAGCAAGTCTTTGGCAAAGATAGTTTTAGGGTAGGCAATGAGCGTTTCATCAATACGTTTTACTGCATCAATGTAGGCTTGGTTTTGAATTAATGTTTTAATTTGTGTATAGGCTACGAAATCCTCTCCATCATCGTGATGAAGAGGTCCCCTCTCAATATCCAAATCATTAAAATAGAGCTCATTGTTTTTGATGATTTTGATAGGAAAATTTAGTCCGCTTGGTTTGTTTTGATTGGCGTAGTCATTGAGGAAAGGAATTGTATTTTTATAGCCAATGATTTGCCACGATTTGCTTTTAGGTGGCTGTTCTTTCGTGATAGGGGTAGTTTTTTTTAAATCATTTGGCGTGGCAAAAAGTATCATTTTATGCTTGGGTTCGACATAAAGATAGAATCTTCCATCAACTACACGACTCCAGAATCGAAAAAAAAGCGTTTCTGTGGGGGTGAAGCTCGCAATAGGCATACGATCAAGTGTGCAGGCAACATACACGACTTCATCTTGAGCATTGCGATTCTGGGTGCATTCTAAAGGCTCGTTATGGATAATATTTAGGACAGAAAAATGCTCTTTTAGCTCCTTGCCATAGTTGATGGTAACATCGAGCCCAAGGGCGCATAGGGGCAAAAGGCATATAAAAGCCACTATAAATGTTTGCACAAGCACTCCTAGAGTGGCTAGATTCTGTTTAAAAGCCACTATCCAATATAAGTTGTAACTACTTCAAGCAAATTTTGGACCATAAATATGCAGGCTATGCTCACAATAAGAGTAAGACTCAAGGCAAATATGCTTGAAGAGGTAAGTGGGGAGTGATGGGACGCAGTATGAGGCTTTTTAGCAAAGATATAAATAACAACTTTAAGGTAGTAAAATGCCCCTATAACGCTATTTAACGCCATAATGATCGCAAGAACGATATAGTTTGCACTTAAAGCACTTTGTATGAGATACATTTTACCCCAAAAGACACTAAAAGGTGGAATCCCAGCAAGAGCAAACATAAAGAGCGTAAGGAGGACGGCTAGAGTAGTGTTTGTCTTTATCATTCCGCCCAAAGAGGTAAAAGTATAGTTATCTTCACTATCTTTGTCATTTTGACTTAGCCATAGAATACCAAAAGCACCAATATTGGTAAAGAGGAATAAAAACCAATACAAAAATACGATTTGAGGGGCATTTATCAAAATCGCGCCTAGCACAAAGCCAGAATGTGAAATAGAGCTATATGCAAGCATACGTTTCACATCTGTTTGTGTTAAAGCAATGAGATTGGGTATAGTCATAGTAAGCACCACAAGTGCATAGAGGACATATTCTATAAAGGGGCTATGGGAGTACATAAAAGGAGTAAAGATTCGTATAATAATGGCAAAGGTAGCAATTTTTGGAACAATAGCAATAAAGGCAGCCAAAAGTGGGTTTGAACCTTCATAAACATCAGGGACCCAAGTATGAAAAGGCACGATGGAAATCTTGAAGCCAAGCGCACAGAGTAAAAATGCAAAGCCTGAAAAAACTAAAATAGAAGGCTCATAATGATGAGTGTATAAAAAATAGGCAATATGTGATATTTCTAAACTTCCTGTGGCAGCATATAAAAGCATAGCACCAAAAGCATAGATAGCAGTGGCTAATGCACCCATCACAAAATATTTAATAGAGGCTTCAAAGGCTTTTGTATTATTATGCAATGCAATCATTGTGTAAAGACTTAAAGAAGCGCATTCTAAGCCTAAGAGTATAAGGATAAGATTCTCACTTGATACCATAAAGGCAAATCCGGCAATAGCAAATAAAAGGAGTGCATAAAATTCTGCACTTTGGGTTTCTGTAAAAGTATTTTTATACATAAAAAAGCATAAAAGCACAAACGTAGCTAGAAGCATAAGTATCTGGCTTAAAATCGAGATACCATCAATAAGCAAGAGATTGAAAAATCCAAATTGTGGTGAGGGGTTGCCCTCAAGGAGCAGAAAACCAAGATTAAGAATCACAAAAAGTAGGCTTATGGCAATATAGAGTTCGCGAGTTTTTATTTTATTTAAAGCTCCAATACCAAGTAAAATAATCCCACCAAAGAGCGAGATACACATAGGAATAAGCAAGGGTATTTGAAGTTGTGCGAATGAAAAATACATAGATTCTGGCATATTAATCTCCTATGTTGGGGATAATGAGCATTCCTTTATCATCAAAATCATTAGGGATATGCTCGTAAGGATAAGGATTTTGCCCTTCTATGATACGATTTGAGCCATAGGAGAGAATTTTTGCTTCAATGGTTTTTACAAGTGTTTGCACACTGGAATCTATAGGCTCAAGTATGGGTTTGGGATAGATTCCAAAACAGATAATAAAGGCGATGATGGGTATAAAGATACTTTTTTCTCTTAGACGTAAATCTTTAAGGGTGCTGTATTGCGGAAGTGTAGTGCCTAGAAAAACTTTTTTGAAAGCCACAAGCATATAAATCGCCCCAACAAAAAAGCTGCTTCCTGCCAAGAATGCGATAAGAGGACTTACTTGAAAGTATCCATATAGGCATAGCACCTCACCCACAAAACCCATAGTGAGAGGTAATCCTAGAGAACACATCATCACTATGCCAAAGACGCTACTTAATTTGGGCAGACTATGGGCTAAGCCTTGCAATGATGATATTTGCTGTGTCTGCACTCGCTCATACACCACACCCACAAGGAAGAAAAGCCCCGCGACAACAAGTCCGTGTGTTACCATAAAAAACACCGCTCCGCTTAAGCCCTCTGCATTAAGCGCAAAGATACCCAGCACGATGATACCCATATGCGAAAGTGAGCTATAAGCAAGGAGAGTTTTTAGATCTTTTTGCACAAAGCTTATCATCGCTCCATAGACAATCATAAAGACACAAATAATACCAATAAAGACATTGAGGGAATCGCTTGCATTAGGGAAAAGCGGTAATACAAAGCGCAAGAGAGCGTAAGCCCCCATTTTGCTCACCACAGCCGATAGAAGTGCGGAGCCAATAAATGGCGCTTGTGTGTAGGTATGTGGCTGCCAAGAATGCAGCGGAAAGAGAGGAATCTTTACTGCCATACCGACAAAAAATGCGACAAAAAGCCATTTTTGAGTCTGCCAATCAAGGGAGATTTGATACCAATCAAGGAGATTAAAACTCCATACTCCCATAACGAGCTTATATTGATAAGCAAAATATAAAATCCCTAGTAACATAATAATCGAGCCGCCAAAGGCATAGATAAAGTATTTAATGGCGGCATAGATTCTCTTCTCTCCACCCCATACACCAAGCGTATAGAGTATAGGCAGAAGTGAAAGCTCCCAAAAGATGTAAAAGAGCATTACATCAAGTGCGCTAAACACACCCATCATAATGCTTTCAAGACATAAGGTAGCAATGATGAGCGAAGTTTTGAGATATTTAAAAAGACATAGTGCAAGAAGTGTAATGAGTGCATTAAGTGCAATGAGAAAAAGCGAGATGCCATCAACACCTACATAATAGCTTATACCATAAGAATGGATAATGTCTATATGGCTAGAGAACTGAATCCCCCCATAGCCTACATTAAACTCACTCCATAAAAGCACGACAAAAAGCAACTCCAAAGCTGCTGCAATAATGCCAAATATGCGACTATTTTCACCCTTTAGCACATATAAGAGGGTTGCAGCAAATGATGGAAAAAAGATAATAATGCTTAGAAGGTAATTCATAACTGCCTCCATATAAAATAAAGCGCACACGCAAGGAGTAAGAGAGTCAATCCTCCAATCATAAGTGTAAGCATACGCGTAAGTGAGCCATTTTGAATAAGTGAGAGTTTGCCCCCTAGTGCCCTTACATAATGCGCGATAGTGTCTGTAAAGTGATCAATGCCTATTTCTATTTTATGCCATAAGAATAGGGCACATTTTTGATAGGGCTTGATAAAAAAACATTCATAGAGTTTGGGGATATAGTAGTTATTATAGAGAATCTTGTAGATAAAAGTGCGCTCCCAAAATGTGCTAAAGCCACCTTTAGCGTATTTAATAATACTAAAGAGTGCCACAAGAGCGACAAGTGAGAGTGTAGCGCCAATTAGCAAGAAATGTGTTTGTGTAGGGAGTGTGGGCAGTGTATAGGGAATATACCCACTTAAGAAATGCTCTAACACCTCTCCAAGCCCAGCGATGATAGAGAGAATAGCTAAGGGTAGCATAGCTAAAAGCATATAGGGATAGGCTTCGTGAGGGTGTTCGTGATGAGATTTAGGCACAAAGAATACAAGCATAAGTAATCTAAAGCTATAAAATGCCGTAAAAAGTGCAGATATAAGCAGTATGGTCCATATTAATGTATGCTCTGAAAAGGCGATTTCTAAAATCAAATCTTTAGAGAAAAATCCTGCAAAGGGGTAGATTCCCGCTAGTGCCACAGAGGCGATACACATCATTATCATCGTGTAGCGTAATGGCTTATGCAAACCGCCCATTTTAGTAATATCAAGCTTATCATTCATAGCGTGCATTACATTTCCTGCACCCAAGAAAAGCAGGGATTTGAAAAAGGCGTGAGTAATGAGGTGAAAGAGCGCTACCCAATACGCCCCAAACCCTGCTGCGACAAACATATAGCCAAGTTGCGACAGGGTAGAGTAGGCGATGATTCGCTTTAAATCCCTATTTACAAGTGCCATACTCGCGCCAAAAATGGCTACAAACATGCCAAGCGAGGCGATGAAAAAACTTACATCGGGTATCATTTGATAGATTGGAGAGCAGCGCACCACGAGATATACTCCTGCGGTTACCATTGTGGCAGCGTGTATGAGGGCTGATACAGGTGTGGGTCCCTCCATCGCATCAGCAAGCCACGTATGGAAAGGGAATTGCGCAGATTTACCCATAGCTCCTACAAAGAGTAATGCTCCAATCCACACAAATAAGCTATTATCAAAATTTTCTGTTTGCAATGATAAAAATACTTCTTCGTATTTTAGACTTTCACAATGATATACAATAAGGAAAATCCCTATAATAAGTGCAAGATCGGCGATTCTATTCATCACAAAGGCTTCTATGGAGGCAAAATTTGCACTTGTCTTTTCATACCAAAAGCCAATAAGCAGATAAGAGCATAGCCCCACGCCCTCCCAACCAGCAAAAAGCCCAAGAAAATTATCACTCATTACTAGCAACATCATAGAAAACACAAACGCACTTAAATAGCTAAAATAGCGGTTAAATCCCTTATCGTGCCTCATATAGCCAATAGAATAGATGTGCACGAGCATAGAAATAAGGCTTACAACAAGCATCATACTCACGCTAATAACATCAACCATATAGCCAAAAGAGCTATAAAAATCCCCCGCTTCAATCCAAGTGAGAAAATCAATGTGGATAATCAAATCAGCTTGATAAAGGCTTATAAAGAGTAGCAAAGAAGCCACAAAGGAGATACAAAGCAAGAGTGTAGGGACAATCCCAGCAATAAGGCATTTTTGTCTATGTCCAAAAAATGCTGCAAAAATAGCTCCGCAAAGTGGCGCAAAAAGCGCGATATAGACTAATTGAATGAGTGTTTCATTACCAAGTGTCATAGATTATCCTTTGAGATTTTCTATCGTGCTTATATCAAGTGTGCGATGCTTCCTATACCAAATCACCACAAGCCCCAATCCCACAGCGATTTCCGCCGCAGCAATAGCGATAATAAAAAGTGCGAAAATCTCACCTTGCAAGTCATTAAGATATGAAGCAATCGCCACAAAGCCGATATTAATGCTATTAAGTAAGATTTCAGTAGCAAAAAATAGCATAAGTATATTGCGTCTTTTTAATATGCCAAAAAGCCCTATAGAAAAGCAGATTGCACATAGCAGTAAATAGTGATTGAGGCTAACCATTCTTACTCCTTTTGATACTTAATACAATTCCTGCTACCATTGCCACAAGCAGCATAAAAGCGGCTATTTCAAAGGGAATAAGATATTTTGTAAAGAGCACATAGCCAATCATTTGGATATTGTTCATCTCTGCAATATCAATAAGATTCTGTGAAATGGCGATAGTCTCTAAATTATTGCCTACTAAAGGCATACCAAATGCCCCCACAAGCACGATAGCAATCCCCACACACAGCACACTTGCCACCCATTGATTTTTGCGAGATTCTATGACATCTTTCGCACTATCAAAAAACATCATTGCAAAGGCATAGAGCGCCACAACAGAGCCTCCATATACAACAATCTGCACGACGCCTAAAAATTCCGCATCAAGCACAAAAAATATGCCCGAAATGAATATCATACCACTTGCAAGAGCGGTCATCGCATAGAGAATCTGCGAGGAGGTTGCCACAATTAAAAAGCACACAATACATAATGTGCTAAAGAGATAAAAGACGATAGTTTCAAACATTGCTATTCTCCTGTGTAGAAGATTCTGTGCTAGGTTGCGAATCTTGAGTAAGGACATAGCTTAGAGGAGTAGGCTGCATACGTTCATCTGCGTGAGGTGATAGAGAGCCATAGCCGCTAAATTCTATGAGAGAGGATTTAGATTCTAAAAGTGTGGGCTTAAAGCCAAAGTGCGCCCTCTGTACACTTGCATTTTCAAACATATCACTATGCACAATAGCAAGTTCTGGGCAGACTTCAGCGCATAATCCGCAATAAATACAACGTCCAAAATTGATACTATAACTAAGAATCTTTTTTCGTCCATCATCGCCCCTATCGGTGATTATGCGTATGCAATTACTCGTGCAGATTTTTTCACATAATCCACAGCCAATGCATCGTTCATTATCGGATTCTAAAAGTCTTTGAAGCTTATGTATTGCCCTGTATCGTGGGCTTAGAGGGATTACTTCGATTGGATAAGGGATAGTTACCTTAGGGGCAAAAAATACACCCAAAGCCTTTTTGAGGCCGGCAAATAAATCAACGCTGAAGGTGGCTTTGAGTGTGATGGCTACACGCGTAGGGAAAGATTGCACTTCACGCTTTTTGCGAGGAGTTAAAACATAATAATCATTTTTCATTTATCCTCCTAAAATAATAAAATGCAGCCTGTGAGCAGCACATTAAGCAGTCCTAAAGGAAGCATAATTTTCCAACACATACGCATAAGCTGATCAGGACGCACGTGTGGGAATGACGCCCTCACCCACATAAACAAAAAGATAAAAAAGCATACTTTAAGTAAGATAGCAATGCCTCCGGGGATAATGCCCCAATCATTGAATCCACCGCAAAAAATAAGGCTTAGGATAAATGCTGTGGCAAACATATTTGCATACTCACCAATAAAGAACATACCCCATTTTAAGCCGCTATATTCACTTGCAAATCCCGCCGTTAATTCCGCCTCGTGCTCTAATAAGTCAAAAGGTGTGCGGTTAAGCTCGACATAGGCAGCCACGATGAAAAGCCCAAAGGCAAGAGGCTGCTTAAAAATGAGCCAATCAAGCATCCCACCCTGCTGATAGCTATTAATATCAATGAGTGAAAGAGAGCCAACGAGCATAAGCGGGGCTAAGAGTGAGAGGAATGTAATCACCTCAAAGCTTAAAAATTGCAAAGCTGCCCTAGCGCCCCCAAGGAGCGACCATTTATTACCCGAGCTTAACCCCCCTAAAAGTGGTGCATAAATGCCACAAGAACCCACAGCAAGGACAAAGAGAATCCCTACATTAATATCTGCGATAATAGGACGTATTGTGTAGCCAAACAGCTCAAATTCTGGGAAAAAGGGTATGGGTGCCATAGCGATAAAGGCAGTAATAGCAGCAATTGATGGAGCGATAATAAAAATAGGCTTAATCGCATTTTGTGGGATAATATCCTCTTTAGTAAAAAGCTTAATGCCATCGGCTAGCACTTGCAATAAGCCATAGGGTCCTACATAGTTTGGTCCTATGCGTTTTTGAAAAAAGCCTAGAATCTTGCGTTCTAAATATGTGCCAAAACCTGCAAGTGCAGAGAAAATAAGCAAAACAATGACGATTTCTAGGAGGGTTTCTACAATATTAGCGCTGAAATCACTCATGCTTCTTCCTTGTGTGAAATATGTAAATGTGTCCAAAGGGTAGTATTAAACACCTTATCCGCACCCTCAAGCATAGGGTTAATAAGGAAATAAGAGCTATTAAGATAATAATCCACAAATACCGCGCCTTTTACCTGATGTGTGTTATCTGTAAGTGTGATAGAATCTCCCTCTTCCAGTCCTAATTCCTGTAATAAGGCGTGGCTTACATAGATTCCCATTTTGTTTTGTAAATGCGTGCTTCCTGCGGTATAAGTATTAAATTGCGATGGAGAATGGAGCTTATAGGCATTGAATGTTTGCTTATAAGTGGGTAATGTAAGCGGGAGTGAATGTGGCAAATCCAATGGAGCAAGAGGAAGGCTTTTAAAACGATAGCCACGCATATCTGTGCCATCATTCAAGTATTCATTTTTAAAGTCATCAAACTCACAGCCACAAATAAGGCTTGTATAATCAATCAAATAATCGCCTTTCATATCAAATGCCTTAGCAATATCGCTTAAATCATAACCATTGAAGGGAAGCGCGGGTTTGAGAGGCAAGATTCTACAATCTATGCTCGTATAAGTGCCCTCCATTTGATTGAGCGCAGGGAGGATAAAATCAGGCGTAGTAGGGGAAGTAGGCATTTGTGAATCTATGCTTATGAAATTAGATTCACATACAAAATCGCCCTTATCGCGGAATCCTATGCTAAAGCCCTCATTTGTGCTTTCTTTAGGGCTTAAATCACAAATCATCGCTAAGCCTAGCGCATTGGCAAAAGGCGGGATAAAGATAGTTTTTAGTACATTTTTACGCTCTAAAATAGCCAGAATTTGCGCCAATATCTGCATATTGGCATTTTCATACACATCAGCCCCAAGCACAAGCACGGGATTAGTTTTTAGCATTTGGGCTAATGCGTTCAAATGTTCCATACTGATATGTGCGTCTATGAGAGTTTGATAGATGATTTCCTCTTGCATTTCTTCAATAGTTTCTGCAATTTCTTCTTTTACCTCCTCACCGGCTTCATTTGTGGTAGTGATGGTTTTTTTGATTTCTTTAGTGATGGGCTTAGAAATACTTTGCTTACTTGCAATAATGGGCTGCAAAAGCGTTTGAAGCATTTGTGTTTCTGTATCTTGTGAGGGATTATCCATAAGATAAGCTAGAGCCACACTTCCCACAGCGACACAAAGTGCGTCGGGGTGATAAGCAATATGAGTAAGATTCTTACTTAGGCTTGTTGTAAGGCTATCATCAAGCGGGTGCATATATATGGCTTGTGAGCCTTTAAGGAGCTTAAGTTTGTTATTGAGCATATAGCGTAAATTTGGTACTTGATAATTAAGCGCACTACCTATGATAATGGCATTTTGGGATTCTCTAAAGCTATCAAGGTGATTAAGCATACTCTTTCGTGCATATGTGAGAAATGTATTTATAAAATGCTTAAAATGTAAGGCTTCATCATTATGCAGGGTGCAATTTAGACTCTTAGCAAGGTGATTGAGCACGAAGGCTTCTTCATTGGTTGTTTGATTACCTATATTGATATGCGTTGCCTTTTTGAAAGCTTCAATGGCTGCTTGTAGATTCTGTGTGGGATTTATACTTGAGCTTACATCATAGCCATATCGCCCTGCACCACAGATAGGATTGAAATAAAAGTCATTTTTTATACGATAAATATGTGGTGTGCCAAGTGTATCATTATGGCGGACTTCATAGGTGATTTTACAGCCCATAGGGCAGTGGAAACAAGTAGAATCTATCTTTTTTAGCTCCCACGCATTAGACTTATATTTAAAATCATTTGTGCTTAAAGCCCCCACAGGACACACACTAATACACTCACCACAATCAAAGCAAGGCGTATCGCTTACAAAATCAATCAATGCCTTTTGCTTCCGCGCCCATACGCTCAAGGCGTCCTTTGGCATAGAATCTTTCCATAAGGCATTATCGAGTGGCTCTAAGGGTGCTTTTTGGGCTTTGAGCTTGGATTCACCTAGATTATCTTTACACGTAGTGGCGCAACGTTCGCACATAATGCAAAGATTAGGGTCATATACGGCTTTTGCCCAGCTTTTGTGAGGTTTGTCGCTTTCTTTAATATGATATTCCTGCGTGGTTACATTCATTTTTAAGGTATAGTTTTGCAGCTCACATTCGCCGCTTTTATCACACACACCGCATTGTAAGGGGTGATTGACATCATAGCTTTGCATTATGGCATTGCGTTCTTCGAGGATTTCAGGCGTGTGAGTGAGGATATTCATACCATCTTTAGCCTTTGCGTTGCAAGAGTAGTTGCGTTTACCATCAATATCTACCATACATAGCTTACAAGCCACTGTGGGAGAGCAGTTAGAGAGATAACAGATGGCAGGAATTTCAATGCCCTTTCTGCGTGCGATTTGTAAAATACTTTCGCTTTCATTGCAGGCAATGTTTTGCCCATTAATTGTGATAGTAATTTCACTCATAATATTACCTCGACTTTTTTGTAGGGATAGCCTATATCGTGTGTTTGTGGCAAATACAAGAGAGCGATAGTACCTTTTTGTGCCTTATCGCATTGACATATTGCCTTGATACTTTGAGATTCAAAGTTTAATGTGATATGCTGTCCATCTTTAAGCTTTAGAGCAGGAGCAAAAAGCGGCGGGATCTTAAGTGTAGGCGTGGATAGTGTAGAGGGTAGGGCATAGATAAAATTGCCATTAGATTCAGGTAAATCCTCGCATATTTGTAAGTCAAGATGTGGTGGTGTGCTAAGAGTAATGTTCTCTGTGAAATCTGGTATAATCATATCAATATAAGGACTTGCCCCAAGTATGCCACATATCAAGGCAATATCCTCTGCGTGAGGGTGAAGGGCTAACTCCTTGCCAAGTACTATGCCTATGGGGCTTTGGGTATGAGAGAGATAATCGCTTATGCCCTCTAGCTCCTCTTCAGCGAGATTAGATTCTGAGGCAAGATAGCCTATATCGATATGCTTTAATGTGGCTTGAAGGTCTTGTGTGAGTGGATTTGAGGCATTAAGCATAGAGGAAAGGGTATGTGCTAAAAGCCATACTACGCCAAATTCTGTGCCGATTTCATATCGCAAGGTTTGCACAGATGGATTATCAAACAAAAAAAGCGGATGCAGGGCAAAAAGCTGTTTGCAATCAGGTAGATTTTGCCAAAAGTAACCAAAACTAAGAAGCGTATCGTATCCTTTAACATCGTGTTTTATGGTCTTTTGAGAGATGTTAGCAAGGAGAGAGACAAAAGCTTTCATTGTGCTTTTCTCCTTACTACGATAGTCCAATCCACTTCATTAAAACGGAGGCTATTAAGTAATTCATCACCATGATGCAAGATACAATCAATCGCCTTTTGCACATTAGTAAAATCCCGCACTTCAAAGAGGAAAATAGCTACCTCGCCATCCTGCAATGTATCGCATATTTCATTCATTCTTTTATCAAAATCATTTGCTAAATGCCGTAAATCATATCGTTTCATTGATGTCCTTTACCTATCCACTTCGCCAAAAACAATGTTGGTAGAGCCAATGATGGTGGGAATATCTGCGAGATAATGTCCTACTAAAAGTTCTTGTAATGCTCCTGTGTGATGGAAGCTTGGGGTGCGGATTTTTAAACGATGTGGCGATGTGCCGCCAAGAGAGGCGATAAAGAAACCTAACTCACCCTTAGGAGATTCGGTAGGGACATATACTTCTCCTACAGGTGGGCGCATACCTTGAGTTACAAGCACAAAGTGCTGCATAAGGGAGTAATTTTGCGTCATAATATCCTCTTTGGGCGCAGAGAGATAACGTGCATCTTTTGCCATAATCTCTGGTGGTGTGCTAGGGTAGAGGGTGATGAGTTGTTTTAGAATCTTTAGGGATTGGTAGATTTCCTCAATATAGAGCTGATAGCGCGCATAGCAATCCCCCTCATTAGCGATAGGCACTTCAAAATCAAGCTGTGGATAAAGCTCATAGGGATTATGCTTACGAATATCCCATTTGATACCGCTGCCTCGTGCCATAATACCGCTTAAACCCCATTGCTTGATAAAATCCTGTGATACCTGCCCCACGCCCTCTAAGCGAATGCGCCAGATTCTATTTTTATCAAGCAAACCTTGCACCAAATCAAGCGTTTTGGGCACACTCTGTGTGAATTTCTCTACACTCTCTAGGAATCCATTGGGTAAATCAAGCGGCACACCACCGATACGAATGGCATTATGCGTAAGTCTTGCTCCGCAGTAATCCTCCATTAAATCCAAGCCATACTCGCGCTCTACAAAACAATACAAAAATATAGAAAGCGCACCCACGTCCATACCATGTACACCGAGGAAAAAGATATGTGAGATAATGCGATTAATTTCTAAAAGCATAGTGCGGATAACCTGCGCACGTAAAGGCACTTCTACACCAATGAGCTTTTCTACTCCTAGCGCAAAGGCATAGTTATTGCTTGTAGCGGCGATATAATCAAGTCTATCGGTTGTAGGCATAAACTCATTATAAATCATATTTTCAGCTAGTTTTTCAATGCCACGATGGAGATAACCAATATCAGGTGTAGCCTTGATGATTTTTTCATTATCAAGTTCTAAAATTAGGCGGAGCTGTCCGTGAGCAGAGGGGTGCTGGGGTCCAAAGTTAAGCACCATTTTATCATTTTCTTGCTCAAAAAAGATATTTTCAAAATTTGGTTTTAATCTCGTGTAATTTTGCTTCATCGCCGCGCCTTTAGTTTTGTATGCTTTTTAAAGGATTTGACAAAAGCAGGAGTATTTTCCTCTTGATAGATAGGCGTAGGAGTAGTGGGTGCGAAGTTTTTATCATCATTAAAGTCAATCCTTGCGCTATCGCGTTGCTCTGCGCCGATAATGGCACGATACTCCTTGCCAAAGATTCTATCTACTTCATACCACGCGGCATATTCATCACCTTGCAAAGGATAGGATTTAAGCAATGGGTGTCCTACCCAATCCTTGGGCATAAGCAATCGCTGCAAACAAGGGTGTTCATCAAAAATAATGCCAAACATATCATAGCATTCACGCTCACTCCAATTTGCGCTTTTAAAAAGTGGCGTGAGGGAGGCGATATGCTGTCCTTTTTTGATTTTAGTTTTAATCTTTAATCGCTTTGAGTGAGTATCCTCAAGCTTCAATAAAAGATAAAACAATTCAAATTCATTGCAATCTTGCAATCTATCAATCGCGCTCATTTCAGTCAGTGTAGCATAGCCTAGTGCGTGAAGCTCCTTAATGAGTGCGAAAAGATGAGCAGATTCTACCCACAATGTTGCAAGGTTATTTTGCATATAGCTTTTTGCAATGGGTGTTTGGATAGCTTTGCATTCCGCTTCAAAGCCTTCAAGCTGGAGCTTTGGTGAAGTGGGCGCGACATCAAAGCGATGCGTGTAGTATGCGCTTTTTTGAGCATTAGCCTTAGGGGGATTCTGTCTTATCATCACTTTTCCTTAGATTGCATTACACAAGTCGCTTTTGTAGATTCTGTGGCAGAGCCTTTTGTCTGCGAATCTTTTGTTGCAGCACCATAATGGCGTATTGCAAGGTTTCAGGGCGAGGCGCACAGCCGGGCAAGTAGATATCCACAGGTATGATTCTATCCACGCCTTGCACAGTGGAGTAGGTATTAAACATACCGCCGGTATTGGCACAACTACCCATAGAAATCACCCATTTGGGTTCTGGCATTTGGTCATAAAGTCTGCGGACAAACTCGGCGTGTTTTTTAGTAACTGTGCCTGATACAATCATTAAATCTGCTTGTCTAGGAGAAGCACGGAAGATTGTCCCAAACCTATCAAGGTCAAAGCGACTACCACCTGTAGCCATCATCTCAATCGCACAACAGGCTAAACCATAAGTTAACCCCCATAATGAATTACTTCGCCCCCAATTGAGTAGTTTATCCACACTGCTAAGGGCGATAGGCAAACCGCCACTTTGTGCGTAATTTATTTGATGTCTTGCCACGATAGAACTCCTTTTTTCCACGCATAGATAAAGCCTATAACGAGTAATCCAATGAAACTTAGCATTTCTATAAACACAAAGCTGCCAAGCCCGATATGTGCAAAATATTTAAAATTAATCGCCCAAGGTAGCATAAAAATCACTTCAATATCAAAAAGAATAAAAAGTAGAGCGAGGATAAAAAAATGCGTGGAGATTTTGTTTGGCTGTTTGTTAGGCGTGGGACCGCATTCATAGGTAGAGAGTTTGAGCTTTTCTCTATCTTTTTTAGCAAGCTTACGTGAAAGAATGCGCTGCAATCGAAGCGTGAGGGTAAAAGCAACGCAAGTGAGGACAAATAATACAAACACACCAAAATAGGGGTGTTCAAATGCAGAATGAGTCATTTTTTCCCTTTTGTTGTTTTATTGGAAAAATTGTAATGTATAGATTCTAACAAAAGGGCTATTTGGTAAAAAATACTTTACAAATAGAGAAAAAAGGTTACTTTTTTACTCTCAATAAGGCTTATTTATGCTAACTGATATTTGTATAAACCGCCTGAACATCGTCATCTTCCTCGATTTTATCAAGTAGTTTTTCAATTTCTTGCATTTGGGCTTCATCAAGGGTAATGGGTGAGGTTGGAATTCTCTGCAGGATGGCTTTAAGGATTGGAATCTGCAAGGATTCAAAGCCTTCATTGAGTGTGCCAAAATCTTTATAATCTCCATAGGCGGTATAATATGCACCTTGCTCATCTTCTGCGCTTTCTAGTTCCTCTAAACCATAATCAATAAGGGCTAATTCTATCTCTGCTACATCTTTATCTGTGCGAAATACAAACACACTTTTTCGCGCAAACATAAAGTCGATAGAGCCATTGGTAAGGATACTTGCATTGGGCGTTTTGTTAAAATAGCTTTTGATATTAGCAATAGTGCGTGTGGGATTGTCTGTCGTGCATTCGATAAATATAAGTACACCATAGGCTGCCTTGCCCTCATAAGTGATTTCGCTAAAGGTGCCATCTTTGCCACTTGCGCGTTTGATAGCCGCATCGATATTGTCTTTTGGCATATTTTGTGCCTTAGCATTGGCAATAGCCGTGCGGAGCTTAGCATTCATCGCAGGGTCTCCCCCACCTTCCTTAGCGGCGACAGTAATGGCTTTTGCAAGTTTGGGAAAGACTTTGCTCATCTTGTCCCATCGTTTTTCTTTAGCTGCGCGGCGATATTCAAATGCTCGTCCCATACGAATCCTTGTGCATTATTGATATAAAGATGGGATTATAGCAATATTAAGATAAAATAATAACTTACACATCAATCTTTAAGCACTGTAAGATTTTCTCCTTCAACTTATAAGCAATGATATAATCTTTATATCTTTAAGGTAAAAAGAGATTTATGTTTTTGGACTTGAGGGATGAAAGGTATTCTCAAATAGAAGAGGAAAAATCTTTTCACCTTTGGGGTATTATATTTGGAATGGAAGGAGATGAGTGGGGTGGGGGGCGTGAAGAAGTTGGTTTTGGATATACCTTATAATTTCCTGTGATGTCTAAAAATAAGCAATTCTATATTCTTTTGCAGTGATTATCAAAGTGAGTTTTTAGGGCTTAGAATCTTGGAACGCATATATTTATGGGAGAAAAAAGTCTATATCTTTTGTGCGCTTCCTAAGATTCCCATACGTTCAACCATTACTTTAATTACAGATTCCATAGCTGGAGTAAAAAACTTGCGCAAATCAAATTGCGTATTGTCCGCATTTGCCACTCTCCGCACTTCTGCTATAAAGGCAATGCGCAAATCTGTATCGATATTAACTTTATTAATCCCGCCCTTAATGGCTTCCTGCAAGAACTCAAAAGGCACTCCCCTACTCCCCTTTAAATCCCCACCTGTAGCTAAAAATGCCTCTCTCACATATTCGGGAATAGCGCTCGCTCCGTGTAAAACAAGTGGGATATTTGTGCGTCTTTTTACTTTTTGTAATCGTTCAAAATCAAGCTTTGGCTCACCTTTAAACTTAAATGCCCCGTGGCTTGTGCCAATAGCAGGAGCGAGATAATCAACTTTCGTAGCTTTCACAAACTCCTCTGCCTCATCAGGATTAATCAGCACCGCATCTTTTTCACTCACAGAGATATTATCTTCAATCCCCATAAGTCGCCCTAACTCCGCCTCTACACTCACGCCCTTAGAATGTGCGTATTCTACAACCTCTTTTGTAAGGGCGAGATTTTCTTCAAAAGGGTGATGAGAGGCATCAATCATCACAGAGGTAAACCCCGCATCAACAGCCTTCTTGCAAGATTCAAAGCTCGTGCCGTGGTCGAGATTAAGCGCCACAGGGATATGCGGATAGCGATTAGAGAGAATCTTTAGCATTCCCACTGCCATATCAATCCCCATATATTTAATCGCCCCTTCACTTGCCTGCACAATAATAGGGGATTTGGCTATATCTGCTGCCACAAAAATGCTATTTAGCATCTCAAAATTAACAAAGTTAAATGCTCCTACACCATAGCGCTCTTTATGTGCTTTGAGCAATATCTCGCTCCCGGAAACTAACATATTCCCTCCTTAGGTAATTTTATATGTTTATTTTGTGATTTCAATTTTAGCTTTTTGTCGCAATGCCTGAATTTTTTGCATCATACCCTCTCTTACGTTTTGCGCCCTGATTTCGTTTTCTATACTTTTTTTTGCCTCATCATACGGAACAATTTTTGGCTCACTTTTACGCTCTAAGTAGATTATGTGATAGCCAAAAGGAGTATGCACAGGTTCTTTACTATATGTGCCGGGTTTCAAGTCAAAGGCAGCCTTTGAAAAATCAGGGTGCATCATAGAGCGTTGAAATACACCCAAATCACCACCATTTTTTTGCTGCTGTGAAGCAGGATCGATAGATTTTTGATTGGCAAGCTCGATAAACTTCGCTTCTACTTTGCCTTTTGATGCCTTATCAAGCTCTTTAATGATATTCTTCGCTTCTGCTTCAGTTTTTACAAGAATATGCCTTGCCTTACCTTCCTGATTGATGAAAAGCCCTTCATTTTCTTGATAAATTTTGCGAATCTGCGCATCATTCATATTTGGCACCTGAATGCTATCGGCTTGTTGTTTTGTCCATAAGTCAATAAGCAGATTATCTTTTATGTTATTGACGACATCAATATATTCCTTTGAGGTGTCAAGCTTTTCTTGTTTTGCGGCTTTAATCATAAGCTGCCTATTTACAAGCTCATTAATAAACATCTCTTTTTCCTGTTCAGAGAGTTTGCTGTAGTTAAAGTTTGGGATATTCTGTTCAAGAATCTTTATATCTTTATCCGTAATTGCTTTGCCATCGACAGTTGCATAAGTTTTTGCATATACAGATGTTGCGCATATTAAAAAAAATCCCACACAGATTTGCTTATTGAGCTGTAGTTTCATAGTTGTCTCCACTAATTATTAAGATAAGCGCGATTGTAACAATTAAAGCTAAATAAATTGTAAGAAAACGATTGCTTTTTATCAAACAAAAAACAATAGGTAGGATTCTAAATTTATTTATTTTAATTTATATGAAATTAAACGTAAAGAGCATACATAAAGTTTTTAAGATAGACTTGGATTGCTCTCATTCTGCACTTGCAAACCTTTTAAGGCATTAACTTATGATGCAGAGAGGGTAATTTGACTTAGGCAATATACAAGTGAGAATGAGATTATACTAAGGTCTCTTTATTTTAAATGACACTGTATTGCAGCATCTTTGAATAGGCTTAAGGTATCCCTTTGCTGCTATGGAGAAAATGTTTCCTCTTAATTTAAAAGTAAATTACACATAAGAGCTTGAGGATTTGTATTAGATTTTACTTTTCACAAATGTTTCCATTTCGCTCACAATTTCTTCGATACTACGTTCCCCATTAATCTTATGCAGCACTTTTGATTGTGTGTAGAATGCTTGTATTTCTGTTAATGGTGAGAGATAGACTTGCATACGATTATTGAATACCTCTGCATTATCATCAGCTCCTCTTGCACGCCCCAATACCCTGTATCGTGCGACTGCTTCGCTTACTTGCACTTCAATAACACTTATAAGTTCTACTTGATTTTGAGATTTTAGCTTTTCATCTAAGGCTTGCATTTGCTCCACGCTGCGAGGATAGCCATCAATAATGATTACATCTTTAGGCGCATTGGCTAGGGCATTGAGGATGGTGCTTACCACAATATCAAGCGGCACAAGATTCCCCTTGCTGATAAAACTATCAATGATCTTTCCCTGCTCACTTCCACTTGCCACTTCTTCACGGAGTAGGTCTCCGGTAGAGTAATGCACGATAGAATCTGTATTGTGTTGTGCGATAAGTTGTGCATCTGTTGTCTTACCAGAGCCGGGTGCGCCGATAATTAAAAACAATTTTTTCATTTTGTCTCCTTCAAATTAAAAATTAAAATGTCTAAAACTTAATATTTAGTTCTGTATAGGGAGGTTTGATTATACTTTTTTAAATCTTAAGAAAAGCTAGTAGTGCTTTGAAGTATTCTGAAAAATTATGCAATGTGAGTATAAAAAACCTAAAAAACTACCTTGATGGGCTGTTTTTCCGAGAAATAAAGAGCGTGGGTGTAGCCCACACTTTTTGCTAAAGCGCATAAATCATTATATCTAAAGCCAATGTGTTCTACACTATGGGCGTCCGAACCAAAGGTAATATCGATACCTTTTTGAAAGGCTTTTTCTAAGATAAATGCGCTAGGATAGCATTCTTTAATAGGTTTGCGCCACCCAGCAGCGTTAAGCTCGATAGCCAAATGATTATCGGCGATAGATTCTAAGGCGCGATTGAGATAGGGTATTTGAGAATCAGGCATAGTATGTCCAAAGAGTTTGAGCAAATCTAAATGTCCTACGATTTGAAAAAAGCCTGTTTGCGCCATTTGAGCGATGGAGCATAGATATTCACTCCAGCATTGCTCGATGTCGCGTTTAGCGTATTCGCCTATAAACGCAGGATTATCAAAGCCCCAAGATTCTAAAAAATGCACGGAGCCAATGAGATAATCAAAAGGCTGTGATAAAAGTGGAGATTCTATCAAATCCTCTCTATGTAGGATATAGTCGACTTCTAAGGCGCTTAGAATGGTAATTTTATCTTTAAATTTTTCCTGCAAACGGGTGATTTCTCTAAGATATTGGGGGAGTTCTGCCAGATTCATACGATATGCCTCATCAAATGCCATAGGTGCGTGGCAGGAGAAGCCAAAAATATCAATATTTTGTGCGATGGCTTGAATGATATATTCCTCCATTGTGCCTGTAGCGTGGCGACAAAGGGCAGTGTGATTATGTAAATCAATGTGCATAAATATCATTCCTTGCTGATTTGTGGGTATGTGTTTGCAAAGGGATTCTATAATGCTTTACTTATAAATGGCTTAGAATAGGCAAAATTTAAAGTATTTGGGTGAAAACAATGAAGTATGTTTTTAAGATTACAATATGCGCTATGACGGCTTTGATAGTAATGAGTGGGTGCTTTGTGGATTTAGTGCGACAAGAGAATAAAGAAGCGCTGTTAGAGTCAAGTAAGCAATGGTATGTATACAAGATTCTTTATCAAAATGGGCGTGAATTTACACCTATATGGGAGCAAGCCAAGTCGAGTATGAGCTTTGATGTAGATGAAAATCGTATCTTTGGCGTGAGTGTATGCAATAATTATTTTGCAACTTTTGCCTTGAGTGGCAAAAAACTAAAAGTGAGCAATAGTGGCTCATCACGTCGTATATGCTTCCCCCACGAGAGCGCGGAATATGAGTATTATTTTCTAAAAGCCTTGGAGGGAGATTTTATTGTGCGTAAAAAAGGTAATCAAATGCAGTTAGAAGGCAAAGAGGCAACATATTATCTCAAATTGATTGAAGATTAAAATGAAAATGCTTCTTTCTCAAGCACAGGGTAGTTTTGAGAGTAAGGGTTCAAAGTTTTTAAGCTTTTTAACACCTTTTGGTGAATTTGACACTTTATATAAAAATTTGCGACAAGAACACACAAAGGCGGCGCATTTTGTTCGTGCGAGTCGGCATTTGAATGAATATCAGCATATTATAGAATCTTTTGATGATGATAGAGAGCCAAAGGGGAGTAGCGGTATACCAAGCTTGAATGTGTTACGTGGGGAGGAGCTTATTAATGTGGGGGTGGTGGTTGTGCGCTATTTTGGTGGGCAGCTTTTGGGCGTTGGTGGGCTAGTGAGAGCATATACGGCAGCTGTGCAAAATACCATAGAAATGGCTCAAACACAGCATTTATTGCAAACATTTGTAATGAGTGAAAGTATAACATTACAAATTGCCTATAATCAACTTTCCTTGTGTGAGTATGAGGCACAAAAAATGGGTTTGAAGGTTTATAAAGATTCGTTTTTAGCAAATGGGGTGAGGCTTAGAATAGAGGGTAAAAAAAGTGCTTTGGAGACACTTTTAGCTAAGAGATTTATGGAAGATTCTTAATTATCCATTAATTGAAAAATCTTTGTTACACTGCAATATATTTGTGAAAAGGATTGGCTTTGAAAAAATATATAGTCGCTGTGGTAGGTGCAAGTGGGGCTGTTGGCGAGGAGATTTTTAGAGTTTTGGAGGAATGTAAGTTCCCTGTGGCGAGGATTGTGCCATTAGCAAGTAAGCGCAGTGTGAGTAAGGAGATAGAGTTTGATTCACAAACGTATAAAATACAAGAGACAACACACGAAATTTTTGCTAAAGAAAATGTAGAGATAGCCTTTTTTTCAGCAGGAGGCAAGGTAAGCGCAGAGTTTGCACCAAGTGCAGTAAGAGCTGGAGCGGTAGTGATAGATAATACAAGCCATTTCCGTATGGATAGTGATGTGCCACTTGTCGTGCCTGAAGTGAATGCGGAGGATATTAAGGAATGGCGCAAAAAGGGGATTATTGCTAATCCTAATTGCTCTACGATTCAAATGGTGCAAATCCTTGCACCCTTGCATAAGGTATTTGGCATAAAACGTGTAGATGTAAGCACCTATCAAGCAGCAAGTGGAGCGGGCAAACGCGGTATGGAGGAGCTTGTAATGCAAATGCAGGCATTTTTTGCCTTTAAGCTTGATGAGGCGGCGGCTGAAGTATTTCCCCATCGTTTGGCTTTTAATGTGATTCCACATATTGATGTATTTATGCCAAATGACTACACCAAAGAGGAAATGAAAATGATTAATGAAACACATAAGATTATGCACGTCTCTTTCCCTGTGAGTGCTACTTGTGTGCGTGTGCCGGTTTTACGCAGTCATAGTGAATCTGTTACGATTGTATTTGAAAAGAAAGTTGATGTAAAAAAAATTCGCGAGCTTCTCGTGCAGTCCTCTAATGTAGTGCTTTGTGATGATCCAGAGCGCAAACTCTATCCTATGCCAAGCTTTGCAAGTGAGACAGACCAAACATACGTAGGGCGCATACGTGCAGATAATTTTGATAAACATATTGTGCATTTATGGTGTGTAGCAGACCAGATTCGCGTAGGAGCGGCAACAAATGCAGTGAGAATCGCTCAAAAGTGGATTGAAATGCAAGAGAATAAATAATAAAAAAACAAAGTTAAAAGGTGGCAGGAATGATTTTTATCGATGCGTGTTTTAGGAAGCCCACACCCTATACACCTATATGGCTTATGCGACAGGCTGGACGCTATTTGAGTGAATATAGGCAAACTCGCACAAAGGCAGGGAGCTTTTTAGATTTATGTAAAAATGTGGAGCTTGCTACAGAGGTAACGCTTCAGCCCATAGAGATTTTAGATGTTGATGCGGCGATTTTATTTAGTGATATTTTAGTAGTGCCGATGGAGATGGGGCTGCCACTGGAGTTTTTAGCCGGTGAGGGACCACATTTTCAAAGAACAGTCAGCACGATGGAGGATATAAATGCTTTAAGTGAGAGGGCATATACACGTCTTAATTATGTCTATGATGCGGTAAGTGCTATCCGCGCCAAGCTCCCTAAAGATAAGGCACTCATAGGATTTTGTGGTTCTCCTTGGACGTTGGCTACCTATATGATTGAAGGGCAGGGGAGTAAAACATATACAAAGAGCAAGGCTATGTTATATAAAGAGCCACAGATTCTAAGAGCATTGCTTGAGAGATTAAGCGAGGAGTTGAAATACTATGTGGAGAGGCAGATTCTCGCTGGGGCAAATGCAGTGCAAATCTTTGATAGCTGGGCAGCTGCGTTAGAATGTGAGGCGTATATGGAATTTAGTTGGAAATATATGAAAGATATCGCCTCATATCTTAAGGCGAAATATCCGCATATCCCTGTTATGCTTTTCCCTAAGGGGATTGCGGGGTATTTAGATAAAATCGATGGGGTATTTGATGTTTTTGGTGTGGATTGGAGCACACCTATGAATCTTGCTCAAGCAAAGCTAGGAGGAAAATATGTTTTGCAGGGGAATTTAGAGCCATCAAGATTGTATGATATAGAATCTATGGAGAGAGGTGTAGATGAGATTCTCTCCATAATGGGCAAAAAGCCCGGACATATCTTTAATTTAGGGCACGGAATGCTCCCTGATTTACCACGTGAAAATACTATCGCGCTTGTAAAAATGGTGAGGGATAAAAGTAGGCGATAAGCACTTGAAGTCAAAATTAATAATTTTTTTGGTGAGCGCATAATGTCTCGCTTTTATAAGCAAAAATAAAAACGAAATAACATTATTTTAATGTTGGTTTAGTTGTAGGGGGCATTGTTATACTGCTTGTTTGTAAAATATGACACGATTTTCTTTGGTTACGGCAGGAAATTTGCCTATAAAAGTGTAAAAAGGCAGTAATGCTGCGATTGTCTTAATGAGATATTCTTTTTCCGTATTGGCGGGGTTGTAAGCGGTGCTCTCAATCAAGCCTTAAAAAAGAAGAGCCATCTAATGCGTTGCAAAATGTGGATATTTTGCATTCGTATTGGTTGAAATGCAATTTTTGTTTGGACGTGATTGCTGGATTACTAAAGGGTAGCCTACTAGTGTTAAATAATGTCTCATACACCCTTCTATAAAGCTAAAGCCCCTTCTTTTGAATGGACTTTACTTTGGAAACTTAATGATTTATGCCACTTCTAGCAAAGTAACTTTTAGCTTTTTAATCCTCGCTCCGTCCATTTCAAGCACTTCAAAAGTAAAATACTCATCGTTGATTTTGTCCTTTACCACAGGAAGTCGCCCTAGTAAGCCAAATACATAGCCGCCTATGGTAATATGGTCATTTGTATTGCTAAAAGCAATGCTAAATCTCTCCTCAATACTCTCTAGCTCAAGTTTGCCATCAAACTCATATGTATGTGCGTCAATTTGCCTCATATTCTCGATTTTTAAATCGTGTTCATCGCTAATATCGCCGATTATCTCCTCGATAATATCCTCCATCGTTAGAAGCCCTGAAGTGCCGCCATATTCGTCGACAACGAGTGCAGTATGGACTTGCTGACGATTCATAGTGTTGAGAATCTGCGAGATATGGGCTGTTTCTGGCACGATAATCATATTTCTTACAAGCTTTGAGAGATTATGCTCCCCGCCTTTAAAAGTGTTTTCAAATAAATCGCGGATATGTATCATACCTAAGATATTATCCTTAGAATCTTGGTAGTAGGGATAACGTGTGTGATTAGTCTGCAGGACGATTTCAATATTTTTTTCATAGTTATCTTGGGCATTGAGGCATATCATATCTTTGCGTGGGGTCATAATCTCTTTAGCAAGGGTATCGGAGAAATCTACTGCATTTTTGATAATCTCTCCTTCGATAGAATCTAAATATCCACCCTTAAGGCTTTCTCCTACGATGATTTTTAGCTCTTCATCTGAATGTGCCCTTTCATTTTCGTGTGCAGGGGTGATATGGATAAGCTTTAAGAAAAATGCCGCGAGCAAATCAAAAAGCTTAACAAAAGGAGAAAAGATAATCCAAAAAGTATAGAGAGGTCGTGCGACAAAAAGCACCACAGATTCAGTTTTAGCAATGGCAATAGATTTTGGTACAAGCTCACCTAGCACGACGTGCAGGAGTGTTACCAATATAAAGGCAATCACTGAAGCGATGGAATGCACGAGAAAGGGTGAAGATTCTAAGAGATAATGAAAGGGCAGGGCGATGAGATTAGCAAAGGCATTTTCACTCACCCACCCAAGCGCCAAAGAAGCAAAGGTGATACCAAGCTGTGTAGCACTGAGATAGGTATCGAGTGAATTAGTCATCTTTAAGGCGAGAGAGGCATTTTTTACATCATTATTGGCAAGTTCCTCTAGCTTGGATTTTCGAATTTTAACAATTGCAAACTCTGATAGCACAAAAAAAGCATTAAGAAAAACTAAAAACAATGCTAGGATAAGCATTAAAACCGACGAATACGGGTCCAAAAATTCTCCTTAAGAAAAATGAAGATTTGAATTGTAATCAATCAAATCTTTTAAAATACTAAAGTTCAAAACCAGCACTAATAATTATATAGTATGTCAATGCTCCAAGTAGCGCAGACATAGGCACAGTAATAAGCCAAGAAGCGATAATTTTATTAATCGCACTGCGCTTAACAAGCTCTTGTTTGTAGGCTTTTTTGAGTGATTTGCGCTCTTTTCTATCAAGACGTGGCAGCATTTTAAGCTTATCATTGCTTTTTAATGCCTCAAGCATTAAGCCCTTTTTCTTAATACTTGCCTTATTGAATCTTTCTAAAAAAGCTTCTACCTCTTGCGCGTCCTTGCCTTTGTGGGCTTCTATGATGGTTTGCTGCATTTCATAATAGCGCTTTTTGAGATATTCGCGCAAAAATCCTACACCAAAAATTGCTCCAAGTGCAATATGCGTAGAGCTTACCGGTAATCCTAGCTGCGAGGCAAGCAGCACGGTTAAAGCTGCACTCATAGCGATACAAAATGCCCTCATTTTGTCCAACTCTGTAATTTCACTTCCTACAGTGCGAATAAGGCGAGGACCATAAAGGGCTAAACCAAGTGAAATACCAAGCCCCCCGATAATCATAATCCACAAAGGCACACCGGCTTTTGCAGAGGGTAGGGAATCTAGATTTTGAAGTGTTTCATTAATAGCAGCAAGAGGTCCAATGGCATTAGCCACATCATTTGCCCCGTGAGCGAAGCTTAGAAGGGCAGCTGCAAAAATAAGTGGGATAGTAAAAAGGGAGTTAATATCTTCTTTTGTATTTAGGAGAGAATCTGCCTTTTTTGCCACAATGGGACGCACGGTGAAATATACAATGATGGCAATAATAAAGCTAATAGCCACAGATACGCCAATATCGAGGATAGGCAGGACTTTCTTTAATCCTTTAAGGATAAGATAAAGGCTAAAAGCCCAAGTCATCACAAAAATGAGGATAGGCACCACCTTTTTAGCAGCTTCACGTTTGTTTTCTTTATAGGTAATGCTTTTTTTAATGATAATAAGAAAAATGACGGCGATAATACCGCCAAGCACAGGGGAAATAATCCAACTAGAAGCAATGCGTAAAAGCTCTATCCAATTTACTACATCAATGCCACCAGCCACAATGCCAGCACCCAAGATTCCCCCTACAAGCGAATGTGTAGTAGATACAGGTGCACCAATGGCAGTAGCTAAATGCAGCCATACTGCCCCAGAAAGTAAGGCAGCAAGCATAAGAGAGACAAATATACGTGGTTCTAAAATTTGCTTAGAATCTATAATGCCAGATTTAATAGTTTCCACCACCTCGCCCCCAGCAATGATTGCCCCCATAGCTTCACAAATAGCCGCGATAATGATTGCCCCCACAAGCGTAATAGCGTGAGAGCCAACAGCTGGTCCCACATTGTTTGCTACATCATTTGCACCAATATTCATAGCCATATAGCCGCCGATGATGGTAGCAAATACAAGCAGAAGTGTGTTATGTCCTGTGTGAGCAAAAATGGCTACAAGTGAAATGATTAAGAAAAAAATAAGCACAACAAAAAGCTTTGCGCCATCTTTGCGATTAAAACTTTGCGCTTTTTCAATATGCTTAATGTCTTTAAAATCCATAAACACTCCTTTAGGTTTCAGTTGATTTGATTAGGAAGCCAAAGCGAAATTTGAGGGATATATGTTATTAAGAGTAAGCCTACTAGCATAACAACAAGCCAGGGTAAAACAGATATAGTTACATCTTTAAGGCTTAAGCCTGTGAGTGAACTTGCCACAAAAAGATTTAACCCCACAGGTGGCGTAAGCATACCTAGCTCCATATTGACAACCATCACAATGCCAAAATGTATAGGGTCAATGCCAAGCGCTATGGCAATAGGTAAGAGTAAAGGAGTCATAATCATAATAACAGAACTAGGTTCCATAAATTGCCCCATAATAAATAATACAACATTGACAAGAATGAGGAACATCCACCAACTCATTTGCTGTCCTACGAGGAATTCTGCAATAAGATGAGGGATTCTCTCATTGGTGAGAAAATGAGCAAACACTACTGCAAAGCCGATGATAAAAAATATCATTGCAGTGGTGATTGCCGCATCTAAAAACACGGCATAGAGATCTTTAAATTTGATGTCTTTATATACAAAAACGGAGATGATAAACGCATATACAGCACTAATGCCCGCTGCTTCTGTGGCAGTAAATATACCACCATAAATACCGCCAATAATGACAAAAATGATAAGTAAAGCCCAAAAGGCTTCGTGGAATTTTTTAAAGCGCAAGGCAAAACTTTCGGGCACACTAGCCTTAAATCCTAATCTTTTTGCTCCTATATAAGCATATAGCATCATCATTGTACCAATCATTAAGCCCGGAATAATGCCAGCCATAAAAAGTTTTTCAATGGAAACTTCAGCGGTAACCCCATAGACAATCATCACCACAGAAGGCGGAATGAGAATTCCTAAACTTCCCGCAGAGGTAATCGCCCCCACAGCATAGCTTTTAGGGTATCCTGCATTTTTGATAGCTAAAAACATTACTGAACCAACCGCCACCACGGTAGCAGGAGAGCTACCACTTACCGCAGCAAAGATGATACAGGCTAAAATCGCACTGATAGGCAATCCACCGGGTAAATGCCCCACAAGAGACTTTGCAAAATCCACAATACGTTGCGCTGAACTTCCCTTGCTCATAAGTGAGCCTGCCAAGATAAACATAGGAATTGCCATAAGAGCAGGTTTTAAGCCATTGAACATAATCTCTGCTGAGCCTACGACATTATAAGAAGTGAATATAAAAAGCGCACTCACAGCGCTAACACCCAAGGCAATGCTCACAGGTACGCCTATGAGAAGCAAACCAAACAACACTAATAATAAATACGCAACACTCATTTATACCCCGCTAATCTTTGATAACAGAATCGTGTATCATTTCACTTTCTGCATTTTTTACGACCTTGTCCGCTTGTGTCCAAGACACTTCGTAGATTTTTTCGATTGAGCGATAAGTCGCGCCAAAAAAAGCTAATGGCAAACAAAGCAGAAAAATCCATAATGGGACATTATGTAATGCCTCACTCATATAGCCAATACGATAATTATCATAGCATACCATAGCCCCAGCATAAGTCATAAAAGCAAGAAAAAGAGAATTTAGGGTATGTATGCCAATCATACAGGCTTTAGCGAGTTTAGGAGGGAATCGCTCTAAGAGCATAGTAACGCTGATATGCACACCTTTTCTGAATCCATAAGCCGCACCAAAAAGAGCTGACCACAAAAAGCAATATCGAGCGATTTCTTCCGCCCAAGTGAGTGAAAGATGGAAAAATTCGGGAAAAAGCCCCGTGAGATAGCGGCAAAATACATTTATAGCGGTGATTAAGACACCCACAAGTAAGCCAACTACGGCGATATTTTTATTAATAGAGGCGATGATAGTGTCTAAAATGGCGAAGATTCTATGCACCTGTGAACTATGGTGTGCCCACACAAATGGTTTGGCAATCCAAGAAAGCATTATGAAGCCTTATCCTTTAATTACTGCACTTGCAAAACTTTTTCAATTAAATCCTGTCCTACAAGCTCATAAAACTTTGGATAAATTGCTTGCATTTTTTCCTTCCATTGAGCGACTTGCTCATCTGTAAGTTCTATTATTTCTGTTTTTGTAGCATCATCTTTTTTAAGCTTATCTAGTAACACTTTTTCTTCTTTAGCACTTTGGGTGCGTTCAAACTCTGTAGCCTCGTGAAGCGCTTGTTTGAATATTTCTTTTAAATCATCAGGGAGCTGTTTCCAAAATCCATCGCTTACTACGACAAGATAGCCTAAATAACCGTGATTTGAAAGCGTAATAGAGCTTTGCACTTCGTAAAATTTAGAATTGTAAAGATTAGAGAGGGGATTTTCAGCTGCATCAACAACACCTGTGGAAAGTGCGGAATACACCTCGCTAAAAGGTAAAACTTGTGGAATCGCCCCTAATGCTTTTGTTTGCTCCTCAAGCACTTTTGAACTCATAATCCTCATTTTTTGCCCCTTAGCGTCCTCGGGGATAATAATAGGTTTTTTATTTGTGCTAAATTGTTTGAATCCTGCGTCCCAATAATTAAGCGCGACAATACCTCGCTTAGAAATAATATCTTTGAGAATCTGTCCTACCTCGCCGTCCATAACCTTATGTAAATGCTCTGTGTCACGGAATAAGAAAGGTATATCCCAAATGTTAAATTCCTTTGCGATAGGAGTAAATTTTGAAAAGCTTGGTGCTGCCATTTGCACATTGTTGCGCGATAATTCTTGGAATACCTTATCATCATCGACAAGCTGTGCGCTAGGGAAAACTTCTACTTTGATTTTACCCTGGCTTAGCTCATCTACACGTTTAGCGAAAAAATCAGCAGCTTGTCCCTTAGGCGTGTTTGCACTCACCACGTGAGCAAATTTGACTTTATATACATCTTGTTGTTGCGTTTTATTCTCGCCACAACCCCAAAAGGCTATGCTTATTGCACTTATGAATGCAAGGATTGAGATTTTTTTCATAATATCTCCTGTAGTTTTATTTGCGTTTTTACTATTACGAAGATTCCTTAATGATATATACAGAAGTTTATTGTTTTTTGTGTAAAAATAAAATTCCTGTGTAGTTTATAAACAGATTCTGCTTTTTGTCATTGTGTTGTCTAAGAGCGTGGGCGGGTGGTGATAATCCCTCTCCACAAGGCAGATATGCTTAATGTAAAAAGTAAGATTTTAAATACTAACTCGCTTTGTTTGTGCATAGAGCTAAACGCGTCATTGTTGATAGTTCCTTGCGCTTGAGCCTCCATAATAAAAGGTGTGTAATAGAGCGTGAAAAGGAAAATCAAAATAACATTAATCCCACCAAGCAGTAGCCAAAACCTGCGTTGTGCGCTACAAGCAAATTGTTTAGCAAAAACAAAACCAGCTAACTCATAGACAATAATCACAATAGCAAGGAAATTGAAGTAGTTATTGCACTTGAGGAAAATCTGTCCCATAATCAAGCCACTATCGCTAACGCTCAGTGCGGGTACAGAGTTTGCAGCTCCAAATATCGCAGCTGCTGCAAATGCAGATGTCATAATGCAGCCCACACCAATACTTAGCAAAAAGACATAAAATGCATCAAGTGTGCGGAAGATGCTGTGAAGTTTCATAGAGTCTCCTTAATTTTTGATTTTCATTATTGTATTTGAAAAAATTAAATTGCGATATTTCATATCTTAAAAACCTTTTTGGCTCATATTAAGCCTCTTTAGAATCTGACCCCGTATTATCGCGTGATACCTCGCTGCTTGCACATTTTGAATATATTGGCATAAGTAAAAAGCTTATATAAAGCTTAATCTCTTAAGAGCTGATATATGAGCACTGACCACACCGGGCTTGGATATACTACAGATTAAAAGAAGTCGCGGTGTAAAGCACTACTGCCATATCGTGTACTATCTCTTGTCTATGACTTATCGGGTATGTTGGTAGAGATTATTTTGATTCCGTATTAGTGGCAAATCAGATTCAAAAAGACTTTGTCCATGATGTAGTATCTGTTCATAATCTCAAGCCTAAGCATATTGTAATCGTAGCTAACACTTATCTTGAATAATCTCTCTTCTAGTTTTAAATCTTTGCAAGATTCGCCCATTACTTTGTATAATCCTAATGCCCCTACCATACTTATTTCGCCCTCTTGACATAAGAAGATGTTCCTTACAAAGCTAGGGCTTATATTTTTTAGAATTTCTTGCAAAATGCCCTTATAAAATATCATTGTCCACCCTCACCCTCAAAGCTTTATAAGAGAGGCGGAAATCCAGCAATATCGCCTATTTACAAAACTGCTTAAAGAAGTATCAAATGTAATTTGGGATATTGGCACATCTATTTTATACCTTTAAAAAGGCGGACTTGATGATTTCGGGTTTCTCAAGTGTTTTTTTGTATGTCTGTGTGGCAAGCCTGTGCTGACTTTAATTCCCATATACCAAGAGAGAATATCTGGACGCTTAAAGCCATTAATTTAGTAGGAGGGAGATTTAGCCCTGATAGACTAGATTTTATCGTAGAGTATCTAGCTTTGCTTGTGGAGGATTTTATCTCGCTATCTTTGGGTAAAAAGATAGTTTTAGCAAGTATTTATGCCACCCTTGCCTTTTTAAACACACAAATCGCTCTTGCTTACGCGATAAACTATCCTATCACTATACACTAATAATTCCGCACAGATTAGCGTGTAGCTTTGCTTCTGCTTTAGATTGCCTAGATGATACTCACACACAAGAAGCGCAAGCAGCACGCAAGCAGCAAAGGTAAGATTGAGAGTTATATAAAATGTATATAAAAACACCTAAATATTTTTACAAAGTCTAAAGGATTATGTGTTGGATATAAATTTTATTAATGAGATTTTTAACTCTTTTAATCAAAGGGCACAAAATGGCGTATTTGATACGGCGCGGGTAAGAAGGAAATTTTTAAAAATCTGTGATGAGTAGAGAGTTTTTGTTTCGCTAATATTTTAGTAATTTTGTTAAAATCGTCATTTTAATTAAGCAAAAGTGAGTTTTATGGTAGATTCTAGGCTTTTTTATACAGTTACCTTGCTTATTTGTGTCGGTGTGGTAATGTCTTATTCGCTAGCGGTTTATATTACGAGTTTGTATAATTATTCATCTTTTCATTTTTTTATGCGTCAATTGATTGCGGCTTGTATAGGTATTGCGCTGATGTGGTGGCTTTCACGTCTTGAGCCTAATGTGTATTTCAAACGTATTGGCTTATTTATTTTTATTCTTTCTATTGTTCTTATGATCGGTATGCACTTTCTTCCTCAAAGCTTCATAAGCTCTGCTGGTGGGGCAAAACGATGGATAAGGCTACCTTTTATTTCTTTAGCTCCATCAGAACTTTTTAAAATTGGTTTTGTATATTTTTTGGCGTGGAGCTTCTCACGCAAATTTGTGAGCGATGTGGATTTATCGATTAAAGATGAGATTAAAATTTTTATTCCTTATCTTATATTGTTCATTGTGGCAGTGGTGTTAATAGCTGTACTACAAAATGACTTAGGGCAAGTGATACTCTTAGCGTTAACTCTAGGCGTAATGTTGCTCTTTGCCGGTGGGAGCCTACGTTTGCTTGGAGTAATTTTTTTAGGGACGATTAGCACGGCATTTGTAGCTATTATCACAAGTCCGCATAGAATCTTACGTGTGAAGTCGTGGTGGGCGAGTGCGCAAGATTCTGTCTTAGCCCTTTTACCTCAAGGCTGGGCAGAAAATCTCCGTGTAAGTGGCTTACCCGAACCTTATCAAATCTACCACGCAGCAAATGCTATATCAAGTGGAGGATTCTTTGGCTCTGGGCTTGGAGAGGGGTATATCAAGCTTGGATTTTTAAGTGATGTGCATACGGATATTGTCTTAGCGGGGATTACTGAGGAGCTTGGTTTTGTAGGATTATTTGTAATTGTAATGCTATTTAGCTATATGCTTTGGCGTTTTTTTCGTATTGCTAATCGTATTGCTAACAAAACATATTATCTTTTTTGCGTAGGTATAGCCCTTTTGCTTGGCTTTTCGCTTATTATCAATGCCTTTGGTATCTCGGGTATCACGCCTGTGAAGGGTATAGCCGTGCCATTTTTAAGCTATGGAGGTAGCTCATTGATTGCAAACTGTATAGCTATCGGCTTAGTGCTAAGCATTTCAAAAAATACACAACTTAATGAAAGGAGTTTATAATGCGTTTTAATCGTGTGCTATGGTTGGCTTTTAGTGTCTCTCTTGTTGTCTTGGGTGTTGTATGTATCGCAAATCCACTTGATACAATGCGATTTCTTGCCTATCTCGTAGGCTTTATAATGCTTTTCAGCGGTATTGGCGAGATTGTTTATTTTATACAAATGCGATATATGATGATTTTGCTTGATGGGATTGTTTCGTGCGTGTTTGGCGTGGTGCTTCTCTTTGGTGGAGAGGATATTGCGCAAAATTTTATCCCGCTTTTCATTGCGTTATGGCTCATTCTTAAGGGTGTGTTGTGGTTTATACACGCGTGGAGGGTTAGCTATGTGGTGAGTGCGAATACAAAGATGAGTATTATCATTATGGGAGGACTTTATGTTGTGCTGGGGATTCTCTTTATACTTTTTCCTGAAGTGCTAGCGACACTCATTAGCCTCGCTTTGGGGATAATGCTTATCATAAGTGGTGGGGTAGGGCTATATTTTTGGAATCTAGCGCGGAGAATAGATTAATAAATGCTAGATGAATATGAAGTGGTGCTGACAGGCACACGTGAGGTGGAGGGTGTAAAATGCCTCCTTACAAATCGCATAGTCTTTACGCCAATTACACATACATTAGAATATATTGATGCACTCATTTTTACATCAGTATATGCGATAAAATCCCTTATAGAATCTGCTTCTTGTAATCCTCACCTTGCGCGTTGGATAGAGATTCCAAGTTTTGTGATAAGTGAGGCGAGTGCAAAGGCACTCTATGAATGTGGGGCATTAGTGGAGTATGTAGGCAAAAAAACGCAGGGCAAGGCATTTGCAGCAGAGATTTGTCCATTATTAAAGGAGCGTAATCCTTTATATTTACGCGCTAAAGAAATTGTCTCTGGATTAGATTCTATTTTACAATCAGAGGGAATCAAACTTGAAGAAGTGATTGCCTATGAAAATATCCCTTTAGACCTTCATATATCCTTGAAGCCACCACCTCATAGCGTGATTATTTTCACCGCACCAAGTAGCTATCATAGCTTTATCAAAAATTTTGGTTGGGATAGTCAATATAGAGCCATCGCGATAGGAGAAAGCACATTTGCACATTTTGATACAGATATAAAAGCCTACATTAGCCCAAGTACAAGTATTTCAGGCTGTATTGCCTTTGCCAAAGAATTAGCTCTTAAATCAAATCTATAATTTTGTTTGATGTTGCCCATTGAATCGCCTTTTAAGATTTTAAACTTTGATAAAATGGAGCTGGTTGTAAAACATTTGCTCAAGGTTATGGGGTGATTTTGCTCTAATTATGGAGACAAGCAATAAGTGTTAGTTTCTTTATATTTTCCTATGAAGAACAAGAGATTTGATTTTTGTGATGATAAGAATAAAGCATAAGCTAAACTATGTTGAGCAAAATAAAGCTCATAGTTTGTATTTTTAAGTTCTAAGGTGGCACTTAGGAGTGCCACTGCATTTTGATAAAGTCGCTTAGAGGGAGAAATCTGGCATAAGATTGAAATTAAGATAAGTATAAATACTTGCTTTTTGAGATTCAATCTTTTTAGGAGCGATTTCAAGGTATTCTTGTGCGGTTGGCAAACGTCCCAAAGTCGCACATACACCGCCAAGCTCCGCACTGCCTAGATAGACTTGTGCGCCTTTACCCATACGATTATCAAAGTTTCGTGTGGAAGTAGAGAACACCACAGCATTATCTCTTACACGTGCTTGATTTCCCATACACAAGCTGCAGCCGGGAGCTTCTAGCCTCGCACCTGCTGCACCAAAGAGTGAGAGATAACCTTCTTTGGTAAGCTCTTTTTCGTCCATTTTAGTAGGAGGGGCAATCCAAATCTGCGTTTTACTTTGCCCTTCATTTTTAACAATCTCACCAAAAGCTCTAAAATGCCCAATATTAGTCATACAACTACCGATAAATACTTCATCGATATTTTTTGGACGTTTAGGATTAGCGTGGATTTCGCTGAGTGTGGCTACATCATCTGGATCATTAGGACAAGCTAGGATAGGTTCTTTAATATCTGCAAGGTCAATTTCAATAATCGCCGCATATTCCGCATCGCTATCAGGCTCTAAAAGCACAGGATTAGCAATCCATTCTTTCATTTTGTCTGCTCGTCTTTGCAAGGTTTTAGCGTCTTGGTAGCCATTAGCAATCATAGATTCTATAAGCTTGATATTCGAGCTTAGATATTCAATAATTGGCTCTTTGTTAAGGCGCACACTACAAGCAGCCGCACTTCTCTCTGCACTCGCATCGCTTAGTTCAAAAGCTTGTTCGACTTTCAAATCACCTAAGCCCTCAATTTCTAGAATCTTTCCACTAAAGATATTTTTTTTACCCTTTTTTTCAACGGTCAAAAGTCCTTGCTTGATCGCATAGTAAGGGATAGCATTTACTAAATCGCGCAATGTAATGCCCGGATTGAGCTTACCTTTAAAGCGCACAAGCACAGATTCAGGCATATCAAGGGGCATAGAGCCTGTAACAGCAGCAAACGCGATAAGTCCACTTCCTGCAGGGAAGCTAATGCCAATAGGGAATCTCGTGTGAGAATCCCCTCCTGTGCCTACCGTGTCAGGTAAACACATACGATTAAGCCAAGAGTGTATCACACCATCTTTAGGACGCAATGCCACGCCACCGCGTTCGGCTACAAAATTTGGTAAAGTTGCGTGTAAGCTCACATCAGCAGGTTTTGGATAAGCGGCAGTATGGCAGAAACTTTGCAATACAAAATCCGCCCCAAAGCTAAGTGCGGCAAGCTCTTTGATTTCATCTCGTGTCATCGCACCTGTGGTATCTTGACTACCCACGGTTGTGGTTTTTGGCTCACAATAGCTACCCGGACGCACGCCCTCTACACCACAGGCACGTCCTACCATTTTTTGCGCTAATGTATAACCTTTGTTACTAGGGGCTGGTTGTTTTGGCTCTTTAAACACATCGCTTTTACCAAGTTTAAGGTATTCTCGTGCTTTCGTGGTTAATCCTCTACCGATAATGAGGGGAATTCTACCACCGGAGCGGATTTCATCAGCAATAGTTGCGGGATTAAGATTGAAAGTAGCCACAACTTTGCTATCTTTGCTAATCTCACCCTTTTTTGTATCAATTTCAATAATATCGCCATCTTTGAGCTCGCTCACATCAGCCACAATAGGCAATGCCCCGCTATCCTCACAAGTGTTAAAGAAAATAGGTGCAATTACGCTCCCTATGACAATTCCACCACTTTTTTTGTTGGGAATATAAGGAATTTCCTTGCCAAAATGCCACATAATCGAGTTACAAGCGGATTTACGGCTACTACCTGTGCCGACCACATCGCCCACGTATGCTACTATGGCGTTGTTTTGCGCTGCTTTTTGTTTGGCAGTTTCTATACGTTGCTCGAAATTTTCAATGCGACTTTTGAGCATAGCTTTTGCGTGGAGTGGAATATCACTTCGAGTGAAAGCATCTCCTGCTGGGCTTAAATCATCGGTATTTGTTTCTCCATCGACTTTAAACACACATACTTTGATTTTTTCGTTCAAATCCTCTTTGCTCTTAAACCACTCTGCGTTTGCCCAAGATTCTATAATTTCTTTTGAAAGCGGGGTGTTAAGCGCCGCAATTTTTTCAAAATTATCATAAATTAGAAGCGTGTGTTTTAGTGCATTCGCACAGGCTTGAGCTAATGCAGTATCTGGCAAGGAAAGTCCTTGAATGAGTGGTGCTACATTGTAGCCCCCAAGCATTGTGCCTAGATAAGTAACAGCTTCACTTGGAGTAAAGCCATAATCTTGCTTATTATGAAGGAGTATCTCTCCTAGAAATGCCGCCTTAAGCTGTGCGGACGCATCGACACCCGGATTCACTCTATGTGTAAGTAATTCCTTAGCAAACGCTTTTTGATCGGCATTTAGACTAGAATCTTTACACATATCAATGGCTTTTTGCGTTTGCGTTATATTTAGCGGTGGTGGTGGCACACCTTGCGTAGCTCTCTCATCTGTATGTGCTTTATACTCTTTAAGAAACTGCTCGTATTCTTCCCTCATTGTGTTCTCCTTGCTAGTTTTGTGGATTTGTTGTTGTCATAGAAACGAAAACCTTATATAATGGTTTGCTTCAAATTGTATAATAAAAATCCTAAATAATAAGGAAAGTAAAGTGAAAGTTATCCAAAATGTTGTTTTTAAACGCTGCATTTGTTTATTTTTTGAAATTTACTTTTTCTTTTATATGTTATTTAAATACGCTCCTAGCAAAGATTGTGGGATTTTTAAGGAAAGCAAAATGTTGTTTTGCTTTCAAGCGATACATAAAGTAACAATGTCATTTTTTATCAAGGAATAAAATAATGCCGCTCACATCACAAAAGTATGGGAAAATCATTACTCGCTTTTTTGCTCCCTTGCTGAATATCGATAGCGATATACTTTCTACGCTTCGCGCTAATACTCTCCTTGCTAATGGAGAGCGTTATTTTGATTTCACGGCTTCAGGGCTTTCATATAGGGCGATTAATAAACGTATAGAATCTATTTTACCCTATTATGCGAATACACATTCACATTTTGCTTCACACGCGGCGTTGATGAGTGAGATTTATGAGAGAGCAAAGGAGCACATTGCAGAGGCTTTGGGATTGAGTGATGATTTTGTGTTGATTGCTGGAGGGAGCGGGGCGAGCTTTGGCATTAAGAAATTTCAAGAGCTAATGGGTATTTATGTGCCACCGCGCAGTTTGCTGCATTTAGAATCTATGCTTGAAAATGCCATAACGACAAAAGACACTACTCATTCACACACTTATTCATCTTTACCCTTACTTATGCGTCTCAAGAACTACGATATACAGACAAATATGCTAAATCTGCCACATATTATTATGAGCGGATTTGAACATCATTCTAATGAAATAAGCTACAAAGAGGGGCTTTGCCACGTGCATAAAATCGCATTTGATAAACGTGGATTGCCCGATGTAGCTCATCTTAAAGATATACTATGTGATTTGAAAGATAAAAAGATTATTGCAAGCTTGAATGTTGCCTCTAATGTTACAGGGATTTTCACACCTTTAGAATCTTGTGTGAAGCTCTTGCGCGAACATAAAGCGATTATCGCACTTGATATGGCTAGCTCCTCGCCTTATATGGTGGTAGATTCTACTCATTTTGATGCGGCTTTTCTCGCACCACACAAGCTTTTAGGTGGTGTGGGGGCTTGTGGAATCTTATCTATACGTAAATCATTGCTTGATAATGCCTTGCCGCCAAGCTTTAGCGGTGGTGGAGTGATGGAATATGCTAATGATGAGACACATTGCTTTATTGATGATATAAAATTGCGCGAAGAGGCTGGCACGCCGCATATATTGGGCTTACTCTATGCAGCATTAGCCTATCAGCTGCGCAATGAGGTGGGGTTAGACTGGATAGCAAGGAGGGAGAAGATTCTTACAGAGGTATTTTTACACGAATTAGCTAAAATCCCTGCAGTAAGCATTTATGGAGATTTATCACTTGAGCGATTGGGTATTGTAAGCTTTAATATCGGCTCAATCTCACCCCTTGATTTATGCGCCCTGCTTAGTAAAAAATATGGGATTCAAACACGTGCAGGGTGCAGTTGCGCGGGACCTTATGGGCACTATCTTATGCCTGAGGGTACATTAGCTAAAAAGCCTATGTGGCTACGTGTAAGTATCCATTATACCCATAATGTAGCAGATATAGAGTATCTCATTGCCTCTATTAAAGATTGTGTGAAGATTCTAAGAGGATAGCTATAAACTAGAGATTGGTTTATTCCTCTATCCACTCTTGTATTTTTTTGTAGAGCTGTATGCTTACGCGTTGGGAAGCAACATATAGGGCATCTTTGGTGTCTATTGCTTCATAAGATACATTTGTGTTAAAAATAGGGTTGCTAGAACAATCAAGTATACTAAAGAGTATGTTTATCTTTGCGTTTTCACTGCTTGTATTGCTTATTTGGATTTTTGCCTTGAGTGTGTGTGCTGCATTGTTTTGGATACGATAGAAATACCCTAATTCTTTTGCTAAATCATTGCTGATTTTATCATTTGGCATATTGGTTTCAATGAGAAGTTGTGCTAAAGGAAGGGGTGTATTTGCGTTCAGTATAGATTCAAAACTGCTGAGGGATTTGCTACTTTTGCCTAATGTTTGCAGTAAATCTGCATAAAGATGTAGCGTATTGAGTATTTTTGCAAGACGTGTTTTGTCTTTAATAGAGAGAATCCTACATTTCTTTAGATTGGCGGGATTAAGCTTATTATAGGCTACATCAAATTCTTTTTGGAATTGTGCGATAAGAGCATTTTTTGTAATTTCTGCCTGAATATAAAATTGCCCATTTTCAAATGCACTCTTTGTATAGTGCACATCATTAAGGTTGATATTTGCACTATCAAGATAGACATCGCTACTTGCATTATGGCTTGTTTGAAAATCTTGCCTTTGGGTAGTGGAGGTAAATTGCGAACTCACTTGTACATTGAGTTGTGTAACAATATCGCTTAAGGCTTTTGCCTTTGCAGAATCAAGATTCTTATCATTCCCAAAACCGATTAAGGATTGATCGCTTATTGTGCTTTTGCCATACCACAATGGAGGTTTAGATGGGGAAGCCCCACAGCCTCCATATATGCAAATAAATGCAATTAAGCATACAAAACGCAGTGATAGCATTCTATTTTAGTGCTACTATTCAGCAGTAGATAAGGTTGCACTAACGGCATTAATTGCGTCTTGCTTGGCTTGCGTATGAAGAGTGCTTTTATTAATTTCTTTTTTTACATTTGCTTCCAATTTGGCCTTAAGCTCTGGATTAAGCTTAATGAGAACAAAAAGTTTTGTTGCATCTTTGGTGATCCAAGTATCTGTTTGCTTGGTGCCACTTAATGTTTGAGAAACAGTTTGTTTTGTAATTTGCTTACTTGTTTTGCTCACTTGCGCATCTTGAGTTGAAGCCCCCATACTTACGTTCGCTGCACGATTAATGGTGTTTTGAATTTTTGTGCCTACTTGACGAGCAAGTTCATCACGAGCGAGAGCTAAAGCTTCTGTGCGGGCAAAGCCTAAATCTCCATTGACAATATCGGCAATCCCTACCGCACTCATATCGCCTTGTCCGCCATTAAGAACCCAATTTGGGGCACCTTGAATATTAAGAGCTTGAAGCGCTTTTTTATCGATTTTTTTTGCACCTTCTCCTAATGCGTCATCTTTGTTAGCGCAACCTGCAATAAACAGCACTGCTGCAATACTCCCTGCCAAAATATGTTTTACTTGTGTTTGCATTGTATCCCTTTGTTATAAAATAAAATTACCAGCTCACTGATGAATTTGAGCCAACTTTAATAATATTGACTTCGTCATCCCAGACTACCAATCCGTTTTTAAGATTCGTAAGTGTGAGAAGAAAGTAATAATCTGTGCGTTGCTTTGAGCCGATTTTAGTATTTTTTTGCACGATTTTACCTGATAGTGAATATTCAGGGGCTTTGAGTGTGCCTTTTTCAATCGTAGTGTGTTGGTCAAACTCATCATCATCACGCACACTTCTCCCCATAGCAATACCTTTGTCTTTTTTGTCTCCTACTGCAAGAGTGAGTGCAAACTTTCCACTATTACGCATATCGCGTGTAATTTTTCTTGTAAGTTGATCGGTATCAATATTTTGCATAGTGTCATTAATAACATCTGAAATCATCAATACTTTTGGTGAGCCTGTGTTGGAAATATTACGCACATACGCACTCTTGAGCAAAGACTGCATGCTATCTACCGCAGCCTTTTCAATATCGTGATAATCAAGCCCCATACTTGTATAAGACTTAGAATCCGCGGTATCTATATATTTGGGCGATGTGCCACAACCAGCCACAAATAACATACTAAGAGCAATAGTGTAGAGTAAGTGTTTATTCATTACGTGCCTCCTTTTAAAATACGATAAAATGGATTTACACTTTTATGTCTTAAGTAGAGAATATTATCATTTTTGTGACATAAGTATATCAAGTTTGTTTTGCTTTTTGATTCATTTTGTGGAGAATTGTTATTTTCAATACATTCAAAATGAATATGAAATAAAGGGCGACTATCGGCTTTGAGTGTGAAATTGCCTATATCGTTAGGAATCTGCATAGCAAGGATACGTTTGGGTAAGGCTGTGCTTATACGTATATCAGCATTGGTAGTTCCGGCTGAATAGATTGCCCCTGCAAGTGCCCCAAGTGTGCCTAGCTGATCACTCAAAGCAGCTTGTGTGGTGGCTTTAAGAATAGCTGATGTAATAGCACGTGTGAGGATAAAAGGCAGCTGCTTTTGAAATTCATTAGCAATCACTTTATCCATATCGCTTATTTCGTAAGCTTGGAAAGTCTCTCCACTATAACTTTGAGCCTGATAGTTACTCGATGTAGCTTTTCCCTCTACAAGTGTAGGTATGGATACTCCTATGTGTAAAATCTCGCTACTTACATAAAAAGATGGGAGATTGAGCGATGTATCATATTTCATAGCACTTCGTCCATCTTCGATAATAAGCCATGTGTATGTTTGCTTTATGCGACCGCTCTTGCGCCTTTGGAGCACTTTCAAATCTTCATCAATCACTTTAGCCTTAGTAATACCATAGGATTCTTTATATAAATCCATTGCTTTGGCATAGTCCCCCTCACTCATAAAGAATAAAGCCGATACATAGCTTACTGCAGGGTTGATAAATCCTTCATAGGCTTGAAAAGCCTTGAGATTGCTATATTGTTGCTCTAATATGGGAGAAATGGCTCTGCTTGAATTATGTGTATCAATCTGTCTTAACGTAGAATTTTGAGCATTTTGTTTATTTTCTTCTTCAAGCGCTTTTTGAATATCTTTTCTAAAATAATCTTTAGCACGTCTTTGTCTATCATTAGCGCGGTTAAACTCCACACGAGCTTTACCATAATTACCTTGAGCCATAGCATTAAGGGCTTTGTAGTAATTAAATATTACACCCTCATAAATATTGCCTCTATAATTTTTTACATTTTCATTCACAAGCATTGCACCGATATTGCCAAATATTCCACCCATTAAACCCTCGGCTTCATACTTGCTAAAGAGCATTTCACCTTGTTCTAACAGCATCAAGTTTTCTTTTGTCTGTGTGCTAAAACCACTCATACCCGCTTGTAGATTCCATAGCACATCTCCATTTTTACCTGTTTTTGATTTGGCATATTCATAAGCTTTTATGTCTTGTCCGCTATAATAGTATTCATTAAAGGTTTGTAAATCACTATGATGTGAGCAAGCACTCATTATAAAAAGAGCGTTTAGGCAGAGCAAAAAGCAAGTGAGATGTTTAAGCATTGAAAACCTTTGATATACACAAGATTCTAAGTTTGGTATTTGAAGCTATGTGATTTTAAGAATTAAAAATTAATTTCACTTTAATTTCACATTGTTTTAATACTATGCCGGCTTATTTTTCAAAATTACACAATCTTTAAAGAGGGGTAAAAGTATTGAAACGATTATGTTTGTTGGGTGTCTTAGTATTCATATACATAGGGTGTAGTACACAGATTCCTACACTTGAAGAAAATGCCAAGCAAACCCATATTCCTGAATCTTTCCGCAATCTTGAATCGTTGAAAAAGCCTACACAGAGGGTAGATTCTGTAAAAGCTGAAAATACTACAAAAAATAAAACAAGCAAAGACAAAGAAGAGCCCTTCAGCCTAGAGCAGTTTGTTGCTTTGGTTAATGATAAGGATTTACATACGATTCTTCATATTGCTTTAGAAAAAAATACTAATGTCCTTACAATGATTTCACGTATCAAACAAGCCAAATCTCAAGTGAAAATCAATACTGCGAGTATGCTACCTACGATTAATGCAGGGCTTAATTCAAGCTATATCGATAACCGCACACTCTCTCAAAGCACGATAGTGCGTCCGGGTGCAAATTCTATTAATGCGAGTTTGAGTATGAGCTGGGAACTTGATTTATTTGGTAAGCTTAATGCCTTGCGCCAATCGAGTAAGAAATCATATCTTCAAGCCCAGAGCAATCTCGCATACGCGCAAATTAGCTTAATTGCTGAAGTAGCAACACTCTATTTTACATTAAGAGATAATGCACATTCTGTCAAAATCGCAAAGGCAACACTAGAGAATCTCCAGCAGATCGAGCAAATCAATACCGATAGGTTTAGAATAGGGCTGATTGATATTAATGCCTATCAAAGCATTGTGGCTAATACGCGAACGCAAAAAAATAATTATGAATCTTTGCTTTATACTTTTGAGCAAAATCAAAATGCTTTGCTTACACTTTTAAATATTCCGCTTGAGGAGCTTAAGCAAAAGATTAATTTCTTAGATTCTAAAGAGTATGAGTTCCCACAAATTAGGGCATTTTATGTCGATAAAATGCCAAGTGATGTTTTGCTCTCACGTCCTGATATTCAGGCAAATATTTATGCCCTCCACGCACAGCTTTATAAGCAGACAAATGCTAATGCGGCGAGATTGCCTACTATTTCCCTTAGCGGCTCAATAGGGGATATTTTATATAGCACGAGTGGTAATTCTGTTGGCTCTATTGTTTTTCAAATTGCTAATTCTATTGCTACTCCTTTACTTAATCGCACTTCTTTAAAGCAAAATTATCTTATACAAAAAGAATTGAGTAATGAGGCATTTTATACATTGCAAAATAGCATCAATATTGCTTTAGGTGAAGTAGAAAATGCGCTTTTTGATGTCCAATCTAAGAAACGTCAGCTACAAAATACACAAGATGTTTATGACATTGGGCTTAAAGCCTATAAAGATAATAGCGCTAAAAGCACTCGTGGTTTGTTGGATAAAAATGATTTTTTAGGGCTTGAAAATAGCTATTTTAGTCTGCAAACGCAGCTATTTAGTGCAAAAACGAATGAAGTCTTATCTGTTATCACACTTTTTAAAGCACTCGGGGGTAATCTCGCACTTTCAAGCATTGATGATACCAAAGAGGATACTATCACAAGGGAGCAGCAATGAATCTATATCAAGCTTTACGTAATAAAAAAACACACAGGAAGCTCACTCCTCTTGCGTGGGTTATTATAAGCAGTATTATCATAGCAGTAATTGTGTGTATTGTGGCTATATATAAGATTTTTAGCACACATATTATATATGATACTACTCAAGCTACACGTGGAGATATAAAATCGACTATCTCCGCCTCTGGCTCACTCTCTCCACTTAATGAAATTGAAATAGGGAGTGTGATTTCAGGGCTTGTGCTTGAAGTGCTTGCCGAAGAAAATGATGAAGTAAAAGAAGGACAAGTTTTAGCACGGATTAACCCTGAAACGATTAATCAAAACATTGCTCGATATGAAGCACAGCTCAAATCCGCACAGGCTAATCTTAAGGCAAGTGAGCAGACTTTGGTTGATAGAAAGTGGAATTATGATAGACTAAAAGAGCTTTATGACGCTACAGGTGGGGCTTCACCCTCTTTGCTTGAGCTACAAGCAGCGAAGACAAGCTACACTTCAGCACGCGCTGATGTAGATATTAAAAAAGCCTCGATTAATGAGATTCAAACAAGCATTGAGAGCGCCAAGATTGATTTGAAAAACTCCGAAATTATCTCGCCTGTTGATGGTATTGTGCTTAGTCGTAGCGTGGAAGTAGGGCAGAGTGTGGCAGCGAGCTTCCAAGCACCTACTTTATTTAAAGTAGCAGAAAACTTGGAGGAAATGATACTTTATGCAAGTATCTCGGAAGCTGATATTGGCAAAGTCAAAGAAGGACAAGAAGTTATTTTCACCGTTGATGCCTATCCAGATAGAAATTTTCACGCAAAAGTTAATCGCGTGAATTTTGGTTCAGGTGATGGCAGTAGCTCCAGCTCAAGTTCAAGCTCTAGCTCTAGCACGAGCTCAAGTAGCTCGATTATCACCTATCGGGCAAAAATCGAAGTGGATAATAAAAATCTCCTTTTGCGTCCGGATATGAGTGCCACAGCTGATATTATTATTGCTAAAGCGGATAATGCCCTGCTTGTGCCAAGTGCAGCGCTTTATTTTGACTTAAACAAATCGCTTCAAAAGGCAGGAGCACAAAAAGGTAAATCGGCTCTAGGTTCTATGTTTACCCCACCACGTCCCCCTAGAGCACAGACAAGCGCTCCTAAGCAAAAACAGCAGCGAGGTAAAAGTGGGACATTATGGATTCTTAAAAATGGCAAGCCAGAATCTGTAAATGTCGAGGTAGGCATTAGCGATGGGAGTTTTGTGCAGATTTTAAGTGGCATTGATGAAAATACATTCATTATCACCGGCGTAAAAGTGCAATAAGAGGGCAATATGCAGGAAAAAATTCAAGATTTTATTGTCTTAAAAGATGTGCGTAAGACTTATGGTAAAGGCGAGGGTGCATTTGAGGCACTTAAGGGTGTAGATTTGCAAATTGATAAGGGTGAGTTTGTCGCATTGATGGGACCTAGTGGCTCGGGTAAATCAAGCCTTGCTAATATCCTTGGCACACTTGATGTAGGCACGAGCGGGGAATATTTATTTTGCGATGTTGATGTGTTTAGATTAACGCAGAATGAACGCGCCCTTTTGCGTCGTAATTATATTGGTTTTATCTTTCAAGGATTCAATCTCTTAGCGCGGACAACGGCACTTGAAAATGTTGAATTACCCCTTATGTATCGAGGTGTCAAAAAGGCAGAGCGGGAGGAAATTGCTTTAAACGCGCTTGATAAAGTAGGGCTTAAGGAATGGGTTTCGCATACGAGTGCTAAACTAAGCGGCGGACAGCAGCAACGTGTGGCTATCGCACGAGCGATTGCTTCAGAGCCACTTTTTCTCCTTGCTGATGAGCCAACAGGGAATCTTGATACAAAGCGAAGTGTGGAGATTATGGAGATTCTTAAAAGCCTTAATCAAACTTTGGGTATTACTATCCTTATGGTAACGCACGAGCCGGATATGGCAAAATATGCAAGCAGGGAATTGCATTTTTTAGATGGGCGATTGCTAAGTGATTCAAAGTATGATGTGGGAGAAGCGTAATGATACTCAATGCCTTTGCGTTAGCCTTGCGACAGATTCAGCGTAACTTTTTACGGGCTTTCCTTACAATGCTTGGCGTGATTATTGGTGTGGGTGCGGTGGTAGTGATGATTAGCTTAGGGAATGGCACTACAAAAATGATAAGTGATAGAATCTCCTCCTTAGGGAGCAATCTTTTGCTTGTTTTTCCTGCACGTGTGATGAATCCAAGCGGTGTGAATCTCCGCCGTAATTTCAGTATGCAGGAAGCTCAAAGTGTGCAAACGCTTTCACAAGAATACATTGAAGCCCTCGCTCCCATCGCACAAAGCTCCGTAATGCTGCAATATCAATCCCAAAATACAACAACGCAAGTGCAAGGCGTGAATGCGGCGTTTTTTGACGTAACACAATGGGATACGAGTATGGGGAGAGGGTTTGAAGATAATGAATATCGCGTGGGTAGTAATGTCTGTATGATTGGTGAATCTGTGCTAAAAAATTTGTTTGGACAGAAAAATCCCTTAGGACAGAAAATTCGCTTAAATAATATCGTGTGTGAATGTATCGGTGTGTTAGAATCTAAAGGGCAGGGCGGTATGGGTAATGACCAAGATGATGTGGTGCTATTGCCTATGAAGGCATTCTTGCGCTCTGTGGTAGGGGCTAATACGCTCTTTTATGTGAATCGCCTTATGCTTCGTGCTAAAGATGGTGTAGATTCAGATGAAGTAGTCCCGGCTTTGACAAGGATATTGCGCCAAGTGCGTAATGTCCGCCCGGGCGATAGAGATTCTTTTGAGATTATGGATACTAAGCAAATCGCAGAGACGCTTACCTCTACTACTAAAACACTTACCGCGCTTCTAGGGCTTATTGCGGGCGTAAGTCTCATCGTAGGAGGCATAGGCATTATGAATATTATGCTTGTATCTGTTACCGAACGCACTAGAGAGATAGGCACACGTATGGCGATTGGGGCATTGCAAAGCGAAGTGCTTATGCAGTTTTTGATAGAAGCCATTACCTTAAGCTCACTTGGAGGGCTGCTTGGCATTTTATGGGCGTTTTTTGCCTCTTTTGCGTTGAGTAAGTATATGGGGATTCCCTTTATTTTTGATATACCCACAGCTATTATTGCCTTTGTATTTTCCGCATTTATTGGGGTGCTTTTTGGCTACTTACCGGCTAAACGCGCTTCAAGGCTTAATCCTATTGACGCTCTGCGCCACGAGTAGAAAGAGGGGATAAAGCGATAGCTTACCCTAAAGTTAGATAAACAAGTGATTGAGGATTGGTTTATAAAACCATTTATATAGCTTTTATGCTTTTTGTTTCTGTGTGCGTGAGGATTGTTCTAATTTTTGAGTGCGTTTGATTTCTGTAAGGGCGTGTATGGCGTAGGATGGATATCGTGTTTTTGGCATGGTATAAATAATAGCGAGTCTAAACCCATTTTGTGTCTTTTTGATCGAATGCTTAGCGCTTACAGCACCCGTATAACGTACGTATCTGTTTAGTTTTTTTATGATGTATTGTGTTACTTTATCGGGATTATGCTGTAAGGTATAGGTGTCATTAGCATCATCAGCACAGCGGATATGTATGATAAGAAGCATTCTAAAATAGAGCATGTGGCGTAGCTTTATATCATCGATTAAATACCCTAATGCTTTGCCCTGTGGGTAGGACTTTTTATCAAGTTTAGCTATATATGTTCTACAATGATTTTTAATCAGCTCGTATATCATTCCTGCAAAATGTCTCATTCTTGTAGCACTAAAACTTAGTATATTTGTTTATATGCCTTTCTTTCCTGTTCATTCATATCTCTATAGCTTGTATTCTGCGGATAGGGAATCTTGCGACATATAGATTCAAACTTTGCATATAGCTTAGCTTCCATTTCATTTGTTTTATCTACCGCTTCCATTGCATCCCCCCCCCCCTTATTGAAAATATAATAGATTTTATAAAAGTTTCATATAATGAAGCCAATTTGGTATGGGTTTTATTAAAATAATCCTACCCACTTTCTCGCTTGGCTCTCGTGGTGTAGAAAAAGAAATCATACATTAAGATAAAAATATTTTTTTGAGATGCTAAAACATCAAATAAAACCATCGTTTTATATTATTTTTTAGCAATCAAAGTGCCAAAATTCACCCACTTAAATAGCACTTCCACGCCGCTAAATCCTACATTTTTAAGCATAGTTATATTTTCTGCTAGGCTAAAGGGGATGAGCACATTTTCTAGGGCTTCTCGCTTCTTGCTAATCTCACTTTGCGTGTAGCCTTGCTCCATCTTATAGCGCATATATCGCTCTATCATTTGCTTATCAAGGATTCTATGTGGAGAACTCATCTTTTCACTTATAATCAAAACCCCATCATCTGCAAGGCTATCATAGATTTTTTGCAAAAGTGCTTGTCGCTGCATAGGGCGGATAAACTGCAAGATATAGTTTGCGATAATAATATGTGAGGGCAAAAATTGATAGCTAAAAACATCTTCGCATAAAAATGTGATATTTGCCCCATACGCCTTTGTCTTGAGCGTGGCTTTATCAATCATAGCTTGAGAGTTATCAATCCCTATAAAGTGTGTAGAGGAGGGCAGAGCTTGATAAAGGGCTAGAAGTGTCGTGCCTGTGGAGCTTCCTAAATCATAGATAAGCGCATTTTCTGTCTTAAGATTCATAGCGCAAAAATCCACAATCAGCCCTAGCACTTCCTTGTAGTGAGGGATTGAACGCTCTAACATATCATCAAAGACACTTGCCACTTGCGCATCAAACTCAAATTGCTTACCAATATCTTTTGTGAAGATTCTATCTTTCATAGCTACTCTTATTACTATAATGCAAACAGGCATAGAATCTGTGTAGTTTTATTTTCATATTCAACCTAGAATCTAAACAAGTTGTGCTTTACCTTCAATGGGCGAGCTCGCACTCGCATAGGGCTTACGCGGTATGCGTCCGGCTAGATAGCTTAAGCGTCCGGCTTTTACCGCATATTTCATCGCTTCAGCCATAGCTATGGGATTTTGCGCTTGAGCTATGGCAGTATTTGTCAAAACTCCATCAGCCCCTAGCTCCATAGCGATACTTGCGTCACTCGCACAGCCCACACCCGCATCGACAATCAGCGGGACATTAATAGCTTCTTTGATGAAGCTAATATTATAGCGATTTTGAATCCCAAGTCCGCTTCCAATAGGCGCAGCAAGGGGCATTACAGCAGCTGCTCCAGCATCTTGTAATCGTTTTGCCATAATGGGGTCATCGTTTGTATAAGCAAGGACGCAAAATCCCTCTTTTGCTAGAATCTTTGTCGCCTCTAAAGTCTCCATTACATCAGGGTAAAGCGTTTTTTCTGTATCACCGATAATTTCAAGTTTAATAAAGCTAATGCCTGTGGCTTCTCTCACAAGGCGAAAGAGTGTGATTGCCTCTTTTGCATTGACGCAACCAGCGGAGTTTGGTAAAAACTGAATCGTGGTATCCTTAAAAGTTTCAAGCAGATTCTCACTTTTGTTGTCCATAATATTCACGCGCCGCACGGCAACAGTGATGATTTCTGCGCCACTTGCTAAAGTCGCTTCCTTTGTAGTAGCAAAGTCTTTATATTTGCCACTGCCTACAATCAGGCGTGAAGTGAAGTTGTATGAGCCTATGGAAAATGTATCATTCATTATTTTATCCTTTGTGAAATATGTAGAGTGCGAATAGATTCTATAAGTGTGTGAGGCGTGAGCGCGTAAGAGGCGATATGCTTTAGTGCTGCTTTTGCTGCGAGTGTATGAGCGAGTGAGCCTTGAATAGCAGAATGCAGGGCGCCATAGCCCTGTGCTAGAAGCGCACCTATAAGTCCGCTTAAGACATCACCACTACCGCCTTTAGCAAGGGCATTACTCCCTAGAGGATTGATATAAACTTCTTGTGCCTTAGCGATGAATACATTTGCACCCTTTAGCACAAGCGTGGTGTGTGGATATTTTTGTGTAAAATGAAGCATTAAATCTAGCTTTTTCTGTGGGGTGTATGCTCCTAAGTCGCATATTTGGAGTAATGAGGCAAATTCTTTGGGGTGAGGGGTAAGGATAATCTCTCGTATGAAGTCAAGTCGCTGCTGCTTGAGGGATTCATCAAGGAATGTTTTTATTATTGGTGTGTGGAACACATCAGCATCAAGCACACAAGAGAGGCTGGATTCACATAAATCTTTTAGAATCTCCGCACTTTTTTCAACGCCAAGCCCCATACCTAAGGCAAGGGCTGTGCTTTTTTGTGGCAAGGTATGCTCCTGTATTATTTCGCTAGGAATAGTGATATTTTCATCGCTAATAATACTCACCAGTCCCGCACCAAATGATAATGCGCTTTGCGCGCTCATAATCGCTGCTCCGCATTTTTCTCCTGCAAACACAGCCAAATGCCCAAAATTGCCTTTGTGGGTATTCTCCTGTATGCGTTGGGGCAGGGATAAATCGCAAGATTCAAGCATTTTGATATTAGAACTTACTTGATAATGACTCTCACTCAAGCCGAGCTTGCCAATATGCAATGTGCCTACAAAGTCCTTTGCCTTATCACTTAAGCACACAAGGCTAATAGCACCCATACATATCGTGTGATGTGCCTTGAAAACAAAGCCATCATTTGATTCATTAAGCCCACTAGGGATATCACAGGCAATATTGATACGTGCGGCTTTTTGGGCGTTTTTTAGCACATCACTTAGACTAGATTCTAAATTCCCCCTTAAGCCACTTCCCACGACGCAATCTACCATTACATCGCAAGGTAAAATTTTCTTAATAAACTTCACATCACATTGCATTGTGCGTTCGTAAGCTTGCTGACACAGGGGCGATTTAGGTTCTTTGAGTTGCATAATCCGCACAGCATAATCTCCACTCAAACGTCTCGCAAGAGCATAGCCATCGCCTCCATTATCGCCACTACCACATAGAATCGTAATCACACTGCCTTTGTGCGTGAGTGTGCCAATGAGTGTTTCTAACGCACAAGCGGCATTTTCCATTAAAATTTCAGGGGAGAGTTGATATTTCTCACAAGCCCTTTTGTCTAAAAAAGCGGTGCTTTGATAAATATTTTTCATTTATGCTCCATAACGTGCACTCAATGCTGCCACAATCACGCTTACCATATCATCTTCGGGCTTAGATTGTGGTGTGGGCATTAGTTCATCAATCTTATTTTCGATATATGAGGTATCAAAATACCCGCGCCTAAAGTCTTTATCATTGCAAATATTGATAAGAAAAGGAATAGTCGTCTTTACGCCTTTAATGGTGAATTCATCTAAGGCACGGGCGAGTTTATTCACAGCGAGATTGTAACTAGAAGCCCTCACTATGAGCTTTGCTACCATAGAATCATAAAATGGCGGTATCACATAATCTTTATAAATGCAGCTATCCACGCGCACAAATGGTCCAAGTGCGGGATAATAAGTAGTGATTTTGCCCGGATTTGGCACAAAGTCATTTGCCACATCTTCAGCATTGATACGTGCCTCAATAGCAAAGCCTTGTGCGTGTATATCGTGCTGTGTTAAATCTAAAATCTCGCCTTGTGCGATACGAATCTGTCGTCCTATGAGATCATAGCCGGTAATTTCTTCTGTAACACCGTGTTCAACTTGAATACGGGTATTCATCTCCATAAAATAAAAGTTGTTATTCTCATCAAGTAGAAATTCCACCGTCCCCGCATTGGTATAACCCGCCGCTTTTGCCGCAGCCACAGCAGTAGCCCCCATTCTACGTCGCAAATCCTCACTGATAAGGGGGCTAGGGGCGATTTCTATAAGCTTTTGGTGACGTCTTTGTATCGAGCAATCCCGCTCTAAGAGATGTATCACATTGCCATAATTGTCCGCAAGGATTTGAAACTCAATATGGCGGGGATTTACAACATATTTTTCCATAAAGACATCATCATTTTTGAAAAATGCCATCGCCTCGCGCTTACACGCATCAAAAGCCTCTATTAAGTCCTCTTGTCTCTCCACCACGCGTATGCCACGTCCACCACCGCCACTACTTGCCTTGAGTATCACAGGATAGCCGATTTTTTGTGCGAATTTAGCAATTTCTCTTGTGGGGTATTGATTGAGTGGTTGAGTGCCCGGCACGATAGGGATTCCATTCTTTTGCATAATTTCCCTAGCAGCGTTTTTATCGCCCATTTTGGCAATCGTTTGTGAATCTGGTCCAATCCACACAATTCCCGCTTCTTGCACCTTTTTGGCAAAGGCGGCATTCTCACTTAAAAATCCATAACCGGGGTGAATCGCATCAACCTCCGCTCGCAGAGCTGTCTCTACAATCAAGTCCGCGTCAAGATAACCCTTAAGCGGGTCATCGCTGATTTCATAAGATTCATCAGCCATTTTAACGTGTAGACAATCTCTATCAGCACGTGCATATATAGCTACACTTTTGATATGTAAATCTCTACACGCGCGAATGATACGGACGGCGATTTCACCACGATTGGCAATAAGGATTTTTTGAAACATAATGCCTCCTTTGAAATGGATTAATATAGTTTCTAAACCTTTAAAAAATACTTAATACTAAGTATTTTGGGAAAATTTGAGAGCATAGACAGAATGCTTTTGTGATTTGTTTCTATCGAGTTAAAATTTTATATTTATGCCGGGAAGAACAGAGCCGATATATGATGCTTTATTTAAATAAAAAGAGTTATAAGCTCAAAATCTCCTTTGCTTTTTAAGTCTTGTGTAGCTTGGATTTTAAAGAGGGATTACGCATATTTTTGAAGCTTATGCCTTTTGCTAATCATTTTGTCCAAAAAAGGTGTTTATTGTATCGCACAAATCTCATTCCATTTTATTGTTTCATCTTAACTCCACAAATTGCACATTTTTAAGTTTTTATAAAATTTAGATTTGAAATCTAGAAGTGAGGGTAGAGGCATTTTGATATATATTTTCAAAAATTGAGGTGCGGGGGGATTTATTTGTATCATCTTTTTCCCATAGAGAGCTTATAACTGCGCACATATCGGTATTTTTTAGCAAATGTATGTTATGAGTGCTAATCCCCCCAATAGCGCAAATAGGAGTGTTTAAACTCGCTTTAGCAGTTTCTAGAATTTCTAAAGGCGCAAGCGGGGCATTTGGCTTCGTAGGAGAGGCAAAAAACGCCCCAAAGGCGACATAATCCACACCCAAAGATTCTAAATCTTTTGCCCTTTGCAAATCTCCATAGCTTGAAGCACCCAAAATCCCTTTAAATCGCTCCCGCGCATTTTGAATCGCCCCATCGTCCTTGCCTAAATGTAGGGCAGGGGCATTGAGCTTTAAGGCGAGATTTAGTCTATCATTTATCACAAATAGCGCGTTATATTTTTCACACAGCTCCATAAGCGGCTTTGCCCTCTCATAGAGCCACTCATCGCTATGGCTTTTATCGCGGAGTTGAAATATTTTTATCCCGCCTTTGAGGGCAGATTCTAAACATTGAGAGAGAATCTCATAGGGAGTAAGGGCTTCATTTGAAATGCCATAAATCCCTTGTAGTACGTGCTTCATCTTGCTTCCTATTTTAGAATCTTAGTAGTTATGCTTTTTGTAGGCAAATATTGTAGCTCTATATTTAAGAGAAATCTTTGTAATTATCATCACTTAAAATAACTTACTATGTGAGCCTACATCGATACAAGTGAGGATTAAAATATGTTTATCTTTTTGGTAGATTAAAAGTAAATCGGGCTTGATGTGGCATTCTCTAAAGCCTATATACTCGCCTTTAAGCGCGTGGTCTTTGTGCTTTTGCTCTAAAGGCTTATCATTGGCAAGTCTGTGAATGATTTTCAAAACAAGCTCTTGTTCTCCTGTGTTAAGCTTCTTAAAAGATTTTTTAAAGCTCCTGCTCCGCTCTATAAGATACTTCATTTCATCAAATCCGCTTTAAAACTCTCAAAATCCTCAAACACCTCTACTTCCCCATTTCGCACTTCCTCTATGGCTTTTAGAAGCCTTTTGCTTGGCTTTTTGTGAGACTTGCTAGAATCTTGGCTTTCCTTACACTTTGCATTAATCGCTTTCGCAAAGGCTTCCACAGATTTTTTAAATTTCTTATCGACATTTTCTAAAATCAAAGTCATTTGAGTTCCTTTTGCTTCTTTGGTAGTTCTTTAATCATTTATTATCATACTAATTTTATATTTGCAATGCAAGATTCTATCTCCAAACTTTTATGTAAAGTCTTTATGATATTGCTAAAATGCTTATAATCTATCTCCTCGCCTTTGTGGGATTTGAGATATTTATCTAAGACTTGGTAGCCACCGATTTTATATTCCCAAACCGCCTCACTCACACCGCAAAAATGTAAATTTTCATTGACAAAAAGCTTTTGTTCTTTTGGGTCATAGGCGATTTTTTCAATTTTAAGATTTTTATTTTTTGGGTCTTTGTATTTGGCTTCGCCGATTTGCTCACTCATTTCTTACCCTTTCATTTATGTAAAGTGGAAAAACATAGCTCCCACTACCCACCAAATGCAAATCAATAATGTTTTGCGTGATGAAGATATTGTTGATTTCTTGTAACTTGCACCCTCTATCACAGACTAAACCGATATTCATACTTAAGCCTTTTGGTAGAGATAGAGGGGGAATATTGTCCCCGCACCTGTGTTGCCACCACCCATTAGCGATAAATCTACTAGAGTATTCGTTACTATCGCACATTGCCAAGAACCGCTCATCTTGTATTGTCTTGCCACATTTAGCCCAATATTGCAAGTCATTCTCATCATTTCTGTTCTCTCTCTCTCTCTCTCTCTCTTGTTGCGAATCTTGCATTAAATGTGCAAGCATAAGCTCCCGCCCTAATGCGCTAAATTCTAAAAACTTCTTTTTGGATTCCACAAATGGAATCTTTGGGAAGTCAATTTTGAGAAAATCAATGTATTTTTCTCTATAATCCTTATGAAATAGCACCGCATAAATGTAGCCTAAAATCTGCTCTGGAGCGAAATGTTCGTTGTATTTAGAATCTATAAACTCTCTAAATTCAGGCGTGAAATTTTCTACCCATTGTCCTTTGGATTCTTCATTCTCACTTTGCACTTCTTGGGTATGACAAGATTTAGAATCTTTTTTGCTCTTTTTTGTGCTTTTTTCTTTGCTAGATTCTGTATTTTTTAGGTAAAGAGGCATTACTTGTTCGCCACCTCTGCGGTAAAAATTAATATCTACAATTTTATCAGTAATAGCAATAGTATTTATCTCATCATCACCCACAGCCGAGCTTTGCCTTGAAACAAGTAATGCTTGATTCTTACTTTGCAAAAAATGTTGAAACACATCATAAACAGGACGAGCCATAAAACCACAATTCTTATCTGTATAATAAGTCCAACGCATATCAAAAGGACGATAATGGCATTGCATTATAAATTCATCTAAATTATCTTTATTTTTCTTAACTTCATCAATAGCCCAATCCAACTTCCAACCCCCAGAATCCTCTCCAATATCATAGATTCTACATAATTCCTCTTTTGGTTTTGTGATAAAGTCTTGCAAAAGCCTTTTTATATTTTCTTTGGAATTTTGAAATACAATCTTATCTCTTTTGGAGCAGATTCCTACCCCTGAAACCTTAAATATATCCTTGACACTCCAGCCTTTCTCATACTCCACCCTTAAACTCTCGTTTTGTGGGATAAAGAGATAAAAAGGCTCTTGTGGCTGTAATGTAGCCCAAGCAATAGAATCTAAGGTGTTTTCATACAAAAAGTTTGTTTTATCACTTCTTTTGCCATATAAATCGTAATGGTAAATTTGAGCGAGTTTTTGAGGTTTTTCATTAGAATTTTCGCTGTATTGAGAATGAGAGTTTAAGGACTTATAACGAGAAATTCTAGTATCTTGCGTAAGACTTGAATGTTTTGCAAGGTGAGGTGATGGGAGTTTATCAGGCATAAATGACCGAGCCGAGCCGCCGCAATCATTCAAAGATTGCGTAAGAGACGAATTTCTATTTTTTACAAAGATATTAATGCTTACGCCTTGCATAATATCAAAGACATTTTCATCTTTGCTTCCATCGGGTGTGGCTTCCTTTTTTCTCGCATTGCCGTGCAAATCTAAAATATAGATTGTATCAAAGGTTTTTAGCAAGTGATAGCGCATACCGCGAAAGGTGGGATTATCTAAAAAGCTGTTGTTGGAGATAAAGGCAAAGATACCGCTTGATTGTTCTTTAATCTTAGATTCAGCAAAGCAGATAAACTTTACATAATCATCAAGTAGCCATTTGGGGTTTTTCTCGTTTTTGAGTTTTTTCTTTTGCAGAATGGTTTTAAAGGTAGATTTTTGATTTGCATCTTTTTTGGGATTTTGCAGATAAAAGTTGATTGCTTCTTGTTCACTTTTGCTCAAATGCGCCTCGCTTGGCTCTAAGCCATAAGTGATACGCACATTATCCTCAAATAAGCCCTTGTTCGCACTTGCGCCACTATAAGGCGGGTTGCCTGTGATGATGAGAATGGCATTTTCTTTGATTCTTTGCGCTTCTTTAAACTCCTCTGCTAATTCTATCATTCCTGCAAAAAGGTTGCTTTGCTTGTTTGCTTCATCTTTTTCTTTATTGGAATAAAGTGTGTTTGTTAGGCGGATATTAAGCGATTCATTTTCTTGCAAAGGTGCGTTAAACTCTTCTTTGAAACTTTGGGAAAGCTTTAAATGTGCGATGGTATAAGGAGCAATCAAAAATTCAAAGCCAAAGAATTGCTTTAAGAGCTTTTTGGGCTCATATCTTGCGCTATCTTTAGGGGTGGATTCTAAGGCTTTGCGGAAAGCTTCAAGCAGGAATGTCCCTGTCCCTGTGGCAAAGTCTAAAAGCGTGATATTGTCATTCTCCAAACTCGCACCCAAGCCATTTTTTAAGGCAAAATCTGTTTTAAGTATAGAATCTATGGCATTAATGATAAAGCTCACTACACTTGCAGGAGTGTAATACACGCCGCGAATCTCACGCAATCTCGGGTCATATTGGCTTAGGAAAGTCTCATAAAAGTGCAAATAAGGGTCTTTGTGCTTAAATTGCATGGTGTAATGCCCTAACAAGTCCTTTTCTTTCACTTTGTTTAGCTCTTGAATGATACTTGCAATGTCAATGTGATTGATAATATACAAAATCTCCTCTATAAGCCATCTGATAGAATCTAAATCCTCTAAATTGTCTAAAAATCCACTCATCGCACGAATGAGTGGGAAAGACTTAGGGATAAAGGCTTTGGCATTATACAAATCAATCTCCTTGCCACTCGTATTATTTAGCCTTGCAAGAAAAAGGCTATAAGTGAGTGTTTGTGCGAGGCTATCGGCAAACTCTGTGAAATCCAACTCTTTGTAAAGCTGTTCTTTGAAAGTTTCATAAAGGCTTGTGATATGGGGGTTTTCTTGCGCCTCTATTAAAGAATCTTTTAGAATCTGTGTGCGTTGAGCAAGAGTAGAAGCAAACTCTTGTGCAGTGATAATAGGCTTTGGACTGAAAGTAAAAAAGAGTTTGAAAAGCTCGGTCAATTCTTTTTCTTTGGATTCTAAAAGTGCTCTGTTTTTAAGAGTGGCTTTAAGTTGGCTTAAATCGCAGATTCTATATTCCTGCACGATATGCACTTTGCCTTTATCATTTTTACGCACGAGGCAAAATCGCAAATAATCCGTAAGCATTAGATTATCACTAAGTCGCAGATATTTTTCAATCTGTGGGCTTTGGGCTATGGAATCCAAGTCCGCATTGACGCGTTTGTTTTCAATATAACCAATCACCAAGCCTTGATTTTGTATCAAAAAATCAGGTGCGCCTCTGCCCTCTTTGTCGTTATTTGGTTCGTGTTTGATATGGAGAGATTGTAAGGCTTTGTTATGTATAGCGAGATTATCCCTTAAGATGCCAAAAAGGTTTTCTAAAGCAGCGCGGTAGGTATGCTCTTTATCCTGTGGTGAAATACTTTGTATTTGACTAAGGTATTCACTTAAAAATTGCATTATTTCTCCTTTAAACCCTCATACATCTCCCAAAGGGGGATTTCAAAGACATCGGGGATATTTTTTAGCACTTCAAAGGGGGTGAATCGCTCCTTATAGCCCATACAATAATGATCCTTTATCCAATAGCCCGGGTAGAAGTATCTTAAGCCATTTTCCTTAGCGATTTGAATTTGCTTTAAAATATTGAGTGTGCCTAAGCTGTAAGTAGCAAAGCGATGGTCATAGTAGAAATACACCGCTGTAATGCTATCAAAAACCACATCGACTAGCCCCACGCCAATAAGTTGAGAATCCATAAAATACAGCATCTCATAGCCAAAATCCTGATGCCCATCGACAAACATATCCATATAAGATTCAGGCGTTACGGGGGAGTATTCCCAACCTTTTTTATCCCGCATAGATTGATGATAGCGATTATAAAGCTCTATATGGGCTTGTGAGATAGTGGGCTTTTGTATGTATATATCGATATTTTGAGCCTTTTTTAGCACTCTCTTATGATTCTTGCTAAATGTAAAATCATCAATAAGTGTGCGGATAGAAATGCAATCCGTGCAGCCCTCACACATCGGGGTGAAAAAATAATTCCCAAACCGCCGCCAACCTCGCTCTAGCAGCCCATAATAAAAGCTAGGCGTTACATTTTGGATATGGAAATAGCGGAATATACTCTTTTTAGAATCGATATAACTACACGCTTTTTGCTCGGAATAAAATTCAACTAATCGCATTATTTGAGATGCTCGTAATTTTTCTTATAGGTAGTAACTTTAAGAAGGTAGCGTCTTGCCTCGCTAGATGGGTGCTTAGAATGAAGTGTATCATACACCCTTGTGGGACTAAGGGCGTTGATACGCGCAAATGCCTGTGCTTTGTCATTATGGAATGTCCTTAGCACACTTCCAGCCCCCGCATTGTAAGCGGCAATCACGCAGTATTCTTGACTTTGCTTATTTTTCACATCAGGCAAATAGCGATTAAAAAGTATGCTTAGGTAAGCCACGCCGTAATGAATATTTGTCTCTGGGTCAAAAAGCATTTCTTTTGTAGGCATACCTTTTTTGCCATTGATAAGCTCATACGCGTCCGCTCCAGCTGTGCTAGGGACGATTTGCATAAGTCCATAGGCTGGTGCACCACTCACTGCATAGGGATTGAAGTTAGATTCTGTTTGGATAATACCTAGCACAAGGGCAGGGGGGACATTATATTTATGTGCATATTTTTGTACTATGGCTTCATATTTGTGTTCGCTCTTGCTTTGATAATCCCCCACCATTTGCAAATCGACATAATTGACAAGCTTCCCCCTCTCATCATTGCGTGTTTTGAGGGCGTTTGTTATGAGATATTTAGCATATTTTTGTGCTCGCCAAGAACTAAGTATATCCTCCCCCTCATTATCCTTGACAAGCCCAGCAAGAAAGGGTTTTCCCTTAATCTCTACATCACCACTTGAATACAAATCCATATGGTTTGGGTTTTGCGACATTAAAAGTGTATTGACAATAGCCTTTTCTAGCGTATTCACCCCATCGATACTTTCTATACGAATCGCTCCTGTGGCAAAATTCACACTCACCCTTGTTTTGTATTCATTAGAGTATTTTACATAGACTTGCGCACTTGGTAATGTGATGTCTTCTTTGCTCCATCGTTTAGCGATATTGCCGCTTAGAGTCTGCGTAATTTTGGCATATTGTCTTTTAGCTTCTTTGATATTACGCAAAAGCACCTTTTCATCATTGCCATAGACTCTAAGCTGATTTCCAGCGATTTGTCGCATTGCGTATTGTGGATCATCGGTTATTGCAATATTTGCATTTTGAGTGGAGGTAGAGCAGCCATAAAATAAACTTATAAGAGGAAGCGCGTAGCAGAGCGTCATAGTCTTATGTGCGGATAGAATCTTCAAGTATAGCCCTTAATATAGAGTGTTTCAAAGCGTGGATTCTATCCTAAAAAGTTAAGTTTTCTACCATAATGCAAAATATGCTATACTTTTTGCCCTAATAAAAGCCCTGCAAGACTTTAAGGAGTAATATGGAAATTGTCTTTGGTCCTGTTCATTCACGGCGATTTGGACGCTCACTAGGGGTTGATTTATCCCCTAAGATAAAGCAATGCAATTTTGACTGCGTGTATTGTGAGCTACAAAAGGCTAAAAGTGTAGATTCTATGGGTGATGTAGTGCCTTTGCAAGAAATTATAGAATCTGTGAAAAAAGCCCTAGAGATGCATCAATGCGATGTTTTGACGCTTACTGCCAATGGAGAACCAACGCTCTATCCACATCTCAAAGACTTAATTAGCAATCTTAAAAAGATAGTGCCAGATTCTATAAAATTACTCTTGCTTACTAATGGCTCGCTTCTATGGAAAGCAGATATACGTGAGGCGCTTCAAGGGCTTGATATTCTTAAATTTTCTTGCGATAGCTTAGAGAAAAGGGCGTTTAAACGTATCGACCGCCCGCATTCTAGCCTTTCTTTAGAAACTATCAAGGAGGGCATTGTGCGCTTTTGCGAGGAATTTAAGGGAGAGATTGTGGCTGAAGTGCTGTTCGTTAAAGGCATAAACGATAGCCTTTCTCAAGCGCAAGAAATTGCCGCATTTTTAGCGAGTTTGCCACTTTGTCGTGTAGATATAGGCAGTATCGACCGCCCACCAGCTTACAAAGTAGAGGCGATAAGCGATGAGAGATTAGAGACGCTTGCACAATGCTTTTATGCCTATCCGCATTTGCAAGTCAATCTCCCAAAACGCAAGGATTCAAACAATATATCATCACAACAGGCTAAATCCTACACACAAGAGCAATTACTAGGCTTAATCAAACGCAGGCCATTAAGCATAAAAGACGCACAAAATATGTTTGATTCTCAAACTTTAGCACTCTTAGATACATTATGCCAAAAAGGCGATATAAAGCAGTGTAGAGTAGGGCTTGATACTTTTTATCAAGTGTGAGTTTAAATAGAATGACTGGTTTTTATTAAATGTTCTCTTTGAGTAGAACTCATTTGTTTTATTTGAATCTCCATTTTTTGCATTTTTGATACAAGCTCTTTCTCAAAACTTTACTCTTGCCTTTGTTATAAGTTTAAGAAAATAGAGTTTAAAATACCATAGAAGTGCTAGAATCTATGCCAAAATATGAGCCTTTAGAATAAAATTATCCTAAGCATATAGAAAAGATATTATCCTACCTCCGCTTTAAAATATACCTCTCACCCTCTGTAAGAGAGGAGCTTTTAATTTCTTTTTTCTTAATAAAGGCTTCCTTAAATCTATTCCTATCTCCTCTTTTATTTTTTGTAGAAGATTCGCCATTTGCCCCCCCCCCCCCTTTTTTTTTGTGGAGGAGGTGGGAGGAGACTAAAGCTTCTTTAAAAAGACAAGATAGTGCTATCACTAAGGAGAGTAGCTCTAGGCACATTTGCTACTTTTGCTTTTCAACGTATAGCAAAAAGTTAAAAAAATTGTTTATAATATGGTTGCTTAAAAGCAAACAATAAATTTTAAGGAGAAAAAAATGTTTGAATTACGTAAATTGCCTTATGGCACGAACGAATTTGGAAGCTTTATTAGCGAGGAGGCATTCTCATATCACTATGGCAAACATCATCAAACCTATGTGAATAACCTCAATAATCTTATCAAAGGCACAGAGTTTGAAAATGCTGCTCTTGGCGATATTGTGTTGAAATCAAGCGGAGGGCTTTTTAATAATGCTGCTCAAGTGTATAATCACGATTTTTATTGGGACTGCATAAGCCCTAAAAGCAGTGAAGCAAGTGCAGAGCTAAGCTCGGCTATCAATGCAGAATTTGGCTCTATGGATAGCTTTAAAGAAAAGTTCCTCGCTTCTAGCACAACGCTTTTTGGCTCAGGCTGGAATTGGCTCGTGTATAACCCACAAAGTAAAAAGCTTGAAATCGTGCAAACAAGCAATGCTGCTACTCCTGTAACTGATGGCAAAGTGCCGCTTTTGGTTGTCGATGTGTGGGAACACGCTTATTATATTGACCATAGAAATGCGCGTCCTGCATATTTAGAAGCGTTTTGGAAGCATATTAATTGGGCTTTTGTCTCTTGCTCTTATGAATGGGCGCTCAAAGAGGGCATTAACTCTGCTGAATTTTATATGAACGAACTCCACCCAGTTAAATAGCCTATATTTGGCACTTCCGCAGCACTCTTAAAGCAGAATCTACACAGATTTATGCAATTATGAGTGTTGCGATTTTATGCTATTATCCTACTTTATCTTTGTTTTATGTATAAAGGGGATTTATGACTTCACATTCTATTTATACTTTTATCACTCAAGCTATTAGCGAGGATTTGGGCAGGGGCGATTTGTATGCGCTTTTTGCACCCACGAAAAAGGCTAAAGCCTATGTGTTGGCTAAAGAAGATGGCATATTCTCGGGGGAGTTGTATCTCACAGCCTTAGCGCAATATTTTCATCTCAATCTTACCTTTTTGCGTAAAGATGGACAATCCTTTCATCAAGGGGAACATTTATGCGAGTTAGAGGGCGGTTATGTGGAGATTTTGCAATGTGAGCGTGTGCTTTTAAATATCCTCGCTCATAGTAGCGGTATAGCCACTCTCGCCCATCATTATAGCACTTTGATAAAAGATACTCCTGTGAAACTCCTTGATACACGTAAGACTCGTCCATTGCTGCGGGAGCTTGAGAAATATTCTATCCGCAATGGCGGGGCACATAATCATCGCTTTGGATTAGATACGATGTTGATGTTAAAAGATACGCATTTAGCACATATAGCGGATTTAAAGGCGATTATTAGCAATGCAAGGGATAAACTGCCATTTATGTGTCCTATTGAAGTAGAATGCGATACATTTAATGCTGCTAAAGCAGCTATGGAAGCAGGGGTTGATGTAGTGATGTGCGATAATATGAAACTAGCACAGATTAGGGAGGTTGTCGCTTATCGTAATGTCAATGCGCCGCATATTACCCTAGAGGCGAGTGGGAATATCAATCTCAATAATATTAGAGAATACGCGCTAAGCGGCGTTAATGCCATTAGTGTAGGCTCACTCATACATCAGGCTAAATGGCTTGATTTGAGTTTGAAAATCAAGGACTAGATTCATAATGCAGGGCTTTGATAGGGAATCTTACTTTCTCACCTTGCTTGAAAAAGAGGGTATCACAAGGGGTGTGGGTGATGACTGCTGCATTTTAGATATACACCCCTTGCCCTCATACTTGCTCCCACATAAAGCCCATATACACAAATCCCACACACACACACAAACTATAAAGTCGCTTGTTGTAGGTATGGATAGTTTTTGTGAGGAGGTGCATTTTTTGCGCGATTGGTTTTCTCCTTATGAACTCGCTACAAAGGCGTTTTTAGTCAATTATTCCGATATTATCGCTATGAATGCCACACCGCTTTATGCTGCCTTAAGCGTGGCGTTGCCAAAGGATTGGGGGAGGGCTGAAATCAAGGCATTTGTGCGAGGAATAGGTGATTTTTGCCGCAAGTATCATATATGGCTTATCGGTGGAGATACCATTAGCGCGGCAAAAATGCAAATCCACATTACACTCTTTGGCAAAGCACACAAGCACACACTTTATCGCGATAGAATAAAGCCCAAAAGCATATTATGCTACACAAATGACAGGTATCCTCAAAATACTATCACTCAATGCTATAAAGTGCTAAAAAATCTATTAAATCTACCTAATGGTAGGATTGCTAAAGCAAAAGGGAGATTCTTATCTCCGCATATTCGCGCTCCATTTATCCGTGAATGCGCTCCATTCCTTAAGGGCGGTATGGATATATCTGATGGAATCTTAGCCGAAATCACCCGCATTTGCGCGATAAATCATCTTTTCTTTAAGCCTTGTATGCCATTTTTTGCACCGTATTTAAAGCCATTATTGCAAAGTGGAGAATCCTATGAAATGCTTATTGCCATAGATTCTAAAGACTTTTTAAGGCTTAAGAGAAAGGCTGCACGTCATAGAATCAAAGTGTGTAAACTTGGTACATTCACGCGGCAAAGGCAGATCCTACCATCTTTTAAGCATTGGCATTAAATTTGAAGGAGCAGAAATGACGATTATTTTAGCCACAGGTAATCAGCACAAAATCCGCGAGTTTCACGCTATGCTAGAAGGGAAAAATGCAAAAATATATACATATAGCGAGATTTTAGAACCTTTAGAGATTTTAGAAAATGGCAAGAGTTTTGCCCAAAATGCCGCGCTTAAGGCAAAAGCCATTTATCAGGCATTATATACGCGATATACAAATGCGCCAGATTCTCTATCATTTTTAGAATCTCCTCTTGCCATTATCGCCGAGGATAGTGGGCTATGTATCCCTGCACTCAATGGAGAGCCGGGTATTTATAGTGCAAGATATGCGCGATATAGGCATTTTTCCCACACAACGCAAAATAGTGATGATAGTGAAAATCTCCAATGCCTTATAGAACAAATCAAGCCCTTTGCTCCTACATCTGCCTTTTTTGTTGCACATATTGCATTTATTTTTATCAAATCTTTGCCTCTGCCGCCATTGGCACAATGTGAAGTGCAGCATTGTGAAGGTGTGCTATATGGCGAGGTCATAAGCGAGATAAGGGGAGATAAGGGCTTTGGCTATGATCCTATCTTTGTGCCTGATATTGCAAATCCTCTCAAAAAGACTTTAGCAGAATTTGAAGTAAGTGCTAAAAATGCTATATCTCATCGCAAACAAGCCCTCTCTAGCTGTATCAAAATGCTTTTTCCCACTTTGAATTAAATTGCCCTGTGCTGATAATTTTAAGCTAAAAACAAAATTTTTTTGCTTATAATGCGCGACTTTGAAATTTTTAAATTACAAGAAGGATTTTTATGATACAAACAACGACTTCACGGATTTCTCTTACTGTGTGCGGAGCGCTCTTAATGGCAGCTTGCGCCACAAATCCTTTTACAGGTGAATCTCAAGTGAGTAGAACGGCTATTGGTGCGGGATTAGTAGGTGCAGGAATTGGTGTATTAGTAGGCAAGCAGGATAGGGCTAAAGGTGCAGCTATTGGCGCAGGAGTAGGTGCATTAGCGGGTGGTGCAGTGGGTGGCTATATGGATATACAAAACAAAAAGCTACGTGAGGAACTTCAAGGCACAGGTGTGAGCGTTACTAAAAATGGAGATGAGATTATGCTCAATATGCCCGGCGATATTGCCTTTAAATCTGGCAGTGCTGATTTAAGCGGGGATTTCTACAAGGTGCTTAATTCTGTGGCAAAAGTGCTTAACAACTATGAAAAGACTATCGTTAGCGTAGTGGGCTATACAGACAGCACAGGCAGCGCCTCTAAGAATCTTACACTCTCTCAGCAAAGAGCGCAAAGCGTGGCTACATATCTTAAAAATCAAGGTGTTAAGACAGAGCGATTCGTGGTTGATGGGCTTGGACAGGAGAATCCTGTGGCTTCAAATACTACCGCTGAAGGCAGAGCGAAGAATCGCCGCGTAGAAATCTACCTTACAGCTATTACAAAATAACTTCGATTTCCCTTGCCTCCTCTAAGGTAGGGGATCTATAAAGCAATGAAATATCTACTTGCTTTTACACTCTCTCTTAGTAGTATCATAGCTATCTTGTGTGTAGGATTCTATCCACATTTGTGTGGATTACTCTATATCGCATTTTTGGGAATCTTTATTGCCCTATACATTTATAGTTATGAAATTTTAAAGATAAAAAAACAAGCTACAATCAAGGCTTATTACAAGCTTGATTCTCTCTTATATCGTTATTTTGGACGCTTTTTTCTCACAAAAATAGTGAGCGTTTTTGTCGCTTTTACAGGGTGTGTATCCCTTTTTTTAATGCTTGTATTTCCTAGCGGTAGCGAAATATTGATTTTTTGTCTCCTTGTACCTTGTAGCATTTATGGCTACAAAATCGTATATGCCCTCTGTAATGCTAATCTCAATGCCGATTTTGCCCCGATATTGGCTAAAAAATATACTGCCCTTATCTGTGCCTTTCTAGCGTTTATAGGAACAATCGCCCTCAATGGCTTTGCCCCCTCTATCTCGCACATTAGTGATACGCAAAGCCACTACTACACATTAATGCACAATTATGGCATTATGCAGATGTCCTGCCGTTTATGGCAGGAGCTTTTTGGCTTTGTGTTGCTTAAAAAGGCATTGCTTGATACATTATATATTAATATCGCCGATACTTACTTGCATATCGCCCTTGATGTGTTATTTGCCTGTGGGTATTTCGCGGCATTTGCGAGTTTTGCATTACTTTGCATAGGAAGTGTATCGCCTAAAGCATCTGCCCCTAAGGATTCTGCCCTTACAAAAGAGGAATATGCTTCTACTACATTCACAGAATCTCGTTCTTTTAAACAATTCTTTACTATGGTGTTTTTTCTCATTTTTGTATATATTGCCTTTAATATCAGTATTCACCTGCAGCCATTAGCTAAGAATCAGCCCTATCCGCCGCTTTTAAGCACACAGATTTTAAAACATAATCAATCCTATATCCAAGTGAGTATGCAAGGGGTGGATAGCCTTATACGTATGAATGATTTACCCGCATTAGAAGCAAAAATCAAAGCAAATCTCACAGATTTTGAATCTCAGCTCAATACTGATATAGAATCTATCCTCAATGAATACTTGGTCCAAAAAGAGATGATTATAGACCAGTATTCACAATGGTATTTTAGCGTTTATGGCGAATACACAAGGCTTTTTTATGCGGCTATTGGCAAGGGTGAGGATATAGCTCAAGAGCAATTTATATTTTTACTCAAAGCTCATACACCCTATGATTTGCAAGAACATCTTAACGCCCTTTATGATAAACATTTCCAAGCACTCAAAACGCGCCTAGAGCAGAGCTTTAGCTTTTTTAAAGTGCATAAAAATGCAAATAATATCCCTATCGCTCAAGTGCTTTCTTTTGATGAATTTACCCAAAAGCTCAATTTGCTTAATCCTCGTGCTACTGATGGTGTAGCAGCACTTCTAAGTGCAAGTGTGGCAGGGGCGATGATACTTAAGGCTTCAGGTAAAGCCATTGCTAAGACAAGTGCAAAGGTTGTGAGTAAAAGTGTAGCGAAAAAGGGATTGGGAGGGGCGATTAGCGCAGGGGGAGGCTCACTTTTATGCGGGGGATTTGCTCCCTTATGTGCGATAGGCTTTTTTGTCGCGAGCGATTATGCGATTAATAGCGTTGATGAGGCTATTAATCAAGATGAGTTTAAAAGGGAAATGCGCGAAGGATTTAACTCTTGGGAACTTCAGCTAAAAAACAGCCTGATTAGCTATAATTCGCAACTTTCACATCAAATCTTAGAACAGCTAAGTTTAACTGATGAGATAAAGGAGTAGGCAAGGTGAAAGCAATGAACTTTTGGGTGTTTGCAGGTGCAGCGATACTTTTTGCTTGTATTGTTGTGTTAGCAAATTACACCGTGCAGTATCCTGTGCTTGGGACCCCTCTTACTTATGGTGCACTGACTTATCCGCTAAGCTTTTTGTTGATGGATATTTTGAGCGAAAAATATAACAAGCCACAGGTGCTTAAAACGCTTTGGGTGGGGCTACTTCTCGCCTTTATTCCCTCGCTTTTAGCAAGTGAAGCACGTATTGCTATTGCAAGTGTGTGTGCGTTTTTTATCTCACAGAATCTTGATGTGCATCTCTTTTACTATCTTAAAAACTGCTTTCCTAGCCTTTGGTGGCTACGTAATAACGCAAGCACAATGATTTCACAATTTATCGATACGATGATTTTCTTTCATATCGCCTTTTTATTTATTTATCCGTGGGAGCAGGTTATGGCTATGTTACTAGCTGATTTTTGCATTAAGGCATTTCTTGCTTTATGCGATACACCATTTTTCTATGTCTTTGCCATACGCAAAAGTAAGCCCAAAATCCATACTAAATAAGGAGCTAAGATGTATTTTTCCAATAAAGTTTCGCGACTTTTTGGTCGTTTCGCCTCTTATGAGTTTTTTTCCCCATTGCAAACCTTCATTAATACCGTATATGTCAAAATCTTTCATATTGAGCTTGATGAGTTTGCTCCTGCATCCTCTTATCCATCGCTTAATGCGCTTTTTACTCGTGCTTTGAGTGTTAAGCGAAGCATTAATCCTAATCCTATCGTGCTTATCTCTCCGTGTGATTCGCTGATTACACAAATAGGCAAAACAAGTGAAAAAAATGCCCTACAAATCAAGGGTATGGAATATTCTGTTGAAGAACTTCTAGGGCAAAAGCTTGATAGGGAGCTGCATTATATTAATTTCTACCTTTCTCCAAGGGATTATCATCGCTATCACGCCCCTTGTGATATGGAAATTTATGAGGTGCGGTATTTTGGTGGAGAATTGCTCCCTGTAAATACGCCATCATTGCGCAAAAATCAAGATTTGTTTGTGAGAAATGAACGTGTGGTAGTAGTAGCCAAGACTTCTAGTGGCAAGTGGGTATATTTTGTCGCTATAGGTGCGCTCAATGTGGGCAGTATGGTAATGCACTTTGAAAGCAAGATTCAAAGTAATGCTAAAGCACATAATATCTGCTATACCTATCGCACACCTATTGCGATTAGAAAGGGTGAGGAGCTGGGTATGTTTAAGATGGGTTCTACTATCGTGCTATTTATGGAACAGATGATTCCAGATATTAACATTGGACAAAAGGTGAAATTTGCCCAAGATATAGGCACATACGCATAAGATTCTATAAAATCACTACATTTAAGGAAAGATAAGATGTCGGCTCATATTTATAATGAAATCAAGGATTTGCTCCATAAGCTCGATGGGCTTTTGGTAGCGCATTATTATCAAAAAGATGAGATTGTAGCCCTAGCAGATTTATGCGGTGATAGCCTAGAGCTATCGCGTAAGGCAAGTATGAGTGAAAAGCCCCTTATTGTATTTTGCGGTGTGGCTTTTATGGGGCAGAGTGTAAAAGTCCTAGCTCCGCAAAAACGCGTCATAATGCCCCGTTTAGCGTGCTGCTCAATGGCAAGAATGATAGATAGCGATTATTATGATGAGAGTATTAAAACCTTAGAATCTTATGGCATAGACAAAGATTCTATCTTTCCTATTACCTATATCAACTCAAATGCCGATGTCAAGGCGAAAGTCGCGCAAATGGGTGGGCTTGTCTGCACGAGTGCGAATGCGCAAAAGATTTTTGACTTCGCCTTGCAAAAGGGCAAAAAAATCTTTTTTCTGCCCGATAGATGTTTAGGAGAGAATCTCGCTCGGGCAAGTGGCAAAAGCTCTGCCTTACTTGGCAGGGATAGCCAAGAGCAGATGAGGGAAGCACAAGTGATTTGCTATGATGGATTCTGCTCTGTGCATCAGCTTTTCACGCCCGATGATGTGCGATTCTACCGCAATAAGTTTGCAGATATTAAAATCGCCCTTCACCCTGAATGCGACCCTAGTGTCGTAGAAATGGCGGATTTTGTAGGCTCGACTAGTCAAATTATCAAATATGTCCAAGATTTGCCACTAGAGCAGAGAGTAGCCGTAGGGACGGAGTTTAACCTCGTTAATCGTCTGCGCCCTAAATATAATGGCAAACAAACAACCTTTGTGCTAAGTGCGAGTAAGCCCCAATGCCCTACGATGAATGAAACCACCTTAGAGGACATACGCGATGTGCTTTTAGCCTATGAGGATAAAAAGCCTATAAATGAGGTGTTTTTAGACAATGAGATTCAAAAATGGGCAAAAATCGCCCTAGATAGAATGCTAGAGCTATCATAGGGCAGTGGCATTATTTTAACCCTTCTTTTATGGAGATTGCTTTAAATTTCTTTGCATAAGAGGTTATTTCTTTTCTCTCCTTGGTAGAATCTGCTTTTGCACCCCTTCAAAAGCAGGGTTTTATTCGTTTCCCACTCAATTCTTTTTTCTTTTTTTGTGGATTTGGCTCCTACTCATTCCCCCTCTCTCGCGGAAAATTACTTTATCTCTCACCCTTTTTTTGCGGAAGGTGAGCTCATCTCTTATCCCCCCCCCCCCTTTTTTTTTGGCGGTGGTAAGTATTGCAGGGGGTTAGGGGGAGGGCAAAGTTTCTATATATTATAAAAAGCCTAAAGTTAGAAAATACTTTACTTTTTGTAACTTTAATATACAAATTCGTTTTTTTAATCATAATATTAGGAATTATTACTAATAATGTAATCATTTCCTTTGAAACATCAAGGTGAAACAAAATTTTTTTAGGAGGTCTGTTATGAGACAGATTTGTGCTTTATTGTTGGTGTCAGTTTTATTTGGAGCGACTAGCCTAGCGGCTGTTGAGGGTATAGCTTCCAACGCAGGGGAATTGCAAAAAAGTGAAAAAGCTTTGCTTTTTGGTGATAATGTGCAAAATCTCAATGTAGAGACTTTGAGCGAAAAAGAAATGCAAGAAACTCAAGGTGAGTTTTGGGGTGGATTAACCGCTGGACTTATCGTTTTAGCAGTAGAAAAAATCGGCGATAAAAATGGGTGGTGGTAAAAACCACCCCACCTATATAAAAAGGAGGGTATCTTATGTTTGCTTTCAAATCAAAATCTTTGTTTTCTTTGGGAATCTTAGCATTACTCCCTTGCCTTATCTTTGCCACGGACTGCACTGATTCAAATTGCAAAAACTTCCGCATAGGGCTTGGAGGAGCCTATCATAATCTAGATTCTAAAGATGCGCAAATAAGCAGTGTAGGAGGATATCTCGCCTTTAGTGCACGTGGCACTCTTAAGAACCGTCTTGCTTCCGAACTTGGTGGCAAAGTAGGGTTAGGCAGTGCTACAGCCTCTGGAGCTTACTTTGAATCTGATCTATACAGCAAAAGTAATCTTTCGCTATTCACTGATTTTTATTTTAAGATTGGGGTGAATATCGCAAGTGCAAAAATGCCTTTATTTATCAATGCTGTTTATGGCTGGGATAATTTCTCTACAAATCTAAAAAGCAAGGGAATAGGGCTTTCCCGTCATTTTGCTGGAGGAGAGTTAGAGGGCTTCCTTCCTATGGGCGACACTTCAAGTATAGAATATCTCGCGGGATTTTATACCTTTTTAAATGGCGATTATGTATTTGCTAATACCAATACTGCCTCAAAGCTACGAGGGACAAACTTTATGGCAAAAGTCAGCGTGGGCTACACAAAGGATATTAATCCGCAATAGGTATGCTAGAATTTGGAATCTCCCTTTAGCGTTGCCATTAAGGCACAAAATCGCTAGGCAAGTTTTGGCGATTGTGCCTGATGGGCGATACTTCACAAATGGCTAAACTCGCGCAAAGTAGAGTAGGATAGAGTAGGCAAAACAAATTATAAAATAAACCATAGACTGATTATTAAAAGTAAGCCTAACAGAAGTGCCATTACCTCACTATCTGTAATTTTTTTTCTTTTATGTTTCTTTCTCTTGTAAAAAATGCCTTTTATTTCTGTACCTTTACTATCTACTTTAATGATTCCGTAGATATTTTTCTCCAATTTTTTATTCCTAAGTGCCCTTTTAGCTGCATTTTGAGCCTCTTTTACACTATTGAATGGAGAGCGGTTTATGATTTTTTTATTATTCGTGTTTGGGTCTATTTCTGCTAGGTAAATATTTTTCATTATTGCATTCTTTTTGATTTGGTTTTGCTTAAATTAAGGAAATTTAAAATTTTAGAGATATGCTTTTAAAAGAGGTAATTGCAATTCCTCGTAGAGTTCCTTTGCCTTTGCTTTGCCACATAGCTCCTCGACAATGCTAAGGGCAAATACCCCAGCCGTAGCCGGAGCTGCTGATGTGATAATATTGCCATTTTTTACAACAGCTTTTGTGTTTTTTGTCTTACCTTGCATATTGATTTCGCTCTCACAGCCCGGATAACAAGTAAAATCCCCTTCAAGCACCCCAGCCTTATCAAGCACGATAGGGGAAGCGCAAATAGCAGCTATGAGCTTTTGCTCTTGCTTGAAAGTGGTAAGCCAGAGCTTGATAAGCTCATTACTAGCGAGATTCTGCATACCATTATAGCCTCCAGCTAAAGCAATTGCGTCAAAATCCTCCATATCAAGCTCGGGTAGGACAGAATCTGCTTCTATCACAATATGATGTGCTCCAAGTATGCGTTTATGAGAATCTAAACTTGCCATCACTACACGCACTCCAGCTCGACGCAAAATATCGACTATACTTACAAGTTCTATCTCCTCAAATCCCCTTGCAACAGGCACTAAAACATTTTTCACTTAAACACTCCTTGATGTGATTTTGTCCTTATTAAAAAACGCACAGATTCTAACATTTTTTAATGTAAGAACAGATTAGACTTAATAGATATTTTTTGATTTTGGTAAATTTTATATGCAAATGCAGTAGAAAGTAGGGCTAGTGCCTTTTATATAAAAGTTTGAAAAGTATAGTTTTCAGTAGAAGTTGTTTCAGTCTTTATTGCTTTAAGTGTAAATCTTTTGTGTAGTCTTAGTGCAGCCGAGGCGGTGCAAATGCCACGTAAGGTATCGATTTTAAGCATTTGTGTGTCGATTTTGTCTAAAAAGAGATGTTCATAACTTGACTTTAGAGCTTCAAAATCATATAATGCGCCCTGAAACATTGCTAATTCCTTTGTCTTTGTTTCCTGATTTTTACCTACCCCTTGCAGGTTTTAACTTGCAAGGTTTTTTATGCCTTGAATCTTACATTAAAAAACTTAAAAACCTTTTAAACCAAAAAAACCCCTAGTTTATCTCTTAGTTGCTGTGCCTGTGCGTTGTATTTGTTTGTCTGGGCTGGAGCCTGTGGGTAAGTAATGTGAGTAGTGTATGTGTAATACTTGCTTACTTTAATGCCCAAAAAGCGCCGCCAGTGCGTATGCTGCACCGAGTGTTTTATGTTGATTCTACTTTTCCATAGGTTGTAACTACTCATAGCCGCGTTATACGCTCTTATGTCTTTATCAATGTCAATCACCATTAAGAAAAAGCCAAAGTCGGGCGTGTGTGCGGTTTGCATTCTATTTCTTTACTAGCTTAAAAATTTCTGCCGTTTTTTCAAACGTCTTGCCACCAAAGTAGAATCCATAAATAAGCATAGCGATAGTAGAGTATAAGTCCATTATGTGCAGTGGCACTTTATTAATGAATGGTAGCACTATCACTATAACGGTATAGATAAGCATTATAATAGCTCGTATGTGGCGGTTAAGCCAAGAGCCGCTCTCTAAGTCTTTTTGATACCTTAGCGTGGCTTCACTCATTACCGCCTTGTCAAACTCTACCTCTAGTAAGGCAAATTCCTTTGTAATCTCACCCCTTATCATCTCTCGCTCGCTATCGCTAGGGATTTTGCTTATTGCCCGCTCGGCGGTTTTAAAGATATTTCGAAATACTGATAATGCGCTACTCATTTATGCCCCCTTTTCTTTCTTTTGCGTGGGATATTTCGCATATACCCCCTGACACAATAGCCCTTTACCTTAACTCTACCCTTTTTATTAAGGGCTTTTTTAGCACTTTTTTACGCGCGTTGCGTTGCGCTTGTGCTTTCTTTGTATTCCTTACATTTTGCGCGTATTCCCGCGCCCTTTCGTGTTCCCCAAATAAAGCTAAAAACTCTTTTTCCCAATCTTGCATTTATACACCTTTACGCACGGCTTTGTATGCCATATAGATTAAAGCCACCTTCCACGCTAAAGCGAGAATCGCCCCTGTGGTAAAGACTATCCCCGCGCCCTTAAAAATCATCTTTACGTCCTCTTTAGCTGCCCTTATGGGATTTTTGTATTCCACTATGCTGTTAAAAGCATACTTGCTTATACCTACGATGCTTAAGGCAAAGCCTTGCAAAGAGGGCATAGAATCAAACATTCTTACTAGCGCGTTTTGATTAAGTAGCTCGGCTTTAACCTGCTCCCACGATTTCCCCGCGTATCTTGGTGCGTTTGAGATATTTATCACGTCTGCTTCGCTTAATACGCGTTCATCGCTTAACGCCTCGCCCCCAGCTGTCTTTAACGCCTCACTTAGTTTGAATATTCCTAAGCTTGTAGTTAAAGACAAGAGACGAATTTTATTTAATTGCCCTTTAGATTCTGCCACTAGTAGGGCTTGCTTCATTCCTATAGAGTCAAACTGAAACGCCCCGTATCCAAACCCGCGCTTATTGTTGTAAATCGCCCTGCCATAGTTAGATTCTGTAATGGCTGTCTCTCTTAGCATAGCCCTTAAGTTATCTACATTTGCCCCCATAGCGAAGTTTTGCACCGCGTATTCTATGGCGGCGGTGAGCTCCGCGTCGCTATTAATACCGTAGCATTTAAATCTATCACTTTGACTCATAATCACACCTCCTGTAAATCCTAAAATTAAACATATTCCAAACATTCCAAATACCACAAAAAGCCCCACGTCTTAGCTCTCATAGATGATAAAGTCGGCTTGCGCTAGCCAATGCGTGCTTGAGCTTACATTTCTTCTTGTCATAAACCATATTATTAAGCCTGTATTTTCCTCTCTATCCCTGCTTATCAAATTATCCAAGATAAAATCACCGCTAAACTCTAGCGTTTCGTTTGAATCCTTAAAAGTGGCAAGGTTGTTATAGTTCGCCCCGTAAGCCGTGCCTAGGCTATAACCGCCCCTATGTAAATAGGCGGTAAACTGGTAAAAGTCCCCTGATAAAAATTGCCCCCAGTGGAGGCTATGCGCACTTTTGCCGCCCCGCCTTTGGAATCTTGCAAGTTGGTTATATGCCCTCTGTCCATAGATAGACATTTTGCACTTGTGCGGGCACGCCCTCGCGGGTATATACGTCTGTAATTCTAAAGCCCGTATTGCGATTATCTACCAAAAAGGCGTCCTTACGCTCGGGATTGAGTGAGATATACACCTTTACATCCACGGGGTAGTCAAGGAGCAAAAAATACGCGCACGCCCCTAAATTGACTTGATTATATTCCCTATCGCAAGGCAATTCTAAACTTTGCAATGGATTTTGTTGCTTTGCAAAGCTTGTATTTTGTTTGCTAAAAAGTAAGTTACTCATTTACGCCCCTTTATTTTAAAAACTATAAGTAAAACTCCTAATAAAACACACCACATATAAGGCGTTTTAAACATATTACTTATTTGAATGCCTAAGCTGCAGTTGCCCTTTGTGGCTTCTATAACCGCCTCTTTATTCTGTGCGGTAATCCCTAAAATCGCGCTAAAAGCATTATTTGTAATACCACTGATAGTATTTCCTATGGCGTGTAAATCCTCTCCCATAAGCCCTAATTTCGTGCTTGTATCAAGTATCGCGCCGCTTAAGTCTAGGTTTATCCCATTATCTACATAATAGGAATTATCCCCTATTGTAGCCGCTGAGCTGCTTTGACTGCTGTCTGTTTGACTTAAGTCTAATCCAAAATTACTTGCCATAGAATCCCTCCAACATTACAAATAATGCCTATTTGCGCTTACCTAACATAAGCGCTGCCATTACACCGATTAAGGCTAGAGGTATTAACGGGCTTGATAAGCCGCCCCCTTGAGATATGCCCCCGCCTATGCTATCGCTCCCGCCGCTTAAGCCTGTGGAGGCACTGCCTGCGCTGCCACTCCCTCCACCTACGCTCGCACTGAATCCTAACTCATCTCTTTGTGAGGTCGTGTTTGAGTTTGTGGCGGTATTATGCGGGCTGGTAGTAGTGCTACCGCCTCCGAAACCTCCGTTTGCCTCATTATATACGCTCCCACTGCTCCCTATGTTAAAGGTATTGCCCCCGCCAAAGAGATTTGAGAGGTTGCTCCCCGTTACCGCGCCATATGACGTGTTTTGATAGAGATTAGTTGTGTTGTTTGTAGTTTTTTTGCTTGACCACCACCCCATAGTGCCCTACTTACGATTAAAGATAAAAAGCGCCGTGCCAATAGCAAGTATGACGCCACCAATAAGCATTAGCTTTGCATTGCTTAAGTTGATTTTGTTTTGCGTCTCGGTCGCGTGCCAGTTTGCATTAGCTTGTTGCCTTGCTATGTCGTTTGCTGTCTGGTTACTTGAGTAGCTATTGTAGATATTTACGCCCTTATCTACCAAACTACCGATAGAATCAAAATTCCAATCCATAGAATCCCCCTTATTAGATTAACCCATTTTGCACGGCTCTGTGTTATGCCGTGTCTTTTTTAGCCTTGTGCTTGTGCAGTACGGTTTGCCTCTGCTAGTGCCACTTGTTGTAAAAGCTGTGGTAAATCCTCGTAGTTTTGATATACCTCTACTAGGATTTCCTCCGTCGCACCATTAAGCACGCTTGCAAATTTATTGTTAAAGTCGATAGTCAAGCGCATTTGATTGAAACTCATAAATACTAAAGAGTTGTTCATATCGCCAAAGTAGTTACTCGCTATATGATACACTCCATAGAATACGCCTTTACCATCTGGGCTGTCGCTTAGCTCTTTGCCAAATAGCATTTGCGAGAGGCTAAACTTTTGTAGCATTTCATTTTTAAGAATTTCTGGCGTGGTATCCACTAGGATATTATTTCCATCTGCAATTTTAATCCTGTCTATCATACCATCTAGTCGCTCGTTGGTTTGAGAGTTTCTAAATACTATGATAAAGTCCTTTATCCATAGGTTGGGGGTAAGTTCAATATATTGCCCCTTACCGCCACCGCTAAAGCCCTTTGAGATAACCTTTTGCACATAGAGATTACCCATTTGAGACAAGAATTGTTCTTGTCTGTTTGCTTGAATCTCGCTTGTTATCCAATACTTGCTACTGCAATTGACATAGGTATTAGCAAGGGATAGAGTAGCCGCGCCCTCATTATCATCACTTGCCCCCTCTGCTCTTGCTAGCATAGATTTGAAACATACTTCTTGCGGCTCGTTCTTATAGGTAAGTTGGAAGCTATTAAAGAGCCAAGTGCAGATGTTTGTTTGTGTAGCCCCTATCTGGTCAAACATTGCAAAAGGTATAGTGATTACGAGCTTAAACTCTGCTACCCCTTGAGTTTGCCCCGCTTTTATGCTTACACTCTCTGGGATTTCCATATATTCAAACTTACCGCGATTTTGCAAGGTGTTAATAAATCTAAAAATAGCAAGTGAAGTAACGTTTTTTACCTCGGTGTTACCATTTAGCTTTATTTGCACGTTGCTAAAGAGATTGTAAATGTGGTCGTCTGCATAATTGATTGTGTATGCTGTGTCGCTTGCTGGGGCAGTAGTTACCTTAGCTACGATTTGCCCTGTGATGGTTAAAATCATTGCCAATGCGCGCTTATTGCGATACCGCCCTAAGTCTATAACCACATTTCCATTTGGTTGCCACTGCGCCCCTGTGCCGTCTGGTTCGATATTCTTACGTCCGTTAAATACGCCTGCCATAGAATCCTCCTTATAGATTTGGTTTTTTGAGTTTTGAGAGTTTAGCAAATACGATACTTGCTACCAATGCCGTAACGACTGTTTCTAAAATCGCTTTCATATACTCCCCCTTTTAGCTAATTTGTGGAATCTTAGTCTTGATAAGATTAAACAATACGATACCGACTACTACGCCGATAATTGCCTTTAACGTTTAGCCCCGCTTTGATTGTGAATTTTAAGCTCATTGTAGCCCCTTTTCTAGTTGATGTATTAAGGTTTGAGATAACCTTATGCGAGTAGCCTTGTTATCCCCTAAAGCTACCCGCATAAAATCACCTCGCGGCAAGTATTGTGAATCCTCGGCGATGTCTTTATCTAACGTCTTGCGTATATACTCATAATCCGTATAACTTTTCCCTATGCGCCCTATGTAGAATACGTCCGTTTGAGACACTATCGCCTTTGGTGTATCTTGCAAACGCCTTGCCATCACGATTAAGTCTATCTCTCTATGCCGACCGTAGTTGATAAGCTTATAGAGTTCTAACTCTTTGTCTAGCATATTCTTATAGTAGAAGTCTATTTCATCTATCACTATGCAAATATTTTCCATCGTGGCTATGCTACCTAAAAGCTCCTCTAAGGCGTTAAAATCATTCAAGTAATAGATATAGCTTACCCCGCTATAAAAATCCTCTTGTAACTCGCTTTGATTGACTTTATCTCTAAAGTGTGTAGGGATAGAGTGCATAATGGGGCTTATAAAGATAACGGGCTTACTTTGTGCTAAACCTAACGCCGTGGCTAGCATAGTTTTACCGCTACCCTTATTTGCAAAGATGGTAGTAATTGTGTTTTGTTTCAAAACAAGCCCCCTTTACATATCTCTATGACAAGCAAGCTTAAGCAAAAGGCTATGCTAAAAAGTGAAACTACTTTCCAATTAATCATTTAGAATCCCCCTTGTTTTGATTATCTTTACGCGGCTCTTTGTTACGCTTTAGTTTTTCAAAGCCAATTGCAGAATCTATTATCATTGCAATACTTGAGAGTATAAGCAGGATTAGCCCTACCTTGCCCCCCGCCCCTACGCTTATATACTCGGCTAGCGCGCTTTGGTTACTTTCTACCATTACCTTAATGCCCGGGTTAAGCGGTTCATTTACCCGCGCCTTTTTGAGAGCCTCGCACGTTGAGACAAAGCCTTTGACTATCTCTTTGCTGGATTCTATGGTTTTGCGGCTTAGCTCGTCTTTTTGCGGGTCGCGCTTTTCTCTTAAGATAAAGTCTAACTCTTGAGAACTTAGCCGTTCAAGTGTGCTAAGGCTTCTTTGAGAGTAGCCTAAGTCGTGGATTTTTTGCGCTTTTGCAAGGTTAGAATCCCCGCTTTTACCCCCGCTTGAATCTCCGCTCGGGATTCCGCCCGTGATACCGCTTTTAGATTCCGCTTGCGGATTCTGTGGCTTTTTGTGCGTTAGTTTCATTTTTCTTTTCCTTGTTTAAGAGATAGAATCCATAAACTGCAATTCCTACCCCCACCATTCCCACTAAAGCTACTACACTTTGCAAAAGTGAGGGCGTCTTATCCATAAAATCAAGATTTTTATAGCTTCTTTGTGCGCTTTTTTATCGATTTTTTCCTGTTTGCGCCCCGCATAGAGCTTTTTTTGCAGCCTTGCTTCGACTTGAGATTCTATTTTGTTTATAAAATCATTATCATATTGCACGGGCTCACGCGCGCTTTCTAACGGCTCCTGTGGCGTTAGAGTAATGTTTCCCTCGCTTGCTGGCTCTACGTTAGCATTTTGTGCATTTTGTGTGCTATCCATTAGTAAAGCTCACTTTTTGGGATTTTGGGCGCGTTTTGTGCCTTTTTGATACTCTCACCCTTGAGAGAGAAAAAGCTGTGCTAATTCCTGCTTACTTTTGCGGTTTAGCTCACTGGCTTTGCGTTCATTACTTGTAAGCAATTCCACTAAATGCGCTTTAGTGTATGTGTCCATTATAGAATCTAGGTTCATTTGTTACCCCTCGTTTTAAATTTCAAGGGGCATTCTAACGCAAAGCAAAAAGTGCCCTAAAAAGCGTCATATTGGATTATAAGCGCGATTATGTGATAATATGAGATTTTGCGTTTTTCGTGGTTTTAAGTTTGTTTGTGTATTTGTGGATTGTTTAAAAGTTCATTTTGATAAAAGCACTTAAGGGATTATTTGAGATAAACCCCTTAAGTTTAGCCTCTAAAACTTGCCTTTTAAGAGTTAAATAACAATCGCTAAAAAGTAAAATTTTAAACTCTATGTTACTTAATGACACAAATCTATTAAAATTTGCAAGGCAATGGGTATTATAAAGCCCCTATAAACATATGCTTGAATTTTGCTCTCCGTCCATTGTACGCCTCCTTTACGCGGTTTATGGTGTGCTCTTTTGCCCTTGTAGCCATTTGTAAAGCTTCGTGCGTGAGATTTTCATTAGCTTTGCCGTTTTAGTAATGCTACCACCGCTGGCAAAGAATGCCTCATCAAACGCCGCTTTATCTACATTGATAAACGGGCGCCCGCTTTTGAGTGTGCCCTTTGCCTTTTGTATCGCTATGCCCTCTAGTTGCCGCTCTTTGATATGCGCTAGATCCATTTGCGCCACGTATCCTAGAATGCTAATAAGCATATCCGTAACCACGCCCTTGCTGGTATCTAATCCTTGAGAGAGAAAGCGCACAATCACGCCCTTATCCTTGCAAATGTTGAGAATCTCGCATAGGTCCCTATGATTACGCGCTAATCTATCTATGCTGTGACAAATGATAGTATCGCCCTCGCGCACATAGTCTAGCATTGCGTTAAGCTGGGGGGCGGTTTTCTGCCTTGCTACCGCTTAACTTTTCTATAAATACCTTGTTGCACTGCTCCTGTTTGATAAGCTCTAGCTGCCTTGCCTCGTTTTGTAGTATCGTGCTTACTCTTACATATGCTACTATCATAGAATCCTCCTTACTCTACTACTATGAATCGGACGGGCTCCTAGCTCTGCGTTACTGACGCACTCATCTAAAAACGCCTCTAAATGCCCGTGCTCTAACTGCGCGCGCTCTATCTCACCCTCGGCGATGTCGAATGTTTGCGGTTCGCCCTCGTTATCGCGCTCCCATAGCAGCGCATAGAGTTTGTAATCGCATTTGATAGAATCTACATTGCTTATTTGCAAGTAAAAATCCGCCTTTATATCCTCGCGCGCCTTGTAGAGTAAAGGCTCGTGCGTGCCCGCTTGCCCTGTATGCCATTTACATATTGTGCTATGTTCATTTTAGCCCTCCTGTTATTTCTAAAAATGCCATTGTAAAGAGCATTCCTAAGATAAAGTTCAAATTGAATACATTATCTATCCACCACCGCCAATTTTTCTTATTGTTATTCTTTTTCATAAAGCCTCCATTGTAAATTTATCTCTAAATTTTATCCTTTTGTAAATCAATATGCAAGCACAACTTTTTTTTACTTCAAATGTTACACTTGCACGATGTACATTTAACTACACATTTATTTACACTCGGTTCCTTACGCTTTTTATGTAATGCCTTAAGTTCATTATTACGTTGTCTGCCTCTACCTCGTCGTGTTTTTTTGTAGATTTTTGCTTCTATAAAGTGATAATCCATAAAGCACTCCATATCCCGCGCGATAAGCCTACCTGTTTTTTTTTTGCTATGTGTTTATTAGCTATTGTTTGCCTCCTTTTATTTCAATTCTAAAGCGCTTTGCGTTTGTGCTAGCTTTTTGCGCTCTCTAAAGCGCGCTTGCCTTATGCGATTATCTATCCTTTTTTGCTGTGCCTTTTGCTCGGCTTTGTCTTTAGCCCTTGCCTCACGCGCCTTTTGGGCTTCTAACTCTTTTGCCCTTTGTGCCTTAGCTTGAAGCGCGGCGCGTATGTCCGCTTCACATCGCTTCCTTTGTGCATAGAGACGCGCGTTATACTTGCTAAAGTTGTTATTATCCCTATATGCCCTTAAGTTTCGCACGATTTCATAGATATACTGCCTTTTAGCGATATAGAGATGTGCGTTATTTTGCATTTCATAGGGGTATTGCGTGTTTCGCTCGTTATACCATTCCTTTAATGTCTGTGTGTAAAGCTCTATGTTATTTGCTGCACTCATTGTTTGCCTCCTTAAATTCTGTTATGTGTGCTGCTGTGGCTGTGATTGCCTTGCCTTGCTGCTCTATGTCGGGTATTTCTATGATGTCTATATCGCATAAGCTTAAGCTAGCGGCTTTTACCAGTGCCTTAGCCTCTGAATCTGCTTTGATTATCATCACATAGAATCCTGCGTCTGTGATTTCTTGAAGGCTACAAGTTAAAGTCTCTAGTCTCTCACTCTGTGCTAATACCTTTAAGTGGCTATTGCCAATTTTTACGATTAAGTAAAACTTCATTTCAAGTCCTTTCGTGTGCTACTGCTAAGCGCTGCATAGGTAAAGAGTGTTTGCTGTGCCGCCTCTCTCTTAAGCTGTGCGAGTTCCTCTTTATCGATTATCGCATATTGATTACCCGTGGCATTGCCTACGATTTCGCTTATATACTTTAAGGGGATAAAGCCTTGCGTCCCTGTCGTGTAGCGCACTACAAGGTTAGTGTCTTTGTATGGATTGTGCATAACTGCTCCTTTGTTTTAAGATTTCACATTCTAGTTTGTAAGGTCGCTTACCCTTAAGGGCTTGCTCCCTTAGCTAGAATGTGTTTTGCAAAATGTCTCATTGATACTTTTTGCTTTTTGTTGATAGAGAGATACTTAAAGAATTCTTTTGTAGAATATTTCAAGTATTGAGAGTCACGTTTAAGATTCTTAGATATTTTCTTATTATGGGGGCTTGATGGCTTACGTTTTCCTTGCTGTGTGGCTTTTGGTCGGTTTAGTGTTGTATGGTTTTTACTTAATTTTAAGGTTGCTTCATAACGTAATGTGCCATATTGTGTGGGGCATTTCATATTCCTTTGTCTATCTTTTATCGCTTTATTATAGATGCAAAGCTGCCCCGCCTCGCCAAAGTCTAGGTAGTTTGTCCCCTTATACTGCTTTGTTTTGTGTGCTTTTTGTGTTTTTAGTAGCTGTGTGGTGTCTAAGCACACGTCCGCTTGTGTAAAATTGAAACTTTTTTTGTAAGTAAATATTTGAGTAGCTCTTTATGCTGCTTTTGCTGTCTCTGCGTTAGCTTGTAGTTTTGTGCTAAAGCATAGATTTCAATGCTAAATCTATTTGCTTTTGGGATTTTTCGTAACTTTAATACACCCCTCCCCACCCGAAAAACATTGAAAGTATAGTTTTCAAATTGGATATTACAAAACTATGCTATGCTTACAGCTCTACATAAGGGCTTTAAAGCTCTCTAAGGTGCAATTATGAAATATCCATTGCGTTATAAAGATGACTTTTCTGCAAATATGCTGTTTTGGATTACGCGCTTCATACGTTACAAGCTCACTACATTATCCAATCATCAAGTTTATGATAAAGAGCGCATTTTAGAAGCGATAAATGCCCTAAACAACGATGAAATAAACTCTTTAGAATCTTTAGAATCCCTCTGCAAAAGCGTAAGAAAAGCAGGAATGATAGGGATTAATACCTACGCCACTCCCCTACTCAAGCTCTATACATTCCTCGCACAAAGTAATATTCACACAATGGAAGAAATCGATGAAGAGGTGCTAAGCGATTTTTTGAGCGTGGAGACAAGCTTCCTTTCAAATGCGAGTAAAAAAAATTATAGAATTGCACTCATTGGGCTATTTGGCTATATTGATAAACAAAATGAGAACGAAGGCAAATCTTATGTGTATAACATCACACTTAAAATCGGTGCCCTACAAGGCAAAAGTGGGCAAAAGTTGCCCGCATATTTAAATCAAAATGAACTTGAGCGGTTTTTACAAGGCATTGACGAAATGCCCTTTGGCGAGAAAATCGCTGCACGCAATAAACTCATCATCAAACTCATTGTCTATACGGGCATACGCGTGAGCGAGGCGCTCAACCTCCGCCGCAAGGATATATTCCCTATGCAAGACTGCTATCTCGTGCAGATTCGCGGCAAGGGCAATAAGCCTAGAGTAGCGATGATACGCAAAAGCCATATAGAGAATCTGCTCGGCGTATGGCTCACGCAACGTGAAGCTTTTGCCCCGCAGCACGATTTGCTCTTTTGCAATGCTAAAGGCAAGGCGCTCACACAAAGCTATATCTATAAAAATGTAGAAAATATACTGATGTCAGTGGGTCTCCGCAAGGAAAAGAATGGCGCGCATATGCTGCGACATTCTTTTGCTACACTACTCTATCAGCAAAAGCACGATTTGGTAATGGTGCAAGAAGCTCTAGGACACGCAGATTTGAATACAAGCCGTATTTACACGCATTTTGATAAAGAAAGACTGCAAGAAGTCGTCAATGCAATGGATAGTATTGGGAAATCTTAGATTTATTATAGCTATACTATCCCGATACTTGTCACGTAGTCTTACAATCAGTGCTTACAAATGTGTTTCTACTCCTGCTTGTGCGCCCAAAAAATACACTTACAATTAAAGCTAGTGTTTTTTATTTATCATACGTACGAAGTGTTGGCTGGATTACCCCCCTCACTCCACACTTGCAAAGTGTGTTAAAGGTCTCGATTCTATAATTTTAAAGGAGAATAGCAATGAATCGTATCAAAAATCAATACATAGTGCTATGTCTCATCGCTCTACTCGCACTTGGGCTATGGCTCTATAATGCCGAGCTTTATGGCGATGTGTTCCGCCTTATGCTTATTCCACTTGGTTTGTGGTGGCTCTCACAGAAGCAATATAGACTTATGGCATACTTTGTTTGCGTTGTTGCAGTCATTTTAGGCATAGCCTTTGTGTGTAAGCTCACATTTACATATATAGCAAGTCATTATGGAGATTTACAATCCGTGCAAGATATTATAGAAATCGCCAAACGCCCTATTAATGGCGAGTTTAAGGGATTCCCTAGCGGACACACTACTGCCGCATTCACAGCAGCTGCATTAATGTGGTATTTTATGGGTAAGCAATGGGGCATACTCGCCTTTATTTTAGCTCTATTTGTGGGCTATTCGCGTATCATAAGCCTATGGCACACGCCCATGCAAGTATGTGCAGGAGCATTTTTAGGTTTTGTGGGGAGCTTGGCTCTTATAATGCTACTAAACAAAATTGACAAAACGTGCAAAAAAGACTATAATCCCCGCCCTTAAAGATTCTAAGAATCTTTATAGAATCTGGGGCTGACTTGGCTTTCGACAGGAGTGGCGAGGCTTAAGTGCATGTGAGCCGGTAAGCTCTCAAACTGCCACTTTTTATTAAACGCAAACAACGCGAATTACGCTCCAGCTTACGCAAAAGTAGCGTAGGTTTATCACTCTTTAGGAGCCGATTTTAGCTTTCTTATCTAGCGAGGAGTTAGAATCGTCATCTTTGCCTAGATGCTCTTTTACCTTACCTGTGGCAAAAGAAAAGACTAAGGTTGCTTGTGGATTCTATCTTGAGGTATTGGATAGCCACAAAAAGATTGCAATGCCTACTAAGCATGTAGATTCTTAAGAAGCTCTCATTTTTGGACTGGGGTTCAACTCCCCACAGCTCCACCATTACTTTTTCTTTTGTTTTTAAAATTTTATGAATGCTCTCAATCTGCATAAAGCTGCATAGTAACGCAATGTAAGCTCCCGTGCCATAAAATCAACGAGCGGCAAGGCACACCTACTACCTTATAATGAGGCAAAGCACGTGATAGAATAGCTAGGGCTTTGCTATCGTTTTTATCATCATAGGTTGGCACAAGCAGCGCGTTATTCACAAATAAAAAATTCGCATAGCTTGATGGAAGCCTCTGCTTATGCTCATCATATATTGCTTGTGTAAAAGGCAAGGCGATAAGCTTATAAGGCTCTCCATTGGGCTGTTTAAGGGCTTTAAGCTCGGTCTCCATACATTTCAAGGCTTCAAAATGTGAATCTTCCCTATCTGCACAAGCAATATATGCGATAGTATCAGGCGTGATAAAACGCGCTAATGTATCAATATGGCTATCGGTATCATCGCCCTCAAGATAGCCATTGTGAAGCCATAGCACCTGCTTTAATCCAAAATATGCCTTAAGCTTAGATTCTATATCGCTTTGTGCTAAATGCGGATTGCGATTAGGCTCAAGGAGGCATTGCGTATTGGTAAGCAGCACCCCTGCCCCATTACTCTCAATGCTCCCACCCTCTAGCACCATATCAGCTTGTGTCATATATTGCGGTGTGAAGATATCTCTCACAATGCGATTATCATAATTGGCAGGATACTTTAGTCCCCAGCCATTAAACATAAACTTGAGCATTTCGCCATTCCCTGCTTTCTCTATGCCTATACCGCCAAAATCCCTAGCCCAAGTATCATTGCTGTGGATTCTCACAATATGCAGGGTAAAATGAGAATCTAGCATAAAATGTGGAAGAAAAGGATTAGTAATGCTTACTTGAGGCACATCATCGCGTATATGAGTACGGATATAGGCTGATATAGCGCTAGATTCTGTATTTTTCACATTACTAGAGGGCTTAAAATAATCACACAAAAGCTCTATACCCTCATTATCGCGCACATCTATGCAGAGAATCACCGATTCAAAACACAAAATATGCTCGATTATACGTATAAAGCACTCTCTCGCCCTATCTATATGCAAAGCCCAATCGCTATTTATATGTGGAAAAGCCATCAATATCGCCACTTGCTCTTCCCACTCCGCCTTTAAACGCACCCTATCCATCGCACATATCCTTTAAACTTCTTTTGTATAATTTTGACATTTTCCATTTTAAAATGAGGTTATAGAGATGATTTTAAGCATAGAATCAAGCTGTGATGATAGCTCCATTGCCCTAACACACATTGATAGCGGGATTCTCATATATCATTTGAAAATCTCACAAGATGAAGCCCATAGCCACTATGGTGGCGTAGTGCCAGAGATTGCCTCAAGGCTGCATTGCCAAAAACTGCCCGAGATTCTAAACAAACTTGCACTTTTTGTAAATGATGATTTCTCACATATCAAAGCCATTGCAGTAACCACACGTCCGGGCTTAAGCGTAACGCTCATTGAGGGCTTAATGATGGCAAAGGCTCTCTCTCTTTCTTTGCAAGTGCCGCTTATTTGCGTGAATCACCTCAAGGGGCATATTTATTCGCTTTTTATTAGAGATACCCTACCCCACTTGCCTAAAATCCCTCCTTATGCAGAAATACAAGCCCTAACCTCTACACAAACAGATTTAGAATCTACCATCACTTCGCATTTACCACTAGGTATTTTGCTTGTATCTGGCGGACATACGCAAATCCTCTCTATGCGTGGTATTGATGTTATAAGCATTATCGCGCAAAGCCTTGATGATAGCTTTGGTGAGAGTTTTGATAAGGTAGCAAAATATCTTGGTCTAGGCTATCCGGGTGGTCCTTTGGTAGAATCTTACGCAGCTGAATTTATGCGCTTATACCCTCACGACACACCCCATAGCTTCCCTGTGCCACTTTTGCACAATCATCAATTAGAATTTAGCTTTTCAGGACTAAAAAATGCTGTAAGAATCGCCACTCTAACCCTAGAAAAGCCTTTTTCGCAAAAGGACATAGGGAGCATTTGTGCGGGATTCCAAAAAAGCGCGTGTGAGCATATCGTGCGTAAAGTGAGATTATTTTTTCAAAGCAATGAAGGGCGGGATTTGCCACATTTTGCCATTGTAGGCGGTGCGAGTGCAAACACACATTTAAGAACAGCTCTTGCAGAGCTTTGCAAGGAATACAACAAACAATTACATCTAGCGCCATTAGCATTTTGTGCCGATAATGCGGCGATGATAGGTATGGCAGCGATTTGGCAATACACAAGCAATGATTTCACACCTCTGCATGAAGCACAAATCGCTCCTAAAAGTTTGCCTAGCGATTTTTGTATCTAGACTTTGATATCTCCTCGTATTTATAAGATTCTATGCTGCGCTTCAAAGGCTTAGAATCTATGAATGTTTATGAGCAAAATATGCCTTTACTATTTCTCTATCATCAAAATGTAGCTTCTGTGTGCCGATGATTTGATAGTCCTCATCGCCTTTCCCTAAAATCAGTAGTACTTCATCATTTTGCAGCTCATCTAATGCCCTGCAAATCGCATTTTTGCGCTCAACTTCTACAAATACGCGCTCCTGCCTAGTAATACCGCTCAATATATCCTCTATAATAGATTGTGCAGATTCTGTTCGAGGATTATCACTTGTAACATATATCTTATGTGCGAACTGCTGGGCGCACTCTCCCATTTTAGGACGCTTAGTTTTATCTCTATCACCTCCTGCGCCAAATACCACTACAATTTTTTGATGTCTAAAGCTTTCAAAAATTTGACGCATACCGTCGTATGTATGAGCAAAATCCACTATCACAAGCGGCGATGTATGCACGACCTCCATACGTCCGCTCACACCGCCAAAATGTCCCAAAGCTTGCGCGATAGATTCTAAGCCTTTAGATGTGAGAATCTTCACCGCTCCAACAGCAGCAAGGGCATTATAAAGATTATGCTTTCCATATAAATGTGCTTCTATCGTGCTATGCTCCACATCGCCATTGTGTCCTCGCCACGAGATATGTGCGTCAATGCCATTTTCCAGCGCGTAGGCATCTACACTCAAATGCCCTTTTTTCTCAATCCCATAATAAAATGCTTTTTTATCACTGCAATGTGCGTATGGCTCATCTGCGTTGATAAGCTTTGCCCCACTGCCCTCAAAAAAGCTATTTTTGATACGTCTATATTCCTCTATACTTTTATGATAATCTAAATGATCGCTTGTAATATTACTAAGAATCTTCAAAGCAAACTCAAGCCCTGCGATACGTTCTTGCTCGATAGCGTGAGAGCTTACCTCCATAATGAAAAAATCACTTTTTGCCTCTCGTGCAATACATAGATTTTCATAAAGCTCAAGCAAACTCGGCGTTGTTAGCCCCTTAGGCTTTATCATTTTATCATTCATAAAAAAGCCCCTTGTGCCAAGCAAGGCTACTTTATATCCCAAATCAAGCAGTATGGAATAAATAATCGCCGCTGTGGTTGTCTTACCATTTGTGCCAGTAATCCCCACTATGCGCATTTGCTCCTGCATTGCATTGCCTAGAAGTATTTTTATAAGCTGGGTAGATTCTATAATATGAATCTGCCTAGATGATGTATCTTTTATAGAATCTTGTAAGCGTTCTACAAAAGTGGCATTTTGCTTACATCTCACAAGCAGGAGGGAATCTAACTCTATGGGGTGCTCATCTTGGCTTATGCTCTCTCCTTTCAAAAGAGAGGCGACAACGCGAGTATCATCAGTGATAGCAGTATAAAGCTTATCGCTATGTTTTATGGTTTTTATGATTATCATCAGTTACCTTTTGTAAAATTTTTTCTATTTCACTATCATAAACAATATTTTTCCTTAATGATTCTATATATTCAAGCGACATATCTTGATAGCCATTTTCTATAAGCTGATTAAGAAATTCGTAAAATTCATACTTATTAAGAAAAATAATCTTTGTGCTAAAAATCAAATCCTCAAATATCTCCTTAAAGCTTTTCTCCGCTGTTAAACGCTTAAAATCTTGATATAAAATCCCATCAATAGAATCTGCACGTAAATTCTCAATACCCTTTACTAAAGAAAAAATATCATTTGTGCTTTTGTCAAAGTTTTTAATAGCCTTTAGGATCTGTTTTCTTGCCTTGACTTTGCTTATTTCTTGTGAGAGCAGAATTTGATAGTATTCATACAAGCCAAGAGCCTGTTCTTCAAAGTCTTGTGCAATATCAGCGAGTAATATACCAATAAGTGATTCAGTATTATTAGGCTCTAAGTGGAGATTGTGAGCGAAGAGCTCAAATGCTTGTTTGTATTCCTTAGCACTAAAAAGCGCAAAGGCTCTTTTATTATTTTTGTTAATCACTTGTCTTGTGCGAGTATCTGTCAATTTTACACTTTCCATAGGAATTTACCAATTAAAATGTGATTCTTCCCCGTGAGGCACATTAACAATAGCAATATCCGGGTGGATTTCCTCTTTTAAGCGATTTTCAATAGCGTATTTAAGCGTATTTGCAGAGCTTGGGCAGCCTTTACACGCTCCCTCAAGCCGAACATATACCTTTGCATCTCTAATGCCTAGTAGAGTAATGTCTCCACCATCAAGTGTTAGTGTTGGACGCACCTTTTGCATAACCATTTCAACGGGTATTTTCAGCTCTTCATCACTAAAGGGAAACACGCCATTACCTCCCTAGAACTTTATATCCCCATATTTTAGCCTATTTTTTCAAATGTTATATACGAAATACACTTAAGCCTCCAAACTCGCTCTACAATGCGTATAACATAGCATATTAAGCAGCTGCAAGGCTATGGATTCTTTAGGCAGGGTAAGAAAAGCTACACCTTCCTTGCAACCAGCAATAATGAGCCGCCAAAAGGCATACCAAAAGGAAGTAAGGGCAATAGTGCATTTTCTAAGCGACATAGCCCAAGCAATGCACTATTTAGAATCTTAGGAGGTGGCACATCGCGCAAAGCCTCTTTAGATAGCTTTTGTGCCTTTTTAGCAGGGCTTAACAAGGCTCGTGCAAACAAAAGCGGCGTGAGCGCGACGAAGAAATATTGCGCCATCTCTATATATAAACCGCATTCTTTAAATAGATTCATAAGCTTACCTTTGGTGTAGCGGCGTTTATGATGCACTAAGACATCGTGTGCATTCCATAGCCATTGATGTGCGGGGACACTCACGCACAAAAGGCTTTTTGCATTGTTTTTAAGCATTTTTTTCATATTTATAATGGATTCTTTGTCATTCTCGATATGCTCTATCACATCAAAGGCAAAAATACAATCAAACTCATCTTCAAAAGGCACATCAAGCAAATCCATACAAAAAAGCTTAGAAATGCCATAAGTTTTAGCATATTCCAAGCCTTGTGAGTGAATCTCACCCAATGCCATATCCTCAAATCCTTGCGAGAGAAAATATCGCGTAACGCTCCCTGTCCCCGCTCCTACATCAAGTATATATTGCTGCTTGAAGTGTTCCTTACCATATAAACGCACAAGCTGCTTACTCACCTGCTGGTAGATAAACTCCACCCTACTCCTATGCCAAAAATGCACCTTTTCAGCCAAATAGAGCATATCCATACCTTCAAGTGGAAAATGCGTATTTGAATATGAAGTGTGAGGCGATATCTGGGAATTATAAGAATCTATATTGCTAAAAGAGGGATTATCTAATGGGGGGGGGGCAAAGAATACAATGCCATTTTGGATATATGAGGGCTTTATCTGCATAAGACTCCTTTTGTAAAAAATGAAAGATTTATGAAAATTATACCTTGAAAAACCCACTTTACAAATGTGGAGAGAGGTATTTCCAAACAATCATTAAGGCGCGAATATAACACAAAATACAATGATAAAAGAATCTGGATTAGAATGTTGATTGCAATATACACTAAAATAATAGATTATCATTCTCAATTGATATTTGTGCTACAATCATAACTTTTAACCCGCATAAAGGATTTTTATGAATCGTAGCTCAAGTAATACTCATATCACAGGAGTAATCACCCTCTTTTTGCTCATTGTCTTATGGAATATTAATCGCGAATCATTTTGGGGAGATGAAGCATTTAGCGTATATTCTATTATGGGGGGGGGGCATAGCACAAGCCTAAATACTTGGGATTTTAGGAGCTTTTGGCATAATCCTAAATGACAATCACCCTTTTTTTACAATCTCCTTCTTAAAATCTACTCACATATCTTTGGTACTTTTGATTTTACGCTGCGCTTTTTTAGCACTTTATGGATACTTTTTGGCGCTATTACTAGCTATATCCTCCTCTATAAACATCATCTTGAAAAACTCGCGCTCATATATTTTGTTTTATTTCTCTTTAGCTCCAAATACTATTTATTACGCACAAGAATCCCGAAATTACGCTATGCTCCTTGCATTAGCAAGTATTTTTTGCACCCTTTTGTATTGCGTTTTTGAATCTATGTATTACAGATTAACACTCAAACGCCCTATGTATTATTTTGTAGGTATATTGATATGCGGGGTTGCAATGGTTCTAACGCATTACTACGCATATATTTTTGTGTTTTCTACGGGTATGATTGCACTTATTCAGGCTTGGCGCACGAAGCAATATTTCATACCCCTATTTATCATTTTTACCCTTATGGGTGCGATGGGGGTTATGTGGATTGGCATTCATCACTACTATGGAGACTTTTTACATCGTATGAATAGTGAATGGGTATATGATAAAAGTCTCTATTTTCTGCTTTTATCTATTCCACTCTCGGCATTGGGGAAGTTTGGCTGGATTTTCGTCATACTTTTTTACGCCTTTTGTTTTAAGCAAATCCCTCTTAAAGTATATAGGCAATACGCACCTCTGCTTTATATTGTAGGCTTAGAGCTATGTATCATCATTGCTATTTTTATGAGTATATCTCAAACGATAACAACACGCTATTTTGTGGAACTTTATCCGCTTATCTATTTATTTCTTGCAAGTATTTTGGTATACGCCTCTAGGTATGCTGTATTTTACATACCTGCCCTTACTCTTATCCTTGTAGCACATATCACAGCGCCACATATCATAAGGAGGATTTACGCGCAGCGAGTGCCTCCATCGCCACACATTTTGATTCACAAAATTGCAAACTGCCTCTCGCTTGAATAGCTTATAAGCGGTATTTACCTCAATTTGAAGCCATAGAAACACTCCTAGAACAAAAAGACTGGGACTTAATCCTTTTGTCCACACACAACAAAGATGACAAATCTTTTACCCGCATTCATAGCTTTTTAGAACAGCATAACATCAGTACAACATACAAGATTCTTTCATTTAATGGAGCGGTCGTAGTGGTAAAAAGCAATCAATAATCAAAACTTAGCGATGGAACTATCCTGCCTTTTAAAGAGGCAAGATTTGTAATATACTTTGTATCACCACAGCATTGATTAAATCAATAAAGAACGCTCCTACCAAAGGCACGACAATAAATGCCATATGACTTGGTCCATAATGTGAAGTAACCGTCTGCATATTCACCATAGCTGTAGGTGTCGCGCCTAAGCCAAAGCCACAATGCCCCGCTGCCAATACAGCCGCGTCATAATCCCTCCCACAGAATCTAAAGGTAACAAACACGGCAAAAAGCACCATACATACTGCCTGTGCGGTCAAAATCACTATCATAGGTAATGCCAATGCCACAAGCTCCCATAGATTCAAAGTCATCATCGCAAAGGCAAGAAAAAGCGAGAGCGAGACATTCCCTAGCACAGAGACTTCCCTATCAAAGACTTGATGAATATTGAGCGCACTTAGCACATTACGCAAAATCACGCCCATAAAGAGACAATACACAAATGTAGGGAGATTAAATGAGGGAAATGCACTCTTACTATAATCGCTAAGCAATGTCCCTATGAGGAGGCACATCGCAATGAGTGCTAAAGATTCTATAAAGCTAATGGGTGTAATAAGCCGCTCTTTATTGGGCGTCTCAAAGCCGTGAGAATCCTTGCTAATATGCTCTTTACCCGGAATCTTAAGATTATGCTTTTTAATCAAATAACGCGCAGTAGGTCCGCCTATAAGCCCTCCCATCACAAGCCCAAAGGTCGCACACGCCATAGCCACCTCCGTAGCTGCACCAAAATTATAAGGTGGATTTTTAAATATATCTGCCCACGCTGCACCTGTGCCATGTCCTCCACTCATCGTAATAGAACCGCCAAGCATTCCAAGCAGTGGATTTTGTCCCATTGCATAGCTCACGCCCACGCCGATGATGTTTTGCAAAAAGAGTAGTCCTACTACAACGCCTAAAAATATCACTAGCATTTTACCGCCTTTTTTTAGCGAGGCAAAATCCGCACTCAAGCCAATCGAAGAGAAAAAGGCAAGCATTAGCGGGTCTTTAAGTGAAGTATCAAACTTAAATTCAATATGCAAGAATTGATACACACAGAGGATAAAAATCGCCGCTAAGATTCCACCTACGACGGGCTCGGGAATATTGTAATCCCGTAAAACCTTTACCTTAGAGATGATATATCGCCCAGTGAGTAACACAAATACCATACATACCAGAGTGAAATAAAAATCAAAAGAGAATGCTCCAAGACGTGCAGAATCCCCCTTGATATAAAAATGTTTAATTCCCTCATTTTCGCTCTGTGTCTCTACATATAAAAATTCTAAAAATTCATCATTGCTTGCAAGAGCTTTAATCTTCTGCCCTCGATTAAGGGTATTGCCTAATATGCAGGATTCAAAAGGAGCACTATATACATTAGTATCATCTGCATTCACTATATAGTCATTCGCCCACGATGAGATGGGGTGCATAACTGATGAAGTAGCGTTAGTGCAAGGGCTCCCCCCACCCCATTGCGCCACCTCTGCATGAAGCGATGAAAACAAGCAAAGTGCGAGAAATAAAATGAGTTTGCCAAACATAAATTATTCCTTTATTTTGAATTTGCAAAAATTATAATTCGCATATTTTAATCTTCACGTAATAACATTGTATAATTTCTATTTAATCATTCTTGCAGAAGACTTAAGAAAATGTAAATAAATGCTTGGGTAGAATCCACCCTCTAACAACTACTTAAGCTTCAAATGCCTGAATGATAAGGATTGCAGAGTACAGAGAGTTCGCGTAGCTCAGTGGTAGAGCACTACCTTGACATGGTAGGGGTCGCTGGTTCAAATCCAGTCGTGAACACCATCTAGTGCAACATATTATTGCTTTAATATAAGGTATTTATGCGTATTTTTACACTTTAATTTTTTACTTGTAGTGGATAAATATTGAGTATCTTAAGTCTTAGAGTGCTTCTCCCTCAACATCTGCCAGATAATCAGCACTACGCTTATATCAATCATTACATCGGCTAAATTAAAAATCGCGAAATCAAACCAATAATGCCAATACACATAATCCACCACGCCCTCATACATAAACCTATCAAGAATATTTGAAACCCCCGCACCCACTAAGATTCCTAGTGTCACATAATGCTTTAAGAAAAAGTCGCTGCATAGTGCAAAAAGTAGCAAAAAGCACAAAAATAAAATCTGCAGATATTTTAAATACTCGCTCAAAAAACTAAACATCGAAAACGCCACACCTTTATTATATACTAACGCCCTCCCGCCTATGCTTAACACCTCGCTATCCCAAGCAAAGCCCTCAATCATAATAATTTTCACCCATTGATCAAGAGCTATACTGAATATAAAAAGTGCGGCAAACACAAGCAAATGCCGCTTACTAAGCTGATGGATATATTGTAAAGATAGCATTTGCTCACACATTGAGTTGCTTTTGAAAAAACTCTACAAGCATTTTAACCTGCCTCTCGACTATTTTAGAATCCTTACCCTCGACCAAGATTCTAAGCTTATTTTCCGTGCCAGAGTAGCGCACTAAGTGACGATTGCCACTTTGAGTAATAGAATCTAGCTTCTCTTGCAGCCCCTTAATATTTTCAAGGGGCTTTTTATGCGCTACTTTGAGGTTAAAAAGCTCACTTGGGTAGAGCTCAAAAGGATTAAGCACATCTTTTGAGCTTTGCTTACTTTGTAACAAAAGAGCTAAAACTTGCAAGGCACTCACCAAGCCATCGCCTGTTTTAGCATAATCGCTAAAAATGATATGTCCGCTATTTTCCCCACCAAAATTGAGGTTATGCTCTTGCATCATATCCCACACATATTTATCACCAACATTACAGCGATACAGGCTTATTTTATGCGATTTGAGAAACTCCTCAAGTGCCAGATTACTCATCAGTGTCGCCACAATGGCATTATTTTTTAATACACCCATTTGCTTTTGATAAAGCGCAAGTGCACCGATAAGCTTATCGCCATTGACGATATTGCCCTCGCTATCCACCACAACAAGCCTATCCGCATCGCCATCAAGGGCAAAACCCACATCAGCGCGATATGTCCGCACCTTTTGCGCTAAATCCTCTGGGTGCATAGCCCCGCACTGCTTATTGATATTGAATCCATCGGGTTCGTCATTAATCGCAATCACATCAGCCCCAAGCTCACTAAGCACGATAGGGGCGACCCGATACGCCGCGCCATTGGCACAATCGCACACAATTCTAAGCCCTCTTAACGTAAGGTGTTTGGGAAATGAATTTTTAATATGCACAATATAGCGCCCCACGACATCATCGATACGTTTTGAGCTACCAATCTCCTGTCCGCTTTTGAGTGCAGCTTGTAGGGCGGCATTATCGTGGTAGTAAGATTCTATACTCTCCTCCTCTTGCGGGGCAAGTTTGTAGCCGCAATGATTGAAGAATTTAATGCCATTGTCATCATAGGGATTATGACTAGCACTAATCATCACTCCTGCATCGCAGCGCATATCTTCAGTGAGGAAAGCCACTGCAGGAGTAGGCATAGGACCAATTTGTATCACATCATAGCCCACAGAAGTAAGGCTTGAGACAAGTGCATTTTCTATCATATAGCCGCTGCGGCGTGTATCTTTACCTACTAGAATCTTATTTGTAAGGGAATGTTGGCGGAAGTGTATCCCCGCACTCGCACCTAGGGCAATCACACTTGAAGGCGTGATAACTTCTCCGGCTCGTCCTCTCACGCCATCAGTGCCAAAAAGCTTTATATCCTTCGAGTTCATCATATCTCCTTAATGGCTTTAAACTGCATTTAATCAAACTTTTGGCACAATTTTGCCTTAATTTTTTTTAAAAAGGACTAATAGGAAATGGCAAATCATAAATCCGCACAAAAACGCATTCGACAGACAAAAACACGAACCGAGCGTAATCGATACTACAAAACGCGCATTAAAAATATTGTCCGTAATCTTAGAGAAGCAGTAGTAAATAAAGACCTTGCAAAAGCGCAAGAAGCCTTTAAAATTGCCAATAAAGAGCTACACAAATATGTAAGTAAGGGCATTTTAACAAAAAATACAGCCGCAAGAAAAGTATCGCGCCTCAATGCAAGTGTGAAAAAACTCGCACAATCTGCCTAATCACCATTTTTACAAAGGCTTGAAATGCTTGTCGATAAGCTTAAGCCCATTGTGGCGCATTATGATGAGATTTCAAACCTCCTTACTTTAGAATCCACTCTCTCTAACATCCAGCAATTAACACAACTTAGCAAAGAACAAAGCGATATAGAATCTATCGTGCAAAAGGCTAGAGCATATTTTGCCACACTTGAGGGCATTGCTGAAAATAAGACATTACTAGAGGATAAGGAGCTAGGTGAGCTTGCCAAAGAAGAGCTCAAAGATTTAGAATCTCAAAAAATCATATTAGAGGAGGAAATTAAGATTCTCCTTATCCCTAAAGATCCTAATGATGGTAAAAATATTTATCTTGAAATCCGCGCTGGGACAGGCGGTGATGAGGCGGGAATCTTTGTAGGAGACTTGTTTAAGGCGTATTGCCGCTATGCGGATTTGCAAAAATGGAAAGTGGAGATAATGAGCGCGAGTGAAAATAATGTGGGTGGCTATAAGGAGGTGATTGCACTTATCAAAGGTAATGGCGCATACTCGCGGCTCAAATATGAGGGCGGCACTCATCGAGTGCAGCGTGTCCCCGAGACAGAATCTCAAGGGCGGATTCACACTTCTGCCATCACCGTGGCGATTATGCCTGAGGTTGATGATGTAAGCGTCGATATTAATCCAAATGATTTGAAAATCGAAGTTTTCCGCAGCGGCGGGCACGGAGGGCAAAGTGTCAATACAACTGATTCTGCAGTGAGGATTACCCATATCCCTACAGGCATTAGCGTATCAATGCAAGATGAAAAATCTCAACATAAAAATAAAGACAAGGCACTAAAGATTCTCAAAGCGAGGCTGTATGAAGCCGAGATTGAAGCCCAAAATGCCCAAAATAAAGAGGTACGCAAAACACAAGTAGGGAGTGGCGATAGAAGTGAACGAATCCGCACTTATAACTATCCGCAAAATCGCCTTACAGACCATCGCATCGGCTTAACGCTTTATAGCCTTGAAGAGATTATGCTAGGTGGGCTGCTTGATGAGATTATAAATCCCCTTATCGCCCACGCCCAAAGTCAAGCAATGGGAACGACTGAATAATGCCACAAAAGCCGACAAAAAAGGTGTATTTTTGCGATGGGGCGGTGGAAGGGAAGATTCTAGAAATCCTCCGCAAACATTATAAGCTCATCTTTACCGACAAAAATCCTGATTATATCTCTTATTCTGTGATGGGAGATAATGTAACCCCTCGCGTAAAATCAAAGTCATTTTGCGTTTGAAATCAAAGTGAGGGATTTTACTTTGATTTCAAACATTAAATTTAAGTAAATTTAATAATCCCCAGCAGTAAAACTAGCCCTTTAAGCCTCTTATCCCCAACCTTTAAAAAAGCTCTATAATCTCTCTTAAGTTCTCTTGCCTTATCTTATCTCCCAGCCATTAGCCCCATCATATACTACTCATTCAAATTTGAGCGCACTTTGATTTTTCAAATATCCCTCATTCTCTCGCACTTTGCTTTATTTGCTTAGCTTCTCTCTCACTTTGATTCCTGACAAAACTATACAGATAAGATATTGAATATGATGGGATTAGAATCTTTTCCTGTGGGGAGAATGTTCGGGCGGATTTTAATTTTTGTGATTATGCGATTGGATATGATTATATGGAGTTTGAGGATAGATATATGCGCTATCCGCTCTACTTGCATTATAAAGGAGTCATGGAAAAAGCTATGAGCAAACATCAAAGCATCACTCCGCAGTTACTCAAGGAGAAAACGCGATTTTGCACCTTTGTAGTGAGTAATGGCAAGGCAGATGAGCTACGGGCGCAGTTTTTTGACTATCTTTCTCAATATGATCATATAGATAGCGGTGGAGGCTATAAAAATAATATTGGCAAACGCGTAGCAGATAAATATGCCTTTCTCAAAACAGGCAAATTCAACATCACCTTTGAAAATTCAAGCACAAATGGCTATACGACAGAAAAGTTGATTGAGGCACTCGCCGCCCAAAGCATACCTATCTATTGGGGTGATGAAAGAGTGAGCTTGCCTTTAGAATCAAGCGGGGGTGGGGTGAATGCAAAGGCTTTTATCCATTGCCGCTCACATACAGATTTCGCAGCAGTGTTAGAGCAGATTAAATATCTTAATAAAAATGATGAAGCCTACCTTGCTATGCTTTCCCAGCCTAGTTTTCTAAATAGCAATCACCAAGAAATTTTTGACAAAAAGCTTGAAGACTTTTTGCTTCATATTTTTAATCAACCTTTAGAAAAGGCTTATCGCAGAGGCTTTGGGCAATGGCGATGTAACCTAGAGAGACGTTATAAAAAAATTCAAAGAGCACGTAGATTAGCTAATAACTTTGCTCATATCTTTCAAAAGCCTATTCGAGCAATAAAATCTACCTTTCGCAAGATTCTATTGCCCTTAAAGTAAATCAAAATGAGTAATAATGGATAGCCTATTATAAAAAAGCTATCCATTATCAAGGCTTAGAAATTCAAACCACCACCAATTTTAATAGCTACATAATTAGGGATAGCCACGCCTCCCATATCTGTCTTGCCTGTGGAGTATGACAGAGCAATACCAATCAAACCTAAACCAAATCCACCACTAAAGGTTAAACCATTATCTAAGCCAAAATCCTTTGCTATACCTAGATTTAAATCCACATTTTCAAATCTTGTGCTGTGGAATCTCATCCCACCACCAACAACTTGAGAATGCACGGTCTTGGAAGCAAGAGGAAGCAACTTATTTGATGTCAAATCTGCATCGAAGGTAAATGTCAGCCAATCTAATGGGTCAAGCGACATACCCAAACGCACTTGAGGATTAAGGGAAATTTTTTCATTTGTGCTAACACCATTGCTAATATGTTTCATCGTAAAGCTTGGTGCATTGAGATTTTTAACAACCAATCCTATGCCTAAACGATTATTTATAATGTTAGGACTATAGTATGCGCCCAAATCTAGCCCAACATTAAAGCTTGAAGCTGCATTTTCTACTGAAAGTGTATCTTTGATAAGATCAGTTATATTCCCATTAAGATCCATACTATGCCTTCCACCAGCGCCAAACATAAACTTCACACTCGCACCCATGCTTATCTCTCCCGCAGATGTGCTAAAACGATATGCATAACCAATAGGTAGCTCATCAATAGCTAACAAGTGTGCATCAAACCCAGCATTGTCTGTTACATCATTAAGATTAGTGGAATTATCGGGTATATTTCCCCAACCACTCAAAGAAGTATAAATATTTTTAAAATAACCAATGCTTAGATTATGTCCTTGCGATATAGGTAGCAATTGAAATACGATACCACTTTGAAAGGTAAGATTAGCACCTCGATTTAGTGCCTCATTCAAAGATTGAGTATTCTTAATTGTATCTTGTTCCAAAATGGAGTCGTCAAACATCGTGAAAAGCCCACTATCCATAAGTGTTGCACCCACATTCCAACCAACTTTAGCGTGTTTTGCAGGTTCTGCTGCAAGTAATGCAGGATTATAATATAAACCCCATTGTGTTTGCTTCAGAGCCACACCAGCGCCACCCAAAGCGGCAGAGCGAATCCCCTGCCCTCCAAACTCCACAGCACAACTCAATAAAGGTGCAAGCAACATTGTGCCCGAACCTATTTTCTTATAAACTCTATTCATAGCGTCTCCTTATTACTTAATGTTAATGGATTCTCCTAATTTTACATAAAATCTATATGTAAAGCAATAAATTTCTACTGGCAATTCACACATTCTACACTTCTATCCATAATCTGCTCTTCTGCTTCTGGGCTTTGAGAGCGCAGATAATAGGTGCTTTTTAAGCCTAATTTCCACGCAAGCATATAAACATCATTGAGCATTTTACCACTTGCCTTATCAAGCCGCACAAAAATATTTGTGCTTTGCCCCTGATCAATCCATTTTTGTCGCACAGCAGCAGCCTTAATAAGCAATGTTTGGTCAATATCATAAGCAGACACATAATAATTCCACGTATCCAAATTAAGATGTGGCACAACTGTGGGAATAAGCCCGCTTAAATTTTCTTCATACCATTTTTTGCGATAAATAGGTTCAATAGTTTGTGTTGTCCCTACTAAAATGCTGATGGAACTTGTAGGGGCGATTGCCATTAAATAGCCATTGCGCATACCTTGTGTTTTTACCTTTGCTCTTAGAGATTCCCAATCGCATTGTTGTGAGAAAAGCCCTCCTCTATCAACAAGCTTTAGCGCTTCTTTATTAGCTAAATCAATAGGAAAAACTCCCTTGCTCCAATTACTCCCTTCAAACTGCGGATATATGCCTTTTTCTTGAGCCAAATCTGCGCTTGAATTGATTGCATAGAAACTAACAATTTCCATTACTTCATCAATTTTAGCTAAATGCTCTTCGCTTCCCCATTCAATTCCAGCTCGTGCTAACATCTCTGCTTCACCCATTACACCAAGCCCAATAGCACGATTACGCATATTAGTAACCTTTACCTTACGATTGGGATAGAAATTCAAATCAATTACATTATCAAGCATTCTAATGGCAATAGGCAGCACACGCTCAATATCCTCTTTAGCGTGGATTTTGCTTAAATTAATACTTGCTAGATTACACACAGCTGTATCACCTCCTTGCGCAATACGAGAGGTAATAAATACCTTTTTGCCATTAACAGAATCTATACTTGTAAGCTTATTTGCTCTTTTTGAAATGCCACTATCAACCTGTATCTTTTCTTGTTCATCATAGATACTCTTGCTTCCATCTTCAAACTCCACTTCCACCACGTAATGATTAGGATTAGTATTTTGAAAAATCTCCGTACAAAGATTGCTACTTCTAATAATACCAACATGCGCATTAGGATTCGCACGATTAGCATTATCTTTAAAGCACAAAAATGGCAAACCAGATTCAAAATAATTAGTAAGAATCTTCTTCCATAAATCTTTAGCTAAAACACAGGTTTTTAGTATTGAATCTGATTGCTCGTATTCGATATATTTAGCCTCAAATGCCTCTCCGTAGAGTTCTGTGAGTTCAGGACATTGATAGGGGTCAAAAAGTGTCCAAAACTCATTTGCCTCAACGCGTTTCATAAATAAGTCACAAATCCACACAGCAGGGAACAGATCGTGTGTTCGCCTACGTTCTTCACCGCTATTTTTACGTAAATCAATAAAATCATTAATATCATTATGCCATATCTCTAAATACGTAGCAATAGCCCCCTTGCGTGTGCCTAGCTGATCCACAGCAATAGCCACATCATTGGCAATTTTTAAAAACGGCACAACACCACCTGCTGCATTTTTATGCCCATCAATATAGCTTCCTAGCCCTCTCACACGGCTAAAATCCCAGCCAATCCCTCCACCATACTTGCTTAAAAGTGCCATTTCCTTATACGCATCAAAAATACCCTCAATATTATCAGGTGTGCTTCCCACAAAGCAAGAGCTCAACTGATGTCGCGTAGTACGTGCATTTGCTAAAGTGGGAGTAGCACAAATGACCTCAAAAGAGGAAATCATATCGTAGAATTTCACTGCCCACGCATTACAATCAGTCTCATTTTGCGCTAAAAACATAGCAATCGCCATAAACATATGCTGAGGTAACTCAATGGGGTGGTTATTTGCATCTTTAAGCAAATATCTATCATAAAGTGTCTTGATACCTAAATAATTAAATTGCAAGTCGCGCTCGGGCTTAATATGAGAATCCAAAAATGCTAAATCATATTTTTCTTTAATTCCGCATATGAGCTTACCCTCTTTTTCACCTTGTATAAAGTAATCTTCAAGCTTCTTGTATCCCGTCCAACCCGTTACTTTATGATACAAATCATACAAAAATAATCGTGCCGCGACAAAAGTCCAATTAGGTGTATCTACATCGATTTTATCCACAGCTGTTTTAATCAATGTCTGCTGAATTTCTTCAGTGGTGATTTTATCCTTAAACAAAATCTTTGCATCAACCTCTAGCTCACTTTGGCTTACGCCCTCTAAGCCCTCTACTGCCGCGTGAGTATGCTTTTGTATCTTTGAAATATCAAGTGGCTCAATGCGCCCATTTCTTTTAGTAACTGTGATTGTATCTAGCATTTATCCCTCCATTTTTACTTATATTGCACAAACTCATCTATTCCGATTCGAAAACGTTGCTGCTGTTCTTTTCCTCTATATCCAAAGCACACTATAAGACTTACTTGTTCTTTAAAGGTATCCAAACCATAAAGCTCTTCAACCTTATTTTTCTCAAAACCCTCAATATAGCAAGTATCGATATTAAGATAACTGGCATACGCTACCATATAAGTAGCTGTAATATAAGCCTGCAATGCACTCCAATACGCAATTTTCTCATCGACAAACCCACGAGATTTGAGATAGTCTCCCAATCGCTTAGAAAAAGTCTCGTACTTACTCAAATCTATCTTACGCCTTAAAGCATTTTGTTTAGCGTATTCACTTGGCGGCACTAAATCATTTTGCAAACTCTTAAATACCACTACTTCACTCGCAGTAGTGATTTGTGGCTGGTCCCAACACAAAGGACGCAACGCCTCTTTTGCCGCTTCACTACGCACTACAATAAGCCTTGTAGGCTCCATACCAAAGGAGCTAGGAGCCATTCGCCCTACTTCTAATATCTCATCAAATTGTTCTTGAGGAATTTTCTTTTTGTCATCAAAAAGTTTACACGCGTGGCGAAAATAAATAGATTCTAAAAAATGATTCATAATATGCTCCCTTGTTCTTTTGAAAGAAATATGTTTCAAGGAGAGCTACTCCTTGAAAAAGGAATATCGACTTTTTGATTTATTTTTTTGATCTTTTCCTCATATTTGGTTCTAAAATTTTCTTGCGAATTCGAATATTTTGGGGCGTTACTTCTAAAATCTCATCATCTTCTATCCATTCTAGTGCCCTCTCTAACGTTAAATCTCGCGGTGGCACAAGCTTAATCGCCTCATCAGCCCCGCTGCTGCGCATATTTGTGAGATGTTTTGCCTTAATGGGATTAACATCTAAATCATTATCCCTGCTATGCTCCCCGATAACCATTCCCACATAAACTTTGGTTTGCGGCGTGATGAAAAGCACTCCTCGCTCTTGGATATTAAAAAGTGAAAATCCTGTCGCTTCGCCATTTTCCATACTTACAAGCGCACCATTCTTACGAGATTCTACATTGCCACTAAAAGCGCGGAAATCTAAAAAGCTATGATTCATCACACCCTCACCCTTTGTATCTGTTAAAAACTCGCTACGATAACCAATCAGCCCACGCGCGGGAATCTCAAATTCAAGCCTTGTATAGCCATCATTCATAGGATTCATCGCTTTCATCTCTGCCTTTCTGCGCCCTAACCGCTCAATAATTGCCCCGCTAAAGTCTTGCGGCGTATCAATGACTAAATGCTCGAAAGGTTCACATTTCACGCCATCAATATCTTTGATAATTACTTCAGGGCGCGAGATACTAAACTCAAAGCCCTCACGTCGCAAATTCTCCGCCAAAATAGTGATTTGTAGCTCCCCGCGCCCACTCACGCGGAATTTCCCTTCCCCCATCTCCTCGCAACGCATAGCGATATTAGTTTGCATTTCCTTAAGTAGTCTATCTTTGAGCTTATTTGCCGTTACGTGCTTACCCTCTAGCCCGGCTAATGGGCTATCATTAACCGCAAAATATACACTCATTGTTGGCTCTTCAAGGTGCATAGGATCAAGGGGCATAGGATTACTAGGATCAACAATAGAATCCCCCACATCAATGGCATTGAATCCCGCAATCGCCACAATGTCCCCAGCCTGTGCAGATTCTATCTCTGTGCGCGCTAAGCCTAAGAATCCTATGAGCTTGGTAATGCGCCCTGTCTCTTTCTCGCCATCACTTTTTGCAAGCATTACATTTTCATTCTTTTTTACACGTCCATTAAACACCCTCGCAATGCCAATTTTGCCCACATAGTTATCATAATCAAGTGTGAAAATCTGCATTTGCAGCGGACTTTCACTATTGCCGCTAGGCGCAGGGACATATTCTAAAATCGCCTCAAAAAGCGGCTGCAAATCTTTCTTTTCATCATTTAAATCTTTTATCGCATAGCCATCTCGTGCAGCAGCGTAAATCACGGGAAAATCAAGCTGAAAATCACTCGCTTCCATTGCTACAAATAAATCAAAGACTTCATCTACTACCCTATCTGGCTCGGCAGCAGGTTTGTCAATCTTATTTACTACGACAATGGGGCGGATTCCAAAGCTTAGAGCCTTTTTGACGACAAATTTTGTCTGCGGCATTACGCCCTCTTGCGCATCTACAAGCAATAGCACACCATCGACCATTTTTAGCACCCGCTCGACCTCTCCGCCAAAGTCCGCGTGTCCGGGCGTGTCTATGATATTGATTTTTGTGCCTTTGTAGTTGATAGCGGTATTTTTAGAGAGTATCGTAATACCTCGCTCTTTTTCTAAATCATTGCTATCCATTACACGCTCATCAATTTGCTCCCTCTCGCTAAAAGTACCTGATTGCGTGAGTAAACCATCTACAAGCGTTGTTTTGCCATGATCTACGTGGGCTATAACTGCGATATTTCGTATGTTTTGCATAGGATTTCTACTTTCAAAATGGAGATTAAAAGCGGGATTATAGCAAAAAATATGTCTCCAACAATAAATAGGCACATTTCACTTAAATCAAATCTACACTGAATATAAAACTCTCTCATTCAAGTGATTTGAAACATAAAGCATTAATCTCCAATAAGCAAAGCTACCACTCCTCCCCAATGCCTAGCATAATGCACTTGTCAAATCGCGGCAATACACAATAAGCAAAGATTTCCTTCCCTATACCAAAAGATTCTATATCTGTCAAATACCGCCCATCAAAATTGAGATAAAAGCTCATTTTGTCATCTAGATTCATTTTTGCCCCTATGCCTACACCGCCCAAATGGCTATACTTAATAAATTCAGCTATATACGCCCTTATAAGCACTATCCACTCCCGCATAGTTTCTTTATCTACCTGTTTCAAACCGCGATACACGCTATATTCAATAATGGGACGTGAGGAATAAAAGGGATAGTTTTTTTCTAAAGATTGCTTCCGTACCACCTCGACATAATCGCGCAGTATGGGAGCATCTTGCTCTAAATAGTAGCTACCATCTTTAGGAAATCTAAAAGGATTAGGAGGCTCATTGACCACAGCATTACCTCCTGCATAGCACATAGCACAACCCAAGCTCCACATAAAGCCACAAATGCACAGGCGGCTTAGGATTCTATACATCTTGATTAATCATTGCTTCAAAGCTTGTGAAGTATAACTCACTGATTTCTTGTAAAGAGAGGTTTATCTCATCACAGCAGAAATGGTCTCCGCCAACGCAGCCAATCTCGTGTAGAGGTATTTTATGCTTCTTTGCCATTTGTGTAAGCAGAGCGAGATTCTCAACTGCAATTTCCACGATAATACAGCTTTGAGATGGTGCAAAAAGCACTTGTGATGGCAAACTCGTATGCACATTACAGCCCATAGGCCTATGCTCTCCATTGCCTAATGCCATTTGCGCTAAAGTAATGGCTAAGCCCCCCTCACCTATATCTTTTGCCGCTTTGAGAATCTCCAAACTCACCGCCTCTAACATAAGATTCCACAATGCTGATTCCTTATCTAAATCAATGCTTGGGATACAGCCATAAATGCGCCCCTCACAAAGCTTTTGTGCCAAAGAGCCTCCAAATTCCGCTTTTGCCTCCCCTAGTAGCACGATCACATTACCTTGTGCTTGAAAAGATGAGGGGATTACCCTCGAGACATCATCTATTAGCCCCACACTCACAATGCTTGGCGTAGGATAAATATCTATGCCATCGCTTTGATTATATAAAGACACATTACCGCTTACCACAGGGGTATTAAGTGCCTTACACGCTTCTTTAATGCCCTCACATACTTCTTTAAACGCCCACATCACTTCAGGATTCTGCGGTGAGCCAAAGTTAAGGCAATCGCTGATTGCTAAAGGTTTTGCACCATTAACAATAGAATTGCGTCCAGAGGTAGCCACGGCGATTTTCGCGCCGTTTTTTGGATTAAGATAACAATATCGCATATTGCAATCCACACTCATACTTATGCCTACTTTGCTATTCTTGATGCGTATCATACTCGCATCGCCACTTCCTGCGGAAGTAATAGTATTACTCTGCACACTGCTATCATATTGGCTATATACCCATTTTTTATTAGCGATTTCCACACTGCCAAGCAACATAAGGAAAATCTCTTGTGTATTTAAATGTGTCTCAAGGTGATTTGCCTTGTGTGTTTGAGGTGGCTTTGCCCTCACAGGCATATCAAGCACAGGCATATTCTCGTTTAGCTCAGCGATAGGAATCTCCGCACATTTCTCCCCCTCCCAAAATAATTCCATAATGCCACTTTTTGTAACCTCTCCAATAATCGCCGCGTCAATCTCCCATTTTTCAAATATGCTCAGCACTCGCTCCTCACAGCCTTTTTTCGCACAGATGAGCATTCTCTCTTGGGATTCACTCAGCATTAACTCATAAGGATTCATACCTGCTTCACGCATAGGCACTTTATCAAGATGAAGTATCATACCGCTTCTGCTACGTCCTGCCATTTCAAAGCTAGAGCTTGTAAGCCCCGCTGCGCCCATATCCTGAATCCCCACGATTAAATCCTGTTTAAAAAGCTCCAAACACGCTTCAAGCAAAAGCTTTTCTGCAAATGGGTCTCCCACCTGCACGGCTGAACGCATAGCCTTTGCTTGAGAGCTAAAGCTATTAGAGCTCATCACTGCGCCGCCTAGCCCATCTCTGCCGGTTTTACTCCCTACATAAATGACAGGATTCCCCACACCCTCTGCTCGTCCGTAGAAAATCTCATTTTTCTTTGCCAAGCCTAAACAAAAGGCATTAACCAAAATATTGCCATTATAGCAAGATTCAAAGCTCATCTCCCCACCGATAGTAGGCACACCCATACAATTCCCATAGCTACCTATGCCTTCTACCACGCCACGCAGTAAATAACGATGTTTGCGCCCTAGTGCGCCATTGTCATTAATATCGCCAAATCGTATGGAGTTTAGAGAAGCCACAGGACGCGCGCCCATAGTGAAAATATCGCGCATTATGCCCCCTACTCCCGTAGCTGCCCCCGCGTGAGGCTCGATAAAGCTTGGGTGATTGTGAGATTCTATCTTAAACACGGCACAGAGGTTATTACCTATATCTATTATACCGGCATTTTCCCCCGGTCCTTGTACCACCCAAGGCGCAGATGTAGGGAATCCTTGCAAATATTTCTTGCTTGATTTATAGCTGCAATGCTCACTCCACATCGCCGAAAAAATACCCAATTCAATGAGATTAGGAGGGCGTTTAAGAATTTTCACAATCGCTTCATAATCACTCTGTGTGAGCTTGTGTGCTTTAAGTGCTTCATCAATATCTTTGATTTCACCAAGAATATGTGTAATATCTACCGCCATTATTACCTCTTTTTACTGATTTGACTTTTAATTTAATTACTGCTTTGAAATTTTGAAATAAAGCAGGTTTGGGAAAACGCGGATTCTATCACAAGTTACCCTTTTTTTTGCTTTACACAAAAAGAAGCAACGAAGTTTATTATTTTAAGTTTGCGATAAACTTTGATTAACTACAATGTGCGCTTTAATACAACTATAAAATGAGGAGAAAGCGCGGATATGAAATATATCAAGTTTTTCAAGGAACTCAACAATAAAGATGTGCCTATTGTCGGTGGTAAAAATGCAAGTATTGGCGAGATGTTTCAAGAGCTTGTAAGTGAAGGGATTAAAGTCCCCAATGGATTTGCAATCACAAGCGATGCGTATTGGTATTTGCTTGATTCTGGCGGCATTAGAGAGAAAATCGTAGAGTTACTTGATGGCGTTGATGTAACCGAAATCGATGTGCTTAAAACCCGATCAAAAAAAATCCGCGAACTCATCTTTGGGACACCATTCCCCGCAGATTTGCGTGAAGAGATTTTTAAAGCCTATGAAATACTTAGTGCGGAATATGGTATGAAAGATGCCGATGTGGCTGTGCGGAGTTCCGCTACTGCAGAGGATTTACCCGATGCAAGTTTTGCCGGACAGCAAGATACATACTTAAGCATTAAGGGCAAAACGGAGTTAATCCATTATGTAAAATCCTGCCTTGCCTCACTCTTTACCGATAGAGCCGTGAGCTATCGTGCTTCAAGAGGATTTGACCACTTTAAGGTCGCACTTTCCGTGGGAGTACAGAAGATGGTGCGCGCAGATAAGGGTAGCGCGGGAGTGATGTTTAGTATCGATACAGAAACAGGTTTTAAAGACGCGGTATTCATTACTTCAAGCTGGGGACTTGGGGAAAATGTCGTAGGAGGGACGGTGAATCCAGATGAATTTTATGTATTTAAACCTACTCTCAAAGAGGGCAAACGTCCTATTATCAAGCGACAGCTAGGGTATAAACATCAAAAAATGGTATATGCCCCACGCGGAAGCGAACACCCTACAAAAAATATCAAAACCACGCAACGTGAGATGAAAAGTTTTTCTATCACTGATGCAGATATTCTTACTCTTGCGCGTTACGCGATAAAAATCGAGGAACACTACACTAAAGAAGCCGGAGAGTATCGCCCTATGGATATGGAATGGGCAAAAGATGGTGATAGCGGGGAGATTTACATCGTCCAAGCTCGTCCTGAAACCGTGCAAAGCCAAAAAAACAAAAAAGGTGATGGGCAAAGGCTTGAAAAATTTAAATTTGTGAATCCTGAAATCAAAAAAGAAATAATCCTTACAGGCAAAGCTATCGGTGGAAAGATAGGTTCGGGCAAGGTGCGGATTATTAATGATATAGAGCATATGGATAGCTTTAAGGAAGGGGAGATTCTCGTAACGGATAATACTGACCCAGATTGGGAACCCGCGATGAAAAAAGCAGCAGCGGTAATTACTAATCGTGGCGGACGCACCTGCCACGCAGCAATTGTCGCTAGGGAAATCGGCGTCCCTGCTATTGTCGGGGCTATTGGTGCGACAGATAGACTTTATAGTGGTATGGAAGTAACCGTCTCTTGTGCCGAAGGCGAGGAAGGCTATATCTATGATGGAATCCACGAATATGAGATTGAAAGCATTGAATTAAGCAATCTAGGGAATCCTAAAACAAAAATCTATATGAATGTGGGAAATCCCGAAAAAGCCTTTAGTTTCTCACAGATTCCCAGTCACGGAGTGGGTTTAGCGCGTATGGAGCTTATCGTGCTCAATCAAATCAAAGCTCACCCCCTTGCCTTGCTTGATATTCAAAATGGTAATGCAAAGGGACTAAAAGAACGCGCAGAGATTGAGAAGATTATGTCCGGTTATGAAAACCCTAAAGACTTTTTTACTAAAAAAATCGCTGAAGGTATTGGTATGATTTGCTCTGCTTTCTATCCTAATCCCGTGATTGTCCGCACGAGCGATTTTAAATCAAATGAATATCGCGGAATGCTAGGCGGCACAGGATATGAGTCACATGAGGAAAATCCTATGCTAGGCTATCGAGGTGCGAGCAGGTATTATTCCGAACAGTATCGCACGGCATTTGAGTGGGAATGTCAGGCTTTAGCAATGGTGCGCGATGAGATGGGGCTTACCAATATGAAAGTGATGATTCCATTCCTACGCACACCTGAGGAAGGTAAAAAGGTGCTTGAGATTATGCGCCGCAATGGCTTGGAGGGTGGTAAAAATGGTTTAGAAATTTATGTGATGTGTGAATTGCCTGTAAATGTGATTTTAGCCGATGAGTTTTTGAGTATGTTTGATGGATTCTCCATTGGCTCAAACGACTTGACACAGCTTACTTTGGGTGTAGATAGAGATGGACAGCTTGTAAGCCACGTCTTTGATGAACGTAATCCTGCTATGTTTGTAATGTTTAAGAAAGCCATTGAAGCTTGTAAGCGCCTTAATAAATATTGCGGTATATGCGGACAAGCCCCAAGCGATTATCCAGAAGTAACTGAATTTTTAGTGAAAGAGGGCATTAGCTCTATTTCTCTTAATCCCGATTCGGTAATCGCCACTTGGCAAAAAGTCGTAGAGGTAGAAAAAACGCTAAAATAACTTCTAGAGGCTTTTAAGCCTCTATCTTCTCATTATATTTTTAAATCTTTCAAGTATTTATACCTTACAAGGATACTTTATTCCTGCATTTGCCCACCCCGTTTGAAAGATATGCCTTCCCTCCCTCATAGGCAAAGAAAGTTCTTTATATAGTTCCCCCTTTAAAAAAAGGGGGGCATCCTTGAAACAGAGGGGGATATAAAATCTGTAAGCAGAAACCAAATATATAAACAAAGAAATATAAGACTACGGGCGATATTAGCTACAATAGAGTAGCTTAATATGTTAGTGAATCTGCGCTGCCTTGCGGATTCTATATGCTTTTGAGCGGCATGCACTCGAGCAAGTCTTCGCACTTTTGCTCCCAATAAAAGGCTTGTGGCATACTTCACAATCCTTTTTTGTTTTATCTAAACTTTTGAGTAAGCTCACAACTTCGCTATGAGACAGCGTATGTTTACAATAAGGACATTCCATATCGAACTCCTCCCTTAAGAAATGGCTTTGTTTTATGCTGATTCTAGCAAAATAATATTATGAATTATCAAATTTCATCACATTTTAGAAAGTGTATTGCTACATTTTATAAAATGTGATACACTTCAAACTTTATTTTTTGCATAAAGGTTTTTGCAATGATACGTTCTCCTATATTTCCAAACATATCTCTTTGCACTACATATTTGCTTTTAGGAGTTAGCGGACTTTTTGGAGAGGAAGTTTCCAGTGCGAAGCTCTCTCCTCTTGTCTCTGTGGCTCACCCTATAAGTAATGCCAACATAAGTATCATAGATGATGCTTTCATCGCTAATACTCAAGCACAAAATTTGCGTGAGATTTTCAACAAAAATGCCGAGATTCAAGTTGGAGGAAGCACACAAATCGCGCAAAAGCTCTACATACGCGGTTTTGAGGATAGAATGTATCGCGTCCGCCTTAATGGTATCACACAATCAGGGAATCTCTTCCACCATCAAGGCAACTTAGTGCTTGACTCATTTTTGATAAAAGATATTGAGATAGAAAAAGGACTTGCTAAGGCAGAGGATGGCGCAGGGGCATTAGCCGGTGGGATTAATATCACTACCAAAAATGCCTTTGACATACTGCAGAATCGCGATTATGGGGCGCATTTCGTACTCAGCGGACAAAGCAATAAAGGCGTGAATACCTCCCTTGCTGCCTATGGTAAATTCTCAAAGAATCTCGGGCTACTCGCTGCCTATAGCTTTGATAACATACCTTATTACCGCGATGGCAATGGTGATAAAGTCCTCTCCTCTAAAACCCAAACACAGAACGCAAGTTTCACGCTTACCTTTCTCCCTGCAAAAAATCACAGCATAAACGTGCATTATCACTTTAATCACATCACTTCAGTCGCACCCTATGCCGCAAATGTCATCACTAGCACAACACCAGAGCTTTTTAATAATACTCTCAACGCCCACAATGCAGCATTGCGCTATGATTATAGTGCAAATGATAGCTTTATGTTATCGTGGAATAACTATTTCTCACACAAATCTCTTAAACTCTCCCCCACAGATGTAAATCATAGCGATATTACAACCACACACGACCCAGAAGGAGCTATGGACTTAAGTCTTATGAATCTTGGGAGTGATTTAGGTTTCAAACATTACTTTGGCGCTTCAGGGCATTTGTTTAAATATGGACTTAATTACCAACTCATCGCTACAAAGGCTTATGACCTTGACGCTCATAGCCTCGCACACGGGAATCTAGGACATGAATTAGGCGCGATATATGGAGGATACCTAGGCGCGAGTTTCAATCTACTTGATAGCCTTAGCTTTGATTTAGGCTCACGATATGACTACTTTACATACCGCGATAAATTTAATGCCACGCATTATACGCAAGGATTTAGTCCCTATGCTTCCTTGCTTTATGTACCCATCGATGATTTAAGCTTCAAGCTTACTGCAAATTATAACACACGCGGGGCTATACCACTTGATGCCTCACTACTTAGCAATTCTCACGCTTATATCCGCTCCTTACGTCCGGAGGGTATGTATAATGCGGAATTAGACATAGATTATGACAATAGTGTTTTTAGTGCCTATATAGGTGTGTATTATCAATATTTAAAAAACTTTATCAATAGCTACACAAATGCAGGAGAGGAGCATAATCATAACAGTAACGCAGATGACCATAACCACGAGGATATGTATAGGCAAAATATGGCAAATGGCATACAATTTGTAGGATATGAGGCAAATGTAGGGCTAGACTTTGATTTTATAGATGCGCATATCGGTATCGCACAGCATTTCCCCACATATAAAAATCATTTTATCACCGACACCTTTGAACTTGGCGCATTGAGCGGACAAAGCTATTATTTAAGCGTAGGTTTGCGTCCTTTTAGTGCCTTACCGCAATTTCAAATGCTCTATCTTGGACGTTTTGTAGAATCTATGAGCTATCAAGGCTATAATTTGTATTATGATACCTTAGAATCTGTAAGCAAAAAGGGCTATGATGTGCATAATATTTATCTCACTTATGATGTAAAGTCTTATCTTAGTCTGCATCTAGCATTTTTAAATATCACAAACAAAACGTATGCAAATCCATATAGCCCACTTAAAGAGCTATTTGCACGAGGTAGTGGCACAGCACTTTATGAGCCGGGCTTTAATGTCAAGGCACAAATCGCATTTTTCTTTTAAGAAAGCAAGAAACTTTTGATATAATCGGCTTTATCCAATACACAAAGGAGCATACAATGGATTTAAATAAAATATCTGCGGGTGAAAACCCTAATAAAGTCAATGCGATTATTGAAATTCCTTATGGTTCAAATATTAAATATGAAGTTGATAAGGAAAGCGGCTTGGTTGTCGTAGATAGAGTGATGTATGGCGCGATATTTTATCCTGCAAACTATGGCTTCGTGCCAAACACACTTGCTGATGATGGCGACCCAGCAGACATTCTCGTGCTCAATACTTATCCATTACAAGCGGGAAGTATGATTGCCACTCGACTCATTGGTGTGCTAGTAATGGAAGATGAAAGCGGAATGGATGAAAAGCTCATCGCCGTGCCTGTCTCTAAAATCGACCCCTCATTTGATAAGGTTCAATCCCTAGCAGACCTGCCGCAAATTACATTGGATAGAATCAAAAATTTCTTTGAGACATACAAAACCCTAGAACCAAACAAGTGGGTAAAAGTCAAAGAATATAAAGACGTGGCCGCTGCCACTGCCATTTTAGAAAAAGCCATTAAAGCGTATAAATGAGTTGATGCAGTTGTGCTAGATACACCGCATAAACTTATAATTTTACAAAACCCACCTTTTAGCATTTACTCTACTGAATAAATCTAATATTTCCTACCAAAATATACAGGATTATCTGCCCAAGGGGCTATTAGGATAATCTACTCCCGGTAGGGTGCCACTCTTTTAAGAATCTTTGCATCGCTTGGCACAAGATTTTTCTCAAATACGACACTTCTCATACTGGAGAAAAAGCAGATTTTTAGCAATATATGCCTCCATAATGCTTATGCTTGAAAAGGCGTATGGATAGGCATATAATGCTCTTTTAGCTTCTCTAGCATCGTTAAACACCTTTTTAGTAACTCAAAAAATATTTGGAATTGATATAGGCTACCATTTGAGCCGATATAAGCGTGTTTAACAGAGACTTTATACTCTCCACTTCATTATAGTCTTGTGAATCTTGATATGTAGTTTAAGTGTGTAAAAATAGTGGAGCATCTTCATTTTTGCTCCTTGTGTTTTGCCACTTATCATAGCAGCATATATACAATGAGCAAAAACCTACAGATAGCTTCTTGCCCCTCTGTATGCCTTGCCCCAATAGCTAGAATCTAGCCGTGCCTTGCTCACTACCTTACCCCTACTTGGTGCGTGGATAAACTCATTATTGCCAATATAAATACCTACGTGATTAATTTTCTTACCCTTATCCGTAATGAAAAATACCAAATCCCCTTTCTGCAGCTTAGCTTTGCTCACAGAATCCCCCTCATTATATTGCTCATAGGACGCACGAGGGAGTGAAATACCATTAAGGAGATAAACCGCGCGGGTTAGCCCACTGCAGTCAAAGCCAGATTCTGTTGTGCCACCCCATTTGTATGGCACACCCATATATTGATGTGCGCTTTTGACAATATCCTCCCTCACATCACTTGCTTTTTGCTTTGATGAGCTTTTTTTATTGATAGCATATTTCTGTGGCGAGATGATGAAATATGCTCCAATAAGCCCATTTTTATAGTGTTTCTGTACTTTTAATTTCATAGCTTTGATAATTCCCAAAACGCACTTTATACGTATCTGATTCTTTAAACAAAAACGCATCAAGCCCCTTGCTATTAAGTGTATCAACAAACTTCCCTGCATTTTCTATATTACTAAAGCTCCCTACTTGCACACTATACCCAAGAGACTTTTGCGTATTGAGATGAGCGCAGCCCGAAAACAGAAAGATTCCAAATAAACACCAATATATAATTCTCACTCTATATTCCTCAATGCTTTTAAAATATCTCAAAAAAATTCAGGACTCAAGAATCTTAAGCCCACAGATACCCAACTTCCTCCACCGCTAAAGGCATTGCCATAAGTGCTATCAAGCTGGATTTTATCTTGCAAGAGCCATATCCGCACACCCACTTGAAATTTTGTTTTCTCAAATCGCTCATAAAGGGCTTCTCCCAAAAGCCATAGTCGCTGTGTAATCTGCTGCTCTAAGCCCAACCCAGCATAAAAAATATGCGGTTCATCGTTTCTACGCTGAAGCTTGTAGCCAAGATTAGAATGCAAAAGAAGCTTATTGTCAAAAAATACCATACTTGCGGGTATATAGAGATAATAATCATTGCTATATTTTGAATATAAAAAATTATACGCATTGCCCAAGGCTATGCCATAGCTATAACCTTGCGTTTCTAAGTCACTAAATACTCTCTTTGCGCTAAATATGAACTGCTGTGCCCTAAATGACTCTTTTGCTTGATTAGCAGGTAGATTACTCATCATTGCACCCATACTGATTTCAATATCTAAGAAGAGATTACAACCGGGTATGACATAGTATTCACCAATTTTTCCATCATATATGCCCCAAGTTTCTAACTGACACGAATGCCTATCTACCACACGCGCATCATCGGTAATCATAGGACGTGCAGCATATAGTGCAGCATAAGCAAAAAGCAGCATAAGGCAGATTCTATACATCATCTTAAAAATGTTCCCCAAACCAACTTGCCACATTGCTACGTATGGTTTGACGTAATTGAATCCCCGCAACGAAATCATCTTTTAGCGCCTTGCTTAAAAGGCTTAAAGCCCCATTGCGAAACTTGCTTAAATAGGGGTGGTCTATCTGCGCCCAATCCCCTAAAAACACAATCTTACTCCCCTCCCCTATACGTGTGCCTATAAGCTTAATAGTTGCATTTGAGGCATTTTGCACTTCATCAAAAATCACAAATTTATTGCCTATGCTAATGCCTCGCGCGTGAGCGATATCAACCACTTCTATTTTATGCTTTTGCAGGAAATATTCCGTCGCATCCTGCTTTTGTATGCCATTGACCTCACCACGATACTCGATACGTTTAGCAAGGCTCTGCTCTTGGAGTTTGTCAATAGTAAAATTTATCGCACCATAAAGTGGATACATAAAATAGGCAAGCTTTTGATTTTCATCACCCTTACGATAGCCCAGCTCGGCTTCTTTGTCATTAGCTGTAATCGTGTTTCTCATATAAATAATACCATCAACCACATTATTTTTGACTAGAGTAATCCCCGCTTGGAGTGCAATAAGTGTTTTGCCACTGCCTGTTGAGCCTGTGGCGATGGTAAGGTTATTTTGCGGGTGGGTAAGCAGGGCATAGAGCATTTTTTGCTCTAAATTAATAGGCATAATGTAGGGCTGATAATTTTTAAGAATCTCATCAAGATTTAGTTCTTCAAAGCCCTCGCCTACCTTTAGTCCAAAGGTCTTTTTACCCGTTTTATAGAGTGCGCTATCGGTATTATCCATTTCATTAACTTGTATCAAGCTCCATTGTGTAAGCTCTCTAAAGTTTTTTTCATCTTTTAAAAGTGTGAGCGGCTTGTCTTTATGCCATTCAAACAAAGCCCAAAAATCAATATCATTAGGATTCTCTACCCTATCGCGAAAAAGCGATTGCGCAGGAATTCCTTGCGTTTGTGCGCGGATTTTAAGCGAAATATCATTGGTTAAAAGCACTAAATGATAATCCCTAGCAATCTCTATGAGCTTAGAATCGTTATAGCTATGCTCTTGTGGTGTAAGGCTGTATTGAGGGCGATAGATGAGCGTAAGCGGGATATTCGTATGGTCAAAGCGGAAATAAAGCGTTTGGACAAAGTCATTATGCTGAGCCAGATTCTGTGCTGTGTGTTGTGTATGTGTGCTCTTATTGTGCGAATCTAATGTATTAATATTATCACTATTAATGCAACGGAAAAACTCACGCGCAAAAAAGCCCGTTTCATTCTGTAAATCCTTTTTCTTATCAAGCTCTTCAATCACCACTTCGGAGATAAAAAGCATATTTTGAGAATCCTGCCATAGATAAATGATATTTTGTGTATCATCAAGAATAATAGAAGTGTCAAGTAGATAATGTTTGCCGTGCAAATCACTCCCCTTAATAAATATAGGGAAATTGTATCATATTATGTAAAAAATAAGAGTGTGTAATGAAGCTTTCTCATTCTGTCTTAATGTGCAAAAGTATATGAATATTTTAGCACTGCCAAACTCAATCCCAAAAAAGGCTAAATGGAACCAAAGACACACTGCTTGTTCCTTGTAAAAAAAGACTATTAGCGGTCTAAACAAGTGGACAAGAGTAAAGCAAATCTAAAGAACCCCTCCGCCATTAACGCTATCGACAAACTTCATTGTATTAACCACTGAATCTATCAATCCTTTCATTTCTTTGCTGTGATTATCATTTACTGCGATTTTATCAAATTCATCAAAGCTTAACTTTGTGGCATTCTTTTTTAAATATTCCATAGCTACTTGTTCATTGCTACTGATTAAACCTTTTTTTCTTAACGTAGAGGCAAGATTCTCAAATGATGTTTTATCATTGAATCCTCCCTGCAGCTCACCACCAATCTCACGTGCTTTTTGAAGTTCTGCTGATGGAGAAAATTTGTCTTCAATACGTTTTGCAACATCTGCATATTGGAGAGAGTGCATACTTTTATCTTGACTATGAATGCTATCCACACCTTTGAGGTGCTGCTCGCTCTCTTTAGATTGAATATTTTGCGGCTGATTGGGAGCATTATAAATATTAGCAAGCAGTCCCTGTACACCACTATGATTGATTTTTGTAATATCCACTTGACACCTCCATAAATAATAATGGACTTAAAGCAAATAGTATTCCTAAAAATCCCAACCCTTGAATACCTTATTTTCTCTTTGTATATTGGGCTGCGACTGAATCGTATCTTGTTAATTTGAATCTTGAGTGCTATTCAATGCTTGATTTAAGAGTATTTGATAAGCCTTATCAATCTCTTTAATACGTGTGAGCGAAGTATCACGGAATGTTTTATTAATATTTTTATTATCAAAAATATTTTGCTTGGCGTCTTTAATAAGGCGATGATAGATTGTCTCAAGTTCCTCTTTGCTAGGAATCTCTGTAATGCCAAAAAGATTCTTTGCATCTTTTTCATTCATACTGACTTCTTGTATATATACCTGTTCAAATTGCTCAAAAAGTGCATTAAAATCTTCATTGGCAATCTCAAATAACGCGGCAATATCAATAATACAATCTTTCTCACTCTCTTCCAAAACACCATCAGCATATGCCAGAACAAATAAAAATTCCACTACCTTCAGACGTTTTTTATACTCACCTTTTGTGAGTGTTACATATTCTTCACATAGCTCTTCAAGGGATATGGATGGATTTTCTTGTTCCATAAGAATCGTCTTCAACTCATCTTTGGATAATTTAGGGTTTTTAGATTCTATTGCCATATCTGTGAGCATTTCATCAAGGAGTTGCTCTTGTAATGAGCATACCTTTTTATCACTCCACACTAAATATCCCAAGATTGCAGCTAAAACACCAAATTCACTTGACTTCACTTTGTCCGCTTGAGCCATCTCCTCATAAGGGTTTTGAAAATCTATAGGTGCAGCATCTGTGCGATTTGTATAGTGTTGCTGATTGGGCTGAAGAGGGTTTTTAAGATATTCTTGCAACGTATTGTAGAGAAAATATACCACTACTCCAGCTATAAGTAAGAGTACGATTTCCATTGTATATATGTCCTTTTTGTGATTTTGGGTGCGATTGTAGCAAAAATTACTTTAGTGTTTGTTAATACGCTTTTCAAACTCTTTTTTCAAACGCTCTTCTTGCTCCCTTGCGCTTTTTTTAAGCCGCTTTACTTCCTCCATACGCTCACTCTCAAGTGCAAGCTTACGCTCTTTGCTATCTCGAATTTTTTGCATAAATGCTTCGCGTCTTTTAGGATCTTGATACCGAATAGGCTTCATAAAAAGCACACCCAAAATAATAAAGAAGAATACTAATCCCATAGCCGCATCTTCACCACCAAAATGATACCAAGTCGCTCCAATAATTGCAGCAAGAATAATTTTCCAAAATGCTCGCATTAAAATATCTCTACTTTCTGTTTATGGTGTGTAAAGCCAAGTTTCTTTTTATCTTTTTCTCCAAATGCCAAAAGCAATACTTGAGGTAAAAAGAGAATGGGCAAGGCGATATCATCGCGATTATAAGCTTTACAAAGCTGTGCGCGATGAGAATCTAGCATATCAAATTGACTCAAAGAATATGAGAGTATAAAATCTACCCCCAAATCCGCTATATCAAAAAAATATTTCCCAGTATTATAATATGCGCTTTGCGGATTATTTGCCAATAAATGTGCATAATATTGATTGACAAATGGTAACTCAACAGCTTTTAAACCAATTTGCTCGTAGATTCTATAATTTGTGCTTTTAGGCAAATGCCCATAATATGCCCCTCGTATCATTGCAAACAAGTAGGAATGAAATTGTTTTTGAACTAAAGGTGTTATATCAAGGCTATTAAGCAAATCAGGCAAATAGCTCATCTGCACCTTACTATCATAGAGAAGATTAAAACGATGAAGATATTGTGTCTCTATTTCGCGCATAAGGGAAGTGTGAGATTCTATAAGTGTTTTTGCATAAAAGGCATTCGCATAGGCATCTTCCTCTAAAAAAACAAGCGTAGCATTTGCTGCATTTGCCAAAGCCAAATTATAAGCAACATTACGCAACAAATCATCTTTTTGCACTAGCCTAGCCCAATACCCGCCACAATCAGCCAAACCAACAGAAGATACAACATCAGCAGAAAGTAACTCTAAGTCCAAGTATGCAAAAAGCATTTTTGTGCTAGAGATTAAGCTTTGAGCATTCGTGTTGTAATATTTATCATATATCATATACTTCATATTTATCCTTTACGTTGTGGCTTTAGCGTAGCTAGAAGCTGCCATTGCCTAGAATCATAGCTAAGTACAACATCACGTATAAAATCCCACATCTCCTCATCAAGTGCAGTAGCACGGGGATAAACCATATCTGCAAGACTTACAAAGTTTAAAATACCTTTCCTAGGTTCAATAAGCCATTGCATAATTTCTCTAATCTTTTCAGGGTGGCGAGAAATAAGCCATTTAAGATAGAGAAAAAATCCATCGCCCAGATAGTGTTCATCACTCATCGGGGTGATAAGATTTAGCATAAGATACTTACCCAACTCATTTTTTTCGTCTATATTTAAAAAATCAGCCCATTGAAAAAAGCCTTCATACTTTTTCCATAATGCCTCTTTATTGAGCAATAAATCCTTAGTAGCATAATATATACTTAAAGGTTCAATCTGCCACTCTCTGCCAAATCGCTGCACAAGTTCGATAATAGGAAGATTCTCAAAAATAGCAATACCATTAATACGTAATGCGAGATATTTTTCATCATAGCCATAATTGTCAAGTTCATTTTGTAGCAAAATCAGCGTATCAATAAGTGTTTGCTCCTGCGTGAAGGAAAAAGTGCATTTATTGTAATATGGTAGATAATCTACTCCTGCTTCAAATCTAAAGACCTCAATATTTACTTTATCCATTCACAACTCCTTGCCTTTAAGCTTAATCCTCTTAAATTGCAAAGAATCTTAGCATACTTCATCTGCATACTCTCTTAAAAGGTTAATTATTTTTTGAAAAATTTACTATTTTCGGGATTTGATGTAAAGGCAAGTTTTGAATGCTCTAAGCCCTCTTCTTGAATAGAAGCGATATGTTCTAGCTCCTCATTAGAAAGGTTATGAAAGCAAGGGTGGCTTACATTTGTAAATAATAGAATCTCACGTAGCAAGTCATTATCGTGTAAGAGAATCTGCACAATACCCTCATAGTCAATATCTACAAATGCACCAATATTTTCATTCCCAAAACCCGCTTCAAAACTCATACCCTTATGCTTTAACTCAATGCTCTCAAACGTATAACCCGCCAAGACAAAAAGCGTAATATCAGTAAATGTATCGCTAATATGCCGAGGGAGGGGGGGTGTAAAATGCGTATATTTCATATCACATAGAATATTAAAGTTTATCCTCTCTTTAAGTAAAAAATCTAATATATCTCTTGTATGAGAAAGCATAATTCTCTTAAATACCGGAGAAAATAGAATCTTGTGCATTCACTAACTCCTTAAATTCTTCAAGCATTTTTTGCACTTCACCCATACCAATGAGCCAAAACTTATCGCTCTCTAGATTTAATCCAAACGCACTAACAAGCTCCTTAGGGCTTTTGCTTCCCCCGAGTGAAAGGAATTGCGTATATTTTTGAATAAACTTTTCCCTGCTTTGAGGTGTTTGCTGTGATTTATATAAGCCAAAAAGTGCCAAAACAAGCAGCTGTCCATAGCTATACGCATAGCAATAAAAAGGTGAATGCACGAAATGCGGGATATAGCACCACCAGCCATCATAATTTTTGCTTAATTTGAGGCTGCTCCCAAACATCCGTTCATTTTCCTCACGCCATATTTCATCGAAATTTTCAGGCTTTAGCTCATCGCCTTGAGCGTGGATTCTGCGTTCAAAATGCGTCATCACCACTTGACGAAAAAGTGTAGAAAAAATATCCTCTAGTTTTCCTGCATACAGAGGGATAAGATCCTCTTTACTAAGAGTATTCTTTAGCGTGTCAAAAAGTAACATTTCGGCAAATACAGAGGCGGTTTCAGCAGTGGTAAGAGGTGTATCCATATTGAGATAGCCTTGCGTTTTAGATAATTCTTGATGCACCATATGCCCGAATTCGTGGGCGATTGTAAATACATCTCGCCGTGAATTTGTGTAATTAAGCAACACATAAGGATGTGCACTAGGCACACTTCCGTGGCTAAATGCCCCCCCTCGCTTATGTGGTGCAGGGTGAGAATCTACCCAACCCTTGTTTAATGCCTTCAATGCAATATCCTTAAAAGTTTTGCTAAAGTGCCCAAAGGATTTTAAAACAAGCTTTAAGGCTTCATCATAGGGTAAATTACAGGCATTGCTTTCAAGTGGGGCATAGCGGTCATAATCTTTCAATGCCTTTAAGCCAAGTAGCTTTGCCTTTATTTGATAATATTCCCCTACAAAGCCATAATGTGCGCTTACCACATCTATGAGCTTATCTACACTCTTTTGTGTCGCGGCATTTGAGATATGGCGGAAAGATTCGGGGAGCTTGTATCCACGCAAATGCGTCATAATATGCAAATCTTTGCGCACCATATTCAGTATATAGGCTAGGAGATGGCGAGATTGTTTAAGCTTTTGTGTAAAGATTTTTTGTGCTTCTTTACGCACCGCGCGTTTGGGATGATGGAGGAGGCTTAAAATCTCCTCTTCACTTATTTTTGCTTTTTTTGCTCTTTTATCTTGCTTGGATTCCATTTTAGAATCTGCTTTTTTTCTATCCATTTTGGGAGATTTAAATTGGAGATTAGCTAAATGTTCATCAAAAAGCCGTGAAAATGCTCCTACCCCCACAGGTGAAGTCGCTAAAAGTATTTTCTCTTCAGCTAAAGAAAGCTGATAGCTATCTTGCTCGATAAGCTTTTGCAAAAAATACTTATATTGTGGCACATTTGCAATAATCTCCTTTTGTTTTTGAGCGGGTAATTTACAAAATTCTAGCTCGAAAAACAGCACAAGATTCTGTGCCTGTGTAGTTTGCATTTCATACTTAGCATACATATCCCCTTGCGTTGTATCCTTTGCAAAACGCAAAAACACATACGTCATCACACGCCCAAAGCCTTCTAAAATCTCCTCATATTGCTTGATGACCTCACAAAACAAAGTAGGTTCGATGCTTTCAAGCTGCTGTTCATATTGCTTAGCAAACTGCTTTGCCTTGCGCGTATTTGCCACCATAAAACGTTCCATTTGCTCTTCACTCTTAAAAAGCGCGTTTAAATCCCACTGGCTAGATTCTCTATTCATTGTTGCTCCTTTTTTGGCTCTTTAAATTTTCATCTCCGCTTCCTCATCTTCTTGCACCAAAGTAAGCGCCTTAAGGAAGCTAATATTATCCATTTGCATTCCTGAAGTCATATTCTTAAGCGTGAGGGTTTTTGAGTTAAATTCACTCTCGCCAATCACCATCACAAATTCGTGTCCCTTTGTATTTGCATATCCAAATTGTTTTTTAAGCTTACTCACTTCCGGATAGACCTCGATAGACACCTTTGAGCGGCGGAAAGATTCTGCAAGGGTATGGGCGTATCCAAAATATGCCATATCCATACATACGATGAGTGCACGGGCTGAAGTTGCCTTTTTATCAAGCAACTCTAACTCCTCTAATGCCGCTAAAAGCCTATCTATGCCGATACTTGCTCCCACACCACTCATTTTTTCCTTAGAAAATGTGCGCGTAAGATTATCATAACGCCCACCAGAGCATACGCTCCCAATACTCTTTAGCGCATTTAAAGTGCTTTCATACACTATCCCTGTGTAATATCCCAATCCACGAGCGATTGAGAAATTCACGCGATAGGTATCCCTATCCATTTGCAAAAGCGCAAGCACCTCATACAAGGCTTTTAAATCATCTAAACCTTTTTTGATAGAATCATTCCATTCAGCCATAAAGGCAATTTGTTTAAAAAAGCTTTCACTATCACCCTGTTGCTTGATTGAAGTATATTCTAGCAGTTTATCAACTTGAGTGCTATCTAATCGTAATTCCCGTTGCAATTCAGCCCCCACGCCATCTTTACCAATCTTATCAAGCTTATCAATAATACGCAAAGCGCTATTTATATCCTTTTGCCCACTCACGCCACAATACTCGCAGATTCCATTAAGGATACTGCGATGATTAAGCCAAATAGTAAATTCATCTATCCCAAGCCCCACAAGCGAAGCATAAATCACCTGCAGAATCTCCGCATCACAAGATATACTATCACTCCCTATAAAGTCAAAATCACATTGCGTAAATTCCCTATATCGCCCTCTTTGCGCCCTCTCCCCGCGAAACACATTCCCAATAGCAAATCGCTTAAAAGGCAAATCCACTTCGTTTTTATATTGCGATACAAAGCGCGCTAAAGGCACGGTCAAATCAAATCTCAAAGCAACATCCCGCCCCCCGTGGTCTTTGAAACGATATAGCTCTTTTTGTATCTCATCGCTGCCCTGCTTTACTAACACATCGGCATATTCTAAATGTGGCGTTTCAATAGGCACAAAGCCAAAGCTCATAAATACAGCACTTAATTTGTTTAATAAAATAGTCTTTGCGAGTGCCTCTTTAGGCAATCTATCTCTGAATCCACTCAATGTGCGAGGGGTAACCAACGCCATTTACAAACCTCCTAGCAGTAATGCCTTTACTTCAAATTTTATAAAAGCTTTCATTCTACCTTAAAAATGTTTTATTTTAACTATATTCCAAAAGTAATTTAAGAAAATTATGCCTTTTGCTAACAGATTTTTAGCTTTTTAGCTTACAATACGCTTATAATCAAAGTCTAAAATATCACTATACGGAGTGCAAGGAAAAGTGTTTTTTACAAAAGATATACACCATATCCACACATCTCAAGTTAAAAGCATTCTCTTACGCCTGCCAAATTGGCTAGGCGATAGTGTGATGGTATCTCCAGCATTTGAATGGCTTAAAAAAAGCTTTGAAACAGCGCAATTTACCCTTGTAGGCACGAAAGCGAGTTGTGGAATCTATGAGCGAGATAAACGCGTGAAAGCCATTTTTATAGACACTACCAAAGCCGCATCTTGTAGAATCATCGCTACAAAGGCACTTGCTAATAAAATAGGCACACACGATATTGCCATTAGTTTTAGTAATACCTTTTTTTCTGCCCTGCTTTTGTATTGGAGTAAAAGCCCTTTGCGTATAGGCTATGGTAAAAATGCCCGAAACTTCCTCCTCTCTCACCCACTTACTTTACACAAATATCATCAAAATAGACTCAAACACCAAGTGCTTTTATACCTTGAACTTATCACTCCACTATCACAAGTGCAAAATTATGCGATCAAAACCCAGAATAGCGCAGATTTTATACAAGATTTTGCATATAAAAATGATAAACACAAAAAAGATTCTATAAATCTCTCTAATCACTCACATATAAAAATCTCGCACGATGAGATTCTTACCTACCTTGCCACACAGCCGCTTCATCTCATCTCCTCGCCTATCACGCTCCCTACAAAAAGTTATGCTATAGGGATTAATCCCGGAGCCGCTTTTGGCAGTGCAAAATGTTGGGAAAAATCATATTTTATTGATATTATTAAGCATTTTCTCACACAAGGCTATGATGTCTATCTCTTTGGCTCAAGTGAGCAATCCCGCGCGAATGTAGAAATCGCCCAATCTTTTATCAATCACCCACAGGCGCAGTTTTTTCATAATCTCACAGATAAAACAAGCCTCACGCAGCTTATTGACTACATCGGCGCGATGAATGTGTTTATCACTAATGATAGCGGACCTATGCACATTGCTGCTGCCTTAAATGTCCCAATGATAGCTATCTTTGGACCCACAAATATTGATGAGACAGCCCCTTATAGCCCCGCTCCCCTGGCACAAAATCACACTTTAGAGATTCAAAGTGCTGCAAATATGCGAGATACGCAAGATTCTATATCCCCTCACATTATAGAAAATCCTCCACAATGGGTGCTACTCTGCAAATATGTGCCTTGTGCGCCGTGCAAAAAGCGTGAATGTCCCCTCACTCATCATCGTTGTATGACACTTATCACACCACAGGAGGTTATCACTCACACTATGAATCTGCTAAAAAATAATGACAAAAGGCTAAATAATGATACTTGAAGCACATTCAACCACACCCTTACAGCATTATAAAATTTTGAGTAATACGATCACGCCGCGACCTATTGCGTGGGTAAGCACGATTTTCCCCAATGGTGGAGTAAATCTCGCGCCTTTTAGCTTCTTTGCTCCCATTAGTGTGAATCCGCCTATTTTTTCTATCTGTATGATGCAAAAAAGCGATGGATTAGAAAAAGATAGTTTTAAAAATATCTTTCACACGCACAAAGCAAGTATCAGTATGTGCGAAATTTCGCATATTCAAGCATTGCATAATAGTAGCGCGGAGCTTGAGTTTAATATGAGTGAGGCAATTGAATTTGACATACCGCTTGAAATCGTGCAATCAGGCTATCCTCCTATACCTAAAGGTGTAAAAGTCGCTTTTATGTGCGATTTGTATGATGTCTTAGAGCTAGGAGAAGCCAAAAGTGTGCTTTTAGAGGCTAAAATTTTTTATATAGATGATAGCATTTATAGGGAGGACTTGCACCTTAGCCCAAACTTCATTGGTCGTGTAGGGCGCATTTATAGGTCTTTAGGAGCGGAGATTATCCCTACACAGACAAATCCTACAGAATCTACAGCCCACAACCCAAAGGAGAGCGATGAATAAACCCAAAACCTCTCTAAATAATCATCATCAAGGATTGCCTATGCCTATTACATTCTTACAAGAATTGATTACCTATCCCACCATCACACCCAAAGAATGTGGGATTTACAAGCATATTTTAGATAAGCTCCAACCCATCGTGCAAAGTAAAGGGCTTGATAGCCTCATCATCGAGCAAGAAAAAGCAGGAGTGAAAAATCTGTTTTTTGCCATAATGCCTAAAAATACTGATAAAAGCGCACTTTTTCATTTATGCTTTGCTGGGCATATTGACGTCGTGCCTACGGGAGAAAATTGGTCTTTTGAGCCATTTTCAGGCTTGGAAAAAGAGGGCTATATCTGCGGTCGTGGTGCACAAGATATGAAAGGCGGCATAAGTGCGTTTATTTGCGCGATTTGCGATTTTTTAGAATCTTCGTCTTTTGAAAATTCTACATTAATGCTTTCTATTTTACTTACAAGCGACGAGGAGGGTGAAGGCATTTATGGCACAAAATATATGCTTGAGCAGCTAGAGAGGGAATCTTTGCTCCCTCATAGCTGTATTGTCGCCGAGCCTACGAGCATTCAACGCACGGGTGATATGTGTAAAATTGGCAGACGCGGCTCAATTAATGGCATACTCACCATTCAAGGCAAGCAAGGGCACGTAGCCTATCCGGAAAAATGTATCAATCCCATAGAATTGCTAGGAGATAGGCTTGGTGCATTAGCCGGTGCAGCACTAGATAATGGAAATGAGTATTTTACGCCCACACGTCTAGTCATAACAGACATTCGTGGCGGTATGGAGGTGGTAAATGTAACGCCGCAGAATCTTAAAATAATGTTTAATGTGAGATATTCGCCTTTAAGTAATGTAGATTCTATTCGGGCTTATATTGATTCTGTGCTTAGCTCACTGCCTTATGAGCTAAGCCTTAAAGTTAGCTCATTACCCTTTATCACGCGGCAGGATAGCCCTCTCATACAAACACTTTGTGAGGCGATTAAGCATACAGCACAAATCACACCTACATTAAGCACAAGCGGGGGTACAAGTGATGCGCGATTTTTCGCACAATATGGGATAGATGTGATAGAACTTGGTGTGCCAAATGATAGAATCCACGCCATAGATGAACGTGTATCCATAAAGGATATTCTTACTCTGCGCGATATTTTTCTTCATTTTTTACATTTAAAAGCAAAGAGTGCTAATCCTCTTATTGCAAAGGAGCATAGCACTTAAAAACGCAATGTGTGGCACTTACTTGTGAAGCACAAATCTATAGACACATAACCTACACAAAGGAGCAATAAATGGCAATTATTGGTAAACTCACCCAACTTGATTGGTTTTTTAAGGCTTATCCTATGCTTAAAGAAGCAAAAGACTATATGCTTAATGCTACAAACCCTACCCATAGCATACATAAAAGGATTATTGAACTTGACTTAGCAGGGCAGGAACGCAAAGAAGTGAGCTATGCACTCTCACAAGGTGTGCGAGCCATCGAGCAAACCTATCATCTTAAAGAAGCTAAAAATGCGTTTTTTGAGACACATCGCGCATTTATTGACTTTCAACTTGTGGTAGAGGGATATGAATATATGTGTATTGGTGATAGGAGCGCGTTTGATGTGAAGATTCCCTATGATGAAAGTAGAGATTTAATTGTATATGATAATGCCTTACCATACAGCTTATATTCGCATTACAAGGCTTTACATATAGAAACTAGCAATCATAAAACTACTTTGCCAAAAGTATGTCGCCCTTTTCCTATTGATGAATCTCTCAACACACCCTGTCGTAGCAATATACTTCTAACAAGTGGGGATCTAGCGGTATTTTTCCCTAATGATGTGCATGCGGGAGGATTAGAATTAACGCCAAATATCAATCATAATGTTATGTCTCAAGTAAAAAAAAGTGTACTCAAGGTGCCCGTATCGCTCCTTGGGTTGTAACTCTTTTCACAAAAACAATAAACTTTTGTCTTATAGTTTCATAAAATAATATACTCAAAGTTAAATCTATAACGCTATGTTATAGATTTAAGAGGTAAACATATATAAGATAAGCTCTAAAATGTAGACTTATAGTAAGGCTACACGCTAAAATATATAGCCAAGATAGTAACGATAAAGCCTATTCCCATTACTCCAAAGCCACTTTTACATTTGCCCTTGCAAAATGAAGTCATAATAAGCCCAGAGAGATAGAAAAGTATCATAGATAGCCCAAAGCACACGGCAATAAAGTCAAAAAATGTGAATTTAAAGCCCCCGAGCTCAAATTTTGTCCCCCCGCTTTTGTGCATCATCATCAGCACACCATAGAGGTTTCTATCTGCCACATTAAGTATCAAGCCTTCTTTTTGGTCATTCATTATCGTAGCTGAATACTTGACATTCCCCATACTTGGATTTCCTCGAGCCATTTTAATTTCTGTATTGCTTGGGATTCTAAGATTATTTTCTTCTAGCACATTGATGATAAAATCTCTTTCTTCACCTTTTTTAGGCTTTAAATCTAGAGGGATTTTAGTGATAGTCGCCCCTGAATTTTGCCGTATCTCAAAGATATAGAGTGCTCCTGTAATAGCATAAATCAATGCTGCAGGAAGAAAAAAAAGACTAAGGTATAAATGGATTTGCATCCAAAGTTTGCGATGAAGTTTCATAATGGAGTTTCCTTTGAAATAATATAAATACTCACAATCTTATCTAAATAATGTGAGCTATGTGTGAAATTTATTATCAAATTACCTTAGAGCAATACCAAAATAATGAATAAATTCTCATTATTTTTCGCGATGATGGGGAACTACAAGTTTTATGTTGGTTGCCTCCATCCTATTCTAATTCTCATAATAACAAATGGATCGTCTCATCATTGCGAGGGTAATGCCCCCAAATAATCTATAAACAAAGACAGATGGCTCTTCTAAGATTCCCTTGCAATCACAGGAAAATATAGATTTACTAGTGAGGACAAACGCTTCACATATATACTTTATTAGTCTTTGCTCTCGCCTCGCAATAACAAAGCAAAAAGTTACCAATCCGCCCTAAAACTTATCCAATATGCTCTTGCAGGCAAGATTCTTTGATAGGGATTAATATATGATGTGCCAC
>NZ_CAJTLL010000006.1 GCF_910577135.1 uncultured Helicobacter sp.
AGAGCAAACTACAGGTATTACTCAAATCAATGAAGCTATCTCTCATTTAGAATCTGTAACACAAGAGAATGTAGAAATAGCGAATGCAAGTGCTCAAATCAGTGAGAGAGTAGATAGTGTAGCTAGAGATATACTTGATGATGTGAATAAGAAGAAGTTTTAGGGGGGATAAACTTTTATTTATTTAACTCTTTATTGAGTTAACTATTTAACTACCTAACTCTTTACTTGCTTAGCCATTTATCTATATTAATTAGCACTATCTAGTAGCTATTTTATTTATTCTATCTATTTGGCTATCTCTTTATTTGTTTAGCTATTTGCTTATTGAGTTTATCTCTTTATCTACCTTAATTATCCTATCTATCTACTATCTCCTATTTATCTATTTGTTTGTTTTGTTTATTTGTTTATTTATTCTTGTAAAAGGCATAGAGAGTGAAGCATTTGCTTCTCTAGATGAAATCCCACAAGGATATTCAACATTAGAGACTTAGATTCTCTAGTCTCTCCACAATTGAGATATATCCTCACTTCTATAAAAATAAAATCACACCAAAGTGCATACCTTGAAAGCAATGTAGAGGGTGAGGGATATTTAAGCCCCTCCCCTTAAACAAAAAGAATTTTATCAAGTGAGTTTTATTGGGTTTAGAATCTCTATGCCTTTACTATTGAGACTAAAAGTCTCTGCAAAGGTCTTGCATACTTAAGGTAAAGCCTCTCGTGTGTGCCTAAAGGATATACTTGATAACTAAAGCTACGCTTTAGTTATCAAGTGAGTCTCAAAGGTTTAGATTTTCTATTTTATTTTCTCTTTATAAGGGGTGGATGGCTTAAATATGCAAGTATAGGCTAGCGCTAAAGCACAAGTGGGGGGGGGGTTGCTCGAGGATATATCTCTCTGCTGTTTATCCACATAACCCAACTTCTAAACCCTATAACTCCCTATGAAAGTATTTTTAGCCCAATGCTAGAGACGATAATAAAGCTCAAAAATAAAAGTTTTAAAAAACTCTTACCTTCTTTAAAAAATAAAATCCCTACTATTACACCACCTCCTGCGCCTATACCTGTCCATATCGCATAGGCTGTCGCCATAGAAATCTCTTGCATTGCCTGTGAGAGTAGTCCAAAACTTGCCATAAAGATAAGAGCCAAAGCCAAGATAAAAATCTTTTTTCCAGTAAGTATGAGTTGTTTCATCGCAATGATTCCTAAAATCTCCACACAACCCGCTAAGATTAAAAATATCCAACTCATTTCGCCTCCTGACTGATTTCATCAAGCCCCAAGTCTTTAGCCAATTCATCTGCAAGGGCGTCATCTTCTTTAGCTTTAAATTTTAAGCCCACAACGCCTATAAGCAATAAAATAATAAGGCTAATCTTTGCCAAAGAAAATGGCTCATCAAATACAAGCATTTCTGTTAGCACAATTCCGGCTGTGCCAATGCCTACAAATACCGCATAGCACACGCCTACCTCGATTTTTTTCATCGCCATAACCGCACAGCAAAAAGAGACAATAATCCCAATACCCGTAAGCATATAGAGTGCAAAGCTATCAGCGTATTTTAACCCGCTCACCCAAAAACACTCAATCATTCCACCAAAAAGCACCAACGCCCAAGCCATATTTGTAGTAATAGTCAATTTTTTCATAGATTCTCCTTTATAATGTTCCTATTAAAGATTAAAACGACAAAATGTGAAAAATGAAGAGTAAGAAAGTGCTATACGGGAGTATGTGAATGAAAAGCAACAATAAAACTGGTATTAAAATAGCCACAACACAAATCAAAAACTATCATAATAAGCTCCAAAAGATATTATAATCCAAAAGAATAAATATTAGAGCGTTCCTGCTTGTAGGCGTTAAGCATTAGGTGCATCATACGCTAAGCATTCTTAATAAAAGAATTTCTATATACAAACAAAGTTAAAAATGTAACTTATTTGAAAACTCACTTGAAATTAAGATGTTGTTCATCATCAAGTCAATATTGAGTGCTAGCAGAGGCTTTTACAAGCCTAGAGGTAATGTATTTGCGAACATTTCGTGTGTATGATAAGCAAGTATTAGTCTTACTTTTCTTTCACTTGTAAGAAATATGCGGTGTATCCGCACCATACACAGAATCTAAGCATTTTATTATATGTGGTTTTGATATTATCGATGAATAAAATCCCGCACGTATATTTATCAGTTTATCCTGAATGGAACTCACTTTGCTATAAAGCTTATAAATAAAAAAAGGGCTTATATGCGTATTGATATTTTTTGTGAGAGCGGGGCGAAGTTTGGTTTAGGGCATTTCTATCGATGTGTGAAAATACTCGCCCTGTGCTTAAAGGCAAAACAGGTGCAGACTATTACCTTGCATAATCGTGGCGATTTCACACCCCCGCCGCTTAAAAGTTTGCTAGGGATAGAGGCAGATTCCATATCCATAGAATACAAACATTACGAATGGCTCTCTGCACAGCCTGAAATGCTTGATTTAGCCATCATCGATAGCTATGAAGCGCAAGAGTGGTTTTACTATCTGTTAAAATCCCATAGTAAAGCCCTGATATGCCTTGATGATACCTTCCAAGACATATATCCCCCGCAAAGCTATATCCTTAATCCCACGCCGCATTCAAACGCACATTTTTCGTCTTCACACTATCATCTATGGTGCGGCAAAGACTATATGATACCACCTATAATGCCCCCCATTAATCCCCCTCAAGCATCACATACGCATTATAATGTATTTGTCAGCTTTGGCGGGGTAGATAGTGAGAATCTCACGCAAGAATTGGTAAATCAGCTCTCCACACTCGCCTCATCGCAAAATTTTGCCTCCTATCATTTTCATATTGTGTTAGGCAATGGCTATACGCATAATCTCCATATCCCTCACAATAGTGGTGGAGAGAATATTCCAAAGATAAGCATTTATAATCATCTCCTGCCCCTATATTTTCTCTCTAAAGCACAAGAATGCGATTATGCCATTAGTGCAGGCGGTGGGAGTATGCTCGAACTCATCGCACTAAAGATTCCAAGCATTATTATAGAATCTGCCCCCAATCAGCATTTACATATCACACAATGGGAACAAGAAGGGGCAATTGCCACAGCGCACAATCCCCTAGAAGCACTTACACTTTTACAATTATGGCATACAAATCCCTGCCAAGATTCACACACAAATAGCCTATCGGCTATTAAATCCACCCTTGCTAATCTCTCTCTTAATAATCTCTTGCCCCAAGCTCTCTATGAGCTTATAACACAAATTGCTCTTACACAAGATTCCACACAGATTACCGCACAATCTCCCATAGCAAAGCCTAGCCTTAGCCCATCTCCATCCTTAAAAGCTATATCTTTCACCGACTTGACAGAGACAGAATCTTGCCTTGTCCTCTCAATGCGTAATCACCCGCAAGTCGCGCAATGGATGTATTCAACGCATATTAGCGCAGATTCACATACAACATTCCTCGCGCAGCTTCGCAATGATAACTCAAGGCGATATTGGCTTGTGAAGCAAGATGGTGAGTATATCGGCGTAGGCTCACTCACACGCATTAATCTCGTGCATAAACACGCCTTTATCGGCATATATGCTAGTCCATTTTGTGAAGTAAAAGGCAAGGGAGCATCTATCTTAGCCTTTTTAGAATCCTTTGCCTTTAATAAGTTAGAGTTACATACATTGCATCTTGAAGTGTTAGAATGCAATGAAAATGCGATAAGATTCTATCAAAAATGTGGCTATACAAAAGAGGGCAAACTCCATCATTTTATGACACATAAGCAACGCCCACAAAAGCCATATTATGATGTGATATTGATGTATAAGGAGCGATTATGAAAGTCAAAAAACCGCTCATCATAGCAGAGCTAAGCGCAAACCACAATCAAAGTTTGCAACTTGCCAAAGATTCTATTTATGCAATTAAGGAATGTGGCGCAGATGGTGTGAAACTTCAAACCTATACGCCTGAATGCCTTACACTTAAAAGCAATGCGGAGGCTTTTTGCATTCGTGGAGGGACATTATGGGATAATCGCAGCCTTTATGAACTCTATGAAGAGGCTCAAACGCCTTGGGAATGGCACGAGGAGCTTTTTTTTCTCGCAAGGGAGCTAGGCTTACTCATTTTTAGCTCTCCTTTTTCAAGCAAAGGTGTGGCATTTTTAGAATCTTTACAATGCCCTATGTATAAGGTAGCAAGTTTTGAAATAATGCACTATGAGCTTATAGAAGCTATTGCTAAAACCAAAAAGCCCATTATTTTTTCCACCGGTGTAGCCACACATAAAGAGATTAAAACCGCCCTTAAAATATGTCATAAGCACGATTGCAAGGACATTACACTCTTGCATTGCATAAGCGAATACCCCGCTCCACTAGAAAGCGCAAATCTAGCCTCTATGCCTGCTCTAGCCAAAATCTACAAAAAATATCATATCAAATATGGCTTATCTGATCATAGCCTTGGTGCGCTCTGCCCGATTGTGGCTACAAGCTTGGGGGCAAGTATGATAGAGAAGCATTTTATCCTTGATAAATCGCTTGGGGGCGTGGATAGTGCCTTTAGTATGGATAAAGAATCTTTTAGCGCTATGGTGCGGCAAGTACGCGATACAGCATTGGCTCTAGGAGAGAAGCAGTCGCACATTCCCGCACACACATTGCAGAAGCGGCGGCAGTTTGCCCGAAGCATTTGGGTGAGTAAAGATATAGCTAAGGGAGAGGCTTTAAGCAATGATAATATCGCTATTTTGCGTCCTAATGGTGGCGCACACCCAAAATATTTGCCAAAGATTCTAAACAAAAGGGCAAAACGCGCACTTAAGGCAGCACAACCCTTGCAACTGAGCGATATTAAATAACTAAAATAACGTTATTTCAAGTATAATGCGATTTTATTTCGCATATTCAAGGAGGCATTATGCTACTTTTCACACCCGGTCCCACCCCCGTGCCAGAATCCTTACGGAATGCTATGAGTGAGCCTACTCTGCATCACCGCACCCCTGAATTTGAAGCGATTTTCGCACAAGCAAAAGCCGGGCTTTTAGCAATGCTTAAAATGCCTGAAGTGCTTATGCTTGCAAGCAGCGGTAGTGGGGCTATGGAGGCGTGTGTATGCACTTTCACGCAACAAAAAATGCTAAGTGTCAATAGTGGCAAGTTTGGAGAGCGATTTGGCAAGATTGCAAAGGCACATCGCATTGCCTATCGTGAAATCATGAATGAATGGAACACACCAGCGAGTGTGGAAAGTGTGTTAAATGCGCTCAAAGAAGAGGGCAATGTGGATTGCTTCTGCATACAGATGTGTGAATCTGCAGGGGGATTGCGCCATAATGTCGAAGGGATTGCTAGGGCGGTTAAGGATTATAATCCACGTATTGTCGTGGTGGTTGATGCGATTACTGCGATGGGGGTAGAAGAAATTGACATCACACATATTGACGCACTTATTGGTGGTTCGCAAAAAGCCTTTATGCTCCCACCGGGCTTAAGCATTATCGGCTTGTCGCAATATGCTACTGATTTGGTTAATGAGCGCGATGTGGGATTTTATTTCAACCTCAAAACAGAACTAAAAAATCAAAGGCAAAATACAACCGCTTGGACAGCCCCTACTACCATTATCACGGGCTTGGCGAAATATTTTGAAATGCTTAATGGAAATTTTAAAGATGTGTATGCAAAGACAAAGGCACGTTCACTTGCCACGCAAAAGGCTTTAGAATCTTTAGGGCTTAAAATCTACCCTAAAGCTCCAGCTCTTGCGATGAATACGATTTATGATGAGGCAAATGCGGCAGAGATGAGAAAAATACTTAAAAATCGTTTTGGGCTTAATGTCGCAGGCGGACAGGATAAGCTCAAAACAAGTATTTTCCGCATTAATCAAATGGGGCTTATTCCTTTAGAGCAGAGTGTTTGGGTGGTCAATGCAGTTGAACTTGCATTAGCGGAGCTTAAATTAAGGGCATTCGATGGAGTGGCAAACAAAGTCTTTTTAGAAACTTATTACGCTTTAATGCGATGAATAAACTCATCGCCATACTTGGGAGCAGTGGCAGCGGGAAGAGTGCCTTAGCCCACCGCGTGGCTTTAGAGTATGATTGCGAGATTTTTAGCCTTGATGCTTTAAGTATTTATAAATACATTGACATTGCTTCGGCTAAACCTACGCCATTAGAGCAATCGCAAGTGCGCTATCACGCCATTAGCCTCCTAGAGCCCCATCAAAGAAGCAATGCAATGCTTTTTGCGAATCTGCTTGCACAGGCTATCGCACAGCTTCCACCTAGTAAGCCACTACTAATTGTAGGGGGAAGTAGCTTTTTTCTTAAAAGCATTATAGAGGGTTTAAGCCCTATGCCACCTTTAGAATCTTGTAAAGAATGGGTAGATTCTCTAGGTTCTCTCTCCGCGCAATATATGGCATTGCAGGAAATTGATGAAAAATATGCTAAGAGCCTCTCTCCTACTGATACATACAGAATCCACAAAGCCCTAGCCCTTTTCAAAGCCACAGCCATACCCCCTAGCACATATTTTGCCACACACAAAAAAATACCTTTTGCCCATCATATTGAGATTTTTGTATTAGAGCGCGAACGTGAAGCATTGAGAGAGCGTATCGCTCTACGGTGTGGAAAAATGATAGAAAGCGGCATTGTGGAGGAAACGCGCCTTGTTTTAGAATCCTATGGCGCACAAGCCCCTGCACTACAAGCTATTGGCACAAAGGAATGTGTAGCATTTTTACAAGGGGAGATAGATTCACTTGAAGCCCTAAAGGAGCAAATATATTTCCACACTTGCCAACTTGCCAAACGCCAACGCACTTTCAACCGCACACAATTCTCCCAAGTCACGCATTTAGAAGAAGAGGTATTAGAGGAGGCATTGGCAAGATATCTCTTACAAATTCCATAGTGCGGAGACTTTTGCATAAAATTTCTTATGCTTATCTTGATTTCTATATTGAGATACTGTTGCTTGATATATTTAATAAAGGCAAACTTAACATTTGCCACTAGCTCTCTTTTTGGGGTTATTTGATTGTCTTTTATCATTGCCACGCTTTAAATCCATCGGTTTCATTTATCTTCTTGAGGTAGATGGATATTACTTACAATTCTAGCATATATCAAGTTATCCCCTTTAAAAGATAGCTCAAAATGCTTCACTGGAATATTGGCAATCATTCTGTTTGTGTCTTTGCTTATGGCGACTTGCCATTTGATAGGCTCGGGTTTCACTGATACATCTTCTATGATATCGCCTTCATATATTTTGCGCCCCTCTTTATCTTTATAACCTGTCCATAGTTCAATTTCAAGAGTGCGCTCCGCCTTAGGTCGGTTTTTGGCGATATATTCGCCAAGCACTGAAAAGATATTGAAGTTATCTTTGATGTGTTTTTTTTCTTTACTATCCCAGATTCTAAAGTCTAAGTTGCTTACTCTCATACTACTTCCTTTGTGTTGTCTGTGCTAACTTCTAAGGGCTTTTTGTAATTTTCAAGTGTCTTCATATATTATGATATTATTTATAATAAGTATCGGCTTGTTTAACGTAGATATTAAATTTTATATTATATAGATTATTATTAAGGAAATACTAGCTTTAGATATATTTTTAAGATATTGTAGGATTTCAACTTGAAACAATAGAGAGGCTATTACAACATAACTTTGTTTGCAAATCTATTCTAACCAGCCATACTCATAGAGTAAGGCAAGAACTACCCTCCTCCTCCAACGAATCAAACATAATAGCACCGAGTTAATGTATTTTAATTTGCCTATTCTTGCGTTTGTTACCCTTTAGATTCTTTTATGCTAAAATATAGAATTGTTTTTTCATTTGTCCCAGAGGGTTTTAGCCGCTTCTTAAATTCTTTTATGCTAAAATTGCTCAATATGAACAGCTAAATAATTCCATGTTTTAGCCGCTTCTTAAATTCTTTTATGCTAAAATTCAACGCGCCACTGAACAGAATTCTGAGCAAGTTTTAGCCGCTTCTTAAATTCTTTTATGCTAAAATAGTATAAGAATATTGAATAGTCACCACAGTGTTTTAGCCGCTTCTTAAATTCTTTTATGCTAAAATTGCATACCTAAAGCAGCCAAAGGATTGATGGTTTTAGCCGCTTCTTAAATTCTTTTATGCTAAAATCTTCATATGATATTGGTACCTCTTCCTGTAGTTTTAGCCGCTTCTTAAATTCTTTTATGCTAAAATAGACTTTCACTACGCCTTTCATGTTCCAGTGTTTTAGCCGCTTCTTAAATTCTTTTATGCTAAAATATCGTATAGGATAATCCAAATGCTTTCTAAGTTTTAGCCGCTTCTTAAATTCTTTTATGCTAAAATACACTTCGCTAAAACAACGTATGGTGCGGTGATTTAGCAATATAGTAAGCTTAAAATATCTCGATATAAAGATTTTAAGCAAATTAAGAGTATAATCTGCTCTAAAGAATTTAAGAAGCGGCTAGAATAAGGGGTTTAGGGTCCCCGCAGGTTTTCAATACCTAAAAACCCTTATTTTTACATAAAAATACCCACAAATTTTTCTCAATTTCATTATATTTTCTGCAAAATCTAAGATTTTAGAGCAAACAATATCTCCATCTTAACTTTATGCCAAAATGCTCAAAAATCCTTCATAAGCTAAGATTCCAAAAATACAAACTCTACAAAGACATATCAAAAAAGCGTGAGCTGTTTAGGTTCATTGGCTTTTTGGTTATCATTTGGTTTGCCAAGTAAAAGCCGCATATTATCAAATTGCTTTTCTGTGAGGATTAAACCCCGAATGTGCCCCTTGGGAGGTACGATAAGACTTATCTTATCTAAATGATGATTAGCGCTTATAACACCTTTACAGATTCTCATATATACGCTGTATTGAAGCATTATAAAACCATCTTGTATAAGATATTTGCGAAACTTAGCATAAAGCTTCCTCTCTTTCTTGGTGTATGTTGGCATATCAAACATCACTAGCACTCTCATAAATATATCTTCCATTGGATTTGTCCTTGCAAAATATTGGTAGCCTTAAGGTAAATGTGCTTTTTTGAATAGCAGATGCAAGGCTCTGCACACTCATCACACTCCCACGATTAAGCGGATAGCACTTGCCTTCTACCATCACTGCTGCACTTAAGACCCCTGCTAACCTTACACGATTTTCAAGACTCAAGGTTGTGTCAAGCTCCCCACCTTGATACATCTCTACTACAAGTGAATCTACAAAAACACGATAAGGCTCTATCAGATCATCAGCAAGATTAAATGCGTTAAATTGATTTTTATGATTAATCCCTAATGCAGGATTTAGCCCGCTCGCACAAAGACTTCGCACAATCATACCCCTCACAATCGCATAGCCATAATTAAGCGCAGCATTTATAAGCCCTATCTGCGTATCCTCAAAGATTTGCACCTTGCGGCTAAAGTCTTTCCCAAAAAGTGCCTTAAAGTATAGAGAGGCTGCTTTTGCTTCGTTATGAGTGCTATCTGCGAGTTTCACTCCCTTGGCTAGAGATTCTAATGCTTTAAACTCTTCTCTTTGTTGCATTTGTAGGAGCAAGGCTTGATTATGAATCTTTGATTTGATGATGTGCTGCCAAAGTATTGCCTTAGCTTGTTTGCTAAGCTGAATTTGGTGCTGTAAGATAGTGAGGCTTTTAAAATGTCCCAAAAATGGCATAAAGATACCGCTAGGCAAGTGAGAGCTATCACAAGTGTAGCAAATGATTTTTGCCTGTGCAAGAGCGTCAAGGAGCGCATTTGTCAAGGTAATTTGATGAGATTCTAAAATAAGGCACAAAATATCATTAAGAGGGATTTTGACCTCATCTTTACCCTCCTGTGCGATACAAAGGTGTTTTTGATAGAGGCTAAGCCTTGCAGGAGTGCTTAAGAAAAGTGTCCTAAAGGCAGAATCAAACATTCTAGCCCCTTTTCTTATATTTTGGACTTAATTTAAGCGCGATATTTTGGCGCGGAGTAAAATCTGCCTTTTGCACTTCACCCAAAGAGGATACTTGATATTTTTCAAAAATTTTAAGGTTTTGAATCCCTATGCTTTTTCCCACGACTTTTTCCTTTGTCGCATTGGTATAAAGCAGCTTTTCATTGTCGCTTAAGCCCTCAAGTTTATTATTATGCTTTTCAACTTGAATCTGTGCTAAAGCAGAATCAAAGCTTACAAAGTAGCATAATTCTGCCTTTTCCATATCCTTTTTCTGCACTAAGATTAAATCATCTTTAAAGAGGCTAAAGCAAAATTCGTAGGAATTATCCATCTCTAGCCAATCTTTAATGACTTCCTCCTTGTCTTTCCCGCTTACTACCGCTTTATTAGGCAAGATTCCTAATGCAAAGTCCATTGTATAGATAGGCACACCATAGAACTTGCCATTTTGCTTATGTTTGAAAATATCTACACGCACCATATTGCCATTTTTAACGATTTTTGTGCCAATGCGGCGGATTTTGCCCAGTGCTATTGCCTTTTCTATACCCTTTTGTCCGCCATATTGTTTCATTAAAGCCTTATCACCAAAAGAATAAAATGTCTCCTCGTGCAATGCCCTTCTAGCACGTTTTCGCGGAGGCTTAGAAACAAAGATAGAATCCACCTTTGCCAATACCCTTTCCCTAAAATACGCCATAGGCTCAAAAAATACTTTTTGCTTTTTGTAGTCAGCCTCTGCCATTTCTTTGGCGTAGAATCTCGCTCTATTCAGCTCTCGCTGCTTTTTAAAATCGCTAAAAGCTTTAATCATTTTTGCATTACTAAAGGCAATAATAATCGCATCAAATGCGTGGTGGAGGTGATTATCCCTATCTTTTTCCCCCAATCCCCAATAATGCCTTAGCATCGCCGTGAGATTCCCACTTACTACCTCTATATGCACTTTGCTGCCCTTTTCTCCGGAGATGGTTACTTCACTTTCACTTAAAGGCAAAAATTCTAAGCAATCCTTCGTCCAATTCGCACAAAGCCTTGCAATATAGCTTGTGTCATTGAGATTCCTAGGGATAAAGCCACTCTCTTTTTCTACAAAATGTTCATTGCAGATTCTGCGCTGCTTTGGCTTGGGGAGCTTCAGCGAGTAGCTTTTGATTTGCTCCCATTTCTTTGTATCTCCCCCAAAGGCTTCAAAAGGCGTCTTGTTGTGCTTATTTTGATTTTCCTTCGTAAAGCAAAGCACCTTATTCAAATAGCTATCATCAAAACTACGCGAATAAGGGTAAATATGGTCAATTTGCAGTATTTGAGAGTTAAGTAAATGCGCTCTAGTAATTTTCTCCCCACTATACACGCAAAACTCCCCCTGCTCTAGCCATAGCTTCACTTTAAGAATATTTATCGCACTAAGGGGCAGCCCTAGAATCTCACATTGCTTTTTTGCCTTCTCATTTTTAGCAAATTGTTCCCTTTGCTCCTTTATAATATTGTTTCGCTCTTTAAAACTCCTGCCTACCTCACGTGTAAATTCAATATGAATCTTATGCATCTGCCCATATTTCTTAAGTAAGCTATTTAGCACCTTGCGATACTCACTCATCGCCCTTGCCACAACGGGATTTGCCAAATAAGGTTCATATTCATTGAGCGGTGATAATAGATTATCTTTTTGCGCCCTCTTTCTCCATTCTTTTAGTCCCGCTTGTCGCACAGCCTCATCGTATTTTAACCCCTCCCGCATAAAAGGCAGAATCTGCTCTAATGCCTTGAGGCTAAGGTTAATATGCCCTGCAAAGCTTAGTGTGCTTAAAGATTCTTTTTGTGTATCAGCGAGAGCATATCGCTCTAGGGCGCTTTTTAGCTTGATCTTATCCTTAATGAGCGTGATATATGTAGCTATCTCATCTAAATCCATACGTAAAAGCCCATCAAAGCTCCCACTCAAAGCCTTTTTGAATGCTTTAAAATTCTTAAACTCAATAAATGCCGCCTTTTCTGCCACGCTTAACTCTTTAGTATAATCAAGTTTAGAATCTTTAGGAAATCGCATAGATTCAGGCAATTGCAATATCTCACGCAATGCCTTATAGTTTATCTCTCCTTTTTCAAGCACGATGTGTAAAATTTGTGTAATCATATCTTTACCATAGACTTCACCACTTTGCTTACTGATAGATTGCAAGGTGTTAATAATGCGTGTAAGGACGATAAACTCCATCGCACTTAGAGTATTTTTAGCTGCACGATTTTCCTCCTCATAAAACACACATTTACCTACCTTATCGCTAAAATCCTTTAACTCACGCTGATAAAAGGCAATATCTATAATTTTTTGGCAAAAATTCTCAGCTAGTCTCACACCCAATGTATTTTGTGTATGCAAAATCAGTTCTAGTTCTGCTTTGAGCTCACTTTGTGCCACACAACGTTGATAATAACCTTCGCCTCTATTACGCACATTTTGAAATTCTTTACTATTTGTGCTACCTTTTTTCTCACTATCACTTCGTTCTTGCTGATAAAATGTTTTATAGAGATATTCACCCACACTTTTGTAGCCTTTTTCGTCCAAAATACGTTTGTTTGCTTCAATGGCAGCCTTAATCTTGCCATTTTCACTTTGCTTAGCATTATCCATTTCCCTTGCGTGTTTGTTCCCATAGCCGCGGTGTTTAGCGATATGCAATATCACTCTAGCCAAATCTTTGTGTTCTAGTCTTTGTGTGAGGGCTAAAGTGCGCAATTCATAAGGGCTTTTGGTGTCTTTGGTATTGATATAAGCCTTTGGTAAATCTCCATCATCGCTTAAATAATCATCCACATTCAAGCCAAATTCCTTGCATATCAGCTGTTTTAAGGCATAAAGTCTGCCTTTTCTACGTGCTAATCTCCGTCTTGTGCTTCGTGCCTCCCGTCTTGGCAATGCTAAAGGTGCTCCTGTTTTTGGATTTTCTGCTTGGGTGAAGATTCTCACTCCGCAATCTTGCAACTCATTACCCTCTACATACGCCCAACCAATGCTTGTAATCCCTATATCAAATCCTAAGACCTTCATTAATGTTCCTTTTAGCCAAGATTCTAATATACAATCTCATTATTGTATATTATTTTATGAGATTATGAAACAGAAAAGCAAGTTATGTATGAATTTTGAATATATCCTTGTAAAAAAATACAAAAAGTCCTGCGACGATGATAAGCAAGCCTATAATCTTATGCAATGAAAGGCTTTTGATAGGCAAGCCAAACGCACCTAAATGATCAAGCACCGAGCTTGTGAGAATCTGTCCCAAGATGATGAGTAAAAACATATTAGCAAGTCCAATTTTCGGGGATAAAAGTATTGTGCCAAATACAGCAAACGCCCCTAAAAATCCACCTAAATATTTCCACCATTCTTGATGTAAAGTTGCCTTTAGCGTATGGGTATTGAGCATACCATAAGCGTATGCTAAAAGACATAAACACAATGTCCCTATGCTAAAAGAAATAAGAGCAGCAACTAAAGAAGCATTTGAAAGTGATTTGCTCAAAGCCGCATTAATCGGTGCCTGTATTGCTAGGGCTACTCCTATGCAAAATGCAATAATATAAAACATTATTATGTCCTTGTATGATTTTCTTTGATTATAACATAAGAGTTGTTTTGCGGATTTTCTAGTCTCTCCTATGCCCTTGCTGTTGCGATGTAATCGCCGTATTCGCACGAAGTGCTAATCCACACTCGCAAAGGGTCTTGCTTTGCAGATATAAAATCTGCTTCGCACCATTCAATCCCGAAGGGATTTAATCTCGCAAAGGGCGATAGCCCTTGAGGACAAAAGGACGCACTTATGACTAAGACGTTGTCTTATTCATCAAGTTAGTTTTTAAGGTAGAGAATCTCTAGTCTCCCCACAAGTGAGGTAATTCTCACTTGCATAAAAAAATAAATCGCACAATAATAAAGGAATGGGTAGAGTTTATCTATTTTTATAAGGAACAAATTGATGCGATGAGTCTAAGTATAGACTAGCGCTAAGGCATAAGTGGGTATCTTGGCTTAAGTACTTACGCCCTACCCTACTTTTAGAGGCTGTGGGTAATAAAGGCATTTAGTGCTTTTCTATTTAGCATAGATACTTAAGGCTCTTTTAAGGTCAATTTTTCCCTCATAAAATGCTTTTCCTATGATAACACCGCTGATATGTGGATTCTTATTAAGAATCTCTAGTTCATCAACATTTGCAAATCCTCCACTTGCAATAGTATAAATGCCACTATGACAGGCAACGTCTTGGGTAAAAGATATATTAATCCCGCTTAATGCCCCATCGCGATTAATATCCGTGCAGATAATAGCCTGCACCGGACTACCTGCGAATTGTTGTGCTAAATCCTTTGAATCCATAGCACTCTCTTCTGCCCAGCCCTGTGCTGCTACTTTGCCATTACGTGCGTCAATACCCACAGCTATGGGATAACCCTGTGCCATTTCTTTGACAAATTCCCAATGTGTTAGTGCTATGGAGCCAAGTATGAGCCTTGACACCCCCATTTGTGTGTAAAGCCTAATCGTTTCCTCATTGCGAATCCCCCCTCCAAGCTGCACCTTAAGTGCTGTGTTTTGCACGATATTCTCTATCACTCTTAGATTTTGTGGCTTACCTGCAAATGCCCCATCTAAATCCACGATATGCAAATATTTCGCACCCATATCAGCAAACTTTTTAGCAAAATCCAATGCTTCACCATAAATCGTAGCACTCTGCATATTGCCCTTAAAAAGCCTCACTGCTTTTCCATCTTTTAAATCAATCGCAGGATAAATATCAAGTGCCATAACCTACTCCTTTATGGGCTTAACAATATCATTATACATCCATTCAGCGCACCACCCTACAAATGCTAAGACCAAAAATGTATAACGTGCATTAAAATAATTATCCGACATAGATAGCACAGAGGTGCAAATGAAGCAAATGAGTATGCCGAGAATAAGCAGGGCAGAATTCATATATTCATAGAATCCAAAGAGTTCTTTATGTTTTAGCATTACCCATATAAGTAGTCCTACGCCTCCTAAAAAAGCGACAATATCGCAATACACATAAATATTATCTCTAAAATAATAGGGCTGCAGCGATAAGCCAAAAAGCATTACAATGATAACATTAATCGATGGGCGCATACCATAAAGTATTTTACCAAGCTGGCTATTGTGACTAGGGCGCATAGTGAAAATTTCAAACAATAACGGGATATATACAAAAAATATATATATACAAGCAATAAGCAAAATACGTGGCAAATAATCGCTCACAAGCTCAAAAAAATTACGATGATAGATGCTTCTCTCAATCGCAAACATATCCATAATATCTTCCGTTTTAGGCACATATACGCTTTGCAAAATGAAAAGATACATAAACACAACACTTAAAATCAGTATAAATATATGCTGCAAGATATTGCTTGTATGATACCAACTACTTAGAATCACAAATGCCCCACTTAGCACAAATCCACATAAAAATAAAAAGATACTCAAATGGTCATAAAGCTGATTATCGCGGATAAAGATTAAAAATAAATGCGAAAAAGAATGTGAAAATTGTGAAATAAATAATGTAAGATTGGTAAAAACAAAAAGCGAGAAAAAAGCAAGCGAGAAGATTACGCTAATACGTGTGGGTTGATTCATTCTTTATCCTTAAAGTATTAATGATTCCTTAAAAAATATCCATCTATACCATCAGCCATACCTATGGCGACAAGCTTTTGATATTCCTTTTTGGCAATCAGTTTTCCCTCAAGCTTATGTGATGCATAGCCAATTTCGATTAAAACAGAAGGCATAAGCGCACCAGCTAATACCCAAAATGGTCCCTCTCTCACGGCTCCATCGTGCGTATTATGCTGTCTCCTTACCTCATTAAGAATGCCAGATTGAATCTCAATAGCAAGTTTATGTGAAGCGACAATATGATAAGCACTAATGGTATTCAAAAATGATCGCGTTGCAAAGTGGCTCATCGTCTCTATATCACCTTGGTTTTCTGCTTTGGCTACTTGTTCAGCTCGCTCACTTCGCGCAGGAGAAAGGAAGTATGTTTCCACTCCGCTTGGTGTTTTAGCTGAATCTTTGGGGATAGAATTTGCGTGTATGGATATAAACAAGTCTGCATTTTTGGCATTGGCAAACTCTGTGCGCTTACGTAGGTCAATATAGACATCACTATCGCGTGTCATATATACTGTATAGCCACGATTTTTTAGCTCATCTTTGAGAATCTTTGCCACACTTAGCACGATAATTTTCTCGCACACATTTTCTACGCTTTTTGTGCCACAATCCTTACCACCATGCCCTGCATCAACAACTATCTTTTTACCATTGCCAACCTTTGATGGGGCAGGGGTATTCTGCTTGGATTGTGCAGTATCTTGAGCTATTTGCTCTTTTTTGGGCTTTTGAGGAGTTGGTTTTATGGATGAGTTCTTTTCATTGGGCTTTGCTATTGGCTGCTTTTGCGGAGTGTCTTTGGACTGTTTTAGATTAGTTTGTTGTGCTTCTTTAGTGTCTGTTTTTGGTTTAATAAACACATAGAGATTCTCTTTTTCCTTTACAATCTCATAAGTTGATTTTGGTTGTGTAGTAATCACTATACGCACGATTTGTGGGGTATTTTGAGCTACTTGCAAAGTGGAATTATCTTTGAAAATAAAATTACGGCGCGGGATAGTGAGATTGGCTTCAAAGTCTATAAAACTCTTATTATCTTGTAGTTTTTTAACTTGCCAAGTTAAATCGCTAATGTCTTGAGTAAAAACAATCTTAAGACTCCCATCACCAAAGGGAACCATTCTCACAATGCGATGCTCACCCCATAAACATATCATTATAAGGCATAAACTTACCGCAATCCTCCACATACACGCCTCTAATCTTGGACCAATTCAGCAATAATTTCCCTCACAGGCTGAATCTTTTGGATTCTATATCCATTTGCCCCTGTAAAATACAAGCCATAATTTCTATCTCCCATATATCCACGCCCTAAGGAATCCGCTATACAATAACCCACTTTCTTTGCCTCTACACCCCGATGACAAGGCGACACGCAGTTGCTAATGCAGCGAATCTTTGGTGCATCACCCTGTGCCATTGCTTCAAAAATCCCTGTTTTCACAGCGCGAGCAGGATAGCCCACAGGTGATTTTACAAGCTCAATATCTTCTTTTTTGACAGAAGGCATTAAATCTCTATACGCTATGGCATCGCATTCTTGGGAACCAAGCCAACGAGTCCCCATCTGCACTCCGCTTGCACCCAAAGCCATCATTCTATTAATATCGTTTCTATCCCAAATGCCTCCAGCGGCTATAACAGGGATACTTCCCCATTTTTGCGCTTCATCAACCACTTGCGGTAGGACATTTTCAAGCTGATATTCTTCTTTAAAGCAATCCTCATAGCTAAAGCCTTGATGTCCGCCACTCAAAGGTCCTTCTACTACTACCGCATCGGGGATTCTTGCATATCTATCCATCCAACGTTTACAAATAATCCTTAATGCCTTTGCTGAAGAGACGATAGGCACAAGGGCTACATCGGGGAAGTTTTTGGTAAATTCAGGCATATTGGTGGGCAATCCCGCACCTGTTACAATGATATTCGCCCCCGCTTCACACGCATCTCGCACAACTCGCCCATATTCATTAATCGCATAGAGTATATTTGCTCCTAAGGGCTTATCACCACAGATTTTACGTGCATTTTTAAAAATCTCATTTAAAGCTTGTTTTGAATAAAAATTAATCGCCTCAAAAGGCTTAGAATTGGTAATTTTTTCGACAAATTGCATTTTTTGATAATATCCTGTGCCAACTGCACTGATAATGCCTAATGCACCCTCTTTGGAGACATTTCCAGCAAGTCTATCCCAGCTGATACCTACACCCATACCCCCTTGAAAAATCGGGTATTTAATCGTGTGTTTTGCTATTTTGAGCGGTTTTAATCCCATTATATCCCCTATGAATAATCACTTTTGCAAAACGTCTTTTGCCAATTTGGATAATGTATTCCCCCGCTAATAAAGTAAGATTCTCATCATTTACCTTTTGCTGATTGATTTTCAATGCTCCTGCACGTATATCTCTACGAGCTTGCGAGGTAGATTCACAAAGTTTAGCCATCACAAGCACTTTGGCTATCCACTCACCACTATTACATTTAAATGTCGCTATATCAGCGGGAATTTCATTTTTACTAAAGACATTGTCAAATTCTATTTTAGCTTGTTTTGCTAAATCAATGTTATGATAACGTGTAGTTATCTCTAAAGCGAGCTGTTCTTTTACTGCTTTAGGATGTGCTTCTCCTGCACTTACTCGCTCTTTAGTCTCTGCAATTTGGGGCAGTGAGAGTGAGGAGAGGAGTTCATAATATCGCCACATCATCTCATCACTTATGCTTAGAATCTTCGCATACATTGTATTTGCAGATTCAGTAACGCCAATATAATTATTCAGTGATTTACTCATTTTCTGCACGCCATCAAGTCCCTCTAATAATGGCATAGTCATTACAGATTGCTCTTTGTCTAAACCATATGCCCTTTGCAAATGCCGCCCTACCAAGAGATTAAACTTTTGGTCATTGCCTCCTAGCTCAATATCACAATTTAACGCCACAGAATCATAGCCTTGTAAAAGCGGATACATAAATTCCACCATAGAAATGGGTTGTTGATTGTTGTAGCGCTTGGTAAAATCATCTCGCTCAAGCATACGTGCAACGGAAAATTTTGAAGTAAGGGTAATCATTCCTGCTGCACCTAGCTCATTAAGCCATTGAGAGTTAAAACAAATCTCTGTATGCGTAGGATTAAGCACCTTAAAAACCTGCTCCTTATATGTGAGGGCATTTGCTGCTACTTGCTCCTTGCTAAGAGGCTTTCTTGTCTCGCTCTTTCCAGTAGGATCGCCAATAGTCGCGGTAAAATCCCCGATAAGAAACTTCACATCGCCTCCATAACGTTGAAATATCGCAAGTTTTTGCAAAAGCACAGTGTGTCCTAAATGCAAATCCGGCGCAGTAGGGTCAAATCCAGCTTTGACACAAAAGCGCTGCCCTGTGGTATAGAATCGCTCCACCAAACTAGCGATATACTCCTCCCCTATAAATTCCACACAACCTCGTGAAATCTCTTGCAGAGCTTCTTGTATTTGTGTTTTCATTGCTTTCCTTTCTAGCTTGAATACGCGTCTTTGAGATTACTCAATGCGATAATCTTGTATCTTTTGTAAAGTAAATCTTTTAATTCCTTTACATCATTTGTCTTGCTCTCAAAACAGATCTCACAATAGGTAGAAAATTGACGATTAAGCACATCATAATCCACGCTTACGATATTGCAATCATATTTAGCCAAGATACCACATAGTTGAGCCAAAACACCTCGTTGATTTTCTAGTGCAACAATTACTTTATACGTTGTTTTTTGCTCATTTGCCCATTGCACAAAGAGCATTTCACTTCCTTGTTCTATCTCATTTAATGCCCTTTCGCACATTTTATGATGGATATATGCTTTTTGGGCTGTTTTAATCGCTAAAATATTATCGCCATATTTGGGGTGGCAGCAGTAGTCAAAAATCACTTCATTGATATTGCGATTAGTCTGCACAATGATATTATCAAATACAAGAGGCTTTAGCTTTAGCATATTGATTTTAATTTTTCCTAAAAAATTTGCCTCACGTGCGAAGTTTTCCCTAATGCTATTTTTTACTTCTTTTAGAAATACCAAATCCGAGGCGGCTCTATGGATATGAGAATCTAATTTATTCTCTTTAAGATAGGTTTTGATAGTCTGCAATGAACTATCAAAAATGGTTTGTAAGATATGAAGTGCTACTTTTTTATCAATTTCTTTAAGCTTTGTCTGGCATTGAATCCGTATATGGTTTTTTGCTTTAGAAGTCTTCACCGCATCAATCCACGTGCAGCGTGGGCTAAGCTTTTCTCCATCTTGAGATACCACAATACGCACAATATCACCATTTTTAAGGGGCTGGAGTAAGGAGGCTTTTTGATGATTGATAAAGGCTTCTTTGGCATTATCGCCTATATCACTATGCACCGCATAAGCAAAATCAAGTGCCACTGCACGCACGGGGAGATTATAAATATCTCCCGCAGGAGAAAATACCACCATATCTTCTTTATATAAATCATTCTTTGCGAGTTCATAAAACTCCTCAATGGTGTCATTTTGGTATTGCAAATTATTGAGCCATTCTAAATTTGGCTCAATACCTCCGCTTTTGTATTTCCAATGCGCTGCTACACCATATTGTGCAGATTTATGCATATCAAAAGTGCGAATCTGCACTTCATAGATACTTGCTCCCTCAAAAATCGTCGTATGGATTGTTTGATAGCCATTTTCTTTAGGAATAGCGATATAATCCTTAAGACGTGAGATCACAGGCTTTAGCTGCAAATGTAAAAGCCCTAATACTTTATAACATTCTAAGTTTGTAGGCATGATGATTCTAATAGCGAGCAAATCAAGAATCTCATCGATACTCACACCCTTACGCTGCATTTTAAGAAAAATAGAGTAATAACGTTTCACGCGACTTTCAATGCTAAAATCCTTTTGTGTAAAGCCATTTTGCAATAAAATTGTTGTAATTTTTTGAGTAAATTCATTGAGTTTTAGCGTAATAGATTGATTATTTTCTCTAATATATGAATCGATTTTTTGGTAATCTTTAGGGAAGATATAAAAAAAACTTCTATCTTCTAGCTCATTTTTAAGCGAAGAGATTCCTAATCTATGAGCGATTGGGGCATATACCATAAGTGTTTCTTCTGCGATACGTTTTTGCTTATGTGGAGGGAGGGCATCAAGGGTGAGCATATTATGCATTCTATCGCTAATCTTAATCACAAGAGCGCGAATATCTTTTATGGAGGCAAGCAGCATTTTACGGAAGCTTAGGGCAGAGGCAGTAAGCTTATCATTAGGATTATGGCTTAGCTCCTCATTGCGAATCTCTACGATTTTGGTTAGTGCATCGACCAAATGTCCCACGTCCCAATCAAATTCTGCCCTTATGTCTTCAAGCGAGCATAATGTATCCTCTACTACATCGTGTAATAATGCTGCACAAAGCATTGTTTCATCACCACCATAGAATGCCACAATACACGCCACGCACAATGGGTGTATCACATAGGGTATTCCACTTATACGAAGCTGTCCTTGATGTGCTTGTATTGCCATATCAATGGCTTTTTGCACTTTAGGCGTAATATTTGTAAGTGATTGAAGTCTAGCGATAGCAGATTCTATATCGTTAATTTGAGCTATTTGGGCAAAAAAATCCAAAAGTTCTCCCTAGTTTCTATCCTCAATAGAACTAAGCTCTATCTTGCCTTCAGCAATTTCGCGCATAGCAATATCAGGTAATTTATGGAGTTTAATATCCATATCTACCAAAGGTTTTGCACCATTTCCTAGTTCTTTCACACGCTCAAAAATAAGGCTTGCAAGTATGTATCTATCATCTTGCACCCTTTTAAGAGCTTTTGCAGCAATTTCTTCTGTCCGTAATGTATCCATAGCTATCCTTTACTTTTTTGAGAAATATATTAAATATTGTAGATTCTATCGTGTTTTTTATTTGATTTTGCTTTAGACTATTTGACAACGGAGCAAATGCCTTTATCAAACTTCACTAAATCAAGTAAATTACCTTTTTTAAACATATTGCATACCAAAATCGGCAATTTATTATCCTTAGCCAATGCAATAGCAGTATCGTCCATCACCTTAATATGATCGCGCAATGCCTCATCATAGCTAATACTTTCAAGCATTTTTGCATCGCTAAATTTATGTGGATCTTTATCATAAACACCATCAACCTTTGTCGCCTTGATAATCACATCTGCCCCGATTTCCACCGCACGTAAAGTCGCTGCACTATCGGTAGTAAAGAATGGATTCCCCGTGCCAGAGCCAAACACCACTACACGTCCCTTCTCTAAATGTCTTATAGCACGGCGATAAATATAGCTTTCACACACTTCTTTGATTTCTATGGCACTTTGCACCCGCACATCTACGCCTAAATATTCTAAAGCCTCCTGCATAGCCACTGCATTAATCACCGTGGCAAGCATACCCATATAATCTCCGCTTGTGCGGCGGATAATGCCTCCTTGTGCGGCGGATACACCACGTATGATATTACCTCCGCCGATGACAATACCTACTTCCACGCCATTATCTACAAGCGTTTTAATCTCACCTGCGATATATTCTAATATTTTCACATCAATGCCAAACCCGCTATTACCCGATAATGCCTCGCCTGAAAACTTTACTAACACGCGTTTATAGCCCATATCCTATCCTTTTGTTTTAAGTTTGCTATCTTAACGCAAAAGCTTAAACTATGGATTTTATTTAGTTAGCAAACACAATTCTGTATTGAAATGCTTTCACAAAAGTAAATAGCAAATTGAGCTAAGTGATTTGCATTGCTTTTGTAGGAGTTAATAGTGATTAATGGACAAAAAGCCTCACACCCAGCTCCCCACATTCAAAGAATAAAAGCCACGCAAAGCATACAAAGCAAATCCCACAGATTCTATCTATTATCATAAACATACGTGCATTGATATATGCTCGAGCCACACTCCCGCAGATGATAACGCACACAAAAGCACTAAAAGCGAGCACCATAGAGCGATTAGACCTATTTTTATGTCTTCATTGATAAATGGCGTAACTAAAAATATGAAAAATAAAATCGCCTTTGGGTTGGAGAGATTAAGGATTAAGCCCTGCCAAAAGCCATCTTTGCGGATAGAATCTGCAGATTCTAAAGCATAAGTTTGAGGGGTGGAGCTAAGTATTATAAAGCCTAGATAGAGCAAATAGCTTCCACCAATAAAGCTTAGGCAAAACTGCATTATGGAGGTATTGAGCCAATGGACTAATCCTAGGTAAATAATGCCTAGATACACAATCCAGCCACTTGCGATACCCAATAACACTTTGAATCCTTGCAAGATACCAAAACGAAGCGTTACTTTCAAAGTAAGCAAAATATCAGGACCGGGCGTAATAGCAGCAAAAAATCCCATCAAGCAAAGGAGAATGACTTTTTCTATATATTCCATAAAACAAATCCATTTCTTAAGGTCTGTGATTATACAATTCTTGCTTTAAAATAAGTCTTTTTTCAAACAATATAGGCTAAAATAAAGCCTTTAGAAAACTATGGGAGCGACGATGGAAAGCCTACTAGAAGATAAAAGTATAGACATAAAAATTGATGATTCTATTAAAGAGAGTTATCTTGATTATTCAATGAGTGTGATTGTAGGGAGGGCGTTACCTGATGCAAAAGATGGCTTAAAGCCTGTGCATAGGAGGATTCTGTATGCGATGAATGAGCTTAGTCTCTCGCCTCGCCGCCCTTATAAAAAAAGTGCAAGAATTGTGGGTGATGTAATTGGTAAATACCACCCGCACGGCGATATAGCAGTATATGACGCGCTTGTGCGTATGGCGCAAGATTTCTCTATGCGGCTTGAGCTTGTCGATGGACAGGGGAACTTTGGCTCTATTGATGGCGATAGTGCAGCGGCTATGCGTTATACAGAGGCTCGAATGACAGCTGCAAGCGAGGAAATGCTCCGTGATATTGATAAGGACACGGTGGAGTTTGTGCCAAATTATGATAATACGCTCAATGAACCCGATGTGCTGCCTACAAGATTCCCAAATCTGCTTGTAAATGGCTCAAGTGGTATTGCAGTGGGTATGGCGACCTCTATCCCACCACATCGCATTGATGAGATAATCGATGCACTTATTTTTGTGATTGATAATAATACGCAAGATGTCGAAGATGTGCTTGATATAGTGCAGGGACCAGATTTCCCAACAGGTGGCATTATATATGGCAAATCCGGTATCTTAGAGGCGTATCGTACGGGCAGGGGGCGCATACGAGTGCGGGCAAAAGTGCATATTGAAAAAACAAAGACAAAAGATGTGATTGTGATTGATGAAGTGCCCTATCAAGTGAATAAAGCAAAGCTTGTAGAGCAAATTTCTGAATTAGCAAAAGAAAAGATCATTGATGGCATTGCAGAAGTGCGCGATGAGAGTGATAGAGAAGGCATTAGGGTAGTTATTGAACTCAAACGCGATGCGATGAGTGAGATTGTGCTCAATAATCTTTTTAAATCCACAACGATGGAAAGCACCTTTGGCATTATCCTCCTTGCGATCAATAATAAAGAGCCAAAGATTTTTAATCTCCTTGAGCTTTTGCAGATTTTTATTGCCCATCGCAAGACGATTATTATCCGCCGCAGCATCTTTGAGCTAGAAAAGGCAAAAGCAAGGGCGCATATTTTGGAGGGGCTTATCATCGCCCTTGATAATATCGATGAAGTGATTAAGACTATTCGCGCTTCAAAAGATACTGAAGATGCTAAAGTGGCGCTAGTGAGTAAATTTAATTTAAGTGAATTGCAGGCAAAAGCCATACTTGAAATGCGTCTTCAACGCCTTACAGGCTTAGAGCGAGATAAGATTAATGAGGAATACGCACAGCTCCAAGCACAAATTGCCTATTTAGAATCTATCCTCAAAAGTGAAGAAAAGTTAAAGAGTATCGTTAAAGAGGAGCTTTTAGAAGTAAAGGAAAAATTTAGCTCCAAAAGACGTACACAAATTGAGGAAGATTATGATGCGATTGAAATAGAGGATTTAATCCCTAATGAAAAGGTTGTGGTTACAATGAGCCATCGCGGCTATGTCAAACGTGTGCTACTTAAAACCTATGAGAAGCAAAATCGCGGAGGTAAAGGCAAAATCAGTGGTAATACACACGATGATGATTTTATAGAATCTTTCTTTGTGGCAAATACACACGATACGATTATGTTTGTTACCAACAAAGGACAGCTCTATTGGCTTAAAGTTTATAAGATTCCCGAAGCTGGGCGCACAGCCATCGGCAAGGCGGTGGTAAATCTTATCAATCTTCAAGCCGATGAGAAAATTATGGCAACTATCACTACTACTGACTTTAACGCCGATAAATCGCTTGTATTTTTTACCAAAAATGGGATTGTCAAACGCACAAACCTTAAGGAATATGGCAATATCCGCAGTGTAGGTGTGAGGGCGATTAATCTTGATGAGAATGATGAGCTAGTAACCGCACATATTATAGATTCAAATGTCAAAGAGCTATTTATTGCCACATATAAAGGTATGTGTATCCGCTTTAGTGTCAATGAGCTGCGTGAGATAGGACGTGTAAGCCGTGGGGTGAGCGGTATTAAATTTAAAGCAAGCGAGGATTATGTCATCGCGGCTACGACTATTACAAGCGATACAGATAAATTGCTTACCGTGAGTGAGCGAGGTATCGGTAAGCAGACGCTTGCAGGGGAATATCGCTTACAATCTCGTGCAGGTAAGGGTGTCATCGTCCAAAAACTCACGCCAAAGACAGGGAATCTCGTGAGTGTCGTAAATATCAATGACGAAAATGCAGATTTGATGGTGCTTACAAGCTCGGGTAAGATGATACGTGTAGATACCGAAGCCATTAGAGAAGCCGGACGCAATACAAGTGGCGTGAAAATTGTCAATGTGGGCAATGATAAAGTAGCTTATGCAAATGTTTGCCCCAAGGAGCAGCAAGAAGATGAAGCAAATAATGAAGAGGGGCAAATCCTTTCATAAATGGGGTATGCGTAATTGGCTCATAATTATATTGCTCTGTGTAGGCTTATATGGAGCAAATATACTTGATGAAATACCCCATAATGAGAACTTTGAAGATGTGGAGGTGGAGATTCTTATTAGCTACAAAATGACAAGTAGGAATAATCTAGCAGAACGTGAGAGCTACTCTGTATCGCACGTGATGAATTATCAAGGGGATAAAAATCATAAAGTAGCGGGGGAATGCGAGATTGACGCGAGTAAATATCCTATAATGGATGATATGCCCTATTTTATCACCACCATTCTTAAGCGAGAAAAAGAACAAATGCTAGAGTGCTTATTCGCACACGAGGTATATGTGCGTGAATCTACTGCGGGGAGAAATAATAGTCTAAATTCACGAGTGCGGCTAGAGATAGCCCCTACACGGGTGCGTGCAAAACTTGTGGATAAGAGCATTATTGTCTATATCCTCTCAAAGGAGAATGTATGAAAATAGCCATTGTTGAAGATGATATTAACTACCGAAAGTCCTTAGAAACAGCGTTTGAGGACTATAAAGAATATGAGGTTGTAAGCTTTAAGAATCCAAAAGAAGCGCTCAAAAAGCTTGATGATAGCTTTGAACTTGTTATTACCGACATTAATATGCCTCAAATGGACGGCTTGAGCTTTTTGCAGGAGCTTGATGGGCGATATGAGGCAATAGTCATTACCGGTAATGCGTCTGTGCAAAATGCGATTAAATCCATTCGTTTGGGTGTAAAAGACTTTTTGATTAAAGGTTTTGAGATAGAAACGCTCATTGAAGCCTTGCAAAGAAGCTCAAAAATTCGCCAAATCGCACATAAAACAAATAAGCCTAGTGCTTCTAAAACCAATCACAAAGATTTTATCGCCTCTTCTCCAAGGCTTGAAGAGGTCAAATCTCTTGCGCTAAAGGTAGCTACAACTGATGCAAGCGTGCTGCTTTTAGGACAAAGTGGAGTAGGCAAAGATGTATTTGCAAACTTTATCCATCGGCATTCTCATCGCGCACAAGCCCCATTTATCGCTATCAATATGGCAGCAATCCCTGAACACCTCTTAGAATCTGAGCTTTTTGGCTACGAAAAGGGAGCTTTCACGGACGCTACAAGTGCTAAGCCGGGTATTTTAGAGGACGCTAATGGAGGGAGTGTATTTTTAGATGAGATTGGTGAAATGCCCTTAACCCTTCAGGCAAAGCTTTTACGTGTCCTGCAAGAGAAAAGCCTTACGCGGCTTGGTAGCTCAAAGCCTATCAAAATTGATGTGCGCTTTATCTCTGCTACGAATGCCGATATACACGCAAAAATTGCTAAAAATGAGTTTAGGGAGGATTTATTCTTTCGATTGCAAACCATACCTTTATCTATCCCTCCACTCAAAGAGCGCAAGGAGGAGATTTTGCCTATTAGCGAGTGGAAGCTAGAATCTGTATGCGAGCAATACAATCTCCCCAAAAAGCGGTTTTCCAGTGAGGCTAAAGAGGCGCTTTTAGCCTATGAATGGTATGGCAATGTGCGTGAGTTGCTTTCTGTTGTGGAGAGGGCGGGGATTTTAAGCGATGGGGAGGAGATAACTCCAAAAGATTTATTTTTAGAAAGTCGCGCAAAGGCACTTGGTGGCGTGAGTAACACAGCGGAAAAAAGCAGTATCGCCGAGCTTGAAAAGAAGCTCATTAAACAAACACTTTTAGAATCTCAAAATGACTTGCAAAGGACGAGTGATATATTGGGTATGAATCTAGAGCTTTTAAAGCATAAAATCGCCCGATATGGAATCTCATAGGGACTCTTTCCTAACTATTTGCAATTCAATCTACTTTTGCACTTAACAAAATATAAACAGCCAAAATAATAAAGCGATATTGAGCCTATTTCTTATAGTAAGGAGAGCGCTTTGTTTTTATTAATATGAATGAAAAGCAAAGTGAAAACCTATGTTTTTAAATGCCAAGAGTTGCATTTCACAAAGTGTAATAGAATTCTGTGTCATCTTTATTTTTTATTTTGTTATACAATCACTCAAACATATTTATTTTTAGGAGTTGAAATGAAAACATCATATCTTGTTCTACCATATCTTACTCTGCTTGGAGCTGCGGCTATAATGAGTGGCTGCTTCTCAAGTTCGCCCAATATGGCTGAATCTAACATTCAAATCGCTCAAGTGTGTAATACACCTCAATATGATATCATCTTAGGTGAAATAGAATCAAGCAAAGGCAATGTATTACCCACAGAGGAATTTAAAAGCATTTTGGAAAAATCTCTAATCGATAGCGGTTGTTTTAACATACAATCAAAATCAAGCGATAGAACATATAGGCTTGATGTCAAATATAACCTAGGTATCCAACAGACAAAAGAAGATACAAGCATTGTAAGCTCTAAAGACAATGTAACACTTAAAAGCGATGTGCAGTTTAATCTCTATAAAAAGACAAATACCATTCAGCAAAAGGCAACAAGCACATTAAAACTAAGTGAGAAGAAATATCTTGGCTTGGGCGAAGATGTCCAAATCACGCAAGAACAAAAGGAAAATGTCCTCAAACGTTCCTTTAGGACGATTTTTGCTAATCTCTCAAATATGCCAAACTAAGGAGTAAGAGTGCTAGTTGCTATCGTTGGTAGCGGATATGTGGGGCTTGTGGCAGGGACGTGCTTTGCGCAAATGGGGAATAAAGTCATTTGCTTAGATGTAGATTCTCAAAAGATTGAGCGCTTACTTAGAGGGGAGATTCCCATCTATGAGCCGGGCTTAGAATCAATGATAAAAGAAAATGTCGCACTAGAGACATTGCATTTTACCACGGATAAAAAGTTTGCCCTGCAAAATGCGGAGGTGATTTTCATCGCAGTAGGCACACCTATGGGCGAAGATGGCAGCGCGGATTTATCCTATGTGGAGAGCGTAGCTGCAGATATAGGCACATATATAGAATCTAGCTATGTCGTAGTCGTGGATAAAAGCACCGTGCCTGTGGGCAGTGCGAGGAAAGTCCGTAAGATTATAGAATCTGCTCTGCAAAATCGTGGCATTACCCCTCTTAGTGGAGATTCCCAAAGCTCAAGTGCCACATCTACACAAGCTTTTGATGTGGTAAGCAACCCTGAATTTTTAAAAGAGGGTGTGGCGATTAAAGACTTTATGAGTCCCGATAGAGTGGTGATAGGCACAGATTCTGCCCGTGCGCTAGAAGTGATGAAAGCCCTATATGCGCCATTTTTACTCAAAAGCGATAGGTTAATCGCGATGGGAATAGAATCTGCAGAGATGACAAAATACGCCGCAAACGCAATGCTAGCGACAAAGATTAGCTTCATCAATGAAATGAGCCAGATTTGCGAACGTGTGGGGGCAAATATCAATGATGTGCGCTTGGGGATTGGCTCGGATTCTCGCATTGGATATAGCTTTATTTACCCGGGATGCGGCTATGGCGGGAGCTGCTTCCCTAAAGATGTAAAAGCATTAGAGAAAAGTGCAGCAGATTATGGCTATGAAGCACAGATTCTAAAAGCGGTGCAAAATGTCAATGAATCCCAAAAAATGCTTTTGGTAGAAAAGATTGTGCGGCATTTTGGGGAAAAGCTAGATGGCAAAAGCTTTGCTGTATGGGGGCTTAGCTTTAAGCCTGAAACTGATGATATGCGCGAGGCAAGCTCTCTTGTCCTAGTGCGTGAGCTGCTAAAGAGAGGGGCAAAAGTCAAAGCATATGACCCAAAGGCACAAGCTCAAGCTCAATTTTATTTTAAAGATAAGCTTAATTCTATCACTTTAGAATCAAGCAAATATGACGCCTTGAAGGGCTGCGAGGCATTAGTGCTTTTGACAGAATGGAGAGAGTTTAGAAGTCCGGATTTTGAAGAGATAAAAAAGCTTTTAAACAATCCTATCATTTTTGATGGGCGCAATATCTATCAGCATTGCCAACTTGCAAATAAGGGCTTTAGCTATTATCAAATAGGAGTAAGCAATTAGCTTAAACCTCTGCTCAAATAGCCTCTGCCACTTTTTCAAGCATTGCTAAAAGCTTTTGTGCGCTGTCAAACTCGTCCTTTTGCAATGTGCTAGGGTTAGCCCCCCATTTTGCGTGTAGGTATGGAATCCCCGCATTCTTAGCCGCGCCTCTATCTTTCGCACCATTACCCACAAATGCACTTTTTTCAAATGGCGCATTTTGCAGAATCTTATGTATCATCATTGGGCTTGGCTTCGATTCTATACCTATTTGTGCACCTAAGATACTATCAAAAAATGCAAAAATCTTATGCTGCTCTAAAATCCCTCCCAATGTATGCTGCGGCGCATTTGAAGCAATGGCTAAAGAATAGCCCCTTTTCTTGCATTCTCTTAAAAGCCACTCCACACCCTCAAAAAGCCTTGCTCCATCATTATAGGCTTTATCAAAATATGATTCAAAGCCTACCTTATAGCTAGGGAAAGCAAAATCATCTATCTCATAAAATACTTTCGCGCACGACACATTGGGCGTATGTGCAGTTTGTTTGATAAACTCATATTCTAAAGGTGCTAGATTCCTATCCTTTCTAATAGCATTTACCGCTGCACATATACAATCCTCGCTATCAATGAGTGTGCCGTCCATATCAAAAATCACATTGAGCATATTATTCCTTTTAAAACTTTAAAGATTGTAGCAAAAGAAAGCTTATTGTCATACTCTCTTCTTCAATCTCAAAGCTTATGATTGCTTTCAATAGGCTCTTTGGAAGTTTGCTTGCGATAGATTCTTAAAAGTGAGATAAAAAACGCAGTGATGGCAGGACCGATGATAATCCCCCAGAATCCTAAGCTTGTAAGCCCTGCTAAAATAGCAAAGAATATAAGCAATTCATTGATTTTGACTGAGGTTTTGAGAATCTTTTTATTAATGATACCAATCAAAATAGGCTTAATCACATTATCAATCACCACCGCACACACGATAAGGGCATATAGGGCGATGATAATAGCATTTTGCGTATGTCCTAAATAAAATTCATATCCTGCAAGCGGTAGCCACACCAAAGCCCCGCCCACAATAGGCACAATCGAGGCAAGTCCATAGAGCATACCGCAAAACACGCCATCATAGCCAAAAAATACAATCATCGCGCCAAAGGCAAAGCCCTGCAAAACGATATTAAGAATAGAAGTATAGAACACAACCTTAATGGTATTTGTTACCTCACTTAGCACTGATGCAATTTGCGTATTTTCAAAAGGTATAAGCTCGATAATATAAGCATAGGCTTCCTTGCCATAAAGAAAATAAAAAAATAAAAATACGATAATAAATCCCGTATCTATCATAAATCCCAAGCTTGATTTGCCAAGGGCAGAGCTAAAATTCAGCACATAGCTTAGAATCGATGAGGCAGAAATGCTGCTTAGGACATCGCTTAACTTTGCTTTCACATCAGGGAAAGAATCAAAAAGTGCAAGAATCTGCGCCTTGCTCCCATCGATGAAGGCACTAAAAGCGGCGGGATTAAGCGCGAGTTCAGTAGCGGAGGCAATGAGACTTTTAAGCAAGAAAAACAAAGGCACTACAAGAAAGAGCACCAATATACACACACTAATAAAGGAGCAAATCACAGGATATTTGATAAATCTTGCAAGATAATTATATAAGCCAAATGTGGCGATAGAGATTAAAAGCGCAATGAGAATATCCATTAGATACGCTTCATATATGTAATACATAGCATACGCGCTTACGCCAAACACAAGCCAAAAAAATGTAATCGCCTTCACTTAAAGCCCTTTGTGGTGTAAATTCAAAAATGATTCTACTTAGAGAATCTTAATAGGTATCTCTTATGCGCATAAAACCAATAGACTTTATGGCTATTATGGGGAGAAGCAAGTTAATTTTTATCTTTATGAGATGTTGTAGCTATGGAGTGAGAGGGAATTCAACAGAAACTATGGAGGCGGGGGGGGGGTATGCCTTTTTTATAAAAGGCTACATAGTGCAAGTGTAAGCCTTACCCTTCACTTGCAAGATCAAGATTATGTAGCACTTTAGTTAATGAGACTAGGCTACAACAGGGTGTGAGCCATCTCTCATATCTGCACCGATATTTGAGCGATTTTGATTGCCTAAATCACTCCACACGATACAACCATCAGTAGGACAAGCATTAGCACAAGCAGGTACTTCATTATGTCCTACACACTCCACACACTTGTCTGCATACACATAATAAATGCTTTCACCTGTGGGATTATCATCATCATCGACAATCGCACTTACAGGGCATTCATCAATGCACGAACCACAAGCAATGCAAATATCTGTAATCTTTACAGCCATAATTTCTCCCTTAATTTGTTGTTTTAATATGGGTAAAACCCAGCACGAAGTATAATGATTTTAATCTTAAAAAATACATAAAAATAAGAATCTATATTTTGCCTAAGCCTTAATGCCCCCATATTAAAGCTATATAGGGAGAAGGGCATTGTAGGGTTTATTTATTTTTTATTGACAGCTATCAAAAAGGTAAAGAAAACTACAAACAATACAATATAGATTTAAGATTATTATCAAATAAAAACTATTATTTTGGTTAATCAAAAATCGCCTAAAGTTTTATATACTTGCGCGGTTTAACATCAAACAAAAAAGGACAGATATGCCTTATAATCAAGATTTAGGAAAGCTCATATTGCGCTTATGCGTAGGTGGGCTTATGCTCTTTCACGGGATTCACAAGATTCTTAATGGTGTAGGAGGGGTAGAGGGCTTAATAACAAATCAAGGATTGCCCGGCTTCCTTGCCTATGGTGTGTATATCACTGAAGTGCTTGCGCCTATTATGATACTCATAGGCTATCAAGTGCGTATAGCGGCTATCATAGAGGCTTTGGGTATGGTTGTGGCGATTTATTCAGTGCAGGGATTTGATATTTTCGCACTTAATGATCAAGGGGCGTGGGTGATAGAATCTCAACTGCTCTTTATGCTCCCCTGCATTGCCCTTGCGCTCATTGGTGGGGGCAAATATGGCGTGAGCTTTAGAAGCTAAGCTTTACTTATCATAATCTCCACTTTATTGATAAGGTGGGGCTAAACACTCACTTACACAATGTTTTCAAACATCTTAATAAAAGGATAAAAGTATGCCGACACAAGAAGAGATCAGCAAGGTTTTAAGCAAAGTCATTTACCCAAATTTTTCAAAGGATATTGTGAGCTTTGGCTTTGTCAAAGACATTAAAATTGAAGCAGATTCAATCTTTATCCGTGTGGATATACCCTCAAGTGTGCCCGAAGTCAAGGAAAAATTAGAGCAAGACATAAGCGAGAATCTTAAGAGTATCGCAGAAAATAAAGCCCTAGAAATAGAGATTAATCCCCCTAAAGCCCCACCGGCTAAAGAACCACAAGCAAAAAATATCGCCCCTCATATCAAACATTTTGTGATGGTAAGCTCGGGCAAGGGTGGCGTGGGGAAATCCACTACTTCTGTGAATCTCGCCATTGCTCTAGCACAGCAGGGTAAAAGGGTAGGACTGCTTGATGCAGATATTTATGGTCCTAATATCCCTAGAATGCTTGGACTCAATGCAAATAAAGCCCAAGTCGATGAAGCACAAAAAAAGCTTATCCCACTCAAAGCCTTTGATGTAGAGATGATGAGTATGGGCGTGCTCTATGATGAGGGGCAGAGCCTTATATGGCGTGGTCCTATGATTATGCGAGCGATTGAACAAATGCTAACAGATGTGCTATGGAGCAATCTTGATGTGCTTGTGATTGATATGCCTCCGGGCACGGGAGACGCACAGCTTACCTTAGCGCAAAGTGTGCCAGTGAGTGCAGGGGTTATCGTTACCACACCACAAAAGGTAAGCCTTGATGATAGTGCGCGAAGTTTAGATATGTTTGATAAGCTTAAAATCCCAATCGCAGGGATTATCGAAAATATGAGTGGGTTTATTTGCCCAAATTGCGGCGAGGAATATGATATTTTTGGCAAAGGCACCAGTGAAGCACTCGCTCAAAACTATGGGACAATAATGTTAGCCCAAGTGCCACTTGAACCAAAAGTGCGTGAGGGTGGCGATAATGGAAAACCTATAACATTTTTTGAGCCAGATTCTAAGGGAGCGCAAAGCTATATGCAAGCCGCTGCACGATTAGCGACATTTTTAGACAAGGTGCAAAATCAAAATCTTGCCGATAATAAGGACATTCAGCCTACACAAATGAAACATTAATCTATAGGGCTTCAAGAGGCAGGAAGCCACCAAAAGCCGTATAAAACTTACTTGATAAATCCTATTTTATTTATAGGAGATGGGCTTAAATGTGTAAATGTGGAGCAAGAGGGTAATCCGGCGAACACTTTGTGCGTATGACAAACGCAATAGTGGTTACAACTCTACCCTTTAGAGCGTGAGTGTGGATTTTATATCGCGTGAAGCAAGATTATGTAGTAGTTTTAGCTACTACAATGTAGCCATAATAGACTAGAGAATCTTTACCTTAAAAACTCACTTGATAACCAAATGAAATGCGGTTATCAAGTGAGATTCTTTTGTCCTCAAGGGCTATCGCCCTTTGCGAGATTAAATCCCTTCGGGATTGAATGGTGCGAAGTGGAGATTTGACTGCACAGGAAGCAAGACTATGTAGTAGCTAGAATAGGCTAGAAAATCTTTAGTCTATTTTCTTTATTTCTATTAAGGGGTGAGCAGTATGTCCATAAATAGCTTAAAGAATTAGTTTGCGGATTGTAATAATGCAAGGGCTTGATAAGAGGTAGGATAAGATACACTCACTCTCAAGCCAAAAGTGAGTGCGGCATCTTAGTAACACTTGGCTATCAATAAACTTAACAGTAAGATTATTACTAAGATCTTATCCATTTTCCCTAACAAACTTTACCAATAGTGGCACTATAACAGGTTCTAGTGGTGTATTTACCTTTAATACTGCTACAATCACTACGCTTACGAATACGAACGCGAACGAAATGCTTATCCTGTCATTACAAGAGAGCAAAGCGACCGAAGTAATCCACCAAGCCAAGATACAACTTCTTTTATCTTCTTTAGAATCTTTGCAGAATGTAAAGCAAATTATAGCTGGAATACAAAGTTTGCCTTTGAAGAGTGGATTGCTTCGGCTAAAGCCTCACAATCAGGGCAATAGAAGTAAGGGGAAGAGGTGATGGAAAGGGGAAATAAGCTCGCTCTTGTATCCTTAGCCCTAGCTCCCTTACTTCTTAGTGTAGAAGCACAGGGGGCAATTAGTGGGGCAACTTGCTCTGGGAATACCTCCACAAACATCACTAATCAACAAGTGCGAGTTATTGGTAATGAAGCTGCTAGAACCATTAATATCAATACTACTCCGGGTGGGACTGATGTTCATTCAGTGTTCGGAGCAAGTATAGGGCTAAATGGAGCGATTCTAGGCAGAATTAATGTCGGTCAAAATGTTACTAAAACCAATAGAAATATATTATGGCTGAATGATTCAACCCTAACAACCTTTACAAATAATGGAACTATAACTGGCTCTAGTGGTGTATGGATGCAGAACTCTACCATTACTACCCTTACGAATAATGCTAATGCTACCATAAATTCAAATGCTACAAGTGGGAGATTTGGGGCTATTGATCTTAATAGCAATGCAAGGATTGATAATCTTATTAATAGCGGGAATATTAGTAATACGGCTCATAATACTACTGCGGCTATATTCTTTGAAGGAAGAACAACAAATGCGCAAATAGGAAATTTGACTAATAATGCTGGAGGGACTATTCAAGGTATTAGTGTGGTTGCTGGTAATGGGAATAGGATAAATACAATAAATAATAGTGGAATGATTAATCGAGGTATTACCAATGGCGCAAATATAGGCACTCTTACTAATCAAAATGGTGTATATACTTCTAATACTGTTAGAATCACCACTAGAGCCTGTTATAGTGCCACTATTGGTAAAGTTTGTTAAAGTTGAAGCCCCTTGGATAACATCAAACAAAATAGCAGAGCAGCATCCGGCAATAATAGCTATACCTTAATTGCCCCCCCCAATATACAACATACACAGAGCTTCTAAGCTTTGCTTCTCAACCCAAAAGCGTAAAAAATAGAGAGCTTGAAGCATTGTTTTAAGATTACTTTGAGCAACGCTTTGCTTAAACAATTAAGCAATACATAAGCTCTTATTGCGTATCCTACTCTATTTATTTTCATCAATAAGAAAAAGTGCATTAATTTTTTTGGCTGCAAATGCAGTCCATATTCCACATACAAGGGGTTGAAATGACTATCACAAAATGCTTTTCTCCTAGCATCACTTACACCAGCGGGATAAGCATATTTGTAATACTATCCCTGATGCAAATAAGACATAAGCCGCAGAACTCACTATGCTTAATCAAAAGCTTTTTACTTTACTTACCCTAGCTCCACTCCTTCTTAGTGTGGATGTTAATGCCACGGTTAATGGAGCCACTCTCAATGGGAATACCTATACCAATATTGCCGGACGACAAGTATATGTTACAGGCAATGAGTCTAATAATGATATTAATGTATCTAATCCTCCTCTAGGAACCTCTCAAATCCACGCCGTTACAGGAGCAAGTATAGGGCTAAGTGGTGCACAGCTAAGAAGTTTAAGCATTACCAATGCTATTAATCAAACCAATAGAAATGTCGTATGGCTTGACAATTCAAGCTTAACAACCTTCACCAATGCTGGCACACTCACTTCCACTACTCAAGGGCAAGCTGTTAATCTAAGGGGAAATACTTCTTCTTCGATAACAACCTTCACAAATAATGGAACTATAACTGGCTCTAGTGGTGTATGGATGCAGAACTCTACCATTACTACCCTTACGAATAATGCTAATGCTACCATAAATTCAAATGCTACAAGTGGGAGATTTGGGGCTATTGATCTTAATAGCAATGCAAGGATTGATAATCTTATTAATAGCGGGAATATTAGTAATACGGCTCATAATACTACTGCGGCTATATTCTTTGAAGGAAGAACAACAAATGCGCAAATAGGAAATTTGACTAATAATGCTGGAGGGACTATTCAAGGTATTAGTGTGGTTGCTGGTAATGGGAATAGGATAAATACAATAAATAATAGTGGAATGATTAATCGAGGTATTACCAATGGCGCAAATATAGGCACTCTTACTAATCAAAATGGTGTATATACTTCTAATACTGTTAGAATCACCACTAGAGCCTGTTATAGTGCCACTATTGGTAAAGTTTGTTAAAGTTGAAGCCCCTTGGATAACATCAAACAAAATAGCAGAGCAGCATCCGGCAATAATAGCTATACCTTAATTGCCCCCCCCAATATACAACATACACAGAGCTTCTAAGCTTTGCTTCTCAACCCAAAAGCGTAAAAAATAGAGAGCTTGAAGCATTGTTTTAAGATTACTTTGAGCAACGCTTTGCTTAAACAATTAAGCAATACATAAGCTCTTATTGCGTATCCTACTCTATTTATTTTCATCAATAAGAAAAAGTGCATTAATTTTTTTGGCTGCAAATGCAGTCCATATTCCACATACAAGGGGTTGAAATGACTATCACAAAATGCTTTTCTCCTAGCATCACTTACACCAGCGGGATAAGCATATTTGTAATACTATCCCTGATGCAAATAAGACATAAGCCGCAGAACTCACTATGCTTAATCAAAAGCTTTTTACTTTACTTACCCTAGCTCCACTCCTTCTTAGTGTGGATGTTAATGCCACGGTTAATGGAGCCACTCTCAATGGGAATACCTATACCAATATTGCCGGACGACAAGTATATGTTACAGGCAATGAGTCTAATAATGATATTAATGTATCTAATCCTCCTCTAGGAACCTCTCAAATCCACGCCGTTACAGGAGCAAGTATAGGGCTAAGTGGTGCACAGCTAAGAAGTTTAAGCATTACCAATGCTATTAATCAAACCAATAGAAATGTCGTATGGCTTGACAATTCAAGCTTAACAACCTTCACCAATGCTGGCACACTCACATCAAGAACAGAGGGGCAAACTATTAATCCAAACAGATTATGCAAATAGATTTATGTAGAGAGTTAATCTCAATAGTTAATGCAAATAAACAATCTAAATAGTTTAAAACCCTTCTTTATTTGACATATTTGCTTCTGCTACTTACTTTTTCATTCTCGCAATAAGTGAGGTGCTTTTATCTTTCTCTATACGCAAAGCTTCTACAATTTTTTTATTCCTACGGCAATACATATAAAATCCGTGGTAAGTTCCCTCTTTACCTATAAGCTTCCAAATACTCCCTAAATCTAAATCTTTTTGAATATACTCGATGACTTCTTGCTCATATTTATCCCATTTACTTATGCTTGTTCTCCCTTTGGGTCGCCCTAAGATTTTACCTTGAGCTTTTGCTGCGGCTAAGCCTTCCTTGGTGCGCATAGATAAAAACTCTTTTTCAGTTTCTGCAATGTGAGCGTATATTGTAAGTATAAGTTGCTCTGTATTGCTTTGAGATGTGCTTAGCTCTTTTTGTTTGACAAAGATAAATTGAATTCCTATTTGTGATAGCTCTAAGAGGAGATTCATCACCTCTAGCATACCTCTGCCTAGCTTACTAAGGTCAGTGGTAATAAGCACATCACCTTTATTTAATCTTGATTTGAGGGCTGCTATTTTACGTTGTTCTTGGCTTTTTTTACTTGAAAGGGTGGCTTCAAGAAGCTCATCAATAATAAGCTGATGGGTTTGAGCGTATTCTAAGATAAGCTGTTTTTGTTTATCATTCTCTTGCTTTTCAACACCCACTCTAAGATATGCAATTATCATTATTCTTTTATCCATACTCAATATAAAAATGTAATTTTATATTTTTTTTATTAAATAATCTTTAAATATAATTAATGAACTTTTTATACAGAATAGATTCAAATAAAATATTTTAGTTTATCTAAAAATCGATATATCTTATTAATCTAAAGATTCCTTTTAAATATAAAAGTTTCCTGTAAAACGAAGTTTCTTTAGAAAAGAGATTGAATGATTAAGCCATTCAAACCCCTCGAACATTAATAGCTTGCCCTCCAGTAGTGGAAGTGAGTGTGCCAGCATTTGTGAGGGTTGTTAAGGAATAATGTAGATTTTATAATGTAGTATAATTGTAGTGGGGCTGTCCTAAGGGGTGGCTGCCCCTTAGATGATAGCCTCCTTTAAAAAAAGGAGGCTAAATGAGTAAGATTTATTCGCAAATCTTAGCAGCCATTATACTACTATGTATAATAGTAGTCAAGTGCTACTAAGATAGTCCAAGCGCTCACTTTTGGCTTGAGAGTGAGCGTATCTTGTCCTACCTCTTATCAAGTCCTTGTTTTAGCCTCTTCATAAAAAGGAGATTGCCCTGAAAGCAAGATTTACACGAATCTTGGTAGCTATTATACTATTATATGTAATAGCTTTTACTATTGTGCTGTGTGCGCCGCTCTTGTATAAATGGAAACACATTCCATTTATACGTCTAAAGGATAGAGTTAAATTAAGGCTAAAGCTTTGTTTGACCCCTTGCGTGATTTCATCATACGCACAAAGTGCTTATCCACACTTGCTTGTAGCGTAGCATACGAGCGAAGCTCTTATCCTTTGGCAAATCCCACAAAGACAAACTCATTTTTGAATGCAACTCACTTTAGCTTGATGGCGGGCATAGCTTTGTTTTGCCTCTTAAGCCTGCAGATTTTGTGTGGCTTTTTAAGCTATAAATAATCTTAAATTGTATCAGGCAATGTTTTTTGTCTCAAAAAGCTAAAGGGTGGCAGAGGTAAAGGGAGCTTAAAGGCATTTGTATTGCCACTATGGATAGAATCTAGCTCTTTGCCATTTTGCAAACAGATTCTATCAAATCTCATCATTTTTACGCCATTTTCTTTATAGATTTCGCCTATCTCGCTCTTGCCACAAGCCACATCAGCGTCAAATGGCATAACAATCTCCTTTGACTCTCCTACTCTAATAGTGTGGCGGCACATCGCCCATTCCCCACTCTCATCGACTTCGGCATTGACTTGATAGCTGCCCTCACTTATAGCGGTTAGATGATTTTGCGTATTGAGCTTTTCATAAGGGCGATGGACAAGATAACCATCGGTGAATCCGCGATTTTTAAGCGTGTTAAGCTCATTGATATAAAATGCACTATTGTCCCTTTTCGCATAATAGTCATCAATCGCCGCACGATATGCTCTAGCGGTAATCCCCGCATAATAGTTTGACTTCGTGCGCCCCTCGATTTTCAGAGCATCAACCGCGCCAGATTCTAGAATCTCGCGGATATGTCCGCTTAGGTTTAAATCCTTAGAGTTAAAAATATGCGTCCCTAAGCCCTCTGTCTCTTCAAGTCTCATCATTACGCCATTATCAGGGTTTTTCACATAAAATTCCCTGCCATCAAATTTGACTAATTCATCATTTTCTATATTGCGGACAAAATATTCATAGTCAAATCGGCAGTCATTAGCACAACTCCCACGATTAGGCACACGCCCACTTTGCAAAGCAGAAATCAAGCATCGCCCAGAAAAGGCAAAGCACATGCTGCCATGCACGAAAATTTCAATCTCTAAATCAGGCAAATGCTTTTTAATCTCTAGTGCGTCTTTAAGGCTCATCTCTCTTGCGGCGATTATGCGCTTAATGCCCATTTTATAAAACACCTCCGCGTCAAGGACATTGAGCACATTTGCTTGTGTGGAGAGGTGGATAGGGATTTGCGGGGCAATCTTTTGGGCTAAAGCTACGACGCCAATAGCCGCTACGATAAACGCGTCAGGCTTGAGGGCTGCCATCTTTTCTATATGGGATTGCAGGAGTTTGAGCTGGGAATTAAAAGGAAAGCCATTAATGGTAACAAAAACTTTTTTGCCTAGATTATGGGCATATTTCACACCCTCTGCAAAATCCTCAAAAGTAAATTCCTTCCCCGCACGTGTCCTTAAAGAGAAGTGGCTCACGCCTCCATATACAGCATCAGCCCCATAGGCAAGGGCGATTTTAAGCTTTTTGAGATTCCCCGCAGGGGAGAGAAGCTGAATGTTTTTAGATGCTGCGTTCATCTTAAATTTATTTGGGGTGGTTATTTCGCGCCAAATGAAGCGATTAGAGCTTCAATATCATTTTCATTAGCTACATCTTCTTTGTTATCCCCGGTGATAAACACAGCTGAACTTACACGTTTGTTATCATCGATTTTCCCCTCAAATAGGGAATTCATATATTGAGCCAATGCACGCATAACATTAATCACGCGCTCAATCTTTTGACGATGAATGTCTTGATATTGCATTAAATCCATTGCCTGCATAGAAGCGTCGCTCACATTGTTAGCTGATTCTATAATCTCTTTATTGCTTTTCTGTGCATTTTTTGTCGCTTCTAGGGCATTTTGAAAGCTTTGAATATGAGGGAATGTCGCACAAAGCTTACCAAAAAGCTCTTCTTGGCTTGCTAAATACTTCTTAATGTTTTTTGTTTGTTGGATAATTTCTTCAGCTCCATTACTCATAATCTCAAGCTGGTCAAAAATCTGTGTGCCTTTGACTTCCGTGTCTTTGGTTACTTCGTCGAGCTGATGGACGACTTTATGCTCTTGGGTTGGGGGAGGTGGAGGCCACTTCTTACCTGCTTCTATGCGAAAATCATTAGGATCGACTAACTCTTTTTTGAATTCGGAATCATCACTAGAGTTTGAAGTCTCATCAACCTCAGTAATATCAGGCTCCCCATTCATAAGAGAATCTAGCTCTTCTTGCGTCATTATATTTCCTCTTTTTAATAAAATGAATATCCATTATACTATATTATTCATTTAAGTAGTTTATGAATTTGATTTACTCTTTCGCATCACTGCTTGCACCGCATTTATAAAGCATAGGACTAAAGGCTTTATCAGCGATGATGACTTGCTCTCCAACCTTAAAACTCGCCGCTTCAATAGGGTCATAAACAATTTTTAGAATCTCCCCTCCGCATAGTATGCTAACAATACACATATTTTCATAACGCTCAATATCGATAATCTCACCGCTTAGCTTCAGTTTTGCGCTTAATCGTTTTTGGATAAAGACACTTTCATTATTCCCATCGCGGATAATGCGTCCATTTTGTATCACAAGGGTGCGCGAGGCAAGAGTAAAGATCTCGCTTAAATTATGACTTACAAGCATAGTGGTTAAATGCAAATGCTTGTGGATATGCCCAAGCTCATTTTGCAAAGTCTTGCTCATCGCATTATCAAGCGCAGAAAAAGGCTCATCAAGGAGTAGGATAGCAGGACGTGAAGCAAGGGCGCGAGCGAGTGCTACACGTTGGGATTGTCCGCCGGAGAGTTGATGAATCCTTGTTTTTTTAAGAGGCTGCAAATCCATAAGCGTGATAAGCTCATTAGCATAGCCCTTGTCTTTCTTATCCTGTATCCCAAAGCAAATATTATCATACACATTAAGATGAGGGAAAAGTGCGTAATTTTGAAACACAAATCCTATGCGCCGCTTCTGTGGAGGGAGATTGATATTTTTTGATGTATCGAGCCATATTTCTTTGCCAACGCGAATATAGCCATCTTGCGCTCCATCAAGTCCGCTTAAAACGCGCAAAATACTTGTTTTACCCGCTCCACTTTTACCAAAAAGCGCGATAAACTCGCCAAAGTTGATATGTTTATCAATTTCTAATGTAAATGCCCCATTGCTTCCTAAGAGCGGCTTAGAAAAGCGTATATGAATATCATTCATATCATATCTCTTTGCTGAAAATGCTTGTTGAGATAAAAGATTGCTAAAAGGAGCACGAAACAGATTATAAAGAGTGTAAAGGCATATTGATGTGCGAGGCTGTAATTGAGTGATTCCACTTCATCATAAATAGCTATACTTGCCACGCGCGTTTTACCCGGGATATTGCCCCCAATCATCATTACTACGCCAAATTCCCCTATAGTGTGGGCAAAGCTCGTTACACATCCTAGCAATATAGCAGGTTTGATATTAGGCAAAAGCACAAAAAAGAGCGTATAAATGCGACTTTTGCCCAATGTGAAACTTGCCTCTTTAAGTGATGATGGGAGGCTTAGAAATGCGCTTTTGATAGGATTACACATAAAGGGTAGGGAAAAAATAATACTTGCTAACACAAGCCCTTCAAAGCTAAAGACAAGTTTAATATTAAAATGCTCTAGCAAAAACGCTCCCAAAGCGTTTTTAGGGCTAAATGTAATCAAAAGATAAAATCCCAACACAGATGGAGGCAGCACAAGGGGCATCCACACAAGCACTTCACACACAGGGCGCAGGGGATTTGGCGAAAATGCAAGATAATTGCCTATGATAATGCCAATAGGCAAAAGAATGATGGTAGTAAGTGTCGCCACAAGAAAAGTAGTTTGCATTGTTTCTAAAAAATCCACTACAAAGTCCTTTCAAGCACGATATGAGCAGGTGATACATACCACGTATATGTTTCTTGCGAAAAGCTAAGTGGCAAGAGTGAGGGGATAAGCGCATTTATACTCAATGCTTGAGAAAGTGTAGATTCTGTATGAGTAATGGGCGTAATTGCCACACGTGCAAACATACAATCCTGCCCCAAAGGCTGAATCTTACCCTTAAAAGCGTTAGGAATCCCGAGTGGCATATTATCTTGCCCTTGCAAAATGATGACTTCATTTTCCTTAAAAGTAGCCATTACTTCGCTTTCTAGGGTAAATTCATTAGATTCAATAACAAGGCTATATAATGTGCCAAACGCGCATTGCATTTGTATCAGCTCACAACCGCTATGTGCGCTAATGTGAGTAATGCGAGATGGAATCTTATTCATTCCTTGTATCCCTAATGACTAATCAGCCTTATCGTATCCATACTCCTGAAAGATTCTAAGTGCTACTGGTGAAGTCAAAATATATTCTGCAAATTCTTTAGCAAGCACAGAATCTTTGCCGTGATTGGGGATTATAAGTGCTTGATTGATAGGCTTATAGGTAGATTCATCGACTACCACATAGGTTAAATTGGGCGTTTTATTATCTTTAATGACCATCGAAAGCGCACTAAAGCCAATTTGAGCAGAACCTTGCAACACATAAGTAGTTGCTTGTCCTATGGATTCACCTGTGCGAAGCTTAGATTTAAGCTTTTTGTCTAGTTTTTGGGATTTTAAAAACTCTTGTGCTGCCTTTCCATAAGGAGCTACTTTAGGATTAGGAATAGCAATATCTGTTAGCTTATCATCTTTTAAAATATCAATATTGCTTGCATTAAAATTAGCATTTGCGCTAATAAGTGCTAACTTGCCTTTGGCATAGTTTTTAGGCGCTTCAGGGGCTAATTTATCTTTATAAACTTGCTCGGGATAGCTGACATCTGCTGCGATAAAAAGATGAGCAGGAGAACCCTCTTTAATCTGTGCATACGCCTTGCCAGAAGCGATATAACTCACTTGAATCTTATCTTTTTTATGTGTTTTAAGAAATTCTTTCTTAATATCCTCAAGCACATATTTGAGACTAGCAGCCGCAAGGACATTAATCTCTTCAGCTACCGCTCCCACACAAATAAATGCACTCAAAACACATACGCTAAGCACTCTTTTAAATTTCTTCATACATAACTCCTTGTGTTAAAGTGAAAGTTAAGTCATATAATATTTTATATAACCAAAATATTAAGCTTCTTAATGCGTTTTGAAATCCTTAAGTGCTGCTTCCAAATGCGAAAGTCGCTCTAAAAGCTCATCAAAATCCTTTGCATTATCCAAATAATCAAAGAATATATTTTTCACACGCTCCGTTTCATTAAATGCCTCAAGGGCTTTAAATCCTAGCGGTGTGAGTTGTGTGCCTCCGCCGCCCTTGCCTCCATTGCTAGATTCCACAAGGGGCGTGGGGGAGAGCTTATTCATAATATCCACACTATCCCACGCGGCTTTATAGCTCATACGCATTTCCTTTGCGGCTTTAGAGATAGAGCCACTCTTAGCAATGCGCGTGAGGAGTTCGGCACGTCCTACGCCAATATAACTTTTATCATCTTTTTCAAACCAAAAACGTGCAAAAATATTCATTATTTACCCTAGATTCTAATACACAATCACATACGTTCTTAGTGAGCCGTGCACCCCAAAAACTGTTTGCAGCTCAATATCCGCTGTGCGCGAAGGACCAGCGATAAAAATCATATTCGTAGGGAGAGCGCCATTCTCACTTTGAGCTTTAAGCGCACACACGCCTTGATAAAAATCCTCAACAATATCAGCCTTTTTAAGCAGCACAATACAAGTTCGTGTAACAAGCGAGGAGAGGCGCGGAGCGTATTTATGCGAGGCAATACCAATAATCCCCAAATTTGCCACCCCACAACAAGCGTGAATAATCGATGTATCGATACTAAATAGCTCATCTCGGCTTTCATCAATGCCCTTTTCATAGGGGATAAATACCATAGAAGCCCCTGCATTAGCTTCACGCAATGCTTGTATATCAAGTGCATTGGCGATATTAGGATTATAGAGAATCTTTTTTGTCTCTACTTCAGCAAGTGCCTTGTGAATATCGCTTATAAGTGTGGTAGGGCTAGATTCTATCACAATGGCTTTATTTGCCCTTTGCAAAGTGATGTACTCTTGCACCTTGTCATTTTCTGCGCTTTTAAGCGGATTTGTATAATGTGAAGATTCTACATGGAGGGGATTGCTATGGAGTGAATCTCTTACGCGTTCTAGGATAGATTGCTTACTCATAGATTACTCCTTTCATATTGGATACTTTTTTGTGGAGATTGCCGCTTAATGTGGGGAACTCTCTATATGCTACCCAATTTTTAAGCCCGGGTATCAAAGGTGCAAAGGGTTTTGCTAAAGGCGCAAATGTATTTGCCAAGCTCAATGTTCTACGCCACGTATTGCCATTGGTAGCTACTTTTGCAAATTGATTCATTGCATACTCTTCTTGTTTGTTACGTAATGAACCATCGTTGTTTTTGAGATTCTTGCGTCCCTGTCCTACTTTCTCGCTACGTAAATCGCGTATAAGCTCCGCCAGTGGAATCTTCACCGGGCATACTTCACTACATCGTCCGCATAAGGAGCAGAGATTCACCATATGTCCGTAATCTCTCATACCAAAGAGCTGCGGGGAGATAACCTCGCCAATAGGTCCGGGATATGTGCTTAGGTAGGCGTGTCCACCTATTTTATCATACACCGGGCAATGATTGAGGCAAGTGCCGCAGCGGATACAAGAAAGTGCGCGGTAAAAATGTGAATCTTTTAGCATAGTTGAGCGATTATTATCAAGCAGGATAATATGGACTTCTTTTGGTCCATCTAGCTCACCTGCTTTGCGCGGAGATGTGATGATGTTGTTATAGCAAGTGATAGGCGCACCTGTGGCGGAAGGCACAAGCAAGGCATCAAGTATAGAAGCATCTTCAAAGCTTTCTACAATCTTTTCAATCCCACAAATAGCTACGTGAATATCACTTGCAGTAGTGCTCATACGCCCATTACCCTCATTTTCAATCAGCCATATCGCCCCTTCATTAGCAATAGCGAAATTTACCCCGCTAAGCCCCATTTTGAAGGTTTGAAACTCCTTGCGTAAATGCACACGGGCGATTTCATTTAGCTTTTCTGGCTCGGATTCTAGCTTTGCCCCGAGCTTTTGGGCGAAAATCTCTCCAATTTGATAGCGATTTTTATGAATAGCAGGGGCGACGATATGCACCGGGGGCTCATCAATAAGCTGAATGATAAGCTCCCCTAAATCTGTCTCCACAGGGTCTAAGCCCTTTTGCTTCAAAAAGGCGTTTAAATGCGTCTCCTCACTCGCCATTGACTTGCCTTTGAGAATCTTTGTGATGTGGTTTTCTTTCATAAGATTATAGATAATCTCGTTTGCCTCCTTGCTATCACTCGCCCAATGAACGATAAAGCCATTTTTGAGCGCATTTTGCTCAAAGCGTTCAAGCAAGGTATCAAGTTGGGATAGCGTCTTTTGCTTCACTGCCCTGCCTTGCTCACGTAGAGCCTCCCAATCCACATAGCGCGAAGCGATAAGATTTTTACGATTGCCCTTAAGTGTATCCATCACACTTTTAAGATTTTTCCTTAATTGCTGGTCATTGAGCTTGTTATGGACGATTGTATTATGTTCTTGATGGCTCATCTTATGCTCCTAATCCAATTCTTTGGGCTAAAAAGTCATAGAGGTGTATAGGCTTTACATTGACTTTTTGCTTTTTCATCGCGCCGCTGATATTAAGCAGACAGCCTGCATCCGCAGAGATAACATACTCGACATTGCGTGAGAGAATATCTTCAATCTTTTGACTTACCATCGCATGAGACACTTCGGGCTCTTTAATGCTAAAAGTCCCACCAAAGCCGCAGCACTCTGCCTCTCGTTCTAATTCTACAAGCTCCACATTTTGTAAAGAGGAGATGAGCGCTTTTGCACTATCTACTACCTTACTCGTGCGTAAAGCGTGGCAATTACTATGCCAAGTAACTTTTGTTGGATTGCCTTTGTCCTCATAGCGCACTTTGAGAACCTTATGCAAATACTCGCCTAAGTCAAACACTCGCTCACTAAATTGCTTAACCCTTTCATATTCCTCTTTCCCTTCAAACAGCTCTAAATAATCGACTTTCATCATACCTGCGCAAGAACCTGAAGGCACTATAATGGGCTCTTCTCCTTTGAAAAGCTCTACATTATAAAGTGCCACCTTGCGACTTTGCTCATAATAGCCAGAATTGTAGCTTGGCTGGGCGCAGCAAGTTTGATCCTTTTTAAAGACCACCTCGCAACCCGCATTTTGCAAGAGTTTAATTGCATTTACACAGGTATCTGCACACGCGACACCACCAAGACAAGTTGAGAAAAAAAATACTCGCATCACTAATCCTTCCTTGAGTATAGCTTGATTCAAAGCGCTCATATCATATAGATAGAAAGCTTTAAATAATGTAAAAGGTTAAATATCGCTGTAACTTTCTTTTTTAAAAATGTTTCGTATATACCCATTGTGGGGATATAATGGCTTTTATGGGGATATAATGGCTTTTAAATGTTATGATTTTACACATTAGCATAAAATATCGCTTATATCTAGCCATATATTAAGCTTACTTTTCTTTAATCTTTAATAATTTAAGTTAAGCATCAATTTTTTGTTTGCTGCAAATTTTTAAAGTCAAGGAGAGATACGTTTATGGAAGTATGGCAACAAATCTACGATCCATTATCAAACTTAGGTTTAAGCGCGCTTATCGCTTTTTTACCCATAGCCTGTTTTTTGGCTTGTTTGTTGGTTTTTAAGCTTAAGGGCTATCAGGCAGGGTTTTTAACCCTTGTGCTTGCTTCGATTCTGGCAGTTTGTGTGTATGATATGCCCTTTTCACTCGTGGGGGCGAGTTTCGTGCAAGGTTTCGCACAGGGGCTTTGGCCTATTGCGTGGATTATCATCGCGGCAATTTTCCTCTATAAATTGTCTGTAAAATCAGGCTCGTTTGAAGTGATTAAGCAAAGTGTGATGAGTATCACGCCAGATCATAGAATCCAAGTGATTTTGATTGGCTTTTGCTTTGGCTCATTCTTAGAGGGGGCTATTGGGTTTGGTGGACCTGTGGCTATTACCGCTGCGTTGCTTGTGGGGCTAGGGCTTCGTCCTTTATATGCAGCTGGATTATGCTTGATTGCTAATACAGCGCCTGTGGCTTTTGGGGCCGTGGGGATTCCTATCATAGCAATGTCTAACCTCGTGGGTATAGAGCAGCACGCTGTCGCTGCTATGGTGGGTAGAATGCTTGTGCCTTTGAGCCTTACGATTCCCTTCTTTATCGTTTTTTTAATGGATGGATTTAAGGGCGTGAGGGAGACATTTCCAGCTATTTTGGTTGCAGCCGTAAGCTTTACAGGCACACAATTTTTAAGTTCAAATTATTTAGGGGCGGAATTGCCTGATATTGCTTCGGCTATCGTATCACTTGCTTGCACTACTTTGTTTTTGCGTATTTGGCAGCCTAAAAATATCTTTAGACTTGATGATGAGAAAAATTTCTCCACACAAAGCACATTGAGCTTAGGACAAATCTTTAGGGCGTGGCTACCATTTATCTTGCTGGTAGCTTGTATTATTGTTTGGACGCAGCCTTGGTTTAAGGCGCTTTTTGCAAAAGGTGCGATTTTTGATTACACACAAGTAACTATTGTGTTTAATAACATCACGCAGAGCATTCAAACAGAGAAGGGCGGGGTTATTCCTTTAAGCCTTCCTATCAATTTTATTGCTTTACAAGCGGGGACAGCTATACTCTTAGCAGCATTCTTAACTATTTTATTTTTAAGAATCAAAGCGAGTGATGCGGCGGATTGCTTTTGGGATACACTTAAAGAAATGGCAATTCCTTGTATCACTATTGGACTTGTTGTCGCCTTTGCGTTTGTGTCAAAAAATAGTGGTATGAGTAACACTCTAGGTATTGCCTTTGCAAGCACAGGCGATGCTTTTGCTTTCTTTAGCCCGGTTATTGGGTGGCTTGGTGTCTTTATCACCGGAAGCGATACAAGCTCAAACCTCCTCTTTGGGACATTACAGCAGGCTACAGCACATAATCTTGGTCTTAAAGAAACATTATTCCTCGCGGCAAACTCCGTAGGTGGTGTGGTTGGTAAAATGATTAGTCCGCAAAGTATTGCTATTGCGTGTGCGGCGGTGGGATTAGTCGGTAAAGAATCTGATTTGTTTAGATTCACTTTGAAATATTCTATCGCCTTTATCATTCTTATTGGTATTTGGACGGCAATTATTGCTATGTTCTTACCTACTATCATACCTGATGTGGTTACGCTTTCTAAATAATTGAGAAGCCATCTTAAGTATCTAGCCTTATGGGCTAGATACTTCTATATTGGTAAAATAATAATCTTAAATTGCATTCCAATTTACATCTACTTTACAACTCCCTACTGCTATATTCGCACATATACGGAGAAGAACAACGCCCAATGAAATCACCTAAGATATGTTAAGAGTGCAGCTCATACAATATGACCTAGACCAGAAGTAACGCTTGCTGTGCAAGAGGCTCATTATTGATTACGGAAAAAGCCCGATATGCCCACAATTAAAGATGCTAAAGGAAGAAATATTGTAAATCCACATATTGATGGTGAAGAATATAAGGGCAATATTCCCTCGTATCTTTCAAAGAATACTAAGAAGTCCATTCAGCTGATGATGTGGTATTGATGGCAGAAGGAGTGGGTAGCCAATATTTCTCTGGGGCTATGGATAATACTGAAGTCTCTTTTGGCATTATGCACGCTTTGGGTATTGGCGCAAAAATTAGTAGAGATAATTTTATTTGGTTTCTTAGGGAAAGATTCTTGTTTGCAGCCTTATACAAGCTGAAGCGTAGGCAAGCTTAAGCGTAGGGCGTAGGATTATAGAGTAATTGAAGTTTGTAAATGCCTATGCTTAGATAATATCTAGTGAAGCCTATGCTTTACTTATCGTTCAAACAAAAACTATTTACAGATATGAAAATTTTTTTTGTTATGATTAATGTATATCCTCAATAAAAGGAATAATATGCGTATTTTACAACCTATTTTTTTATATGTAATGTGTGTTTATGTGCTTATGGCAGCTGATACTAATACTCCGCCACACACAATGCAGCACCACGAGCAAATACTGCAAAGCACCTCTTCGCCCTCACTAACAGAGCAAATGATGAATCTTATGCATGAGTCGATGATGGAAGTGCCTTTTGTAGAGGAAGATAACCTTGATTTCAATTATCTCTCTAATATGATTCCCCATCATCAAGGAACTATCGAGGCTGCAGAACTTTTTTTAAAACATTCTAAAAATCAAAAACTACGAGCTATCGCTCAAAATATTATCAAGACCCAGCAGGCAGAAATCGCCACCTATGAGCTACTTATCACTCAGCTTAAAGAGCAAAAAAAGTTATATAGCCCAAAAGAAGTAACCCTTTATAACGCTCAAGCTAAAGCCGATATGGAATCTATGCTTCAAGCGATGAATGAAGTTGCGCTAAACCAAAGCCTAGACCGCGTTTTTCTTGCTGGTATGATTCCCCATCATCAAGGAGCTATCACCGCTTCAAAGCAGATTCTCCAATATACGCAAAATGCAGAAATAAAGGCTATCGCACAGCAAATTATTAGCACACAAGAGGCAGAAATTGAGACCTTCCAAACCCTCCTTCAAACAATCCGCTAGAAATATGAGGCGCACTCAAGTGTCGCCTCACAACAAAATAGAATCTCCTGCTATCCCTATTGGCATAACCCAAACGCTCCGCCTTGCAAGATTCTCCCCAAATGGCGTATATCTCACGCCTATTGTGTCTAAAGATTCTACAAATTGCACTTCTCAAATGCCCCAAATCCTACTGCCCAACAAATTTATTACCCCGCAACATCGCTTAAATGATGATATATCCGTATTTGTCTATACAGATTCTAATGACCGCCCCATTGCCACTACGCAAATCCCAAAGGCACAATGTGGAGACATAGCCACCTTGCAAGTTGTGGGGCATTCTCCCTTTGGTTGCTTTTTAGACTTAGGCTTAGATAAGGATATTTTTATGCCCTGTAAGAATCCTACACGTTTTGCCCTAAATATATCAGTATGTGTCTTTATTACATTAGATAAGCAATCTCGTCTTATCGCAAAGTGTGATATTAAACCCCATCTTAAAAAGGCAATGCTAAAGCCCCATAGCAAGGTAAATGCCTTTCTTTTTGAATCTTCCCCGCTTGGCTTTGGTTGTGTCGTGGAGGGGCAGTATTATGGGCTACTTTATCATAATCAAATTCCGCAAGGAGAGTGTATTAAGCTGGGTGCTTCTATCCACGCCTATACACAAGGCTATCGTGCTGATGGGAAGCTTGACCTCACGCTTTTTACCCCTCACAACACAGCGCAAAAACAAATGCTACTAGATTCTATGCCTTTATCTTTGCATTTTGATGCTTCGCCAGAGCAGATTTTTGAGCGATTTAAGATAAGTAAAAAGCTCTTCAAACGTCTCATTAATGAGCTTACACGAGAGGGTAAAATCGCATTTATGCAAAATGAGGGTGTATTTAAACAAACAAACTAGAGGAGGTAATATGACAGCACTTATCACAGGGGCTTCATCGGGCATTGGTGAGGCTATCGCTAGAATCTTTGTGGCACATTCTCATCGCGTGATTATCCTTGCGCGTAGGAAAGCAGCACTTACAAAGCTACAAAGCGCATTGGGGGATTTATGCCAAAGTATCGCTTGTGATGTAACAGATACAAAAAGCATAGAATCTGCCCTCAAAGCCTTGCCCCCTAGCTTTCAAAATATTGATGTGCTAGTGAATAACGCCGGAAAGGCTTTAGGCTTAAGCAGTGCGGACAAAGCCGATATACGCGATTGGGAGGAGATGGTAGAGGTTAATGTCCTAGCTCTTATTAAACTCACGCATTTGCTTTTGCCACAAATGGTAGCACAGGGCTATGGGCATATTATCAATATCGGCTCGATTGCCGGGAGCTATTCTTATCCGGGTGGGAATGTTTATGGTGCGACAAAAGCCTTTGTTAGGCGATTTAGCCTTAATCTCCGCGCAGATTTGTATGATAAAAATATCCGCGTAACCAACATTGAGCCGGGCTTGTGCGGAGGGAGTGAGTTTTCACTCGTGCGATTTAAGGGTGATGAGGCAATGGCAAAGAATGTATATGCGGATACTACGCCTCTAATGCCTGAAGATGTGGCTCAAAGTGTGCTATGGGTAGCGAGTTTGCCACAGCATATAAATATCAATACTCTTGAGATTATGCCCACTATTCAAGCCCCGGCAGCTCTTAATGTCCATAAACACACAAAATTATAAAAAAGTGGTAAAATCTACTTTTATTTAATGTTTTAGTACCAAAGGAGAATGTATGCAATGGAACGCACAGGGTTGGCGTAACAAACCTATCAAACAGCACCCCGTCTATGAAGACAAGGCACTTTTAGAATCTGTGGAGGCACAGCTAAAATCCTATCCGCCATTAGTCTTTGCGGGGGAAGCACGAGTCTTGCAAGAGCGATTAGCCCAAGTGTGTAGGGGCGAGGCATTTTTGTTGCAAGGTGGGGATTGCGCGGAGAGCTTTTCACAATTTAATGCTATTAATATTCGCGATTTGTTTAAAGTTATCATTCAAATGGGGGCGATTCTCACATTTGGCGCTTCCTGCCCGATTGTCAAAGTGGGGCGAATCGCCGGGCAATTTGCTAAACCCCGCTCAAGTGATATGGAAACTTGCGATGGGTTAAGTTTGCCAAGTTATCGCGGAGATATGATTAATGATATGGCGTTTAATGCTAAGGCGCGAGAGCATAATCCTAATCGGCTTTTACAAGCCTATCATCAAAGTGCGGCTACGCTTAATCTTCTACGTGCGTTTGCACAAGGTGGCTTTGCAGATTTAAATCAAGTGCATAAATGGAATCTAAGCTTTGTAAAAAATAATGCTTTTGGGCGTAAATATGAGGAATTAGCCTCACGCATTACACAAGCACTTGATTTTATGAAAGCCTGTGGGATTAATCCAGAGCACCCATCTTTGCGTGAGACAGAGTTTTATACCTCTCACGAGGCATTAGTGCTGCATTATGAGGAGCAGCTTTGTAGGCAGGATTCTCTAAGTGGGGATTGGTATGATTGCTCCGCGCATATGCTGTGGATTGGAGAGCGCACAAGGGGGCTTGATGAGGCGCATATAGAATTTCTGCGCGGGGTTAAGAATCCTGTGGGTGTGAAAATTGGACCTAATGCGACCAAGGCGGATATTATGGGGATTTGCGATAAGCTCAATCCTCACAATATCAGCGGTAGATTGAATCTCATCGTGCGTATGGGGGCAGATACGATTAAAAAGAATTTCCCCCCACTTCTAGAATCGATTCATAAAGAGGGGCGGGAGATTGTATGGAGCTGCGACCCAATGCACGGCAATACGATTAAGGCAAATAGTGGCTACAAAACGCGTGTGTTTGATAGTGTGCTTGATGAAGTCAAAAGTTTCTTTGAGATTCATAAAGCCTGTGGTAGCTATGCGGGAGGAGTGCATTTAGAGATGACAGGAGCTGATGTAACAGAATGTGTTGGCGGCTCACAGGCAATTACAGAAGAGGGCTTAGCGTGTAACTATAGCACGCAATGCGACCCTCGCCTTAATGCCACTCAAGCCATTGAAATGGCTTTTCTTATCGCGGATATGATTAAAATCGCTAAGGCTTAAAGCCCTAGTTGCATTGCCTTTTAAGACTTCTTTAAAATCTCTAACCTATCCTATGCCCTTGCTTTGCAGATATAAAATCTGCTTCGCACCATTCAATCCCGAAGGGATTTAATCTCGCAAAGGGCAATAGCCCTTGAGGACAAAAGGATACACTTATGCAGCGTAGCATACGAGCAAAGCTCTTATCCTTTGGCAAATCCCGCAAGGGCAAAACTAAAGCTACGCTTTATTTATCATACGCACGAAGTGCTTATCCACACTTGCAAAGTAAGATTCTAAGGTTGGATTCTCTAGTCTATGTTTCTCCCCACAAGTGAGGTATATCCTCACTGACATAAAAATAAAATAGGCACGATAGTGCATACCTTGAAAGCGGTGTAGGGGGTGAGCGATATATTTGCGAACGCCACTTGTGGCAGGGGGGATATATAAGGGGGAGCGAGAGGGTAATCCAACGAGCTGACTTCTTTCAGCCCCTCCCCCTTATAGAAAAAGAAAAAAGAGGATAGACTAGTGATTTTAAACCTTAGAAAATGAGTTGATGAAGTCCCACAAGGGTAAAACAAGGCGAAACCGCAGTTTTAACTCTATTCTTTAGGTGAAAATAGAGGGCTTAGCTCTCTATTTTAAGACTTTTGTTACCGCGATATAATCGCTGCACTTGCTTTGCTTAAGGATTAAGCCATCACAAAATGTGGGACTTACAGAAAAAGCAATATGCTTTATTTTATTGCTATTGATCCGCGGATTTAATAACTCTTTCATTTAAAGGCTGCACTTCCCTTGCATTATGATGTAAAATATTTTGTAGAGATTCTAACTGCTTTTGGGATAGCATAAGAGGATTTTTCATCACCACCCATTGCACATTTTCAGTGCAAGGCGGGGTAGTCAAGCTCCCTATAAATTCATAATATGATGTATTCTTTGGAAGTAGGGTGCTGATGTCAAAAGCTTTGAATTCCATAGATTTATCCACGGCGTGTGGTGCACTTTTTATAATTTCCTCTAATGCCGCATTATCAGTCCCTTCCTCAAAAAGCACACTTACAACAAGCAGCTTCCCATCTGCATTTTTATGCACTAAATGCACTTCAAGCGGATAGGCTATGCCATCAATCCTATTTTCACTGGGGGTATGAAAGTGAAACTGCACAAGCTGATATAAAGAGCCATTAAATGTAAGCGTAGAATCTGTGCCATCGATATTTACTTGGATAGAATGTCCGTTATTGATAAGGTTTTTTGTATTCCTAGCATAGGCAAAAGCTAGGTTATATTGCGTTTTTTGTGTTTGGGTATCGATAATATCAATAGGTGTTTGCATCTTTCCTACTTGGCATTTGGCAAAGTTTTTATCTAGCTCTCCCCCATACTTTGGACCTCTATCTTTACTATAATCCCATTGGATATTAGCCTCATCAGCCATTAGCCCACTTAGTAAAAATACACTTATACACATATATAGCTTTGGTTTAAACATATTCACTCCTTAAAAATGTTTGAAATCAAGGAGCGATTGTAATGTCTAAATATTAATGCGCATTTAATCCTAAAATTTCTTTTTATTGACATCTTCTAAAATCTGCTGCGCGATAGAATCCACGGCTTTGGAAATATCTTGTGTATGATGAGCAATATCAGCATTTTGCTGGGTAACACCCTCTAGCTGCACTACTGCTTCATTGATTTGTGCTACCTCTCCTGCTTGTTTATTAATAGATTCTGCCATATCATTGATAGATTGCACAAGTAAATTTGTATTTGCCTCTATCTCGCCTAAACTTCTTTGTGTGCGCTCAGCTAGCTTTCTTATCTCATCAGCTACCACTGCAAAGCCTCGTCCGTATTCTCCTGCACGTGCTGATTCTATACTTGCATTAAGCGCTAAGAGATTGACTTGATCGGCTATGTCTCGAATGATAGCAATAATATTTTTAATATCATCACCTTGTGCGACTACTTCAGTAGTGCGCTCACGCATATTTTGCATAGAAGAGCTAATCTCTTCTAGGGCGGAGGCTGTCTGCTCTAATGAGGTAGCTTGCGTGGTTGAGCCATGAGTAAGATGAGAAACAGCTTTATCAAGATCCTTTGCTCTTTGGGCTAATGTTTGTGCAAAATCACTTGAGATACGCAACATTTGGGAAATCTCTTGTCCTAAAATATTTGCTGTAACTTCCACATTGCCTGTTGCATTGGGAATAGAGCTTGTAAAATCAAGGTTTTTGTATTGTTCAAAAGTATTATGAATGAGGTTTATATCGCTTCCTATGCGCTTTTGCAGCACATCAAGCAGTCTATTAAGAATATCTTGGAGTTTGATAAGCTGCGGATTATTTGCCTTAGCTTGTAAGCGAATGCTCAAATCCCCTTGCTCAACTTTATGCACAGATTCTATCGCTTGAGCAATGGCGATATTATCTACCTTGGTATGTTCTTTAATATTGGCAACGGCTTCATTGATACGTGCTGCCATTCTGCCTAGTTCATCACCTTTGTATAAGGCAATAGTTTCTACATCATTGCTCTCGTGTTTCAAGAATGCGAAAAATCGTTTTAAGCCTTCATAAATAGTATGAATATCTCTTTGCACATAGAGTTTGACATAGCCTACTACGATGAGATTCACAAGCACCATAACTATAAGCAAGATAACAATTGTACTCTTCTCTGTGGATCTTAGATCTGCATAAAGCTCATCATAGGAGATGAAATTAAACATTGTCCAATATATGCCCTCCCAAATTTCAAAGTTATATAAGGCGCATAATCCCTTGTTGCCGGTTATTGAAGTCATCTCTACGATATCACTTCCTGCTTTTTGAGACTTTTGCAGTTCAATAGCTTTTCTTGCGCCATCAGTATTTCTCACATTTAGAAGAGACTCTCCTATTTTGTCTTTATCATAATACATCGTGAGTAAGCCGCCTTCTCCAATCAGCAATTGCACAAAATGCTCAGCCAAATTGCTGTCTTTGGGGAAAATCTTTTCGCTTAGTTCATTCATATTGATAAGTGCGCCCACAACCCCTATGCGTTGATTTTTGTGATATATAGGGAAGGCAATACTAATGGCTTTTAACTCTTGGTTGTGATATAAAATAGAAGTAGGGGCAGAGATAATAGCTTTTTTTGTATGCTCTTGTACAGGTAGTGTAGGAGCAAAGGCTTCAATGATATTTTTGCCATCTTTGGTTCGTATTTCATCATTAGAAGCCTCATAAATCCCTGAATTAACGCTATTTAGCTCATTGTCAATAAATACTATACCTTCTTTTACTTTTTGACTATATGCGGTATGTTCTACTTTGATGTAAGTAGCAATGATACTTGGATCATAATCAGCTATATAGCTTAACAAATTGCGTAAAGTTACATTTAGCACAGCGGTATTATGTTCTAAATTTGCGCTAATGGACTTTGCCACTGCTTCTAGCCCGCCTCCAGCGATACGAAAATACTCTTTGACAGATTGCGAATCATTGGACGCAACAGTGAGTAGGAATTTTTGAGCTTCTTTTTCCATACTCTTTTCAATATTATGTGAAACAAGGAAAATCGCCCATATATTTCCTATGAGCAAAACCAGTGTCAAAAGTAAGCTGATCTTATTGCCAATACTTACATTTTTTAGCATATATTCTCCTTTGTAACGATCCTAATCCTTTTTAATGATATTTTTTATTATATTAAAATCAAATCAAAATATCAGAAACAAACTATGGGTTGCTAAAACAAAAAAACAGCAAACAAGATTCCAAATTTGCTTACTCACAAGTGGGTTACATAAGAATAAAATTGCACGATAGATTCGCAAATATACCGCTCATTAAGAACAATAGTATGCGCTTTATGGATTTATGAAGTTTTTTATTGAGAGGAGGAAACTTAGATATGGTGATTACTTTTTGTTTATTCTTACATCATTTTCAAGAGATTTTGTAAAAGTTTGTGTGTATGTATTTTATAAACAAGGACTATATCACTGCTTTTTAAGCAAAGTATGAGGCTTTTATTTGTCAAAATCTAGATATTAGATACTTATTTTATATCGCCAAAGGGTGAGAATCTCACTTAAACGTTTAGGCTTAAATCCCAATTGTTCGCAACTGACATTAAAGCAAAAAGAATTATTCGTATCGCGTGAGTGGATATGCCCGTGGATATTAAGAGAGCAATCAGCTAGGATAAAAAGCCTATCAAGCACATCACGGCTCTTGGCAAAGCGGTCATTTACCTTGCGATTAAACACTGGAAAATGTGAAAACATAATCCGCTCTTTCCCAATATCCTGCACGATAGCATTAAGATAAATATCCTCTTTGATGAATATTTTGCCAAATTCATCATAAAGCTTTTGGAGAATCTCCCCTCGCTGCGGGATATGCAGATTTAATCCCTGCTGCACATTCCATTTTTTTAATTCTTTAAGCTTTTCAAAACGTTTGACATCATTATTCCCTACCACAAGGATTTTTCTACCTTTGAGTTCTTTAAGATAAGAGAAACCGCCGGGATAATACAAATCCCCTAAATGCAAGATTCTATCCTTTTTCCCCACGGCTGCATTCCATAAGTCCTTGTGAAAGGTATAAAAATCATCATATCCACACACCTTAGCACTTTTAAGTCGTGAGGGTTCTTTTTCTAGCACGGCTTTATGCCCAAAATGACTATCAGAAATCAAAAATATATTTTCGTCAATGGGGCATTTCATAAAAACCTTTCATAATGGCTTAAGAAGTCGCTTTGCTACATAGCCATTAATCTCGCGACTCCCAAAAATATAGCGAATTTTCGCCCATTCATCATTCTCTCCTTCAAATGAGAGTATTTGCATTTCCCGCCCCAAAGGAGCTTTAGCAATCACAGGTGCATTACGTGAGGGATTAGTGCGGATAAGAGCTATATTCACTATGATTTTAGCATTGTTTGGGCTGCCAGATTCTGCTTTTTTTAAGGAGCTTTTGTCTATTGTTAAATCGAGTGGCTTCTTGTCTATTGGGCTTGGTGACTTAGGCAATGGCACCGCATCTGTTATTTTTGTCTCTATTTTGTCTGTAAGGGCGCTAGAGATGATATAGCCCTCTTTGATATGTGCATTATTGGTAATCTTGCTCCATTTACCTTGAGATTCTAAAACTTGCAATGTTGTGCCTTGCGGGAGTTTAGCAATAATAGGACTTTGGGTAGTGGGCTTAGTGCGGACATTTACACCACGAGGTGAGGCAACCCATATTTTTTGAAGCTCTGTGGGCTGCGGAGAGAGCTTTGGCTCATCTGTATTTTTTGGTCGTGGCTTTTTATTATCTTTTATGTGTTTTTGTGTGGGTTTGGTAGGTGGCAAGGAGGCTGCTTGCGCTGTGTCTATGTTTTTAGATTCTCTAAGAGGTGCGGGTGTATAGGCTATGGCTTGATAGGTCGAGGATTGAGGTTTGGGAGGATTCTTAAAGGAGATAATTACTATACCACTCAATATATCTTTTTTGTGATATATTTCTGCGCGATAGCTAAGGGCTTGTGTATCAATGCTGTATCGCGGAATAAAGTCTTTTTTGTAGATTCTAATGCCTACTTCATCGGGCATAGGGGAGTTGTCATTAGGCTTGACATAGCCTATTACATTTATGCGGTAATCCTCAAGCGGCTCAAACTCGATAGAATCTTTGGCATAGACAATTGAACCTATCGGCACAGATTGCCATTGCTCATCGATTTTTATGCGGATATGCTGAAGTGATGCATCAAATGTGTGATATTGCGGAATCAATGTGCTTATAGTGCGTGAGCCATATTTAAGCTCAATATTGCCCTGTGTATTGCGCACTAAGCCTAGTAGGTGGCTATCACTTTGTGTTTTAATGTGCTTGGGTGCGGTGTTTTTGGGCAATGGAAAATGTGTAAGAAATGGACGTAGAGAATCTAAAGGTAGAGTTATATGCTCTTCAATTTTTATCTGCAAGAGTGCGGGGGAAAGAAGCTCTTTAACTGAAGCGACATTAAGCTCAAAATCCCTCTCAAAGCCTATACCAAGCTGTCCTAGCAAAGATTCAATAGCTAGGAGATGATAATACACACGTGTGGGAATATCTAGCTCTTTGCTGGCTTCATTTGTTAGTGCTGGTTTGCCAAGTGAAAGAGAGAAAAATGTTAAAGCTTTGAGTTGTTCTGTATTATTTTTAGCTTTCGTGTGAGTATTATGCACGTGGTAGCGATGGAGGGGGTTAAGTATATGGAGATTAATATCTGCTACCATTTGAGCGACAAAGGATTCTAAATCGCCATATTTTGCCCCATTAAGCTCGGGCTGGTCAATCACAGAGCAATTTCCCCAACGCGCAGGATTCAAAAGATTACTTATATATTGAGGGCGCCAGTATCCGCTCCCATCGTGCAAATGTAAGGATATATCAATATCTTTTTCTGCTAAAAGCTGTTTAATCTTTTGGATACTTTGATAATCTGGGTCATTAGTTGCAAGTGCGGCAAACTTGCGATTCATATCGCCATATACGCCACGCATATTGGCAAACATACCGTGAGGATTCACCACAGGCACGACCCAAACGCTGCCTTTGGTAATCTTATAATGGCGCATAAAAATATCAGTGGAATAATACGCGCCGGGCTCATCCCCGTGAATCCCGCCCATTAAAAGCAAGGTTGGTGCGCGTTTATCGTTTTCATTGAGTTTATAAAGTGCAAAATCACGCACGAGATTTTCAGCATTGAGTGTGCAAAATGTAACAATAAGTGATATAAATATAAGAAAAAACCGCATTACAAGCCTTTGCTTTTCTCTATCCGTGCATTTCTTTCTCCCTCCATTTCTTTATACAGCACCGCACACGCTTTAGCGAGTTCACGAATTTGCAAGATATAATCCTGCCTTTGGGCGACAGAAATAGCCTTACGCGCATCAAGGATATTAAAACAATGGCTTGTAAGCATTGTATAATCATACGCAACAAGAGGGATTCTCGCTTGGAGACAGTTTTTCACTTCTTTAGCATATTGTTCAAAAAGCGCAAAAAGCATTTTGGTATCTGCTACATCAAAATGATAGGTAGAAAATTCATATTCACCTTGTAAATGTACGTCCGCATACGACATAGGGTGTGTGTTTGTGGGGTCATTCCACGCAATTTCAAAGATATTTTCTACTCCTTGTATATACATTGCTAATCTTTCCACGCCATAGGTAATTTCCACCGCGACGGGTTGGCAAGGAATCCCGCCTACTTGCTGAAAATATGTAAATTGCGTTACCTCCATACCATCAAGCCACACTTCCCAGCCAAGTCCCCAAGCACCAAGTGTGGGGGATTCCCAATTATCCTCTACAAAACGCACATCGTGAGCGCGTAAGTCTAAGCCCAATGCCTCAAGGCTACGCAAATATATCTCTTGTATATTATCTGGGCTTGGCTTGATAAGCACTTGAAATTGATAATAACTTCCTAGGCGATTAGGATTCTCTCCATAGCGCCCATCTGTTGGGCGACGTGATGGGGCGACATAAGCTACACTCCAAGACTTAGAATCTAAGCTTCTAAGCAGAGTAGCCGGGTGGAATGTCCCAGCTCCTGCGGGAATATCATAGGGCTGCACGATAAGGCAGCCTTGATTTTTCCAAAATTCTTGTAGGGTTAGTAAAATATTCGAAAAACTTAGCATATCACTCCTTTTGCACTTTTGTATTGTGGATAAACATCATTGCTCCCTTTTGCACCCCACAATATGCTGCCACCACATCGCATTTGACCTTAAAAAGCAAAAATAATCGTTCATCTTTGTGCATATTTAAACATTCAAAATTCCCCATACCCTTAGCAAGTATCACATCAGCCCTATCATAGATAGCTTGGGCTTGAGGTAAGGCGTCCGTATATACAAATCCCGGGCTTCTCACGCCAGAATCAAGTAAAGTGCAATACTCCTGCATATCCTTAGCCAAAGGGTGAGACATATCCTCTAATGTAAGATCATTGATGATAGGCTTACCACGTAGGGCATAATAAATCTCTATATGCGGATATATCTCCTTTAATGTGGCGATAAGCACCTTATCAAAGATATTTTCTCCAGCATTATCAGCAATATAAAGTAATGTTTTAGCAGAGAGTTTGTCAATAAATGCAGGGAGGCAAAAGGTAGCAAAATGTATGGATTCAAAGCCAAAATTGGCATTATCAAAATCAAAGCTATGCTGTGAGCCATAATCAATGACATTACCTAAAATTGCCATTTTGACTGCCCATTCTAGCCGTTTATATACAGAATCCTCTTTTATTTGTTTAGAATCTGGGCTATTAGTAGCGAATAAAAGTGGTGGTGGAGGGTATTTGTGAAGTAAATTTTGCACAATATGGTGAGCTTTTGTCATACTCTCTTGCTTGATATGATAAAAGGGATCGCTAAGCCCTGTAGCACGTGCAAGAGTTTTATATACATCAATGGCGATTTGAGGTGGGAGCAATCCTTTATTTTTGGCAGATTCTAAAATATGCTGTATATTTTGTGTGATGTGCTTATCGGGGATATGTAGCAGTTGGCAGAGATGTTTAACTTGCCTTTGAAGACAGGTAAAACACGCATTTTGAGCTATCATTTTGGTTCTGTCATATTAGCGACTTTACCCCACATAAGGCGATATTTGCGCTTCATAAATTCAATTTCCTCACGTGAGCGTTCTAGTTCTGCACGCAAGGTTTCCATCGTCTTCTTATCATCATCATAGACTTCCTGCATAGAGATAAGGGCGTCTTTAAGAAAGGTATTTTCGTTTTTAAACGCACTGATGGTTTCATCTTTTGCCGCAATGACTTTATCGTGTAAGCCTAGAATGGTAGAGATGGTTTTTTCCACAAATACAGGGTCTAGCTCTTTACCATTCATATCTGCGGATACAAGATTAGATTCTACTTTTTTGACTAATGCACCCACACCTGAAGTTGCGTCTATAAAGGTTTTTTCTTCCTCTGTTTTGCTTTTGAGACTGCCTTCATTAATGAGCTCAGTGATTTTTTCTTCACTTAAACCTGAAAGTTTTACAAATTCTTCGAGCTCAAGCCAAGTATTTGAAGCTTCCATTAGCCCCTCCTCACCTCTATCTCTGCAGAATCTAGCTCTACTTTTTTAGCCTTCATCACGCGATCTTCTATGAGCTTTCCTGCGAGTTCATCATTTTTAAGGCTTAAAATTTGCATTGCTAAATACGCTGCATTAATCGCCCCAGCCTTGCCAATGCTCACTGTGGCTACGGGCATAGAGCTAGGCATTTGCACGGTAGAAAGGAGGGCATCTAACCCATCAAGTGCACCACCACTTAAAGGCACACCGATAACGGGTTTGCACGTTTGAGAGGCAATCGCCCCGGCAAGATGTGCTGCCATACCCGCTGCGCCGATGAATACTTGCGCACCACGAGATTGTGCGTCTTTGATATAGGATTTTGTGCGCTCTGGTGAGCGATGAGCCGAGCTAATAATCACCTCATAGGCGACATCAAACTTTTTCAATACCTCTATGCACTCACTCATCACGTTCCAATCGCTTTTGCTCCCCATAATCACGCTTATAAAATCCATTTTCTACTCCTTGGTTTTTAGGCTTGAAATTCTATCATATTTGTTTTAAACTAACTTTGCTCAATCCATTGCATAATGCAAGAGCGAATGACTGAAATCGCTACTACATCTTTTTGTGTGATAGGTTTATTAAAAAGTGTGCTAATGGCTTGAGGAAGCACGGCTGATGTATGCTCACAAATATCTTTAATCGCATTTTTTTCATCACTATAAACATCTTGCAGGCTATAGGCTTCTTGCAGGGCTTCCCAAACGCTCGGGGCGAATTTGCTCCATTCTGCTGTGGCAAGGAAAACGCTTTTATCTATAATATTTTCTTTTTGCAGTTTTTTTGCTCCATAGTAGGCAATCGCACTATGTGGGTCAAGCACAAACCCCTTTTTTATGACTTCTGTCATACTTTGTAGGCATTGAGTATCATCGCAATATAATGCGCTAAAATCATCTTGTAGGAGGGCTAATTCATCTTGGTTAAGGCTATATGCGCCTTTTGTTTGCAAAGATTCCATTAATTGCCGTGTGCGCTTAGCTCCAAAAAGCGCATAAAGCACCCTTTCAACATTTGAGCTTTTAAGAATATCCATCGCGGGGGATTTTGACCTCAATAAAACGCGTGAAGAGACATCATATACACCGCTATGGATAAAATCGCTTAAGATATTATTTACATTTGAAGCTACAACGAGCTTTTGCAAGGGTAAGCCCATTTTTTTAGCAAAAAACGCTCCTAAAATATTGCCAAAATTCCCGCTTGGCACGACAATTGAAATTTTTTCCCCAAAGGTGATTTGAGCATTTTTAAGGAGACTAAAATACGCCCAAAAATGATAAATGATTTGAAAAACAATGCGGCCTATATTGACAGAATTTGCTGCAGAGAGGTAAATGCCTTGTGCGTGGAGATTTGTGATAAAATCTTTATCGTTAAGGAGGTTTTTAAGTGCGCTTTGTGCGTCATCAAAGTTACCCTTAATGCCTATTACCTTGCAGTTTGAGGCATTTTGAGTAGTCATTTGCAATCTTTGTATATCACTTGTGCCGCCATCAGGATAGAGACAAATAACCTTAATATAAGGCTTATTCGCAAAGCTTTCTAGCGTGGCAGGTCCGGTATCACCGCTTGTAGCAGCAAGAATCAAATAAGTTTGTTTTTTTTGTGCGGCAAAATGTGAAAGTAATGCTCCAAAAGGTTGCAATGCCATATCTTTAAATGCGCGAGTAGGACCAGAGTAGAGATTAAGCATAAAGAGATTATCGCTAAACTTGTGTAATGGGGCGGGATTATTTGGATTATCAAAGCTTTTGTAGCATCGCAATACATCTTTTAAAAGTGCTTCATCAAGTCCTAAGTTAAGAATCTTAAAAAGTTTGATACAAAGCCCTTCATAGCTTAAATTACTCAAGGAGATAATATCTTGTGTGCTAAGTTTGGGCAGAGTATCAAAAGTGTAGAGCCCTCCCTGTGGTGCGGAGGGATTGAGAATAGCGTCTTTGAAGCTTTTTGCAAGAGCGGGGTTAGAATCTCTTGTAGAGATGAAAGTGCGGATATTCATAGTATTCCTTGCGAGTAGATTGTTACACAAATTTGTAAGTATTCTACCATACCCAATTAATAACACGATTAAAAGAAATTAAGAAGTGGGCTAGAGAATACAAGATTCTCTAGCAGAAGATTCTTTTAAAGAGAGAGAACTTAATAGAATCTTAGAAAGTAAGGTTGTATCCAATTTGCACGATATAGGTGCGAAGTGTAGCTGTTCCTTTAGTTTGGGTTTGAGGATTGTTAGTTTCATAATCATAAGCTACTAATGGAATCTTTGCTCCAAGCAGAATCTGGTTTTTATCATTGAAATTATATGTAAGCCCTACGTTTACAGGCACAGCAAGTCCACCCTTAGCTCCTTCAGTAGGAATAGTGGCTCCACCCATTTTCCATGTAGGATTATATTGTTGATAGCCTACACCAATACCGAGATATGCACCAAAAGCAGGAGTGAAATTAAAGTAGTAATCCACATTTGCTGTAATTAAGTGCTGATTAATATCAGCTTCACTTTTACCTATTGCCTCACTATCTTTAGAACCTTTACTTTGATTATAGTTATAGCTAAGATACCATTTAAGCCCATAATTTTGGCTCAAAGCTTGTTTGTAGCCGACATCAACCCCTACTGCCCAGCCTATACCAGTTGTAGGAAAAAAATCCTTTGTTGCTGCTAAAGAACCTTTATAATCCGGTGTAGTAATAGGCACTCCTGCATTTACACCAACAAATAAACCACTACTTTGTGCATTTGCTACACACAAAAGACTTGCACTCAATACACTTGAGATTAAAATTTTTTTCATAAATACTCCTTTTTGTCCTTGAATATGTGTTTATGAGAGGGACATATCATTATAGAGTGAGATTCAAAAAAAAAAAAACGAATCCTTTATTTTTACGCAAAATGTTTTAGTATTGATACAAAAGGTTGCATATACACCAATGAGAGTAAGAATCCTCAAAGTGTATATTTATAAGTTATGATAATTAAGAGAGGGTATAGTTCTGTTGTTTGAGCCATTCTTGGCTATTTATGCGCACTTGTCTATCAAGAGCAGTGATTGAATTTAAATCGTTGAGTGAGTTAAAGTTAAAATCTGCAAATTGCTCCATTATTGCTGCTATAAGTGTGCTTATAGCTCCAAAAGGTATGCTATTAGCCAAAAAATATTGCACTGCTACTTCATTGCTTGCATTAAGCACTATGCCTTTTTGAGGGGTTTGTAGTATTTCATCTTTGAGATTCCACAAGGGATAGCGATGAGGGTCAATAGGCTTAAGGCATAGATTTAAAGAGGTAAGAGAAAGTGGCTTGATATATCTGTGCTGTGAGGCTAGAATGGGATTAAGTGCATAGGCAATAGGGAGCTTCATATCTGGGTTGCTAATATGGGCAGTAATACTGCCATCGGGGTGTTCGACAAGGGCGTGGATACTAGAGCTAGATTCTATAAAGGCGTCTATATGCTGTGTATTAAAGAGCCAACGTGCTTCGAGAATCTCAAAAAGTTTATTTGCCATAGTGGCTGAATCTATGGTGATTTTCTGTCCCATTTGCCAATTAGGGTGTTTGAGGGCTTCTTGTGGTGAGGCGCAAGCAATTTTATCTAATGGATAGTCTCGAAAAGCCCCACCACTTGCGGTAATATAGAGTTCATTTATAGGGCGATTTTGTGTGAGATACCATAATCCAAAATGTTCGCTATCAATGGGCGTAATCTGCTCTTTTTGCAAAAGCCAACCAGCATTTACGAGTGATTCCTTATTGGCTAGAGCGAGTTTTTTACCACATTGTAAGGTTTTGAAGCTAGGGGCAAGCCCTGCAAATCCCACAAGGGCATTGAGGACAAGAGTAGATTGGGAGGATTCTATCATTTCTAAAATCCCCTCTGCTCCATAAAATAAGCGATAATCTCCTTTGATAAGACGAATAGAATCTGCTTTATGGGCGATACATACATTTTTAGGATTATATTGTGCAATTTGTTGATTTAAGAGAGAGATATTCCTACCCGCACATAAAGATTCTATGCGGATAGAAAAAGCTGCAGCGATCTCAAGGGCATTTGTGCCAATACTACCGGTGCTGCCAAGAAGAATCATAAAGAGACTTTAAAGCATAATAGTGATGTTATTATAGCCGGGTAGGAAAAAAAGCAAAAAGTGCATTACCACCGCACCAAAGAGTATGGCATCAAGTCTATCTAGCACACCACCGTGCCCGGGTAATAATGAGCCGCTATCTTTTACTCCTGCTTCACGTTTTAAGTAGCTTTCAAATAAATCTCCAAAAACAGCACTAAGAGCTACAACAAAGGTAATACCAAGCGAATATAAAAAGTTCCCACAAGTACCAATGCCTACAATTGAGCCAAAAACCACACCAAAGATAACCCCGCAAATCACGCCTTCAAGGGTTTTTTTAGGGGAAGTAGGGCAAAAGGGCGTTTTACCGAAGGCTTTGCCGCCAAAATACGCTCCTGTATCGGTAAATGCTACAATTACAATTAACCATACAATAACCCATACACCAGCTCCCCCAGCGTCTTTATAGAGTGCGTAAATACTTAGAAATGGCAGAAGTGGGTAGATGAAAGGAAGTAAGGTTTTAAGCGTGATTTTTTTGCTATAAGCAAGATAAGACGCATAGAGAATGAGTACAAAAAGAGCAGATTCTATAACGCGGTCATTAAAATACGCACATAGCCAAGCCAAAATAGTGGCGATATAATAATGTAAAGCAGATTCTAGTTTGTAGAGAGAAAGAGCCTCTTGCATCGCAATGACACAAAGAAATGCAAGCACAATGCAAGTAAGCAGGGGTGAATCAATGCTTAAGACAAGCACAAGTAAAATAATTAAGGCAATAGCAGTAAGAAATCGTGCCTTATCAGAAAGAAACCTTATTTTTGCTTTCTCTTTAAGGCGAGCGTATAGTGATACGTTGTCTTTAGGGGTATTGGGGGATTGCTGTGTATTGTCATTCATACATTATCCTTTGTGCTAGGTAATATGAGAGTATTGTAGCATAAAGATTTTTAGATTCAAAAATACTTACGATAGGGCGGTAATCTCTGTTAAGGTTGCGTTACCAAAAAGATTTTTGTATGTGGCTTGAATGCAACTATCCTCTTCATATAAGATAGCATTTTCTTTAGCTTTTTGATAAGCCTCTTTGCTTTGCAGCCCAAGCTGCACCCATACACATAAGCGGCTTTTGTCAAAGGAGCTATAAGGAGTGAGGGCGCATATTTCATTCATCACATCTCCTAGTGCTTCACTTTTTCTAAAGATGTTGATAATATCGCATACTTCCCCATTTTGCGCCATTACTGCAAAGGCATCATTGAGTGAGCAAAATACTTCTCTTCCTAGAATCTCCCCACCACGCGGATAAATAGGGATAATATCATAACCCCTAGATAATAGAAATGCCCCTACCTGATAGCTTATCTTATCTTGCTGAGGGCTTAAGCCTACAATAACAATTTTTCTTGCGTTTTTTAAGATAGTTGCTTTTTGTGTGTTATGCAATAGTGCCATAGCGTTTTCCTTCGTATGAATATTTACTATAACATAGAAATATTAAACGATAGGCTGCATTTATATTGTATGTATTTTGTGCAAGCGCAGTTATTGCAATCTTGTGAGAAAGCTACTTCCACAAAGCGCTAATGAGTAGAGGATAAAATCTTATGCTTTTGTAAGGCTAGGTTATTTAAGCCAAATATCTATCTGCTAGATTGGTTTTTTAAGGCTTGGATTTTATAGTTTTATTCCTCAATGTAGTTTTTTAGTTTTCTACCTACTTTTGGATGTTTGAGCTTTTTGATAGCACTAGATTCTATTTGCCGCACTCTCTCGCGCGTTACATTGAGTTCCTTACCGATTTCTTCTAATGTCCTATCGCTTTCATCATCTAAAAGTCCAAAACGCATACGTATTACAGCTTTTTCTCTGTCATTAAGCTGTTCAAGTACTTCATCAATTTGCACTTTTAAATCTTCCTTGAGGATATAATCCATAGGTCCTACAGAATTTTTGTCTTCTACAAAATCCCCAAATTTACCATCATCATCATTTCCAATAGGGGCATCAAGGCTCACTGGTTCTTTGGTAATTTTAATAACATTCTTTACTTTATCAATGGAAAGTCCTACCTCTTTAGCAATAAAATCAATATCTGGTTCTTTGCCTGTCTCTTGGACGTGCTTGCGCATAATTTTGTGGATTCTATTAATTGTTTCTATCATATGAATGGGAATGCGAATAGTGCGCGCTTGGTCAGCAATGGCTCGTGAGATAGCTTGCCTAATCCACCACGTAGCATAAGTAGAAAATTTAAAGCCTTTTTTGTATTCAAACTTATCCACAGCCTTCATTAGCCCGATATTGCCCTCTTGTATCAAATCAAGGAATGGCAAACCGCGATTAGTATATCGCTTGGCAATGCTCACCACAAGGCGGAGGTTGGATTTTGCCATTTTTGCTTTTGCTTTATCGGAGATAGATTTCCCACGTTTAATTTGTTCTAGGATTTCTTTGAGCTTTTCGGGTTCAAGGTTAAAACCTCCTTCACTTGCTTCCTTAGTTTGAAAAAGTTTTTTGAGTTCCATATACACATTTACCATTGTGGTTTCTGGCACCATAGAGGCGATTTCATCGCGTGTCATATTGGTAATATTGGCAAGAATTTTTTTGTGATTTTGTATTAATATATCATTAAATAATGGTAGTTTATATTCAAGTCTTTTTAGCTCACGCTCAAAGCCATCACCGCTTTTTAAGGTATTTTCCATTGCTCTTACAAGCTCGCTAATGAGCTTACTTGTAGGTCCTAAGTCTAAAAGTTTTGTTTTGAGGATATGCTTTTTGTGTGAAAGTAGCAAAATATGGCTAAGCTCATCCTCGCCCTCTGCTAATGGGCTTTCAAGTAGTTTAAGCCATTCTTTTTTTGCCTTATCAAGTGCTTTGAAACTTTCCATTACCTTTTCTACACGTTTTTGGTCTCTCTTTGAGTTCTTACGTGCATTTTCCTCTTCTTCTATATCAAAATCTTCCTCTTCATTTAATTCCTCTTCCTCTTCGTCATCATCAAAACTTTTGAAGAGTTCTTTAACCCTTCGCTCACGATTAATCAAGGCATCTTTATAATCATAAATAAAGTCAATCAAATAAGGCACGGAGCAAATTGCATCTAAGATAGTATTCTCCCCTAGCTCAATTTGCTTACTTAGGCTAATTTCTTCCTCTTTTGTCAAAAGTGGAATCTGCCCCATTTCACGTAGATACATACGTACAGGGCTATCGCTCCTACTCCACTCAAGAAGCTCTTTATCTTTCATAAAGTCAAATTCATCTTCAAGCTCTTCATCAAGCATTTTTTTTCTATCTGCTTGACGTTTGATTTGTTCTTGAGTATTAAGCACTTTTGCCGCTTCAGAGGAGCTTAAAAGTTTCTTTTTGTATTTTTTGCTCAAGTCTTTAATTTTTTTGACCTGTCCGCTTGTGGGAGCTTTGAGCATAATTTGAGCAATTTTTTCATACGTAATATAATCGCTATCTTCTTCTTTAAACAAATTTTCCAATTCAGCATTCACTTCTTTTGACTTTTTGTTTATTTTGTCAGCTTTTTCTTGCATACTATACCCTTGCAGTGATTTTGTTTAAAAGGCTGCTTTATAGAATCGGCGATTCTACCCAAAATTACATAAAATACAATTAATATCCCTCTATTTCTTAGCTAAGAGGAATATTAAGAAGTGTTATTTGGGGTTAATTTCTTCTCTACGTTGGAGGTATTCCCAACGTGCCTCTACATCTTTTTGAAATTGTGCGATGATATGTTCATTTTCAGGCTTGAAAAGATGTTTGAAACGTCCTTGTGCACCTAAATAATCACGAACTGGCACAATATTGCGTGGGCGATAAGTGATATGCACTTCTACACCATTAATAATTTCAAATAATGGAAACACAAGGGAATCTACTGCTAAATCGCTGATTTCAACGGTTTTATGAGATTCAAATCGCCATTCAGTCGTGCAAGCACTCATTGCATTAATAAAGGTTGGTCCCTCTGTATCAATAGCACGTTTAATTTTCTTATTCATATCTTTCCACTTGTTGGGAGCTACTTGGGCGACATAGGGCGCATGATGTGCTGCCATAATAAAAAGCAAGTCTTTTTTGCGTTCTTTTTTACCATAGCTTACGCTTCCAGCGGGTGTAGTTGATGTGCTTGAGCCAAGAGGCGTAGAGCCGCTTCTCTGTCCACCTGTATTTGCATACACTTCATTGTCAAGACAGATATAAGTCATATCGTGCCCTCTTTCAAAGCAGCCACTAATCCATTGAAATCCAATATCATAAGTCGCTCCATCGCCACCAAATGCTACAAATTTAGGACGTTCACCGGTATATCTTCCCTTGCGTGCCAGAGCTTTATACATAGCTTCTGCTCCAGCAACTGCCGTAGAGCCATTTTCAAACCCAATGTGAATCCAAGGCACATCCCAGCTTGTATGTGGATATACTGCACTTGAAACCTCAAGACAGCCCGTGGAGTTCCCAATAATAATGGGTCCATCTACTGCACTAAGTACTTCTCGCACAATCATACCGTGAGCACAGCCCGGACAAAGTAAGTGCGCACCTTCAAATTTTTTTGATGATTTTTGAAATTCTTTAAGATTCTTTACTTCCTTTACCATTGTATTCTCCTTAAAAAAAGCTCATTTTAGGTCCGCGAAGTCCTAACATTTGTTGAAGTGGGTGAGTCAATTTACCTGCTTTTGCATTTTCATTAAGCTCGGTAAAAATGCTCTCTAAATGCGCTTGTGTCAAATCACGTCCGCCTAGTCCATAAATATAATTTGACATTATAAGATGTGCTCCTGCCCCAAGAGCTGCTGCTGAAAATTCATTAAAAAGCATACCCATTGTTCCTGCTGGAAGACTTCTGTCGATACAAGCTACTGCTTTTAAACCTTTTAGTACCTCGCCTATTTGCTTGAAAGGAAAGGGTCGTAAGGAGCGGATAGAGATAACCCCTGCTTTAATGCCTTTTTCATTGCGTGCTTTTTTAGCCGCTACACGAGCAGATTCTACGCTTGTGCCAAGTGCCACAATTGCTACTTCTGCATCTTCTATATCATAAGTTTCTACAAGTTTGTATGTGCGGCCAGATTTTTTTGCAAAAGCTTCAAATACCTCTTCTATAACCTGTGCTGAATCCATAATGCCTTTGTGTAGCTGTGCCTTATGCTCAAAATGCCAATCCTCTTCTGTTTGCGCCCCGTAAGTTACAGGGTTAGAGAAGTTTAACATAGGATTATGCGAGATATAATCCCCGATAAATTTATATGCTTCCTCATCAGTAAATGGGCGAACAGACTGCGCGGTATGAGAGCAAATGAATCCGTCTTGATTCACAATTATAGGCACTCTTACACGTTTATCTTCTGCAATCTTAAAAGCCATAAGATTAAAATCATAAGCTTCTTGTGGATTATAGGTGCAGAGATTTATCCAGCCTGTATCACGGCTAAGATACATATCTGAATGATCTCCATTTACATTGAGTGGTGCAGCAAGTGCACGATTGACAAGATTTAGCACAATAGGTAAACGCATACCAGAAGCCTGATAAAGCACTTCTATCATTAATGCAAAACCTTGAGAGCTTGTCGCCGTGGCTACTCTTCCACCAGCTGCTGCAGCACCTACACACGCACTCATTGCTGCGTGTTCGGATTCTACCATCACAAATTCACCATCGACATAACCATTACTTACAAAACTTCCATAGTTTTGCACAATGGGTGTCGAAGGTGTGATAGGATAAGCAGCTACCACATCAATTTGTGCTTGACGAAGTGCTTGAGAAGCAGCCATATTGCCATCCCATACTTCAATATCCCTTAATTCCATTATTTTGGCCATCTTTTCCTCCTAGACTATGCGTTATTTTGCGATTCTTTAGGCTCTTTAGCAGGCCATTCTTTGAGGGCTTCTTCATTGTCTTTGTGATCATTAAACATAAGCAATGATTTTGGGTTGGTGGGACACACATCCACACATACGCCACAACCTTTACAATGCACATAATCCACACCTGCTAATTTATCATTATTAGTAAGAATCGCCGCATCAGGGCAAAATACCCAACAAGTAAAGCAATTAATACAAATATCACTATTATGCACGGGCTTTTCTACACGCCAATGCGCTACACTATCGCTAAATGAGCTATCGCCACTATAAGTTCGTTCCTGTTTATAAAGTTCCATAGCCCCATCTACGCCCTTTTTAAAAGGAAACAGCACAGAGCCAATTGCAAATTCGTCCCAATCTTTTAATTTATCCATTTCTTTTCTCCTTAAAATAAGCCCTTATTTAACTTCCTCATAAGCTCGTCTAATAGCCACTTTGTTTGCCTCAATCACTTGTTGGGGGAGTTTTTTACCAAGCACCTTGGAGAAAGATTCTAAAAAGAAGTCAATCTCAAGCATACCTGAAACTTTCATTAACGCCCCAAGCATAGGTGCATTAGGGATAGATTTGCCAAGTGCATCAATAGAGATTTGAATACAATCAAGCGTATATACCTCTTTTTGTGCCAACTCGGGCTTTTTAGCAATGAGCTCTTCCTTGCTTAAGCGCGTGGTGATAATGTATTTTGTCGATGGTTTATCATAAAGACAAATATTTGTGATGAATACCAAGCCCGGGTCAATCACCAAAATATAATCGGGATTCATAAACTTTTCGTGATTGAGAATAGGCTCTGAATCTATCCTATTATAGGCAGTCATAGAAGCACCGCGTTTAGCTGAACCATAGAATGCAAAGGCTTGCACCTCTTTGCCTGTTCCTGCAATTACATCGGCTAGACCTTTTGCGCCTGTTACAGCACCTTGCCCAGCACGAGAATGCCATCGTATCTCAAGCATACTTTCTCCTTCCTTCGTGGATTTAAGACCATTTTAACGCAGTTTTATTTAATTTCGTATCGTTTTGAAACAATTTTGATAAACGCACTTTGACAAAGGGGGAGATTCTACACAATTTTGTAAAAAATTTTTTTACCAAGTGAGTGTAAAACCACCTTTTCTTGGGTAAAACTTTTAGCACAATTTTTAATGGGGTATTCCTCTAAACTTAAGCCAAAAATCATATAATACCGCTTTTGTTAATGATTTTGAGATTAGGGGATAAATTATGGACGCACAATTGCAAAAAAAACGCGTTTTTTCAGGCATTCAGCCCACGGGCAATATCCACTTAGGCAATTATCTAGGTGCGGTGCGACATTGGGTAGATTCACAAGAGGAATATGAAAATATTTTTTGCGTGGTTAATTCCCACGCGATTACGACTAAACAGAATCCTACGCAATTAAAAGAAAAGACTTATGACCTTGCAGGTATTCTTTTAGCCTGTGGCATTGATACAAATAAATCTCATCTTTTTATCCAAAGTCAAATCGATGAACACGCCGCATTAGCGTGGATTTTAGATTGCCATATTCCTATGGGTGATATGAGTCGTATGACACAATTTAAAGATAAAAGTGCAAAAAATCCAAAAAATATTAATGTGGGCTTGTTTAATTACCCTGCGCTTATGGCGGCGGATATTTTGCTCTATCAGGCAGATTTTGTGCCTGTGGGTGAAGACCAAAAGCAGCATTTAGAGCTAACACGTGACGTGGCAATGCGCTTTAATAATGAATATGGATTATGCTTTAATATTCCTGAGCCGATGATTGCTAAAGTAGGAGCGCGCATAATGGCTTTAGATGACCCAAATGCCAAAATGAGTAAATCCGCACAGAGCGAGAATAACGCGATTTTTTTACTTGATAGCCCTGAACTCATCACACGCAAAATCAAAAAGGCAGTTACAGATTCTCAAAGTGGCATTATCTTTGATGAATCTCGCGCAGGATTATATAATCTGCTTTGTATGTATGAGATTTTCACAAGACAGAGCCGCGAAGAAATAGAATCTGCATTTGAAGGCAAGGGCTATGGACATCTTAAAAGCGCTTTGAGCGAAGTGATTATAGAAACTTTACGTCCTATACAAGAGGAGTATGCAAGACTAAGCAGTGATAGGGCATATATAGAATCTATACTAGATAAAAGTGCTAATGCAGTCCGCCCCATTGCCAAAGCCACTTATGCCCGCGCAAAGGAACACTTAGGTTTAGTATAGGTCTATTTGTAAAAGCTTATCTCCCTTATGCTATAATTCGCATTTTATTTACACAATCTACACAATGATTAAGGAGCAAGGGTATGAGCAGAGTAGCAATCGACAAACAAGCAGTCAAGGCATTTTTTCAATTTTGCGATGAAAATGAAGTGGAATTTATCGATTTCCGCTTCACTGATATTAAAGGCATATGGCATCATTTGAGCTTTTCAAGAAGTGCGATTGGCGAAGAGAGTTTTGAGGGGATACCCTTTGATGGCAGCTCTATCCCTGCGTGGCAGCCTGTGGATAAATCTGATATGATACTTATCCCCGAGCCTGTGCGATATTTTATTGACCCTTTTAGTGCGGATACTACGGTGATAGTCTTTTGCGATATTTGGGATGTTTATAAAAATGAGCCTTATGAGAAATGCCCTCGTTCTATTGTCAAACGTGCGATGAAGCACCTTAAAGAAAGCGGGATTGGTGACGTGGCGTATTATGGACCAGAAAATGAGTTTTTTGTGTTTGATTCTATTAAAATTAAAGATTCTGTAAATTGTCAATATTATGAGATAGATTCCGAAGAGGGCGAATGGAATCGCGATAGAGCCTTTGAGGGTGGCGTAAATATGGGACATCGCCCCGGTACAAAGGGTGGATACTTCCCTGTGCCACCGGTGGATTCTTCAGTGGATTTACGCACTGAAATGGTAAAGGTGCTGAACCAAGTGGGGCTAGAAACCTTTGTATTGCATCACGAAGTAGCGCAAGGGCAGAATGAAATCGGTGTGAAGTTTGGCGATATGCTCGAAGCTGCCGATAATGTGCAAAAATTTAAATATGTGGTAAAAATGGTAGCTCATCTCAATGGCAAGACGGCTACATTTATGCCTAAGCCCCTTTATGGCGATAATGGCAGCGGTATGCACGTACATATTAGCATTTGGAAAGATAATAAGAATCTCTTTGCGGGAAATGCCTATCAGGGGTTAAGTGAAATGGCGTTGCACTTCTTAGGTGGAGTGCTAAAACATGCTAGAGCCTTAGCAGCCTTCACAAATCCTAGCACAAACTCATACAAACGGCTCATTCCGGGCTTTGAAGCGCCAAGTATTTTAACATATAGTGCGCAAAATAGAAGCGCAAGTATTAGAATCCCATACAATAGCGGAGAAAAGGCAAAACGTATGGAATTTAGATTCCCCGATAGCTCGGCAAATCCTTATCTTGCCTTTGCAAGCTTACTACTTGCGGGACTTGATGGTATTAGGAATAAAATTGACCCGGGTAAGCCTATGGAAATTAATCTCTTTGAACTCACACTTGATGAAATCCGTGAGAAAGGCATTAAGCAGTTGCCTCATACATTGCGCCACGCGATTGAGGAAATGCTGGTGGATAAAGCATACCTCAAAGAAGGCAATGTGTTTAGCGAGGAATTTATACAAACCTATAAGGCTTATAAGTTTGAGACAGAAATTTGGCCTTGGGAAGCACGCCCCCACCCATTTGAGTTTCTTACTACATATAGTTGTTAGTTTTTATACTGCATTCACAATATCTCAAATAAAGATTGGATAGGTTCTTTAAAGATGGGGAAGCATTTTATCTCTATGCCTATAAAATCTTAGCTTGGTAAAGAAACTTGTTTTTTAGGTGAGTTTTATAGACTTAGAATTTCCTCATAAAGCGAGCTAGATTATCTATTTGTATCAAAATGAAATCACATAAAATACCAATTTTCTATCGTGAAGTCTAGCGCATATTTGCATATTTAACTCTCCTCATCACTAGAAAAAGACGAGGGGACGTAGAACTTTAGATCTGAAAATAAGCAAAAAGAAAGTAATTTTATAGGTTCATATTAAGATTTATTTAGTTTGCTATAAAAATATTATTTATTTTATTTTTTTATGTTATTAATATGATATAGTTTTAAAAATTCTTAATTTATAGACACTAAAGAATAGAGGAGTAATAATGCGTTTAGTGGCGGTGATATGCGTGTGTATGGGATTGGCGTTTGGTCAAAATACGCTTACTATGGCAGTATCTCAAAATATCGGCACGATGAATCCTCAAGGTTATCACGGCAATGCGATGTTTGCACAAAATAGCATTTATGAGGGCTTAGTCAAAGTGGACAAGAATGGCAAAATTGTGCCATCTTTGGCATTATCGTGGCAGGTGAGTAAAGATGGTTTGCGCTATGAATTTACATTGCGCGAGGGGGTGAAATTCTCAAATGGTGAGGTATTTAATGCTGATGCGGTGGTGCTAAACTTTCAATCCATTCTCAAAAATCGTTCTAGGCATTCTTGGAGCGGGTTAGCTATGGTAATACAATCGATGCAAAAAATCAATGCTTATAAAGTCGTTCTCACGCTTAAAGAGCCTTATAGCCCCACGCTAAGCGAGCTTGCCGTAGTTCGTCCTTTTAGATTCTTAGCTCCTAGTGCCTTTCCTAAGGATTTAGACTTAATCAAGCATAATCCTAAGCCTATCGGCACGGGTGCGTATATGTTTGCGGATTCTAAGCTTGGTGTGAGCGATACATTACATAAGAATCCGCACTATTGGGATAAAGAGCGCTATAAGGGGATTTATTATGATGAGATTATTTTGAAGGTGATTTTTGACCCAAGCGCGAAAATAGCAGCCCTAAGAAGCGGACAAATAGATATGATTTATGGATATGATCAAATTCCCTTAGAGATTTTTAAAAATATGCAAAAGAGTAAGCACTTTGCCACGTATCTTAGCCCACCGCTGCATAGTGTGAATCTTGTCATTAATTCTGCTTCCCCTGCTTTTACACTCACAAACGCCCAATCTAGCACATTGCTGCGACAATCTCTAGGATATGCTATTGATAAGCAAAGGCTTGTTAGAGCGGTCTATGGGGGGATTCAAGAAAGTGCTAATCACATCTTTTATCAAAGCACTCCCTCTACACAAAAAAACAAAGAGGAGAGAGCTATACAGGAATCTTTAGCATTTTTACGCACTTTGGCAGATTCTGTAGATTCTCATTTGCATCAAAAAGGCATAGAGATACTCTTTAGCGGGGATAATCCTGCTCATAAAATGATGGCTGAAATTATCCAAAGTGATTTAAAGGCTCTAGGCATTAAGGTGCGTCTAAGCGCGAGTGAGCCTAGCATATATCGTAATCGTTTACTTAAAGGGGCTTTTGATATGGCTTTTAGTGAGACTTGGGGTGCACCCTATGAACCTTTGAGTATGCTATATTCTATGTTGATTCCAAGTCATATTGACTTTGCCGCACAATCGGGCTTAAGCACTAAAACTGCCATCGATGAAGGCATTAGAAAGCTTATTGTGCTTAATCCATCAAGCCCAACTTTTGACGCATTGTTAGACAATGTCATCAATATGCTTGAAACAAGTGGTGTGTATGTGCCACTTACCTATCAAAAAAATAAAGCCATCACACACCCTAAAATCAAAGGTATTAAAATGGGAGTGGTAGGCTATGAAGTGCCATTTTGGGAATTTTATGAAGAGGCAAAATAAGGGGAGGGCAGATGAAAAAGTTTATTTTTTATAGAATCTGCTCTATTATCCCCATTGTACTACTTGTATCTTTTGGCACGTTTTGTTTGTTGCGACTTGGCGGGAGTGATCCGGTGATGGCATATATTTTACACTCACACATTCCTGCCACACCAGAGCTTATAGCGGAACTTAGAGTGGAATTTGGACTTGATAAACCGCTTTTGCAACAGTATTTTTTGTGGCTTAAAGACGCCATAAGGCTTGATTTTGGAATCTCTTATATGAGTGGTAGGAGTGTGAGCGCGGACTTTTTGCATTTTTTACCCAATACACTTTTACTTGTGCTATGCGGATTTATTTTGACTATTCTATGTGCCTTACCGCTTGGGATTGCAAGTGTGTATTATCATAATAGATTCCCTGATTTCCTCATTCGCTTTATATGCTTCATCGGCGTGAGTATGCCTAATTTTTGGGTTGCCTTTTTGCTCGTTTTGTTTTTTAGCATATATTTGGAGTGGCTTCCTGCGGTGGGGCTAGAGGGCGCAAAAAGTCTTATTTTGCCAAGTGTGAGTATCGCACTGATGTCTATATGTATCCTAGCGCGGCTCATTCGTGCTAATATGCTAGAAGTGCAGAAAGAGAGGCATATCATATATGCTAAAATGCGTGGAGTAAGGGGCTTAAGGCTACATATCATACATATTTTTTATAGTGCCTTTTTGCCTATCCTTACAGCGATGGGTATGCACATAGGGGAGCTTGTGGGCGGTGCATTGGTAATTGAAAGTGTCTTTGGACTGCCCGGCATTGGATTATATAGTATTAGCGGGATTGCTAATCACGATTACCCTGTCATTGAATGCTTTATTGTCATTTTAAGTGCGTCTTTTGTGCTGTGTAACGCATTGGTAGATATTCTCTATGCGGTATTTGACCCACGTATGCGTAAGCAAATGGCGCACACGTATGAAAATCCTAGCAAGGAATATGTATGAAAATATGGGGTAAATGCGCCCTTGCTGGGCTAGGTATCATCGTGCTACTTGCTATTTTTGCCCCATCTATTGCACCATTTGAGCCCGATATGCAGGATTTGGAGCATATTTTAGCCCCTATGAGTGCTACACATTGGCTTGGGACGGATTATTTAGGGCGGGATATATTTTCGCGGATTCTCTATGGGGCGAGACTTTCACTTGGCTGTGCTTTTGTGATTTTAGCGTGGATTATGCTTTTAGGTATAGGTATTGGGGGATTGTGTGGCTTTGTGGGTGGGCGATTAGATGCGATATGTATGCGGCTATGCGATGTGTTTATGAGTGTGCCTACTATCGCGCTTTCTTTGTTTTTTGTGGGCGTGCTGGGTGCGGGGCTAGAAAATGTGATGATTGCTATTATCCTCACACATTGGGCTTGGTATGCTCGTATCGTGCGTAGCATCGTTTTTAGTGTGAAAAATAAAGAATACGTGCTGCTTTCTTTTACCTTTGGAGCGAGTGCTTTGCAGAGATTCAAACGCCATCTTTTAGTACCTATTTTAAGTCAATGTGTGATTTTAGCGAGTATGGATATAGGGCATATTATGCTGCATATCGCGGGACTTTCATTCCTTGGGCTTGGGGTGCAGCCGCCCACACCTGAATGGGGTGTGATGCTAAGTGAGGCAAAGGAGTATATGTGGGATAATCCTGCTTTGATTATTTATCCGGGGTTAGCGCTTTTTGTAAGCGTGGCATTATGTAATATGATAGGTGAAGGTTTAAGAGATAGTCTTAGGGCAGTGCAGGGGCTAGATGATAATGTCAAAGATGTGGCTTTAGGTAAAGCAAAGAGCTTAGATTCTATACATAGCGCACAAAGCCTAGAAATAGAACATTTGTGCATTGATATGGATACTCATAAGCTTGTAGAGATTCCATCTCTTTGTGTGAGGAGAGGAGAATGCACTGCATTGCTTGGGGCAAGCGGCAGTGGTAAATCTCTAAGCGCGCTTGCCTTGCAGGGATTTGTGGCTTCAAACCTTGCATTGACAAGTGGTGTTATTAAGCTAGATTCGCAAGTGATTAATCCTGTGGCATATCGTGGTGTAGCCTTTGCGTGTATTATGCAGTCTCCTCGCACGTGCTTTAATCCGCTCCTTAGTATTGCCTATCATTTCAAGGAAACTTGTATCGCCCTGCATAAGCCTTATGACAAAGGATTTGTGCTTGAGTGTTTGCAAAAAGCGGGGCTAGAAGCGCAAGTGCTAGATAAATATCCATTTGAATTAAGCGGCGGAATGTTACAAAGAGCGATGATAGCCCTTGCTTTGCTTGCACAAGCGCCTTTTGTGATTGCCGATGAGCCAAGTAGTGATTTAGACAAGCTAAAGGCAGAGGAGATTCTCAAAACTTTGCGTGATTTGAGAGAGAATCATAGATTAGGAATCTTGCTTATCACACACGATTTAGCCGCAGTGGCAGCAAATGCACAATATGTCTATATAATGCAAAAGGGCAAGATTATAGAATCTGCGCGATTATCTCAAGGCGTGCTTTTAGAGGATAGTGGCAAACCTTTAATGCCACAAACGCCTACAATGCAGCGTTTGCAATCCCTCTATCAAGGGAAGAAATTATGTTAGAGCTATGCAATGTATCTTATTACTACACATCATATCGGGGATTTGCCGCATATAAGCATTATGTGTTAAGACATATTGATTTGAAACTAGAGGTGGGGCAAAACATTGCGATTATGGGGAAAAGTGGCTGTGGGAAAAGCACGTTGGCAAAGATTGCCTGTGGGCTTTTGCGACCACAAAGAGATGAGGCGGGAGCCGTGGGAGAAGTGAGACTTCACTCTGTGCCTATTAATATTTGTAACCTTAGCTTTCGCAGGGCATTTTGCGCGCAAGTGCAAATACTTTTCCAAGATAGTATAGGCTCTTTGAATCCGCATTTTACTTGCCTTGAGAACTGCCTTGAGCCGCTTTTGTATCTTAAGGCTTGTGAGAAAAAGGAGGCGATAGAGCGCATTTATATGTTAATGGAGGATTTGGCATTGCCTAAGGATATACTTTTTAAGCAGGTGGGTATGATTTCTGGCGGTGAGGCACAGAGAATCTGCCTTGTGAGGGCTTTAAGCATTAAACCTCGAGTGCTAATCCTTGATGAAAGTACTTCTGGGCTTGATTATGAACTTTCTTTACATATAATGGATTACCTCAAGCGATGGCAGCGAGGTAATAAAAGTGCGATTATGCTTATTAGCCACGATGAGCACATAGCGAGAGGACTTTGCGGGCGTGTGTATATGATGAATACAAAAGGTGAGTTAGAGACATAATGCTTCACTTATCGTTTTTGCAACTTAATCCGTATGGAAACTCTAGTCTATCATTCCTTTGCTGCTACACTTCGTGCTGCATTTGCACAGAGGGCTAATCTATAAATTGCATATGTAAGTCTAGATTATCCACTCACTTCTTGGTAGAAAAGTAAAATGTAAAAATAACTTCTACGGCAGATTCCTACATATTTAAGATATTGGCTCGTAGTAAATAATCTTAATATTTGATTAACTTAAGTATTCTTTAAGTATAAAATTCCTATAATCCTCGCCTTAATTTTACAGAATCTAAGGAAACCTAAATGGAATTGACAAAAATAGCAACACAAACTGACATTAATCGTCAATGGATTGTGCTTGATGCGAAAGATAAAGTGTTTGGTCGCCTTATCACAGAGGTTGCCACGCTTTTACGTGGTAAGCATAAGCCTTGTTTCACACCTCACATTGATTGCGGTGATTTTGTAGTGATTATTAACGCCACAGAGGTGAAATTCACAGGAATGAAGCTTGAAGATAAGGAATATTTCACACATTCAGGGTATTTTGGTAGCACTAAAAGCAAGACATTGCAAGAAATGCTAGAGAAAAATCCGCAAAAGCTTTATCACTTAGCCGTTCGAGGTATGCTTCCTAAAAACAAGCTTGGACGCGCTATGCTTAAAAAGCTCAAAGTTTATCGCGATGGTAATCACCCACATAGCGCACAAGTTTCTAAAAGCTCAAAATAAGGGAATAGTATGGCAAAAGTTTATGCAACAGGAAAGAGAAAAACAGCAATCGCAAAGGTTTGGCTTACTCCGGGCAGCGGTAAGCTCACTATTAATGGAGAGAATCTCAATGATTGGCTTGGTGGACACGAGGCAATTAAGATGAAGGTAATGCAGCCGCTTCTCCTCACAAAGCAAGAAAAATCCGTAGATATAAAGGCTGTTGCCTTTGGTGGTGGATATTCAGCTCAAGCTGAAGCCTTGAGACACGGCATTTCAAAAGCTCTTAATAGTTATGATATAGCCTTTAGAGCGATTTTGAAACCGAAGGGGCTTTTGACCCGCGATTCTCGTGTGGTAGAGCGTAAGAAATATGGTAAAAGGAAAGCAAGACGTAGCCCACAATTCTCAAAAAGGTAATAATTTTATGGAGCTTCTCTCTCAAAGTTTTGGTGAGTATCAAACAAATTGTTATATTTACAAATTGCCACAGGGAGAGATTGTCATTGACGCTGGGATTGGCGCGAGTGATTGGGTGATGGCGCATTGCTCCAAGCCACTTGCATTTTTAAATACACACGGGCATTTTGACCACATTTGGAGCAATGCCACGCTTAAAGCACATTTTCCTCAAGTACCGCTTGTCTGTCCTGCACTTGATGCGTTTATGTTAGAATCAGATTGCTTTGGCACAGGTGTAACGCCAAGCACACCTGATATTCTTACATTATGTGAAAAAGGTACACAAAGTTTAGTGTTTGATGGCATAGAGGTGATATTTTCTCATTTTCCCGGACACACACCGGGCTGCTCAATTATTGAAATTGAGGGTAATATTTTTAGCGGGGATTTTATCTTTTATCGCTCTATTGGGCGGAGCGATTTTCCCTATTCAAGCACGATTGATATGAGAGATTCTCTTCTTGCTTTTAGTGCGCTTCCTTCAACTCCCAATAAGCCTATTTATCCCGGACACGGAAGGACTACTTACCTTAATGATGAACAGGCAAATGTGCCCTTTTGGATAAAGCATTTGGGCGGTATGTAATATCTATTTACTAGGAATATTTTTTGCTTTCTATTTCTTAAATTAGTTTATGAGGTGCCTATGGATTTAACGAGTATTTTAGGACTTTTGGGGGCTGTTGCTAGTCTCTCGCTAGGAGATATTTTGGAGGGAGGTAACCCTTTACATCTTATCCATATTAGTTCGCTCATCATCATTATTCCTACTGCTGGTTGTGCAGCAATGGCAGCCACACATGGTACACATGTTAAGGCTGCTTTTAAAGAAATGAAGCTTGTTTTTGGTGGAAGTGGAGTGAATTTGAACGAAACTATACGTACTCTTGTTGAACTTTCTACCCTTGCGAGAAAAGATGGTGTCCTTTCTCTTGAAGGTAAGGCGGCACAGATTGAAGATGATTTCTTACGTCAGGCACTTTCAATGATTATTGATGGACGCGATGCACACGCTGTGCGTGAAGATATGGAAGTGCAAATAGAATCTTTAGAAGAGTACTATCACGGGTCTTCGCATTTTTGGATTATGTATGCTGAGACTTGCCCTACAATGGGGCTTGTTGGAGCGGTTATGGGGCTTATGCTTGCTTTGCAGTTGCTTGATGACCCAAAGGCTATGGCAGCAGGGATTGCTGGAGCATTTACTGCAACGGTTACAGGGATTTTCTGTTCTTATGGAATGTTTGGTCCTTGGGGGCATAAAATGCACGCTAAAAGCAAGGATATCATACGTGAACGTATGGTGATTTTAGAGGGCGTTGTGGGTATTGCTAATGGTGATAATCCTCGTAACCTTGAAGAGAAATTATTAGGATTTATCCCACCGGGTGAGCCCAAAATCTCACAATTTGAATAAGAGAGTGCATAATGGCTAAAAAAAAGAAGTGTCCCGATTGTCCTGCAGGAGAAAAATGGGCTGTGCCTTATGCGGATTTCCTTTCGCTTCTTTTGGCTCTTTTTATTGCCTTGTGGGCGATTTCATCAACAGCCGATTCGGATTCTGAAGCCTTAAAAACGGAGTTTATAAAACTCTTTGATTTTACACTTACCGCACCACTTCCTTCAAATCAAGATGATATAAGTGAAAATGAAGTGGAAAATGAAAGTTCTGCCCTGAGTGAAAATTCATCTATTACTACTGCGGAAATTGAACAAATGGCAGAAGAGGGTGGGATTTTAGAGCAAATGGAAATGGGTGTGTCGCTGCGGTTACCCTCTAATATTTTCTTTGAAGCAGGAAGCGCAGAGATTAATAATAGCGATGTGTATTTATATTTGCAACGTATGAGTGCGATTATCAAGAAACTTCCTGATTATGTTAAGATTGATGTGCGTGGTTATACGGATAATTCTCCTTTGCCTGTTGGCTCACGCTATAAGGATAATTATGAGTTGTCTGCGGCACGTTCACTTAGCGTAATGAAGTCTCTTGTGAAAAATGGTATCTCAAATGAACGTATTTCATTTTCTGGCTATGGCGAACACCAAGCTATTGCGCCCAATGATACACCTGTTAATCGTGCAAAAAATAATCGCGTGGAAATCTTTTTCTTTGTAGATCCTAAAGATGCGCCAGTGGCACAATCCATCTTGGAAGAAACTTTGCAAAATACACAGTAGTATGCAAGTTATATAGCTTTGTATAGTGATAAGCTTGTCTTTACTCTAGCTTATTTATTGGATTAGATATTTGTGTTTAATTCATACCAAATAGGTAGACTTTAGGAAGAAAATTTTAGTAAAGAAGTTCATTTTGGCATATTCGAATTGATAAAGTGTATAAAAAGCATTTTTACTCTAGTAAGATGTGTTGCGTTATGAATCACTATCAATTAAAGAATAATGCAGTTTATTCTATTTAGCTAAATGCTGATGAATAGCTAAGTTTGTGTTCCTATCTTTTGCAAAAACAGCAAAGGGGTTTTATGCTCTTTGTAGACAAAAGCAGTTTATTTTATGTATTTTTTAGCTTTTTAAGATAGAATTTCACCTTTTAATTTACCATTCAAGGAGGTCTTATGGCTTTAGATATGGCGAAAAAGAAAGAGATTATTGCTAAGTTTGCAAGGGATAATAAAGATACGGGTTCAAGTGAAGTGCAAATAGCATTGCTTTCGCAAAGAATTACTGACTTAACAGAGCATTTAAAGGCAAACCCAAAGGATCATTCGAGTCGTTTAGGGCTTTTAAAACTTGTAGGGCAAAGAAAATCATTATTAACCTACCTCAAAAAAACACAATATAGTCGCTATACAAAATTAATTAGTGAATTAAAACTCAAAGATAGATAGCACTTAGGACAAGTGTCCAAGTATTTGAATCTGTTTGTCATTAAATTTTATAGAGATTTTATATGTGCTATAAAACAATGTTATTTGATGCTAGATTTAGCTGAGACAGAGTCATAAATAAAAATAAGTTTTGCAAACAAACATCTATCTTGCAATACCTTTTAGAATAGTAAAAAGGAGAGTGTAATCTTTCCTTTTTACTATTGGGATAAAAAAATTAAGTAGAGTAAGTTGCACATAAAGTTGTTTCCACTTGTATAAATAAATCATAAATATATTTTCTCCATATTATTGTAAAATTCTTTAGATAACTTAGGAGGGTGAGTCTAAGCAGGACAAGGAGACCTGATAAGCAATAGTTAAACTTGTATTCTAATCGCTGATAGATGTATTTGCATATTTTAAAGAAAACTATGAAACTTGAATTTTATGAATATATATATATTGCAGGTAGGCGTTAAACAAAAATATTATTTTCTTTTGATATCCATCCTAAAGGCACTTTTATCTTTAAAGTATCTTTAGATTCTTTTTTATAATAAAGATAGAGTTTTGATGTAATCTTAAGTAGTGATTAAAAAATAATCCTTTCTATTGCCCATTATCTACCCACTCCCTTCATTCCAGTATAATCCTACAAAGGTAAAAAAGATATTATTTTTCTATTTGAGGATACCTTTCACCTTCAAGCCCAAAATATAAAATCTCTTTTTGCCTTAAGATATGAGGATTACATCTTTTTTGGTAAATTGAAGGAGAAATCTTACTTTGTATCCCTATGGGATTTACTTAAGAGCTAATGTTATTACAGACTTTTGCAAGTATTAAATAAATACTTTGTGTGAATGCTTTATTGAATCTGCTTCTCTGGCTTTTCTTTGATAGGTTATTTTTTATTTTCACTCCATATCTCCAATATTTACAAGAGGTGAAGGGAAATCATAGCTAATATCTCTTTTATGTATCTTTATTGTGAAAGCCAAGGTTGTGTGCTTTATATTCTTTTACTATTGTGCCGTGTGCCGTACATACACCAAGTACTAATCCATACTCGCAAGCAATTCTTAAGGTTATCTGTGAATTGTATAGCTTACTAAACTTGCTCATTTGCAAAGAATTAAGTGTATAATATAACAAACGTTATAGGCTTATTTGAGTTTGTTTTTTTATATTAAGGAGTGATATGTGAAAAACCTGCTTCAATCCATTCCTAAAGTCGATTCGCTGCTCCAGCATAATGAGCTAAAATCGTTTGATAAATCCCTCCTTTTGCCCCTTATTGCATCGCATCTTAACGCCCTACGCACAAATCTAAAAGCAGGACATATCTCTAGAGCAACTTTTGAAGAATCTCTGCTTGGTCTTATCCCCATGCTTAAAAAAAAGGCAGAGGCACTTTCTCGCCCTACCTTAAGGCAAGTGGTAAATGCCACAGGCGTTGTAATACATACAAATCTTGGGCGGAGTGTGCTTTCACAAGAAATCCTTGATGAAATCATGCCATTTTTACGCAGTTATCACACACTTGAATACGATTTGGACAAAGGCAAGAGAGATGAGCGCTATAGGCACTGCACACAAATGTTATGTGAAATATGCGGCTGTGAGGACGCGCTTTTGGTGAATAACAACGCCTCTGCGGTGTTTTTAGTGCTAAATACCTTTGGAGCGCAAAAAGAGACTATTATCTCACGTGGGGAGCTTGTGGAGATTGGCGGGAGTTTTAGAATCCCTGAAATTATGGCAAGTGCGGGGAGTATCCTATGTGAAGTAGGCACGACAAACAAAACGCGTCTAAGGGATTATGAAAATGCCATTAACGAGCAGAGTGCTATTATTATGAAAACACATCAAAGCAATTTTAAGCAAATAGGCTTCGTGCAATCCTGCGAGTTTAAAGAGCTTACCACTCTAGCGCGGAAGCACCATCTTATTGATTATTTTGACTTAGGCAGCGGGCATATAGGAGTGCTAAATCTCCCAGATGAGCCAAGTGTGCAGGAGATTTGCAAATATAAGCCCTCACTTCTTAGCTTTAGCGGAGATAAACTCTTAGGGGCGGGGCAAGTAGGCATTATACTTGGCTCATCGCCTCTTATTGCAACACTTAAGAAAAATCCCTTACTTCGTGCATTGAGAGTAGATAAATTCAGCATTCTCGCCCTCAATGCGACCCTCAAAGCCTATAAGCAAAAGGCTTATTATAAGATTCCAACCCTCTCTATGCTTCAAACAGATAGCAAGGTGTTAGAATCTAGGGCACAAACGTTAAAAAATGCTCTTAATGCCACTCCATTTGCCTCAAAATTTGCCCTCCTTGAGGTTATTCCCTTGCAATCACTCGCAGGAGGAGGGAGTATCCCACATTTATCATTTGATTCCTTTGGTGTAGCACTTTGTATGAAAGATATGGAGGTTAAGGCTTTAGAATCTGCCTTAAGGCGATGCGGGATAATCGTCTGTGTGCAAAAAGATAGAATCCTCCTTGATATGCGGACATTGCTTAATGGCGATGAGGAGCAAATTTTAAGCGCACTTGAAAGCATTCTAGGTGAGACAAATGCAGGATAATGATATTATCGTTGGGCTAGGTGGGCATATTGACCACGGCAAAACAACGCTTATCAAGGCTCTTAATGGCTTTGATGGAGATAATCTCAAAGAGGAAAAGCAAAGGGGTATTACATTAGATTTAAGCTTTTCCTCCCTCCCCCTACCTGCGCGTAATGTCGCCTTTATCGATGTCCCCGGACACGAAAAATTAGTAAAAAATATGATTGCGGGGACCTTTGGTATTGATGTATTGCTGCTTGTGATAGCCGCAAATGAAGGGATTATGCCTCAAACATTAGAGCATATTAAAATTGCCGATATGCTGGGGATTCGCACCTGCATTTGCGTGATAACTAAAATTGACAAGCTCACTTCACCCTCCACGCAACTTCCGCTTTTAGAATCTCACATTGCAAAGCTTTTTATACAAAGTGATATAAAGTTGCATTCCTGTATTGCCCTTAGTCTGCACCCTAAAGCAGACAAGATAGAAAACACACAGGCATTAGAGGCATTAAAAGAAGTCCTAGATAATGTGCCTAAGCCACAGAGGGCAGATTTTGGTATGTTTGTGTATTACATTGATAGAAGCTTTACGATAAAAGGCGCAGGCTGCGTGGTAACCGGTAGTGTTTTAAGCGGGCAATGCGCCCCTAATGACAAGCTTTATGCTTATCATATCCATAAGGAAGTATCCGTGCGCGGGATACAAATTCACGATAAAGATGCGCCTCTAGCCACGCCCTCGCATCGTGTCGCGCTCAATCTCACACAAGTAAAACACAATGAGCTTAAAAGAGGCTTTCTCGTTGCGCCTAAGGGATATTTGCGGGGATTTAATAGTGTTGATGTAGCGATTTTTGGTGATGTGAAGCATAATGCTACCTATCAATGCTACATAGGCAGCACGAAGCTTAATGCAAAGGTGCAGATTCTAGAATCTTCTCCCATAAGCGCACATAGCTTTGGCTCAAAGCCCCTTATCCTCGCTACACTCAAATGCGATGAGCCCATCTTTGGCATATTCTCGCAACGTTTTGTCCTAAGAAATGATGAGGGCGCATTAGGTGGAGGCGTGATTTTAAATCCCATCATTGACCCTATTAAAAAATCTACCAAGATTACATTGCTTAAAGCCCTCGCACAAAGGGACTTCCACCAAGCATTTACCTTGCTTACACGCATTCATAAAAAGGGCTTTGGACTTGTGAGTTCGACACAAAGATTTAATCTTAGCCACGTTCAAAGCTGTGAAATCGCCACCTCAATAGATTCTATCTTTGTTGATGAAAAGTCCCTCACACTCTACCCCCTCTCACAAATAGAATCGATAAAAACCGTTATTATTGATATTTTTACACGTAATAAATATGCTCTTCTCTCCGCGCAAAGCTTGAGTTTAAAGCATAAATGGGCGTCTTTAGCCCTCGCACAAAGGGCATTAGATGAGCTGCTTGATGAAGGGCAGATTATCCATAAAAATGGGCTGTATCTCTCCTGCTCGAATGAAACTAAGGATATTCGCATATACGTTGAAGATGTGCTATTTGATACACTTATTAAGCAGCACTTTACGCCACTTGCGCCCTATAATATTTATGATGCACTTGATATTGATAGAAAAATGGGCGATAATGCACTAAAAAGCCTCTCCCTAAGCAAAAAGATCGTGCGTCTTAGCCATAATTTTTTTATCGCTACCACTGCATTGATGCAAATGAATGCCCTTATGCGTGAGATTATCACAAAGCAGGGCTATGTAGATGTCAATAATTTGCGCGAGCGCACTCATTTAAGCCGTAAATATCTCATCGGCTATTTAGAGTATCTCGATAAATTTGATGATATAGAATGTATCGATAATAAGCGATTCTATAAATACATAAAGCCGCATAATGAGGTAGAGCAATGAATATACATCTTGATTTTTTAGCTAATTTCCCGCTAAATAAAAGCGCAAATGCCCTGCTTTTTGAGGATAGCTATCCTAATCCTAATATATTTGACAATGCCTTTGTGCGTGATTTAAAGGCAGATAGCGCACACTTAAGCGCGATGTTTAATAAAACTCACGCCCATAGTTTTGATTATAGCTGCGGGGAGTTTCTCTGCCTCTTTAGCACACTTTTTTCTCATCATTATCATATTGTCTTAGCTCCTAGCTTTTCACAGCAGAGCTTTTATGCCGCACATACATTTCAGACAATGCACAAAGATGGCTTATCTTTTATGCCACTCTCGCAGCAGGGCATTATAGAATCTCTGCCTGTTTTAAACATACGCCCAAATGAACCAATAGTTTTTTTCCTGCCTATTATCAACCAAGATGTGCTATCCATAAATCCCATAGAATCTATGATAGAGCAGATTCTATGTGCTTATCCTCACGCGCTTATATTTTGTGATATTTCACTTTTTTTAAGCACACTCACACAAGCACATTTAGAATCTTTGCGCCTTCTCAAGCATAAAAAATTGCTTTTTATGTGTAATGCCGAGCATATTGGCTTAATGCGTAAATGCGGCTTTATCCTAAGTGAGCTAAGTGATGGGGAAATTCCCGCACTTAAAGCTTATTTTGACACACAGCTTTTGCGTCCCAATCTCTTTAAAGCCGCCATTACCGCCATAGAGGACATACTCGCCCTGCCTCCTAGCATAGATACTAAAGCGCAGTTTTTTACATCTTTGCAATCGCATTTAAAAGATGATATGGCACTTTTTGTGCCATATCATCTTTTAAATAGCCCAAACGCTCTTGCTTTGCGATTTAAGGGTATAAAAGCACGACTTTTGATAGAGAGTTTGCAAATAGCAGGGATTTATGCTATTAACGGGCAGGATTGTCTCTTTGGCAATGCAAAGCCCTCTTTTGTCCTACATTCTATGGGCTATGATGAACCACAATGTCGCGAGTTACTTAGCGTGAGCTATAAGCATTTAGATGATATAGAATCTATTACCTCACATATCGCCTCTGCGTATTTGCAACTACGACAATTCCATTTATGAAGGAGATACGCTATGGTAAGTTTTTTAGAAGCATTACAAATCGCCACATCTTTAAGCCCTACCACGCGCACACATACATTGCTACTTTTTAAATCTTACAATCATATTATTACTCAAGATATCAAAGCCACTAAATCGCTCCCGCCATTTGATAATTCTGCAATGGACGGCTATGCGATTATGTTAGATGATTATGGTTCTACTTGTGTGTGTGATGGGAGCATTTTCGCCGGGGATAATGCTACTCATATCACGCTCACAAAGGGGCATACTTATAAGGTAATGACGGGCGCGATGATTCCCCAACATACACAAGCCATCGTGCAGTTTGAATGGACTAAAGATAATGGCACAGCGGTGCAAATCCCTGCTAGTGATTGTTTGCAGAGTATCAAAGCAGGGCAGAATATTCGTTTCAAGGGTGAAGAAATCGCCCCAGATTCTATACTTTTACGCAAAGGGCAGCGGCTTAATCATTTAGATGTAAGCATTCTTGCCTCACAGGGTATAAGCGCAATAGAGAGCTTTACACCCTTAAAAATAGGGATTTTCTCTAGTGGTGATGAGGTGATTGAGCCTCACCAAAAGGCAGCACCTCATCAAATCTATAATACCAATGCCACAAGCCTTTATACACTCCTTACGCAAAGAGGCTATCAATGCAGTTATGAGGGTATTTTAGCAGATGATATGAATGCCCTTTGTGGGAAAATAGAGCAATTTACACAATATGATGTGGCGATTACAAGCGGTGGGGCGAGTGTAGGCGATGCGGATTTAATCAAAACTGCCCTTCAGGCACAGGGTGCGAGATTTCTTTTTGATGGCATAAATGTAAAGCCCGGGCGACATCTTAGCTGTGCTATGCTAAAAGATACTTTGATTATCCTGCTCCCGGGCAATCCTCTAGCCCTGCTTTTACATACGCATACTTTTGTGCTTTCTGTTTTAGAATCTTTGCAAGGTGGTAGGGCTATCTACCCTAAAAGCCTTACTCTAAAGCTCTCGCACGATGTAAAACTAAAGCCTAATACTACAAATATGCTTCTAGGCAATATACAAAATGATACATTTTTGCTTTATAATAATGGCAAAATCGGCTCAAGTTCGTTAGTAAATATGTGGAAAAACAATGCGATCGCGCTTTTTGAAAGCACTCATACATTCTCTCAAGGCACAGCGATTAAGGTTATCCCATATAATGCCGATTTTTGTGATATAATGGACTATATGAATTAAAGGAGTAAGTATGACAAAGCTTTTGTTTGGAGTGAGCGATACGCAAGAATGCCGCAGAGCCATTAGTACGATTATCCGTTTTTTTGGGCATAGAGATGAGATAGAGCTTACACTTTTGCACGTTACTCCCGAAATTGTCGTATATGCTGAAAGTGGGATTGTGGATTATGGCACGATAGAAAATATAGAAAATGAAAAATCAAAAAATATTTTAAATGAGTTTGAACTCGCTTTTAATAAAGAGGGCATTACTTGCGAAAAGATTCTAAAAACGGGTAATCCTGTTGATGTCGTGCTTGAAATCATCAATGAATATGATTTACTTGTAATTGGCGCGAGTGAATCTTCCCTTTTGCATAGAATCTTTAATTCTCATCAAAATAGCTTTATCAATTCCTCCCCTATCCCCGTTTTGGTGGCAAAATAACTAAGGTTTTAAAAGAGGTAAGTATGAAAAAGCAGCTTTTAATAAGTGCTATATTTTGTGTAAGCGAGGTTTGCGCGCTAGAATTTGGCTCTATGGGAAATACAAGCGCGAGTATGGGCGGTGCAGGAGTAGCACTCAAATCCTCTGCTTGGGGCTTGTATTACAACCCTGCACTTTTAGCCGCTGACCCGCGCGTAAAAATAGGTTATTCACTTGGCATTGGTTTTAAAGAACATAATCTCGCTGAAATTACAAAGATTGACATTAGTAATATGTCAAATGTGGCTGAAAGGCTGATAGAAACTTTTACTGACACAAGCGGTGCAAATGCGGGGGAGATTAAAAATGTAGTAACAAGTGCTTTAGATAGTGTCCTTAAGGCATCAAGTCAAACTCCAACAGGCGACGTAACAAAAGATTTAGAAACTTATTTGCAAAATAAACAAGGTAGTAGCGATTATAGCGATTTGGCAAAAGAGGTGATGAATGCCGTTCAAAGTTCATCAGCTCTTACTCCCGAGCAAAAAAGTTTGCTTGATAATATCGCTGGAAGTATTGATTATGGCAATTTAAACTTTGATAGTGCTAAAAATAATGCGTTACAAAATATCACTATCAAAAAAGGTGGTGACAATGGGCTTGATAAGGCGGTGGGGGATATAAGCACTTTGCAAGAGATTCTTAAAGATAATAATTTAAGCGTGGTTAGCCAAAATGGCGTGATTTTGCAAATCTCAAGTAAGACAATCAATCAAAAGCTTGGTTCACTTGGTGTAGCCTATTTTGGTTCTTTATATTCTAATCTCTCTTTCAAGGCAGACCCCGAACGTATGCGGCTTATCGTTAATGGAGGCGGGGGCTACTATGAACTTACAGATAATGGCGATAATTATAGCTATAAAGAATCTACAAAAGATGATTATGAGAAGTTTTCACTTATTGCTTCATTAGAGGGCGACAGTGATGCCCATAAGCTCGTGACTACGAGCTTTGTGCTATCTGAAATCCCTGTGGGCTATGCGCGGACATTTTATCTTAAATATGGGAATTTGAATCTAGGCGTAAGCGGAAAACTAATGAATGGCATTAGTACACAGCATATTATTGCTATTAATAAAGGCACTGACTTTGAAAAAGAGCTAAAAGATCTCGCCTCACTTGATAATGCTATCTCTTCTAATAACTTTGGGATTGATTTGGGGGTGCTATATGAGCTAGATTTGCCTAAATATCGTTATCTTACTGTAGGGCTAGTGGCTAAGAATCTCAACTCCCCTACTTTTAAATCTACATTTTATGATATTACCATAAAGCCTCAATATCGTATGGGTCTAGGCTATAACTCAAAGTTTTTAAAACTCGCCTTTGACGCGGATTTAGTCCCTAATGATATGATTGCCTTTAGTAATATTAAACAGCAAAGTCAAATGATTGGCGGGGGCGTGGGCTTTGATATTAGGGCGTTTGATTTGCGCTTTGGGGCGATGAAGGACTTAAAGCAAGATACCGGGCTTATCCTCACAGCAGGGATAAATCTCTTAGGATTCTTAGATATTGCCTTGCAATCAAGCACAAAGGTTACTGATGTAGATGGAATACCTATTCCCAAATATTTGAATCTCCGTGTGGGTGGGAGCTTTAGCTTCTAGTATTTAGAGTATTGCTAATCAAGTCTCTGTCTTAATGTGGCTTGAGGTATATCATCACTGACATAAAAATAAAATCGCAATTTAGCATTTTTAAGGGAGTGGTGTTGAGGGAAAAAGCGCATATTATACTTTTTGATTTAGATGGCACACTTGTAGATTCTACACAGGCGATTTATGCAAGTTTTTGTGAGAGTTTTAAGGCAATGGGGCAAATTCCTCCATCATTTGAATCTGTGAAGCAATATATTGGGCATACATTGGAGGATATGTTTTTAGCGCATAATGTTTCATCCTTGCAAGTTGAGAGCTATGTGCAGCATTATAGAAACTGCTATCGTAAGCTTATGGAGGAGGGCACACATTTGCTTCCTTATGTCAAAGACGCATTGAAAAGGGCTTATGAGTTTGCCTCTCTTGGCGTGGTAACGACCAAGCGAGGGGATTTCTCACGTATTTTATTAGAAAATCTTGGTGTATGGAAATATTTTGATGGGATTGTAGGTATTGAATCTGTTAAATACCCTAAGCCCCACGCAGAACCGATTCTAAAGGCACTTGATTTACTACAAGCACAGCAAAATGGCATTAGCAAAAATAGAATCTATATGGTAGGTGATACGATGTTAGACATACAAGCAGCGCAAAATGCGGGGATTAAGGCTGTAGGTGTGCTATGTGGGTTTGGCATAGAGGCGGATATGAGGGCGTCTAATGTGCCCTTGTATGCAAATCCTTTGATGGCAGTAGATTATATTGCGCAAAAATGTAGCATTTAGTCCTTGTTTATTTTACTTTAGCTATTATTATAGATTCTGTTTCACATACTAAAAAACGGGGAGAGTTATGGCAGTAGAACCAATGACAAATTACGGCTATGAGAAGCTTTGCGCGGAATTAAAGAATCTCAAAGAAGTGGAGCGCCCACGTATCATTGTAGAAATTGATGTGGCACGCTCACACGGAGATTTGAAAGAAAATGCAGAATACCACGCCGCACGTGAGAAACAAGCTTTTATTGAAGCGCGTATCAATGAATTAGGGCTTATGCTTGCAAATGCACAAGTGATTGACCCTGCGAGTTTGCCTCACGATAAGGTGAGTTTTGGCTCAAGTGTGAAAATACTCAATCTTGATACGGAAAAGGAATTTATCTATACGCTTGTGGGCTCTATGGAGAGTAATCCCTCTAAGGGACTTATCTCGGTTTCTTCGCCTATTGCTAAAGCACTAATGGGGAAAAAGCAAGGCGATGAAGTGAGTATTATGCTGCCTAATGGAGAGAATGAGTTTGAAATCTTAGAAGTCTTTTATAAAGACATTGTGTTTGGGGAATAATAATGAAGCGCACACGACTTAAGATTAAAAAGCTCCATTTTAATGCAATTATCCCATCGTATCAAACGCCACAATCAGCGGGATTTGATCTACACGCTTTAGAATCTTGTGTGCTAAAAGCCGGAGAGCGCATACTTGTAGGTACAGGATTAGCCTTTGAGGTGGATTCTGGCTTTGAGATTCAGGTGCGCCCAAGGAGTGGTTTGGCACTTAAAAATGGCATTAGTGTGCTCAATACGCCCGGCACGATTGATAGCGATTATCGTGGGGAAATCAAAGTCATTCTTATCAACCATTCGCGTGAGGATTTTCATATCAAGGAGGGCGATAGAATCGCTCAAGCAGTAATCAATGAAGTGATATATGCAGATTTTGAAGAGGCAGAAGAATTAAGTGAGAGTGTGCGAGGGGAAGGTGGATTTGGCTCTTCGGGTGTGGCTAAAGATAAATAAATCCTAAGGAGGTTATGATGAGTTTGCAATCTAATCTGAAAAGTGTTAAAGAATCTTTTAATAGTGATGAAAAACTTTTAGAGAGTGCTTTTGCTCTAGAAATTATGTGGAAGCGATACCGCAAGTACATCATTACATTGCTTATTTGTATGGTGGGTGTGGGAATATGGTGGCTTGTGAGTAACTATATTCAATCACAAAAAGCAATAAAAGCAAGTGCCGCGTATGAAAGGCTTATTAGTGATTCTACGGATAAAGAGGCATTAGAATCTCTAAAAGATGCAAGCCCTGCTTTGTATGATATGTATCGTTATTTTAATGCAAATAATGATAGTGCAGTGTATGAGGCATTAGCAGATTCACAAAATGCCTTTGTCCGCTCTACCGCACAATATGAATTGGCTTCAATACAGGCAAGTAAGCTATTAGAGGCAAATGATATAGACGAATCTTCTCTTAATCAAGCCTTAGCGTCTTTAGAACGCACAAAGCCTACAAGTCTTAAAGAGTTGGCTATATTGCAAGAGGCGTATTTGCTATTCAAGGCAAATAAGGTCAAAGAAGCACATCAAAAGCTCATATTGATACCTGAAAATAGTGCATTTTATAATGAGGCAGTTATTTTTAAGCATTTTGGATTGGATAATAAATTTTTACTTGGGGGCAAGTAAGCAATGCTATATGTATCAAGGATTATTTTTTACATAGTGTTTGCAAGTAGTATATGGCTTATCTTTGGATGTAGCTCTAAAAAGCATTTTGAGCCTAATGCTATACAGGGTGATATGCGATTTGAAGGCAAGTTAAGTGCGCCGCTAAAGAGTGCTACGCGTGTGGGTGCTGTGCTTAAAGATAATACATTGCTTAGCTTTGCAGATGGGCTAACACCTATTGTTTTAGAATCTAATTATAAATTTCTTGCGCAAAATAAAAATACTTTCGTGCTGCAAAAGCAGTGTAAAGATATATTGATAATGGATTCTCAAAATATATTACATACTATCCCCTTTGATACTTGCGTGCTTTCTGCTGATTTTAAGGACAATAAACTCGCTATGGTGCTACTTGATAATACGCTTATGTATTATGATGTGCCTACACAAAAAGAGATTTTCTCGCAAAAGTATCCTGCAGTCATCGCCATTAATGCCTATTTGGCTTCACCGCAAATCACGGATAGTCAAGTGTTTTTCCCTGATTTAGAGGGAAAGGTGCTTGTATATGATAAGGCGCAAAATAAGATTATTAAAGATATTTTAATAAGCAGTGATAAGTTTTTTAATAATGTGATTTATATGTATATACACAATCAATATTTGCTTGCAGCTACGGCTAGACGCGTGAGTGTGATTATTAATGATAAAAGCTTTAAGTATGATGTGGATTTACGCGATGTGTTGTTTTTTAATAACAAAATTTATGTGTTGAGCATTGAAGGAGAGATTGTCGAGCTAGATCATACGCTTAAAGTGCTGCGCAAGGTGCGTTTGCCCTTTGCGGTATTAAGCGGTATAATCATCACCAATAATACACTTTATACGCTTGAAAAGGGTGGGTATCTCATCGCTCTTAATCTTGATGATTTTGTTCCTATGGTGTATAAAAGCCATCTCTCTAAGAAAAAGAATCTTTTCTACAATCGCGATACTTTCTTTTATGACAAGGTTTATAAAAGGTTTGAGTAATGCTTTTGTGTGATATAGGCAATACTTTTTTACACTTTTATCATAAGGGTAAAATATGGAAAGAAAAGCCATATTCCTTAAGTAAAAAAAAAGAGAATCTGCTTATTTATTACATCAGCGTGAATGAACGATTTGAGAGATGTCTCCTTGCTTCACACCCATATTGCGTTAATGTAAATGAGTATATTGAGATTGAAAGCGAGTATAAGGGCTTGGGTGTGGATAGGAGGGCAGCGTGTAAGGCAATTAGTGATGGTGTGATAGTCGATGTGGGAAGTGCCATTACGGTGGATATTGTGCAATGGGGCATTCATATAGGCGGATACATTATGCCCGGATTAAATGCGTATAGAAAGATGTGTGCGGATATTTCTCCTGTGCTTGATAGGGTCATAGAGCCAAGTGTGAATCTCTCCGCCCTGCCTCAAAATACAAGCGATGCACTGAGCTTTGGAGCGATAAAAAGTGTGGTATTAATGATAAAAAATACCTCACGCACGAAAAAGCTTTATTTTACCGGGGGCGATGGCAAGTTTTTCGCACGATTTTTTGAAAATGCCATTTATGATAATACGCTTGTATTTAAGGGTATGCAAAAAGCCCTAGAGAAGCACATATAAGGCAAGAGCAGTAGATTCTAAATAAGGAGCTGAAATGATAAAAATAGCTTTACCAAAGGGCCGTATAGCAAAAGAAAGTCTTGCGTTGTTTGAGCAGCTCTATGAAGGGGGCTTTGTCTTTGATGATAGGAGACTGATTTTAGAACGTGATGACTTTACTTTTATGCTTGTGCGTAGCCAAGATGTGCCTACTTATGTGGTGCATCAAGCCGCAGATGTGGGGATTGTAGGGCTAGATGTGATTGAGGAGCAGCAAGTGAATGTCGTGCGGCTTTTGAATCTTGGTATTGGAAAGTGTAAGGTGGTAGTAGGCTCTCCTGTGGGGAAAAGCCTTGATTATCAAAAGCCACAGCTTAAAATTGCTACAAAAATGCCTCATATTACACGCAAATATTTTGCTAATAAAGCCGTTTCTATTGAATCTCTAAAACTTTATGGTTCTATTGAGCTTGCCCCGCTTGTGGGCTTAAGTGATGCGATTGTGGATATTGTGGAGACAGGCAGCACAATGGCGCAAAATAATCTTAAAATTGATGAAGTGATTATGGAATCAAACGCATATTTGGTAGCAAACAAAAATAGCTTTTATGGGAAAAAAGAGCAGATTCTATCACTTTATGAGCAGCTTAAAAAGTGTATTAAGGCTACTCAATAGCCGCATTGAGCATTTCTTGAGATTTTTTAAGTGCATCAAGCTGCATATTTTTCACCCTCTCATCATCGACTTTAGGCGTGGTAGGCGTATAGATAGCACTTTGTGAGCCTTTTAGTTCATTTGGCTGCATACCGCGAGGCATTTTGATAAATACATCTTCATAATTTTTTTTGCCTAAATGATGGCGAATGTAGATTTCACCAGTATTTGTGGAATAAATATAGGTATCCTCTCCATCTGAGAACATCACCCAATCTCCTGCCCATAAGCTCACGCATATACACAAGCCACACAGAATCTTTTTCATACTTTCTCCTTTGCATTGATCTATCAAATTTATAAGTGAAGTATATCCTTACTTACGCAACAATTAAAAGCATTGTGGCAACATTAGTTAAGTGGGTTTAAAGTCTTAAGGATTATGCAGAGAGCTTACAAGCTCAATTTTTCCTTTATGTGTATTGATGATACCTTGATTTTTAAGAATCTTTAGTGTGCGTGAGAGTGATTGAGGTGCGATATTGAGACTTTGGGCGATATGCTTTTGACTCATTGTATGCAGTGAGTCTTTATGCGTTTGCAGATATGATAAAAGCCGCTCTTGGAGGGTTTGATTACTCATATTGATATGAGATTCTAAGATTTTGATCTTTTGACAAAGTGAAGTGATGAATAAAAGGCACATTTGCATATCATTAAGGCAGTGTTTGCAAAACTCATCAAAGCTTATGCGGATAATTTCACAAGATTCTATGCACTCAGCATTCGCAGGATAGCAAAGTCGCATAAAAAATGGCATTTCAGCGATAAATTGAGGGGTGTTAATCGTGTGAATCGTGCATTGGGTAGAGAGATTTATATCTGCCCTGCTTTTATAAAGCCGCACTTTACCACTTTTTAGTAAAAGTAAATGCGTGGCTTCCTGCCCTTCAAAAAAGAGAATATCACCCTTTGAATGTGTAAAAGTGTGCCCTATACGAGATAGAGTGTCGATAAGTTGCTGCATAGATGTCCTTTTATTGTGAATTATTAAATTGTATGGGTATTATATAAGCCACCTATAAAACTTTATATTTTAAGGAGAGATTCACAAGTGAGGTATATCCTCGAGCTGACTTTGTGCTCGTGCTTTAACACTAGCTCATACTTATACATTTAAGTCCTTTCCCCTTGTAGAAAACAAACTCATTTTATAAAGTAATATTTGAAGATGAAAATATTACAAATCATTCAATTTTTTGCAAAATTTAACATAAATCAATTTTTTTAGATAGCTTTTATTCTAAGATTCTCTCTTAAATTTCACCAAAGGAATAACAATGGAGGCTATGTATCCATATTTGCTTATCGTGCATATATGCTGTGCGATTATATTTTTGGGCTATATTTTTACTGATGTGGTGCTGCTTGAGCCTTTGAAAAAGGTTTTAGATTCTAATATAGCAGATAAGGTTTTTGCCACTATTATGAAGCGAGGGGTAAAGATTATGCCTCTTTGTGTGCTGCTTTTGGTATTGAGTGGCGGAGCTATGATAAGCCGATATATAGGCGGCTCACAGGGATTTTTTGATACACCATTACAGATTTTGCTTGTGATAAAAATGGGCTTTGCGTTGCTTATTTTGGCAATGGTGATTACCTCACTTAGTTGCAAGTTTTTGGGATTAAAGAATCATTTGGCTAAAGTGATACACCCAGTAGTGTTGCTACTTGGGCTAATCATTGTTATTCTTGCAAAATTGGCATTTTATCTGTAAAGGAGAGATTATGAAATATGATGAAATAAATGCAGATTCTATTCGCGCGTTGATGGATGTATTTTATGCGAAAGTAAGGGCAGATAAAAATGGTTTGGGCGATGTGTTTAATGCAAAAATTAGCACAGATGACGCACATTGGGAGGCTCATAAGGAAAAGATTGCAAACTTTTGGGGCGGTATGCTACTTGGTATTGGCGATTATAGCGGACAGCCATTAAAGGCACATTTAGACTTACCACCATTCCCTAGAGAACTTTTTAATGTGTGGCTTGAGCTTTTTGAGGAGAGTTTAAAGGCTATATATGAGAGAGAGGAAGATATTTTCATTGTTTTGCAACGTGCCCAAGCCATCGCACAACGTTTCCAATATGTGCTCTATGAGAGTGGAATGCATCATTAGAGGGATTTAATTAGAATCTCTAATCTATCCTATGCCCTTGCTACTGCGATGTAATCGCCGCATTCGCACGAAGTGCTAATCCACACTTGCAAAAGGTCTTGCTTTGTAGATATAAAATCTGCTTTGCGCCTCAAGTTAGTTTTTAAAGGTAGATTCTCTAATCTATAAATCACAAAATACCACTTTAAAAATTTCAGACTCTCTAGTTTTTCTTTTTTATAATGGGGGAGAGGGGCCTTGAATCTTTAAGTTGGCTCGAGGATATACCTCTTGCTCCCCCTTATAAATCCCCACCCCTACACCGCTTTCAAGGTATGTGATACGCTTTGTGTATCACACTATTTTATTTTCTATAAGTGAAGATATACCTCACTTGTGGGGAGATTATAGATTTTTAAACCTTAGGAACTCACCTTATAAATACGGAGTTTAGCTGTAACAGCAGGCATAATTAGACTAAAGATTCTAAACTTTAAAAACACATTTAATATTATGATTTAATACGTATCAGCCACACTTTGTAATACACAACTTCACAATACTATTAAGTAGCGATGGAATAAGCATAAGAATAGATAGTTCAATGCTTGAAGCCCAAATGCTAGATATATTTATCGCAGCTTTAAATTTTCTTGGATATTATTATTATTCATAAGTTTATCTTTGAATTTGCCAATAAACAGAAGCAGAGTTGTTACTTTCTTGTAAGTATTATAAGGAGTATTTCCACGAGAATAATATTCAAGTATAGAATCTGTTTGCAAGAGATGAAGCTCTAAAAACTTCAAAAATTTTGGCAAATGTTTTGTGTCTTTCAGGTAATAATGACCAATACTTCGAGGGTTATATTCTACTCCTTGTAAATCCACCTCTATACCATTATTAAAGAGTATATAGATTAAATCAGCACCAACAAGAAAGCTCAATTTTTATCAGTGAGTGTTTCTTTAGGGTGGTGTGCTAAAAGCTCCTTAAAAAATATATCAAGTGTTTTTGTTAAACATATATCTATAGCCTATATGTTCAGGATTAAACTCTAAGTTTCTAAACAACTCTTCATTGATTTTATTGCTGCAATTTTGCACAAAGAAGCGCATCACCCCCCCCCCAGCATTTCTTTTGTTGGTTTCACCCCTAATCCTATGTTACAACTCCAATCACCAATAATAACTTTATAGCCAAAAGCGCTCAAATACTTCACATATTTTATTTCGTCATATGTAAGATATCTTGGCATTACCCCGGGCTCTGCATAAAAGCAAAGTCTCGCACATTCTGTGTATTCTGCTTTTTGAGCGGTGGGTAGCTTTGAGAGGCATTCTTTTGCATTGGCATAATCTTTTGTCAAATCTACACTTGGATTATCCATATCGAAGACAGATTTATATTGTAATGGCTGGTGTTTTGTGATATTGGGCAGTTTTTGAAAGAGACTTTTTGCTTTTTTAGTTTCCATTTACTCAAATCTGTCCTAAAGTCTTTCAGTCTTGCAAAAAGTTTACTTATATCATTGATTTTGCGTGTAGCCTATTGTTCTATACCGCTAAAATTTCCCATTTTTATCATATAAAGGATAGAGCTATGGAGGGCAGATTCTATACTCTTACCTTTTGTAATAGTTCCTAAAGCTTCCTTTAGCTTCTTCTTTTTCGAGTTGCTTCACTGCTATAATCTTTAAACCCTTGAGCGTTATAATTTGCCCTTATAACTTGCAAAAATGCTGCTTGAATGCCTTCTCCAATTTCTTTGCTGCTTTGAGAATCTAGCCTTAGCCGCAAATCTTTTTCACTCATTAGCTTCTCTAAAAGTGTGCAGATTTTGGCTAAAAAACCAAGCAATGGCTTTCAAACTACCTTTGAAAGCCATTGCTATCGCACTCAGCCGTAGAAATGCCTGTTGCACTTTCATATTCTAATGCATACTTTTTGTAATCAGCATTCATTGTCATTCCACAAGAGGATTCATTGAGATATTCAAGTGCAGCTTTGATTTATTTTTTGGCATTTTGACATTGGCTTTAAAATAAGTGGTGATGGTTTCCTCATCGATATTCTTTTGTGTTATGAGGGATTTAAGTACCTGTGCATCTTGTTTTTCATTTTAAGCCTTAAATAGTATAAGCAAATTTTTTGTGCAATACTGATGAAGATTTACTTCATACCAAATTAAAATATGATTAAATATTATCAATAATGAAATTTTAGTCTTACCTCAATACCAAAAAAACATAAAGAGCAATATTATTGTCCTTATTAAAAGGATATAAAAATATATAAAAAGAGCGAAAAATAGGCAAATAACTTGACTTATTTTTATAATTTTGTCTATAATCACGCGCTAAAAACATCAAAAAATTTTATTTTTGATGAGTTCTTTAATAGTGAAGGAAAAAATATGGAAAGAATACGACTTAGGCTAAAAGCTTACGATCATAGGGTTCTTGATAGGTCGGTTGCGTCTATTATAGAAGCAGTGAAAAGGACAGGTTCGGAGATAAGGGGTCCCGTACCACTTCCTACGAAAAAGAAGCGATATACCGTTTTACGCTCGCCTCATATTAATAAAGATTCACGAGAGCAGTTTGAAATCAGGGTGCATCATCGTATCATTGATATTATCTCTGCTACCCCTGATACCGTAGATAGCCTTATGAAGCTTGATTTAGCACCAGAGGTAGATGTCGAAGTAATGTCTATGAGTAAGTAAGAATGTGAGGTTTAGGATATGGAATTTATAGTTGAAAAAATTGGTATGAGCCGCACAATAGGTACAAAGAGTGAGGCAGTAACGTTGCTTCGTGTATTTGGCGCAAAGGTGTGCGAGCTTTATGATAATGGCAAGGCACTTGTGGCTTATCCGCAAGGCAAAAGATTCAATAAAGCCATTGCAGGGCAGCAAAAGAAATATAGCCTAAGCAAAGAGTTTAATCAGTTTGCTACATTGAAAGTGAATAATAAAGAGGTTGGCGATATTGATGTGAGCGTTTTGGAGAGTGCAAAACGAGTGAAAGTGAGCTTTAAGACAAAGGGTCGGGGCTTTAGCGGTGCGATGAAAAGATGGAATTTTCAAGGCGGTCCAGGCGCACATGGGAGCAGATTTCATAGACGTTTAGGTTCTATTGGGAATCGTGAGTGGCCCGGGCGCGTTCAGCCGGGTAAAAAAATGGCAGGACATTATGGAAATGAGCTTGTGAGTGCAAAAAATGATATCTTTTCATTTGACAAAGAAAGTGCTATTTTGGTGCTTAAGGGTTCAGTAGCTGGACATAATGGCGCATTTGGCAGAATAGAAATCATAAAGTAAGGTAAGGCAGTATGAGTAAAGCGATTGTATTAGATAAAAAGTTCGCACAAAGTGGTGAGCTTGCATTACCAGAGAGATATTCACAAATCAAAGAGCATAATTTGTATTTGTATGTGAAGTCTTATCTTGCCTCATTGAGGGCGAATAATGCGTGTGCAAAAAAGCGAGGCGAAGTAAGCGGTGGCGGTAAAAAGCCTTGGAATCAAAAAGGTGGCGGTCGTGCACGTGCAGGGAGTATCACTTCTCCTGTGTTTGTGGGTGGAGGCGTTTCACACGGTCCTAATAATGATAGAAACTATCAGCTTAAAGTCAATAAGAAACAAAAGCGATTAGCGCTTGAATGTGCCTTGTATCAAAAGGCGCAGGAGGGTGCACTCTTTGTGGTGGATTCTCTTAATATCTCAAGTAGTAAGACAAAAGAAGCGTATGCGATGTTTAAGGCGTTAAATAAAAGAAATGCCTTATTTGTTACACAATTAAGCGATGAGCCTACATTTTTGGCTTTTAGAAATTTGCAGCATTGTTATTTAGCCGATACAAATGAGCTAAATGCGTATCTGGTGGCTACATTCCGCTCTATTGTGATTGAAAAAGCCGTGTTTGATGAAATTATCGCAGAAAAGAAAGGGGAATAAAATGGCAGATATTACAGATATTAAGTCAATCCTCTATACAGAAAAATCTCTCTCTTTACAAGAAAGCGGAGTGCTTGTAGTGCAGACAGCCACACACGTAAGTAAGAATCAGCTTAAAGAGATTTTCAAAGAGTATTTTGGCATTACACCTTTAAGAATCAATTCTTTGCGTCAAGAGGGCAAAGTGAAGCGATTTAGAGGCAGAATCGGACAGAGGGCGTCATTTAAGAAATTTTATGTGAAGATTCCAGAGGGCGCAAAACTTGATGCGCTATCAGTGTAAGGAGTGAATATGGCAGTTAAAACGTATAAGCCTTATACCCCAAGTCGCAGATTTATGAGCAATCTAAGCTCAAGCGATATTACAGGCAAGGCAAGTGTAAGGAGTTTACTTGTTAAGCTACCTGTGAGTGCGGGGAGAAATAATAATGGGCGCATTACAAGTCGTCATAAAGAGGGCGGGGCAAAAAAGCTATATAGAATCATTGATTTTAAACGCAATAAATTCAATGTGCAAGGCAAAGTAACAGCCATAGAGTATGACCCATATAGAAATTGTCGTATTGCACTTATCTATTATATCGATGGTGAAAAGCGATATATTATCCAGCCAAGTGGATTAAAAGTAGGCGATATAGTGTTCTCTGCAGAATCTGGGCTTGATATTAAGACAGGTTTTGCAATGAAGCTTAAAAGCATACCGATTGGGACAATCGTGCATAATATAGAGATGCACCCCGGCGCAGGTGGGCAGCTCGCTAGAAGCGCGGGAGCAAGTGCACAGATTATGGGACGTGAGGGTAAATATATTATCCTTAGAATGCCAAGTGGCGAGATGAGATATATTTTAGAGGAATGTATGGCAACTATTGGCGTTGTGGGTAACGAGGACTTTACAAATATTTCTATTGGTAAGGCAGGGCGCAATCGCCATCGTGGTATTCGCCCACAAACACGTGGTAGCGCGATGAACCCTGTGGATCATCCACACGGCGGTGGTGAGGGCAAAACAGGCTCGAGCGGACATCCTGTATCTCCGTGGGGAACACCAGCAAAAGGTTTTAAAACTCGTAAGAAAAAAGCGAGTGATAGATTGATTATCTCAAGAAAGAAAAAATAAGGTAGGAAACTATGGCAAGATCAATTAAAAAGGGTCCATTTGTAGATGATTATCTCATCAAAAAAGTTGAGAAAGCAAAAGCAGGTAAGGATAATAAACCTATCAAAACGTGGTCTAGACGCAGCACGATTTTACCCGATATGATAGGGCTTACATTTAATGTGCATAATGGTAGGGCGTTTGTGCCAGTGTATATTACTGAAAATCACGTAGGTTATAAGCTCGGTGAGTTTGCCCCTACACGCACCTTTAAAGGACACAAGGGAAGTGTCCAAAAGAAAATTGGTAAGTAAGGGGATAAGATGAGTAAGGCATTATTAAGATACGTTCGATTATCTCCAACAAAGACGCGACTTATCGCAAGAGAAGTGCAGGGTATGAATGCTGAAGTGGCAATTGCGAGTTTAGAATTTACACCCAATAAGGCTGCAAAGGTAATTTCAAAGGTTATTGCTTCAGCAGTGGCAAATGGTGGCTATGACGCACAAGATGTCATTATTACCTCTTGTCGTGTAGATGCTGGTCCTGTGCTAAGACGTTTTACACCACGTGCAAAAGGGAGAGCTACTCCTATCCGTAAACCAACATCACATATTTTAGTAGAAGTGGACACACAAAAATCACAAAAAGCTCTAGATTCTAAAGCTACTAAGGCAAAAGATGTGAAGCCAAAAGTAAGCCAAACACAGCAAGAGCAAGAAAAAGTAGCTACACAAGAAAAAACCCAATCAAAAGCAGCTACAAAGGCTAAAACTACTACTAAAAGCACCAAGAGCAACACAGAATCTAAGGTAGTAAAAACAGAGGCAAGCAAAGCAAGTGGAGAGAAAAAAACAACGATAAAGAAAAAAACTGAAGGTGAGGAAAAATAACAATGGGTCAAAAAGTTAATCCAATAGGTTTAAGATTAGGTATCAATCGTAATTGGTCTTCTCGATGGTTTTCAGTTTCACAAACGACACCTTCAAATATCTTAGAAGATCATAAGATTCGTAAATTTCTCAAACGCGAGATGTATTATGCAGGAGTGAGTGAGATTATTATCGAACGTGCAGCAAATAAGATTCGTATAACCGTTGTTGCTTCTCGTCCGGGACTTATTATTGGTAAAAAGGGCGTGGATATTGATAAACACAAAGAAGCATTGAAAAAGATTTTGCATAAAGAAGTGTTTATTAATATCAAAGAGGCTAAACGTCCCCAAGCTAACGCGCAACTCGCAGCGGAAAATATCGCTACACAGCTTGAAAAACGTGTGGCTTTTAGACGTGCTATGAAAAAGGTTATGCAAGCAGCGATGAAAGCAGGAGCTAAGGGTATTAAAGTCAAGGTTTCTGGTCGTCTAGCAGGGGCTGAAATGGCAAGGACAGAATGGTATATGGAAGGACGTGTGCCTTTACATACACTTCGTGCTAAGATTGATTATGGCTTTGCCGAAGCGATGACAACTTATGGAATCATTGGCGTGAAGGTATGGATTTTCAAAGGTGAAGTATTGCATAAAGGTATTTTGCCTGAAAAAAAAGAAGAGGGAAAGAGCGGCGATAAAGAGGCGCGTTCTAAATCACGAAGAGGGAGGCAATAATTATGTTAATGCCAAAAAGAACAAAATATAGAAAGCAGATGAAAGGACGCAATAGGGGTAAGTCTTTCCGAGGTGCAAGTTTAGCTTTCGGCGATATTGGGATTAAAGCATTAGAGCACGGGCGTATAGATTCACGTCAAATAGAATCTGCTCGTATTGCGATGACAAGACATATCAAAAGAGCAGGGAAGGTGTGGATACGCGTTTTCCCTGATAAACCACTCACGGCAAAGCCCCTTGAAACAAGAATGGGTAAGGGTAAAGGTGGTGTGGAAAAATGGGTGATGAATATCAAGCCCGGTCGCATTATTTATGAAATGGCAGGGATTGAAGAATCTTTAGCGCGAGAGGCATTAGCCTTAGCTCAAAGTAAGCTCCCTTTTAAAACCAAAATCATAAACAGCGAGAGTGAAAATGAAATTTATTGAATTGAAAGATAAGGACGTTGCAGAATTGCAAAAAATGTTGAAAGAGAAAAAGTCGTTGCTTTTTGAAAAAAGATTGCAACTCAAAACAATGCAGCTTACCAATCCAAGTGAAATTAAAACGATTCGCAAGGATATTGCAAGAATTAATACAGCTTTAAGTGCGAAAAAGGATTGAGTATGAGTGAAAAACAAGCACATAAGAGGGTGATTCAGGGCAAGGTTATCAGCCGAGCAGGGAATAAGAGTGTAGTGATTTTAGTAGAACGCAAAGTGGTGCATACAAAGTATCGTAAAATCGTTAAACGTTTCAAAAAATATACTATCCACGATGAGAATCATAGTGCCAAAATTGGCGATGTGATTAGTGCGATTGAATGTAAGCCAATCTCTAAAACAAAGGCTTTTAGATTCAAAGAAATTATTACCGCAGGAGTAGAGCTATGATACAAAGTTTTACAAGATTGAATGTCGCAGACAATAGCGGTGCGAAAGAGATTATGTGTATTAAGATTTTGGGCGGTAGCCATAGACGATATGCACGTGTAGGCGATGTGATAGTCGCTTCTGTGAAAAAGGCTATCCCAAATGGGAAAGTCAAAAAAGGGCAAGTTGTCAAGGCAGTAGTAGTAAGAAGTAAAAAAGAAATCCATCGCGATAATGGTTCTTTGGTACGCTTTGATGATAATGCGGCGGTGATTCTTGATGCTAAAAGAGAGCCTATTGGCACGAGAATCTTTGGACCAGTAAGTAGAGAAGTGCGATACGCTAATTTTATGAAAATAGTATCGTTAGCTCCGGAGGTGTTATAGTGGCAAAGTTTAAGATAAAAAAAGGTGATTTGGTGCTTGTTATCGCAGGTGATGATAAGGGCAAAAAGGCAAAGGTTTTGCAAGTGTTGCCTAAAAAAGCACAAGTGATTGTTGAGGGCTGTAAAATCGTAAAAAAGGCAATCAAGGCAAATGATAAGAATCCTAAAGGCGGATTTTTAACCAAAGAAATGCCAATGAGTATTTCAAATGTAAAAAAAGTGGAAGGAGATAATTGATGTTTGCATTAAGAGAAAAATACAAAAATGAGATTATCTCCCAACTTAAAAGTGAGCTAAATATCAGCAATCCTATGCTATTGCCAAAGCTTGAAAAGATTATCATTAGCGTTGGAGCAGGAGATTATGCAAAAGATTCTAAGGTAATGCAAAATATCGCTGATACGATTTCGCTCATCGCAGGGCAAAAGGCGGTCATTACATTAGCAAAGAAATCTGTTGCAGGATTCAAAATGCGTGAGGGTATGCCTATGGGTGTGAAAGTTACACTTCGTGGCAAAATGATGTATAACTTTTTAGAAAAGCTCATTGTTATTGCTTTGCCTCGTGTGAAAGATTTTAGAGGTGTGAAACGTAACGGCTTTGATGGTAGAGGTAATTATAGCTTTGGCTTGAATGAGCAGTTAATGTTCCCCGAGGTCGTATATGATGATATTATGGTAACTCATGGTATGAATATTACATTTGTAACTTCCACTAATAGTGATAAAGAGGCGTTTAAGTTGCTTGAGCTTCTTGGTATGCCTTTTGCGAAAGGACGATAAAATGGCGAAAAAATCAATTATTGCAAAGGCAAAAAGAAAGGCAAAATTTAGTGCGCGAGCCTATACAAGATGTCAAGTGTGTGGCAGACCTCATTCTGTATATCGCGATTTTGGATTATGTAGAGTGTGTTTGCGGAAAATGGGTAATGAGGGCTTGATACCCGGATTGCGTAAAGCAAGTTGGTAAGGAGAAAGTATGGTAAATGATATTATTGCAGATTCTTTGACGAGGATTCGTAATGCTTCTATGAGGAGACTAGAGGTTACGACATTGTATTATGCTAAGATTGTCGTATCAGTCCTAGAAGTGTTTAAGACGAAGGGTTTTATCAAGGATTATAAGGTAAACGATAAAGATGGTAAGCAATCCATTATGGTGCAGCTTGCTTATGATGAGCGTGGGAGAAGTGCTATTAATGAAATTAAACGCATCAGTAAGCCCGGTCGCCGTGTGTATAAGGGACATAATGAGCTAAAACGTTTTAAAAATGGCTATGGCACGATAGTGGTAAGCACAAGTAAAGGTGTGATTGCCAATGATGAAGCTTATCGTGCAAATGTTGGTGGCGAAGCACTTTGTAGTATATGGTAGGAGAAAGATATGTCAAGAGTTGGTAAAAAGCCTATTAGTATTCCAAAAGGCGTAGAGGTATCCGTGCAAGGAAGCAAGATTCTATTTAAGGGCACAAAAGAGCAAAAAGAGCTAGAGACGTATGGACGCGTGCAAATCGCACTAAACGATGGGGCTTTGAGCTTTAGCTGTATAGATTCTCAAGCGCAATCTCGTGCATATTGGGGGACATATCGTGCATTAGCAAATAATATTATTATCGGTTTGTCTCAAGGATTCACAAAAGTGCTTGAAATCAATGGTGTGGGCTATAAGGCAAATATTAGCGGAAAGAATCTTGAAATGGCATTGGGATTCTCTCATCCAGTGATTTATCCTATCCCTGCAGGTATTGAAATGAGCGTGGATAAGAATACGATTACTATTAAAGGTGCTGATAAGCAGCAAGTAGGGCAGATTGCGGCTGAAATTCGCGAGTTTAGACCACCAGAGCCTTATAAGGGCAAGGGGATTAAATACAGCGATGAGACCATCATTCGCAAAGCCGGCAAAACTTCTAAAAAATAACTAGGGGTAAGATATGACAGAGAAAGTATTAAAGCAAAAGCAGCTTCTTAGGACAAAAAGAAAGCTACGCACAAGAGGCAGAATCTATGGCATAGCGAATAAGCCACGTATCAGTGTATTTAGGTCTAATAAATATTTTTACGCACAGGCTATTAATGATGAGTTGGGTGTAACACTTGCTTGTATTGATGGCAAAAAGCTTAAACTAGGTAACAATAAAGAAGATGTGAAAAAAATTGCTAATGAGTTTGCTGCCGCATTAAAGAAGGCTAAGATTGCAGAGGCGGTATTTGATAGAAATGGATACCTCTATCACGGCGTTGTAGCGGCATTTGCCGATACTTTGCGCGAAAATGGCATAAAGTTATAATCAAAGGACGTTTATGGAAATCAATAGAGAAGAATTTAGCGAAGTGGTTGTGAATATCGGTAGGGTTACAAAGGTTGTTAAAGGCGGACGTAGATTCCGTTTCAATGCGCTTGTGGTAGTAGGCAATAAAAATGGGCTTGTGGGCTTTGGGCTTGGCAAGGCAAAAGAAGTGCCAGATGCGATTAAAAAGGCTATTGATGATGCATTTAAAAATATCATTAAAGTAAATATCAAAGGGACAACCATAGCCCACGATATTGAGCATAAATATAATGCAAGTAAGATTCTCTTAAAACCTGCTAGCGAGGGGACGGGCGTTATCGCGGGTGGTTCTACTCGCCCAGTGATAGAACTTGCAGGGATTAAAGATATTTTGACTAAATCACTCGGGTCTAATAATCCCTATAACGTCGTTCGTGCAACTTTTGACGCACTTGCACGTATTAAGGCTTAAGGAGTAGGCTATGTTAGAAAAGATTAAACCAGCAAAAGGCAGCACAAAAGATATTAAACGTGTAGGTAGAGGACAGGGCAGCGGAATGGGCAAAACTTCTACGCGTGGTGGAAAGGGACAGACTGCTCGTAGCGGCTATAAGGCAAAGAGAGGTTTTGAGGGCGGACAGCAACCACTTCAAAGACGTTTGCCTAAAGTGGGCTTTACTTCACGTGTTATTAAACCCGTTGTTATTAATGTGGATAAGGCAAAGGTTTTTGATACATTCACAGAAATTAATATGGAAATATTACGAGCACATTTTAGTATTCCTAAAGGCGCGACAAAAGTAAAGCTCATTGGCAAAAAAGCCAAAGCTTTAGCTGCTAAAACCAAAGATACTTGCATTACAACAAGCGGAAATAAAGAATGACAAAAAGCATTGTAAATAAGATTCTCATCACTCTTGCCTTTTTATTTGCATATAGAATCTTGGCGTATGTGCCTGTTCCGGGCGTAGATGTTGGGTTGATTAAATCTTTTATTGACGATAATGCAAATAATGCGCTAGGCTTATTTAATATGTTTAGTGGGAATGCGGTGGAACGTTTTAGCATTATCTCACTTGGCATTATGCCCTACATTACCGCTTCTATCATTATGGAGCTTCTTGCAGCGACTTTCCCCAATCTTGGTAAGATGAAAAAAGAACGCGATGGTATGCAAAAATATATGCAAATTGTGCGTTATGTAACTATTGGGATTACTATTATTCAAGCAGTGAGTGTAAGTATTGGGCTTAATAGTATGAGTATGGGGGCGATTAAAATTGATTTGAATCTTTTTATTGCTGTTTCTGTGTTTTCAATGCTTGCAGGCACAATGTTGCTTATGTGGATTGGAGAGCAGATTACACAACGAGGTGTAGGCAACGGGATTAGTTTGATTATTTTTGGTGGTATTGTTTCAGGCATTCCTTCAAGCATAGGCAATACCTTTAACCTCGTCAATACAGGGCAAATTAATATATTTATGCTCCTTGTCCTATTAGCTGTGATTCTCTTAACAGTTGGGGTGATTATCTATATTGAATTAGCCGAAAGGCGCATACCTGTATCTTATGCGCGCAAGGTGGTAATGCAGAATCAAAACAAGCGCATTATGAACTACATTCCTGTGAAGCTTAATTTAAGCGGGGTTATTCCGCCTATTTTTGCTTCAGCGTTGCTTGTATTTCCATCGACTATTTTACAAGCCTCATCAAATAGCGTGATTCAATCCATTGCAGATATTTTAAGACCCGATGGTTATATCTATAACTTTTTGATGTTTGTTTTGGTGATTTTCTTTGCATATTTTTATGCTTCTATCGTATTTAATGCGAAGGACATCGCGGATAATCTCAAAAGACAGGGTGGATTCATACCCGGATTGCGTCCGGGTGAGGGGACATCAAATTTCCTTAATAATGTAGCGAGTAATCTTACCTTTTGGGGTGCGTTTTATTTGGCTCTTGTATCTACGCTCCCGTGGGTGCTTGTGAAATTTACAGGTGTGCCTTTTTATTTTGGTGGGACAGCGGTGCTGATTGTGGTGCAGGTGGCTATTGATACGATGAGACGTATCGAGGCTCAAATTTATATGAGTAAATATCAAACCCTAAGTGCCGTAGGGCTTTGAAATGGCAATTAGCATTAAGAGCAAAAAAGATATAGAATCTTTACGCATTCCTAATAAAATTGTCGCTCAAACTTTGCAATTTTTAAGTCTTCAAGCAAAGGAGGGCGTCTCTCTCCTTGAGCTTGATACAATGGCACAAGAGTTTATCGCTGCTCAAGGCGGGAGGGCTGCATTTTACCAGCTATATGGGTTCCCAAAGTCTATCTGCACATCTGTAAATGAAGTCATTATCCACGGTATTCCTACGGATTATAGGCTCAAGCAAGGCGATATTTTAGGGATTGATATTGGTGTGGAATATAATGGCTGGTATGGTGATGCGGCTATCACACTTGGAATTGGGGAGATAGCTCAAGCTGACAAAGAATTGATTAAATGCGCGAAAGATACATTATATGAGGCTATCTCGCAAGTGCGCGTAGGTATGCGTTTTAAGGAATTAAGCTTGATATTAGAAGAGGCAATTACAAAGCGAGGTTTTGTGCCATTACGCGGATTTTGTGGACACGGCATAGGGAGAGCACCTCACGAGGAGCCGGAGATTCCAAATTATTTAGAATCTCCCAATCCAAAGCAAGGTCCAAAGATTAAAGAAGGGATGGTGTTTTGCTTAGAGCCAATGATTGTCCATAGTGATGGAGAGCCTATTGTCTTAAATGATAAATGGTCAGTGGTGGCAAAAGATGGTTTAAATGGTAGCCATTATGAGCATACAATAGCTATTGTCAATGGCAAAGCAGAGATCTTAACGGAGGTGTAATAAATGGCAAAAGATGATGTGATTGAAGTTGATGGTAAAGTGATTGAAGCTTTGCCAAATGCAACTTTTCGTGTGCAGCTTGAAAATGGACATATAGTGCTTTGCCACATTGCGGGCAAAATGCGCATGCACTATATTAAAATTTTACCCGGAGATATGGTAAAAATCGAGCTAACCCCTTATAGCCTAGATAAGGGAAGAATTACTTATAGACATAAATGAAATGAAGTTTGTAAGTAGATTTTAAAAATTTTTTCGCTAGAATCAGCAGCTTTAACTCAAAAAAGTTAGAAAAATATATAAGGAGCAGGTATGAAAGTTCGGCCTTCAGTCAAAAAGATGTGCGACAAATGTAAGGTTATCAAGCGTAAAGGCGTGGTTAGAGTGATTTGCTCAACCCCTAAACACAAACAAAGACAAGGATAAAAAATGGCTAGAATTGCTGGTGTAGATTTGCCAAAAAAGAAAAGAGTAGAATACGCTCTTACTTATATTTATGGTATTGGGCTTAAAAGCTCAAGAGATATTCTTAAAGCTGTAAATATTTCTTTTGATAAGCGAGTTAATGATCTCAGCGAAGATGAAGTATCATCTATTGCAAAAAAGATTCAAGAAGGTTATATGGTAGAGGGTGACCTCCGTAAAAAAGTAACAATGGATATTAAGTCATTGATGGATTTAGGCAGTTATCGGGGCTTACGACATAGAAAAGGATTGCCTGTGCGAGGACAGACGACAAAAAATAATGCTCGCACACGCAAAGGCAAGAAAAAAACCGTTGGTAGTAAATAAGGAGTAGGCAGATGGCAAAAAAAGGTGTAACGAAAAAAAAGAATGTCAAAAAGAATATTGCACGTGGCATTGTGTGCATTTCTGCGTCATTTAATAATACAAATGTAACTATTACTGATGAAATGGGAAATGTTCTATGCTGGGCTACTGCTGGTGGATTAGGATTCAAAGGAAGTAAAAAATCTACCCCTTATGCCGCACAACAAGCCGTGGAAGCTGCAATGGAAAAGGCTAAAGAACACGGAATCAAAGAAGTTGGCATTAAAGTGCAGGGACCGGGTAGTGGGAAAGAGACAGCTGTTAAAAGTGTAGGGGCGATTGAGGGTATTAAGGTTTTATGGCTAAAAGATATCACACCATTGCCACATAATGGCTGCAGACCACCAAAAAGAAGAAGAGTATAAGGGAGTAGTGTATGGCACGATATAGAGGACCGGTTGAAAAATTAGAAAGACGATTTGGCGTATCTCTTGCATTAAAGGGTGAGAGACGATTGGCAGGTAAGAGTGCGCTTGATAAGCGACCTTATGGACCAGGACAGCACGGACAAAAGCGCGGTAAAATTTCGGAATATGGGTTGCAATTGCGCGAAAAGCAAAAGGCAAAAATGATGTATGGTGTGAGTGAAAAGCAATTCCGCTCTCTTTTTAGAGAAGCCAATCGCCAAGAGGGCAATACAGGTGAAAATCTAATACGCATTATTGAGCAACGTTTGGATAATGTAGTGTATCGTATGGGATTTGCGACAACAAGGAGATTTGCAAGGCAGCTTGTTACACATGGACATATTCTTGTGAATAGTAAACGTGTGGATATTCCTTCATATATTGTTAAACCCGGACAAAAAATTGAGGTAAAAGAAAAAAGTAAAAATAATCCTCAAATTATCCGTGCAATAGATTTAACCGTACAAACAGGCATTGTACCTTGGGTAGATGTAGATAAGGATAAAAAGTTTGGTATCTTTACGCGTTTTCCACAAAGAGAAGAAGTAGTGATACCTATTGAAGAGAGACTGATAGTTGAGTTGTATTCCAAATAATTAAGTAAATAAAGGATGGTCGCAAAATGAATATGATTAAAATTGAGCCTTATATCCCTACGGATATAAATATTGAAGAAATTTCAGCCAATAGAATTAAAATTAATGCCTATCCTTTTGAATCTGGATATGCTATTACATTGGCTCACCCCATTCGTCGTTTGTTACTTTCAAGCTCTGTGGGTTATGCACCTACGGCTTTAAAGATTCAAGGTGTATCGCACGAGTTTGATTCTATTCGTGGTATTGTAGAAGATGTGTCGCATTTTATCAGCAATCTTAAAAATATTCGTTTTTTGATTAAAGATAAAGAAGTGGATAACGTGCAGTTGCATTATGAGCTTAAGGGACCTATGGTTTTAAATGCAGGTGAGCTAGCTAATGATTTGGTGGGGATTGTGAATCCCGATGCGTATTTAGCTACCATTAATGAAAATGCTGCACTAAGTTTTTCGCTTATTGTGCAAAAGGGTATAGGCTATGTGCCAAGTGAAAGCATTCGTGCTACGATAGCAGAGGATTATATCCCTCTTGATGCGTATTTTACTCCTGTAAAAAGAGTAGTGTATGAAATAGAAAATGTGCTTGTCGAGGACAATCCAAATTATGAAAAAATCATATTTGATATTGAGACAGACGGGCAAATTGAGCCACTTACTGCATTTAACGAGGCTATAGCCATTATGCATAAGCAAATGAGTATTTTTGGTGTAGATTTAAGTGAAACAAGCAATAATGCAAAAAATATTGCTGAAGATTCTGGTGAGCTTAAAACATTAATGATTAAGATTGATACATTAAACTTAAGCGCGCGTTGCTTTAACTGCCTTGATAGATCAGGCTTAGAGTATGTGGGTGAATTAGTGATTATGAGTGAGAATGAGCTTAAAAATATCAAAAATATGGGTAAAAAGTCTTACGAAGAAATTGCAGAAAAGCTAGAAGAGCTTGGTTATTCTGTGGGTGGAGAAATTGCCGAAGATATTTTACAGCTACTCAATCGCAAGTTGGCTAAGATGAGAAATAATTAAGACAAGGAGAGCTAGATGAGACATAGACACGGATATAGGAAATTAGGACGCACATCTGCTCATCGCAAGGCGTTATTAAAAAATCTTGCCATTGCGCTTATTACTTACAATAAAATTGAGACAGGTGTATTTAAGGCAAAGGAATTGCAAAGTTATATTGAAAAGCTTGTGAGTGTAGCGCGTAGTGGTGATTTAAACGCACATCGCTATGTATTTGCGCATTTGCAAGAAAAGAGGGCGACTAAAAAACTTGTAACAGAAATAGCCCCTCAATATAATGGACGCAATGGTGGATATACAAGAATTCAACGCACTCGTCTCCGTAGGGGTGATGCCTCACAAATGGCGATTATTGAATTTATATAGAATTTAGGAGCGGCTCTCCTTAAATGTTAAAATCGCTTGTTATACAATGGTGGTTTATGGTTCTTATACATATAAAAAACCTTTAAGAAAGCTTATAGCTTTTGATATAAAGGGTGTTTTGAGTGCGTTAGATTCTATAGATATATTTCTTAACTCTCAAAACAAAGGTTATTTTGTAGGCTATATTACGTATGAAGCAGGGGTTTTGCTAAGCACTTATAAACTTGGGGCTTATGAACACCTGCATAAAGCTATAATACAGCTTCATCAATCAGTTTCCTATACTTCTCCTTTGCTTTATTTCACACTTTTTAAAAAACGTAAAAAATTTAAATTCTTACATACGCATACAAAACCCTCTTTGCATATTGTTAAGGGATTAGATTCTAAAGCATATACGCAAGGTTTTCAAGTGATAAAAAACCATATTCACAAGGGCGATAGCTATCAAGTCAATTTTACGCAAGAAATATTGCTGCATTCCCCCACTAAACCTAAACATCTTTTTAAGCAGCTCCTTTCCCATCAAAATACCACCTATAAAGCTTATATGAAAAATGTATTTATGGAGATTCTATGTTTTTCGCCTGAGCTATTTTTTAAGGTGAAAAATCACACTATTACCGCGCAACCGATGAAAGGGACGATAAAAAGAGGCAAGGGCGGCGAGGATAGAGAGCTTAAAGGGCGATTACAGGCCGATAGCAAAAATCGCAGTGAAAACATAATGATAGTGGATTTACTCCGCAATGATTTAAGCAAGATTATCAAACCCCATTCTTTGCGTGTGAAGGAGCTTTGTGCTATTCATAGCTATCCTAGTCTTCATCAAATGGTTTCTACATTACAAGGGCGATTAGCCCATATTTGTATACGTGAGATATTCCAAGCCCTTTTCCCCTGTGGCTCTATCAGTGGTGCACCTAAGCTTAAGACAATGGAGATTATCCATAGCTTAGAATCTCGTTTGAGAGGTGTGTATTGTGGTGCTTTAGGCGTGATTTCTGCTAAAGATACATCTTTGTGCGTGCCTATTCGCACGCTTTTTAAGCACTCTAGTGAATCTTGCTATCACTATGGCGTGGGAAGTGGGGTAGTGTGGGATTCTGTCTGTGAGGAGGAATATGCTGAGCTTGCATTAAAAAGCCGCTTTTTATCTGCTAAAGAGGATTATGCACTTTTTGAGACAATGCTTTATGATGAGGGACATATTTTTCTCCTTGCGCAGCATTTAAATCGTATGTATAAGAGCGCCTGTGATTTGGGCTTTGAATCTAAGCTTATACAAAGGTTATGTGCAGTTGTTTCACCTAGTGAGACGAATATTAGCGATGATTTTATCACACGTTATAGCTATATTTGCTTTGATGGTGAGGATAGGCTATGGGGGAGGGCGCACTTTTTGTTTGAATTCTTGCAAATGCCCTTGCCCTATAAACGTTGCATAGTGAGACTTACTTTATCACGTGATGGTGTATTGAATCTTAGCATATCGCCACTAGATGATATTGCCTCACATACCCTGCTTGTATCATCTCAAAATATAGATAAGCATAATCCTTTGATATATCATAAAACCACGCAGCGCGCACATTTTGCCAATGCGCAGGAGCTGATTAAAGAACATAAGATATTCGATATGCTGTATTGTAACAAAAAGGGTTTTGTGAGTGAGGGTAGCAGGAGCAATGTTTTATGTGAGATAGAGGGGAGATACTATACACCTAGGATTCAAAATGGACTACTTGGAGGGACGCTACGTGCAGTGCTTTTAGATAATGGGTGTATCAGGGAGAAAAATTTGTATCTTAAGCATCTTAAAAAGGCAAGTAGAATTTTTTGTATTAACTCTGTGCGTGGTATTGTAGAGGTGAAGTTAAACACAAAATGTATTGAATGTTTTATGTAGTTTTTGCAGAATATTGCAAGGATAAAGTTAGTACTCTTAAAATATAAGGGTTATGGGCTTTTGCAGGTATTTTTTCTTAAATTGTTTTCAAGCACGATCTTTTCTTTCACTTGTGGAAAGCGTGTTAGTATATTTTGGAGTTGAATATCATTTTGTCCTTGCGTGAGATTGATATACCATAGGGGTTGCCCTCGCATTCAAAACTGCTTATTTCCCTAATATTATTTTCCACGGCATTACATTTCACATCATTGCATACCGCCATTGCCCAAAACCAAATATCATCACCCGTAGGGCAAAGCCCCATAAATGTTTTAGAATCTAGGGCTTGTGTGCCTAAGCTATGCGGAGGGTAAAGCACCCCGCCAACGCCAGTAAAAAAGTGCAAAAACGAAGGGGTAGTATGCCTAAAATCAATGCAAGATTCCCAATCATTATAGGGAAGGGGCTGATTATGCTTATCAAGGCTTATCTTATGGACGCGGTGGGCGTGAATGTATTGTGGGGCTTGTGTGTAAGCGTGATAAAGCCGCTCTAGCCAATATGACGGATATATGGTATCATCATCGGCGGTTACGATGATGTCACGAGGAAAATCTTGCAAAGCATAGACAAGCTTCTTATAGGGCTTAAAATTTTCTTTGACCCATTTGATTTCTAAGCCTTTGTGTTGGAATGCGAGAAACTTATCGGGCAAATTAGCTTCATGTTGCGGATATTCTTGCGTGGTAAGGTAGAGAATGATTTTATTGGGTTTTAAATTTTGTGTGAATAGTGAATAAAGCGTGTGGTGGAGTATGTGATTGCGTTTAGGATAGGAGGTAAGTGAAATGATTAATTGTGGATTTCTCTGTTCTATCCCCCCCCCCAGTTAAAATATTTTGTTTATTGCGATGAAAAAGATAGAGCTTTGTCTCAAAGCAATAGCTATTTATTTTTCGTCTTAATTTTCCTAATATTCTTCTTATTTCTCTAAACATTTTGTTTCCTTATGGTGCTTAATGGATAAAATTTAAATAAGATTCTATGTTAGCAAACTTTAAGGTAGGCTTATAGTTTTATACCCCACCCCTTTATCCTTAAATTCTCCTCTTAGTGTATTGGTTATCGCTTCCTCCCATTCTTTTGTATTGCACTCCTACAAATGCGACAAATATATTGCAACAGCGTAGCCATCATATACTCGATTCTCTACCTTAGAATCTTTGCTTTGTAAGTGTGGATAAGCATTGTGCGTAAATGCTTCTGCTAATGATAAATGCGATAGCGGTTTTTAACTCTATTCTATTTTAAACTCTCCTTCTGCCCCATACGCACTTAGCTTATTAATAGCTGATATATCAAGGGCATTGAGATAAAGCTCAAACTCAGGGCTTTGTATTTGGGCGTGTAAAGAGAGTTTCATATAGTATTCCCTCATACCACTTGTGTAAAATGTCTTATAGTATGTCCCACCCACAAGAATACTGCTATTATTCACTCTTGCTTCTCCAGTAGAGCGAGGGAGAGTAGCCTTACCTTGCTCATAGCCTAGATAGATTCCAGCATTCCCCCAAGTATCTAGATTCTTAAATGTGCCTAGCAATGCTCCACCAGAGAATTCACTCCCTATATATCCTTGTCCTAAATCTGTGCGTGTATAGCGACTAAAAGGAATGATAAAGCTTTGATGATTTGAATCTTTAGCGTGAGGGGCATAAATGAGATCTGTTTCGTG
>NZ_CAJTLL010000007.1 GCF_910577135.1 uncultured Helicobacter sp.
CCATTACGATTAATAATATTCCCCATCGTGTTATTATTAAGAACAAAATCTATGCTTCCATTATTTTCATTAATGATACCTGTGGTGATATTGCCGTGATTGACAATCCAACCTGTGAGGACTGTCCTGTTTGTGATAGTGCCTATTGTCCCACCCCTTTGATTAGTAATCCCCCCAGTCATATTGCCTTCATTAGTTAGCGTATTGATGCGTCCTGTCGCAGAGTTTGTAATCCTTACAAGGCTCCCATTTGCTTGATTATTTAATGCATCTATTGTGCCTTGATTGGCAAAGTTATTGGTTACCGTCCCATTATTATTCAATGTCCCAATATTGGCATTGGCAGCATTGGTAAGAGTGCTTATGGTGCTGTTATTATTTAAAGTTGTGATTGTGCCGTTTGTGTTGTTGCTTAATGTAGTGATGGTATTTTCGTTAGTAAGGGTGGTGATCGTCCCTGTGTTACTTACGTTAGTTATGCTCCCTGTGTTGGTATTTTGCAATGTTTGTCGAAAAAGATGTAATCCTGTAAAGGCTATACGGGCAAAGCCTTGATTCCTTTAGGGTAAAAAAGCGGAAGCTTGATTCTTCTGTCTTGCAGGATTACATCTTTTTGCGATAAAAAGAAACCAAAAACATCAAGATAAAGATATCTTTTTATTGATGAATGTAACGTGTATCGCAAAAGCTTCCTGCGTGGATATTGCTAAAGGCATTTTTGAGCGATTTGAAAAATTGGGGATTTTGCTCCTCCATATTTTTAAGAAATTGCTTTGTCGCCTCACGCGCGAAAGGCTTTTTATCAGAATCTAGCCAATTAATAGGGCAGTTACAATCTGGTGCGATGTAGATGTGATTATGCGCGATGAAGTCAATAATCTGCCTCTCCCGCACGAAAATCAGCGGACGTATCACCTCTAGGCCATTTTCTGCACGATAAATAGGTGGCATAGAGCGCATTGCACCATTATAAGTAAGATTCATAAAAAAGCTCTCCGCAGCATCATCAAGATGATGTGCTAGGGCGAGTTTATTATACCCTCCCTCTAAAGCCTTGCTATATAATGCTCCTCGCCGCATACGTGAGCAAAAGCTGCAATAAATTGTCCCCTCTCTTTTGTTTTGCTCTAAGATTTGGTAAATATCCGTGCGGTAGAGTTCGTAAGGGATTCCAAGTTTTTGACAATATTCAAAAATATATTCATATTCCCCGCCTCTGCCGTAATCTACCGTTAAGGCTTTGAAAGTAAATTTAAAGGGCGCGTGTTTTTGCATATAGGCAAGGAGTGTGGCAAGTAGGATAGAATCTTTGCCCCCGCTTAAGCCAAGTAGCACTTTATCACCTGCTTTGATAAGGTTATATTGCGCATTTGTCTTGCCCACTATGCGAGTAATTTTTTTGCTTATCGTGGGGGAGGTGCTAGATTCTAATAGATTATTTTCTGGACTCATTTTCATTATCTTTATTGCGGGTGAAGTAATTTCTATTACGATAGATTAAAAAACATAAATATAGCCCCATCGCACTAGCAATAATGATTTTTTCATATAGTTCCATTATGCCCCCTTAAATACCCACAAAATAGCCGCTTCTTGAATCAAAGTAGCATCGTACTTGATAATAGCAATATGCTCATTTTGGTTAATATACCACTCAATAATGCCCTGCAAAGTATCAAGCTTATTAAGTCTAGAGGCGATATTCCCCTCAAGTTTAAGATATACATTTTTATGATTTTTAGGATTGCTTAAAAAGAGGATTAAGAGTATAGCCCATATAATACATATTACTGCGACGATAAGAGAAAGACTAAAGACCCCTACCGCCTCATAGAGCCACCCTCCGCACATACCCCCAAGTGCTGAACCCACATAGCCAAGCGTAGTAAAAATACCAAGTGCCGCTCCCTTTTGATGTGCCTTAGGATAGCGACTAGCTAGAGATTGCATAATCGGCTCAAGCACGGCAAAACCCATAAAAAACACTATCATCATCAACAATATAAGCCATTTTTCACTCTCTTTGACTGCATAAGCCATAAGAAAGTATGAAAGCACAAATGCACAAATACCAAAAAGCATAACGGCTTTAAATTGCCCCTTTTTTTGCGCAAAAATTGATGCAGGACCCATAGCTAAAGTGCCTATGATCGCCGAAGGAGTGTAGATAAGCCATAATTCGTCTTCATCTAGTAAAAAATGATGGATGAGAGCGAAACTTACACACACAAAGGTAAGAATCATTAAGAACTTTTGCAAAAATGCGCTAAGATACATAATCAGCAGATTCTTATCGGTAAGGAGATCATGAATCTTGCTATCATTAAAATGATATTTGACATTAGGTGTATTAGGCACTTTCCAATACAATACAATCAATGAAAACACGCACAAAACGCTAGTGATAAGAAAGAGCATATTGGAGCCAAAATGACTTGCAATAATAGGGCTTAAAAACATAGCAAGCACAAAACTCATAAAGATTCCCGCGCCCATCACCGCCATAGCCTTATTGCGTTCCTCCTCGCGCACTAAATCAGCCACTTGTGCGCTCACCACACCGCCAATAGCCCCAACACCCTGTAAGAATCGCCCAATAATAAGCATAGTAATATCATTAGCAAACGCACACACTAAAGAGCCAAGCAGAAAAATCAATAAACCAATGCCAATGATATGTTTGCGATTGTATTTATCACTTAAGATTCCAAAAGGCGTTTGAAATATAATCTGTGTGAGCGCATAGCCACCCGCTGCTAATCCCGCAAGAAAGGCAGTCGTGTGAAATTCATCAGCATAAAGCCCAATAATAGGCAGCACAATAAAAAGCCCAAAAAATCGCAAACTCGCAATGAGCGTCAGAGGAAGCAGATGTTTCATCATTATATTTGCCTTTAAGGGCGATTAGAGAGTTTCGCAAATAGTGATAGATTTGATAATATCACCTTGCTTCATCTTATCAAGCACATCAAAACTTTGAGAATCTTTTCTATCGATACCGCCAAAAACCGTATGTTCTCCATCAAGATGAGGCTGTGGAGCAAGGCAGATAAAAAACTGACTCCCGCCCGTATCACGCCCAGCGTGAGCTATAGAAAGGGCACCTTTTACGTGCCTGTGTTTGTTATTTGCTACTTCGCATTTGATACGATAGCCCGGACCCCCTGTGCCATTACCCACAGGGCAGCCACCTTGAGCGACAAAACTAGGTATCACACGATGAAAAGTAAGCCCATTATAGAATCCGCTTTGTGCTAGTGTGGCGAAGTTTGTAACACTTTGTGGCACATCTTGAAAAAGCTTTAATGTCATTGTGCCATATACTTCACCATTGGGACTAGCTACTTCAATAAGGGCGTAATTACACTTTGATAACTCCTCTTCTTTGATGTCAAAAACTTTTAATTCTTCTCTTTGCATTTCCTCTCCTTTTATTATTGTGTGGCATAAAAAAGTTGGCGGATTCTACCGATATTAGTTTAATCATTTTTGAATGAAGGAGCACAGGAGTGCTAAAGCAAAATATGGCTCACATGCTTATATGGACTATAATATGTTTGATTTATTTGGGTTTTGCAGGAGTGCTTAATGCTTCTGAAGATTCCGTAGAGGCGGTAATGGAAGGCTATGAAAGCCCGCAAAAACTTTTTAGCAATCTTGATACAATACATACAAATGAAAGTCCTGCCTTTAAACAAGAACAATCTCGCGCCATAAACACTGCACAAGCTCCCTCTCAAATCGCTTTAGATTCTAAAACCATACAACCCACAGCTCCTACACAATGGATTTATAGCACTGCCATCATAGAAGTTTCTTTTACTGATGGCTCATTTAAGAGAGGACTAGGGACATTGCTCAAAAATGGCTTTTATATCACATCAGCGGAGATTCTCTACAATGGTGATATTGTGCCTAGAAAAGTGTATGCTAAAATGCAAGATGATTTTAATGAAAATATGATGTGTGTAGCAAGTCTAAAACTTAAAGTACTTGATTTAGATACAGGACTTGCTTTACTGAAAGTCTCACAATTTGTAGATAGCTTTTGTCAAGTTCGCGCTAAGAGCTATTATCAAGATAGAATCTACAAACGTTTTGGGATTGATGTGTTTGCTTCAAATGCAGCTATTGCACCCCAAACACAAGCATACTATCCTTATTTGGACAATACATTTGTATTTATCCCTCAAAGTATCAAGCTTAACAAACCTGCTACATATTACGATTTTGCACAAAAAAAAGAACGTGCGTATGGCTTTGAATTAGAGCACGAATCTTATGAAGAATTTACCTATGGTAGGGCATTTTATGATGAAAAAGGTGTTTTTTTGGGGATCATGAGCAGAACAGTGGTGGGCTATGTGCCTGTTTTTGTCAGTCGTAATGTCATACAAGATTTTTTATGTGATGTGCAAGATAAAGGCATCATTAATGAAAATTTTGTGCAAAAATCCTGTCAAAAACTTGGTTCTAAACGGCAACGTTTCTTTACAAATTTTTACTAATGGTGAGTATTCTATGCTTTTATCTAAACTATAACTTTGGCTTTTAATTTAGATAAATATATAATTTTTTAGGTAGAATATACCCTTTGATTTTGCTACATAAAAATTTACAATCTTAAAGGTAAGGTTTATTAATGAATAAGTCACGAGTGGTTTTAGCGGGTATTATTATCTCATTGTTTGTAAGTTCGGCATTATTTGTAGGATTATGGGCTGATGAAGCACAAAAAGCCAAGCCCAAAGTACAGGAAGCCAATAAATTAGAATCCTTCAAGAAATTACGCCGTATTATGGGGATAGTGGAGGAAAATTATGTTGATGAATTAAGCTTTGATGAGATTGTAGATAAGGCTATTGATGGGTTATTAAGCAATCTTGATGCACATTCAAATTATCTTAACAAAAAGAAATTTGATGACTTACGCGCTAACACAGATGGCGAGTTTGGCGGGATTGGTATTACCGTGGGGTTAAAAGATGGGGCTTTAAGCATTATCGCACCTGTTGATGGCACACCCGGGGATAAAGCAGGGCTAAAAAGCGGTGATGTTATCATAAGAGTAAATGATAAAAGCACGATTGATATGAGTATTGATGATGCGGTGAATCTTATGCGTGGAGCGCCTAAGACAAAGGTTGAACTCACTATTGTGCGTAAAGGTGAGGCAAAGCCACTTGTGTTTAATATCGTGCGTGATATTATCAAAATAGATTCTGTGAAGGTGCGTAAGATTCAAAATAGTGATTTTGTATATGTGCGCATATCCTCATTTGATAAGAATGTAACACGTAATGTATCAAGTGAGCTAAGGCAAATCGGTAAGTTGAAAGGTATTGTCCTTGATTTACGCAATAATCCCGGTGGTGTGCTTGATCAAGCAGTAGATTTAAGTCGATTGTTTATAAAAAGTGGTTTGATTGTTACTCAAAGGGGACGCACAAAAGGTGAAAATATTGAATATAAGGCGAAGAGTGCGCCTTATGCAGACATACCCGTAGTAGTGCTTATTAATGGTGGGAGTGCGAGTGCAAGCGAGATTGTAGCGGGTGCATTGCAAGACCATAAACGAGCCGTCCTTATAGGAGAGCAGACATTTGGCAAAGGTAGTGTGCAGACAGTTATGCAGCTAGACCAAAATGAGGGACTAAAGCTCACTACTGCAAAATATTATCTCCCTAGTGGGCGGACGATTCAAGCGGTAGGGGTAACGCCTGATATTGTCGTATATCCGGGGGTTGCACCAGAGAATGAAAATAGCTTTAGCATTAAGGAATCTGATTTAAAAAGGCATTTGCAAGGAGAGCTTGATAAAATCAACGCACAGAATCTTAAGACAGAAACTGCTAATGAAGATAAAAAGCTCATTACTCAAACGATGATTTACCAAGATATTCAGCTAAAGACTGCCATTGATGTATTAAAAGCGTGGAATGTAATAGGCACTTTTAATCCAAGTAAATAAGGAGTAGTGATGGAAAAACAAACTATGCTTTATGAGGGGAAGGGCAAGAAGTTGTTTGCTACAAATGATGTAAATAATGTGATTGCTGTTTTTAAAGATGATTTGACTGCATTTAATGCCGAAAAAAAGGGCACAGAATCTGGCAAAGGTGCATTGAACTGCCGCATTAGCACTTTGCTTTTCACACTCTTAGAACAAGCAGGTATAAAGACGCATTTTGTAGAGCAACTCAGTGAAAATGAAATGCTTTGCAAGAAAGTATCCATTATCCCCATAGAAGTGGTAGTGCGTAATATTGCCACAGGCTCACTCACCAAACGTTTGGGTATTGAAGATGGCAAAGTGATTCCTCATACACTTGTGGAGTTTTATTACAAAGATGACGCGTTAGGCGACCCACTCATTAATGATGAGCATTGTAGAATCTTAGGTTTGGTTGAAAATCAAAGTGATTTGGAGATTCTTAAAACCCAAGCACGTAAAGTTAATGAAGTGTTAAAGACATTTTTTGATAAAAGGGATTTAAAACTTGTTGATTTTAAGCTTGAGTTTGGACGTGATAATAAGGGTGAGATTATCCTAGCCGATGAAATTAGCCCCGATAGCTGTCGCTTATGGGATAAGGCTACTAATCAAAAGCTTGACAAGGATAGGTTTAGACAGGATTTAGGCAATGTGAAAGTCGCCTATGAGGAAGTTTTGCGACGTATGTTAGAAACTAAATAAGGAATGGGATATGAAAGCAAAAGTGCTTATTTCGCTTAAAGAGGGAGTGCTTGACCCACAGGCAAAGGCTATTGCACACGCTTTGTATGTACACGGCTTTGAATCTTTGCAAAATGTAAAACTCTCAAAAGAAATTATTTTGGATTTAGATGAAAGCGATGCGCAAAAAGCTTATAAAATCGTGCAAAATATGTGCGAGGAGCTACTTGCTAATGTGGTTATTGAAAATTATGCTATTGAGATTCTATAATGAATGTAGCTGTTATCCGCTTTCCGGGCACAAATTGTGAATTTGATACGCAATATGCCTTTGCTAAACTTGGGGCAAATGTATCTATTGTGTGGCATAAAGATGAAAGTTTGCCCGATAATGCACAGCTTGTCGTAGTTCCGGGAGGCTTTAGTTATGGGGATTATTTGCGATGTGGGGCAATCGCGCAGTTTTCGCCCATTATGCAGGCTATTAAGCATTATGCAGATTCTGGTGGCTATGTGCTAGGGATTTGCAATGGCTTTCAAATTCTCTGTGAGGCGGGGCTATTACCCGGTGCGTTAATACGTAATGAGAATCTGCATTTTATTTCAAAAATGCAAAAATTAAAAGTCGCTAATCAAAATAATGTATTTTTACGCTCTTATTCTAAGAATCAAGAGCTTAAGCTCCCTATAGCCCACGCTGATGGAAATTACTTTATTGATGAAGTGGGATTAGAAAAACTTAAAGCAAACGGACAAATTTTGCTTACATATACAGGTAACCCCAATGGCTCAGTAGAGGCTATCGCGGGAGTGTGTAATGAAAATAAAAATGTCTTTGGGCTTATGCCTCACCCTGAAAGAGCCATTGAGGCTATACTTGGCAGTTGCGATGGTGTGGCAATGCTTGATAATTTATTGCAGATTCCATTAGAGGGATAAAATGCCACAAAAGTTACAATATACCATTTTAGTTATGCTGCTATGTATAGGGAGTGTTTTTGCAGATACAAAGCCAAAGATTGCCTACCTTAATGTGCAGTTTCCTAATGCAGATACAAGCCTATATGTAGGACAACATATTGAGGTGAAATATACTCTTACCTTGCTTTCAGGGGCAAAGCTTGTAAGCACAGACTTGGTGGATTTCACCTCTAAGAACAATATAGTATTAAAAAATAAAAACCCAGATTGGAGAACAGGCGATAATGGGACATTAGTAAATATCTATACATATAATATTACAGGTAAAAATGTAATAATCCCTCCTTTGCGCATAAAGGCTATATCAGGTGATGGAAGCTATGAGGAAGAGGTTGTATCTCAGGGTGCCACTTTTCAAGCCATTGAACTCTCAAACAATCCCAATTATAATCACGTTATCGCTGATATGATGGAAGTAGTGGACTATCGTGTGAAAGAGTATGACGAGGCAAATAATATTATTATCTTTCAATTTGAGAGCAAAAATGCCAACCTTAGCCATATGAAAATTGCGCAGTATCCTAAACAGGGCTTAGAAAATAGCAAGGTGGTTGATGGCATCACTTATGGTATTTATTATGTAGTACTTGATAAGTCTATTCGCTCTCTCTCTTTTGAGTATTTTAATTTAGCACAACGGCAGTTTATCAATATAACATTGCCCATTCAGCTCGTGCGAAATACAATCGATGAGGGTGGGGACATTAAACCACGTAATACGTTTTTAATATTTAAAAATCTATTTATAGGTGCGGCAATTTTATTTGTTGGGCTTATTTGCATAGTGTTTAAAAAAATCCGCAAAATAAGTTTAACTATACTTATTCTACTTATACTTATTCTAGCTTATAATATATTTTTTAGTGCTACTTCAGGTATAGCACGAGTGGGAGCAAATATAAGCATTATCCCCACACATAATTCTACTATTATGGAAGTGGTAAAAGTCCCTACACAAGTAAGTATTATCGGGGAGTATGAGGATTACTACAAAGTCGTTATAGAATCTAAAGTTGGTTGGATAAGGAAAGAATATGTTAGCAAAAATTAAGGCACTCTTTGCCACTCTCTCAATCGCGATTTATTTACCCATCATGATTGTCCAGATTTACATTACGCGCAATAGGGCAAATGGTAGATGGGCGAGGCAGCAATGTCGCTGGTTTTTTAGTCTTAATGGTTTAAATGTAGAGCGCATAGGAGAATATGACAAAGACGCGCAACTTTTGGTAGTCAATCATCAAAGCGTAACAGATATTATCTATTTTGAGGCATTTCACCCAGCCAATCTATGCTGGGTAGCCAAGAAACAGCTAGGTGAGATACCAATTTATGGACACGCTCTTAAAGCCCCTGATATGATACTTATTGACAGAGAGGATAAAAATGGCATTGTCTTTTTGCTTAAAGAAGCAAAAAGGCATCTTAGCAATCATCGCACAATAGCCATTTTTCCTGAAGGGACAAGAAGTAAGGGTGAGGAAGAGTTTTTACCCTTTAAGCCTGGGGCGAAGATTCTCGCTTCAAAGCTCAAGCTTAGAATCCAACCAGCCGTGCTTATTAATACCCGCAAGCTCTACAATAGCTCTCCTATGGAAACACAAACCAATAAGGCAAGAGTAGTGCTTATGGACGCCTTTATGCCAAACTTTGAAGATGAGCAATGGTATGAAAAATTACGAGATTCAATGCATGAGGTATATATCAAGCATTATAATGAGTTAAATAAGGAGGCTTTAAGAGAGAAATAGGCACAATCAAGGCTTTTAAACACGGGGTGTTAGCTCAGTTGGGAGAGCGCAACGCTGGCAGCGTTGAGGTCAGGGGTTCGACCCCCCTACACTCCACCATTTTCATCTGCTTTTCGCATAGTGCTAAAAATAAATCTAATTCGTTGGAAATACAAAAACCAACCCTATCAATATATTTATCTCTCACATTTTGGATAGCTTCAGCTATATCCTATAACATCATATTATTTTTCAAGATTTGCTTGATGGATAAAGTAATATTTACCACTAAGTTAATCACTCGCTGTCCTTATTCTCTCTCTGCTAATTGAACCTACAAGCATAAATAAAGATTTCATATCTCCCACCCAAATTTTTTCTCGAAAAGGCTAAGCGAGAGCGTTATGGATAATCAAAATAGAATACAGCTCTTTTAAAGTCTTTGCAAATAAAAACATTATATAATACTTTTTGCAATCCATCAAAGGACATATATGGCAAATAGTATCAAAACACTTTCTCTTGCACGAATTTATGAAATGATGGGACTCAAAGAAGATGCGCTTAAGATATATCGGGAGATTCTCTTAGAACGCCCAGAAAACAAAGAAGCCCAAATAGCAATTAAACGTCTTATGCTTGTACAAAAGCATTTCCCTCCTGTCAATGAAGAACAAAAACATATATTTATGGAGCTGTCTACACAAGAGGATATACTTCAATTTCAAAGGTGGCTACTGCAATGGAACTCAAAGATTTAATACTTGAAACACTTAATGAACTCTCCCAACCCAATGAAAATTCTATGGATTTACAAAAAAATATCTCCATACATACTACACCTATCTCTACTCCAGCATATCCTCAAAATATTCCAAATATTCCAAAAACAAATGAATCTTTACGTGAGGAATATGAATTTTTAGAAATGCTCCAAGAGCGTTTATTGGTGCTTTTTGAAGGTTTAAATGCTCCACAGAATCATAATTTACAAACAAAGCTTAGCCTTACTATTAACTTCCTTGAATACCAACTTAGCATTATTGCTGAACGATTAAATGATTTAAGAAAATAATCTTGTTAAATTTACATTTGCCAATATCACTTACAATCCTTCTTATCCTTTGACCCGAATGAGATAGGGCAAGGTGATGGATTAACCCATTGTGGGTGTCATCTCAAAAACAAGGAGGTTATCCCCCTCCAGCTTCCTCCTTGTTTTTAGATACTCACATTAAACAACCAAACCTTTATGGAGCTGCTCAAGACCCCCACTTGAGCAGCTTCCTTTTTTCAATCTCCTATAATTCCTTTCTGTCTTGCTTTATATGAGGCGTATTTCCCTTAAGCTATCTAAAAAGTGTTTTGTTATACAATTTCCGCTTACTTTATACTTACTCAATTAAAGGTTTTGGATTATGCTAGAAGTTTTAATGATTGAAGATGATGTAGAATTAGCAGAAATTATCACAGGTTATCTTAAGCAATATGATATGAATGTTACTAATTATGATGAACCCTACACAGGTATGAGCGCAGTAAATGCCAAACACTTTGACATTTTACTCCTCGATTTGACATTACCTAATCTTGATGGGCTTGAAGTGTGTAAAAGAATAGCAAAGCAAAATAGTATCCCTATTATTGTCTCTTCTGCAAGAAGTGATGTAGATGATAAGGTCGAGGCACTTAAATCCGGAGCCGATGATTATATCTCAAAGCCCTATGACCCAAAGGAGCTTGTAGCGAGAATCCAATCTCTCCTTAGACGCTACAATAAGAAAAATGTCAAAGAACAAGACAAAGAAAAAGATAGTGTGTTTAAAATCGATAAGTATAGTCGTCAAGTTTTCTTTAAAGACAAAAAACTTGAATTAACTCGCGCAGAATATGAGATTCTCACATTGCTTATTAGTAAAAAGGGACACGTATTCTCACGTGAAGCAATCGCCATAGAATCTGAATCAATCAATCCAGAAAGCTCCAATAAGAGCATTGATGTTATCATTGGGCGTTTGCGCTCTAAGATAGAGGAAAACCCCAAGCAACCACAATACATTATCTCTGTGCGTGGTGTAGGCTACAAACTTGAAGCATAAGGCATCTTATGCTGAAAATTCGACATTCTATTTTTTTTAAAATTATTGTTTTATTTTTATGTGCTTTACTTAGCTTTTTTGCTATCTCATATTATTTTATTGAAGATCATATTGAGAATGAAAATCTCCGTTCTGAGCTCCGCTATAAACAATTTACAGCCACCATTAACGAAATCATGCAATATGGGGGCAATCTCAACACGATTAAACAATATTTAGAAAATATACAATTTATCCCCGTAGAAGAAGAGGAGATTAAGAAGGTTTTACAAGAAATCAATAAGATTCCTTACGGCTTTGATGGTATTTTTGCTAAAGCTATCAATACTCGAGATGGTATCTATATCCTCCTAGAAACCAATGATGAAACAACACTCTATAAAGACAATTCACGTAAAACTTATGAAGATTTTTATATAATCACACTTATTGGCATTATGCTGCTGACTTTTGTATTTTTTATTGTGCTTAAAAGTCTTATGCCTCTTAAGATTCTCAAAGGACAAATAGAGCAATTTGCAGAAGGTAACTTTGGCACACAAGATGAAGAAAATACTTCTAAAGATGAGATTGGTGAGCTCTATCGCGAGTTTTACAAAGCCTCAAATAAAATTAAATCTCTCAATGAATCTCGCAGTCTCCTTTTGCGCTCCATTATGCACGAGCTTAAAACCCCCATTACAAAAGGACGCATTGTCGCTGAAATGGTAGAAAACCCTACACAAAGGGAGCAGCTTTCCTCCAGCTTCACACGTCTTAATGAGTTGATTAATGAATTTGCAAAGCTTGAGCAAATCAATTCCCAAAACTACCATATCAACAAGCAAGAATTTCTCCTTGCTGATTTAATTGTCCATGCTGAAGATATGCTACTTATTGACGCCAATAGCCCTATTGCAGTTGATTCGCCCGATTCACTTATTAAGGCTGATTTTGATTTGTTTGCGATTGCACTTAAAAATCTTCTTGACAATGCTATCAAATACAGCAAAGATGGCAAAGTAAGAGTATATACAAAAAATGACCGCCTTTACACAAGTTCAAAAGGGGACCCGCTCACCCACCCACTAGAAGCTTATTTCAAGCCCTATTTCAAAGACGCTAAAAAAGCGTCATCACAAGGATTTGGATTGGGTATGTATATTATTAAAAACACCCTTGATAATCAGGATTTTAACCTCAGCTATAAGCACGAAAATGGCTATAATATATTTATTATTCATCATTGTGTGGTAGAAAACTATTGTCTTATTGACAAGAAGCCAAGCCCCTTAAAAAGGAAGAATAATGTTTAGAAGATTCAAACGCACTCGTCTCAAAGCCCCGATGAGAGCTTTAGTGCGAGAGACGTATTTGCGCAAGGATGATTTTATCTATCCGCTATTTGTCATAGAGGGTGAGCATATCAAAAATGCCATTCCCTCTATGCCTGATGTATATCAAATGAGTGTTGATAATATTCTTAAAGAATGTGAAGAGCTTTTGAAGCTTGGCATATATCATATAATCCTTTTTGGTTTGCCAAGTCATAAAGATTCCTGCGGGAGCGAGGCTCTAAGCGATAAAGGTATTATTGCTAAAGCTATTAAGGCTATTAAAAAGCATTTTCCTCAAATGATTGTTGCGCTTGATTTATGCTTTTGCGAATATACGGACCACGGGCATTGTGGCATAATTGATAAGAATCTTAATAGTGTTGATAATGACGCTACCTTAGAGATTCTAGGGCAGCAAGCCCTTGTACTTGCAAGCTGCGGGGGCGATATGATAGCCCCTAGTGCGATGATGGATGGTATGGTGGCTACTATCCGCGCTTATTTAGACAAAGGCGGATTCACACATATCCCCATTATGAGCTATTCTACAAAATTTGCAAGTGGCTATTATGGACCATTTCGCGATGTGGCTAATTCTGCACCGAGCTTTGGCGATAGACATTCTTATCAGCAAGATGGCGCTAATCGTAGAGAGGCAATTTTAGAAAGCCTTACTGATGAAGCGGAGGGAGCGGATATTTTAATGGTGAAACCCGCCCTTGCATATTTAGATATTGTCCGCGATATACGCGAGCATACCTTGCTTCCCTTAGCTGTGTATAATGTGAGTGGCGAGTATGCTATGCTAAAATGTGCGCAAAAAGCAGGGCTTATTGATTATGAACGAGTGCTACTTGAGACGCTTACAGGCTTTAAACGAGCCGGAGCGGACATTATTATTAGCTATCACTCTAAAGAGATTGCCCAAATTCTATCCTAAAGACTTAATGAATATTTTTATATGCTATTTGATATATTTTGCTTTGTTTGTAGGATATAGCCCTATCGAAATCCCCATTCTTTTTGTATAGTCTCAATATATAATTTTTCTAGCTCTACGAGCATTACACCTTCTCGATTATCAAGACTATCCTTAATACGTCCATCTGCATTGACAAACATACTATCGCCATAAAATTGCCAAATTACTCCATCATAAGAGAGGCTATTAATAGCATTAAGACGTAAAATTACCATACTGCTGTTAAAAGCACGTGCTTGACATAAAATACGCCAACGTTCTTTAGAATCAAATGTATTGCTACAAGGCATTATTACCACATCAACTTTTGCAGATTTTAGTTTAAGCCATATTTCATCAAAATGTATTTCAAATCCTGCAATAATGCCTATTTTTATACCCTCTTTTTCAAATACAAGGGGTGTTTTAGGCGAATTTGGTAAGACATTATCAAAAAATGCCCTTTCATTCCAATGCGAATAGCCTATGAGCCTTTGCTGATGATAAAATTGCACCCTCTCACCCTGTATAAGCGCAATACTTTTATATACTTTACCTTTTTCACAAAGCAATATAGGTGCGACTATATCAAGATGATAGCTTACAGAGAGTTTATGCAAATGTGAGAGGAGTTTTGCACAAGATTTTGCAAAATCTTTAGAATCTTTAGTAATTTCTTTATAAAAAGGCTGAAATATATATTCGCTAAATGCCGCAATCTGCACTTTTTGTTTTTTGCAACTTTGGAGATATTTTTTTAATCGCCCATTATTGGGCTCAAGTGGTAAAAGCTGCAAAAGAGCAATATTCATATCATATCCTTAGGTGGTAAAGATGTCTAAAATTGTAGCATATATGGTTTATTCTGCAAAACCACTATGTGTGCTTATTTCGCCCAAACCAGCGAGGCAATTTTCTGCCTTGCAATCAAGCTTAGCATTCACCTCCCCTTGTTCGTTATAGGCTTTCTGCCACAATGCTTGATTGTCCTCATAGAGCATTTGCATTTTAAGTTTCCCATTAGGATAAAACCAGCTAACTTTTACTTCTTTAGGTATTCCTGTGTTATATACTCGCTCTGTGATCAGTGCGCCATTTTTATCGTAACTTCGCTCGGCTCCTATCTTGTCTCCATTGGCAAAGTGAGATTCTAAGCGCACAATACCACTTTCATCATATTGCTTGTTCTCACCATTTTGCACACCATTTGTATATGTGCTCATTTGTGCAATTTTGCCATTAGGGAAGTAGGCTTTTACTACACCTTCTATCTTACCATTTCTGTAATTATATTGCCGTGAAACTTTGCCATTTGTATGATACTCTATGAGTTTTCCCTCTAATATATCATCATTATAGTTTGCCTCTTTAGCAAGTGCGCCATTCTCGTGATACCACCTTGCCTTACCAATGATTTTGCCCTCATCATAATAAATTTCACTTTTAAGAATATTATTAGGGTAATAGGCTAGGGCGATACCCTGAAGTTTATTGTTTTTGTAGTTTGCATCATAAATCACTTCGCCCTCGTGCGAATATTTTAGTTCTCGCCCTTCTTTGCGCCCATTGATAAAGTGCATTTGTTCTATTAAATGCCCATCTTTATCGTACCACGCCTCGCGCCCGTGCTTAATTTCCGTGCCTTTGATATAGCTTATTTTGCCCTGCAGTATCTCACCAGCCGTATTTTTAGTGATTGTCCGTATTTCTAGGTCAATCCCTACGCACACGCTAGCCAAGCCTAAACACATTATTATATATCGTAACATCATTTTCTCCTTATGGCTACGTGCTACATCGGCATTTATTTATCTTTCTCAATACCTTTATGTCTAAGCCCTCATATACTGCCTAGGTAAATGCAAGACCTGCTTACAAAGTAGTACTTTGGTATGTGCATAAGTCCACTCTTGTAGGACTGCTTCCCCTTGAAGCCTTTTTATAAGCTTTGTATACCGTTTCGCTCCCATCTTGTGGCCTATCTTTATAAGCTCTAATTGTTTAAGCTCATTTTGCAATTTTTTACGCTTAGTTCGAAATAAAGATGTGAAAAATATATTCCATTATTTTAGCCTTTTGTCCCGTTTTAGAAGTTTAGAAATGCGCTAGTTTTCACCAAATACACGTTTAAAAATGGCATCGACATTTTTCGTATAGTAGCCATAATCAAAGCATTCTCTAATGGTTTGCTCACCAATGAGGCTTACTAACTCCCTATCTGCTAAGAGATATCGTAGATAGAGGCTCTCGCCTTTGGCATTCATCGCATTTCCACCATTTTGTAAATCTCGCCACACTTTCATTGCATTGCGTTGGACGATTTTATAAGATTCTTCACGTGAGATACCTTTCTTAGGGAGTTCGAGCAAGATTCGCTGAGAGAATACAAGTCCGCCGGTAAGCTCAAGATTTCTCATCATATTCTTAGGATACACCACGAGCTTTTCAAGCAATCCTTTCAAGCGAAACAGCATAAAATCCGTAGTGATAAAGCCATCAGGTAGGATAAATCGTTCTACGCTTGAATGGCTAATATCGCGCTCGTGCCATAATGCGACATTTTCCATCGCTGGAAGTGCAAAGCTTCGTATCATTCTGCAAAGCCCTGTGATATTCTCACTTAACACAGGATTGCGTTTATGCGGCATAGCCGAGCTGCCCTTTTGCCCTTCCTCGAAATATTCCTCTGCCTCATAGACTTCTGTGCGTTGCAAATGGCGGATTTCTACTGCGATTTTCTCACAGCTACTAGCCAAAAGGGCTAAATCGCTCATTAGTCTTGCATATCTATCACGTTGAATGACTTGATTGCTCACTCTTGCTGCCTTTAAGCCTAAATCCGCACATACAAGCTCTTCCAGCTCAATGGGCGTATGGGCGAGATTCCCCATTGCACCACTTAGCTGCCCCACGGAGATGACTTCTAGCGTAGATTGCAACGCCTCATAATGCCGCCCTAGCTCATCATACCAAATCGCTAAGACTAGTCCAAAGGTGATAGGCTCTCCGTGAATCCCGTGGGAGCGCCCAACCATAAGTGTATCCTTATGCTCAAAGGAGCGCGTTTTAATCACAGTTCTTAGCTCTTCTATATCGTGTAAGATAATATGCAGAGAATCTCGCATTTGCAATGCCACAGCCGTATCGATACAATCGCTACTTGTGATTCCATAATGCACAAAGCGGCTCTCCTCTCCTAAGCTTTCTGCCACACTTGTAGTAAAGGCTATCAAATCGTGCTTTGTAACACTCTCTATTTCATCAATACGTGCAATATCAAACCTTGCATTTTTGCAAATTTTCTCACAATCTTCATCAGGCACGACACCTAGCTTATTCCACCCGCGCACTAATGCCTTTTCTACCGCCAACCACGCGGAATATTTAGCATTTATATCCCATAGTTTTTTCATCTCCTCACGCGCATATCGCTCTACCATAACATCTCCTTAATTAATAAAAACAAAGCAAATTTTAGCCAAAGTTTGCAAAATTACTCTACAAAGAGAGTGATAAGATAAGGCAAAATCTCCCACTTGCGCTTAAAAATTAACTTTATAGCTGATTTGCATTGTATCGGGTTAGTTTTTAAGGTTTAGAATCTATTATTTTTGCTTTAATTATGATTTTGAAGTTCTATGTTTTTAAGGAAAGATATGCAATACAATAAAGTAAAGGATATATATGAACTATGTCATCATATATCGCCCTTTGATACGCAAGAATCTTGGGATAAGAGTGGGCTAAATCTAGGAAGTATGAATGATACATTTGAGCATATACTCGTATGCTTAGAGGTCAATCTAAATATCGCACAAGCACTTCAACCAAAGACATTGCTTATCACCCACCATCCTTTGTTTTTTCAGCCTTTAAATGCCTTTTGCACAGATAGGTATCCTGCCAATATCGCGCAGATTCTATTACAGAAGCATTGCTGTGTGATAAGTTTGCATACCAATTTTGATAAATCTCATCTTAATACCTATCTTACCCATAAAGTGCTGCAATGGGAGCATTTTGTCGCGCAAGGATTGTTTATGTATGGGAGCATAGCACCTATATCACTGCCAAATCTCGCGCAATATGTATGCAAATCACTGCAAACAGACTATATGCAATACATACAGGGCGATGTAGAATCTATAAAGGAGCATAGTATTAGCGATGTATATATTGTCTGTGGCAGCGGTTGCTCTCTGCTCTCTTGCATCCCACCATCTCCCAGTACTTGCTTTATTACAAGCGATGTGAAGCACCACGATGCGATGATAGCTAAGAGTATGGGGATTAGCCTCATTGATATGGGGCATTATGAAAGTGAGAAATATTTTGTAGAAATTTTTGATTCTATTTTGCAAAATACAGGATATAACGTTATAATTGCAGATTGTGAAAATCCATTCTCTCTCTGCTTAAATAAGTCAAGAGATTAACCCTCATTCAAAGGACAAGTGATGAATAAGCATTTACAAGAGCTCATACAAGTAGCCCATTTTGATAAGCAAATCGATGATTTAGAGCCCAAAATTGCCCAAGTGCGACACGAGCTTAATGAAAAAATTAAGCAAGAAAGGCAAACATTAAAAGATATAGAATCCCTCAATGAAGAAACACGAAATATCGAACTCGAGATTGCCCGACACGACCGCAATATTCAAGAATCTTCCGCAAAATTAGAGCAAATTACTAAAAAGCAAAAAGAGGTCAAAACAGAAAAGGAAATGCGCGCACTTGATGTGGAAACAGATATTGCCAAAGAGAATATGACACATTCTAATGCTGAAATAGAGCGACTTGAAGCACTCAAAGAGAAGAAAAACAAAGAAAAGCAATCCTACACACCTAAACTCGAGCAGCTAAAAAGCGAAATTGAAGCCCTTGAAACACAAACACAAAAGCAGGTGCAAGAAATCAAACAAGCTCAACAAGATCTTTTTGAAGAAAAAGAATCTTTGGTAGCAAAAATGGACAATAAAGTCATTAGTTTTTATGCCAAAATTAGACGATGGGCACTCAATACAAGCGTAGTGCCTGTGTTTAAACAAGCCTGTGGCGGCTGCTTTATCAAGCTTAATGATACGATTTATAATGAGATTTTAAAAGGCAATGATATTATTAACTGCCCTCATTGCGGAAGAATACTCTATGCAGATTCTCAAGCAAAGGCATCTGCCCAAGAATCTGTAAAAGCAGAGGCAAAGCCCAAGAAAAAAGCTAAGGCATAATCCTTAGACGTCGTTGGATACATAATGTGGATACCTTAAAACACACACAAAAAGTCTCCTTTCCTTTTCCTCTTGGTTATTACTGCTTATGTGTGCTGCTGTATATTATCGCGCTTCCCTTTTTGATTGCAAGCAGTTTTCGCTTAAAGCATAAAGATTCTATACCGGCACGATTTTTCCCTTTTTTTATCAAAAAGCTTGAATATGAGCCACACTATTGGTTTCACGCCTGCTCCTTTGGCGAGGTAAAATCACTCGAGCCGCTCATTAATGCCTTTTACAATAAATCTGTAAATATTTTAATCACCACTATCACGCATACAGGCTTTAATGAGGCAAAACGTTTGTATGGAAATAAAGCAGATTCTAAGGCACATATTATCGTGCGCTATCTCCCTTTTGAAATCTTTTTGCCTCTGTGGAGTAAGCAATGCAAGGGGCTTAAAACATTAGTTGTGACAGAAGCAGAGATGTGGAAAATACTTTTTTTTATGGCTAAATCTCATAACGCACACACTTTACTTATTAACGCACGTATTTCGCAACGTTCATACAAGAACTATGAGCGGTTTGTGTGGTTTTATCAGGGGATTTTTGCCCTCATTGATGAGGTATTGGCTCAAAGTCATATCGATAAACGACGCCTTGAAGCCTTAGGCGCTACTCATATTGAAGTTTTTGGGAATCTTAAGACGCTTAATACCCCCTGTGTTAGCACACATTATACAAAGCCCTCTATGCCACTTTTCATCGGGGCAAGCACACATAGAGGGGAGGAGAGATTGATTTTAGAATCCTTTAAAACCTTTAAAGAACAATCCCCTACAACACTTTTGCTCCTTGCTCCTCGCCACCCTGAACGTTTTAAAGAAGCTTATGATTTAAGTATGAGCTTTTTTTCTCGCACGGCATTATTTTCACAGACACATTTAGAATCTTGTGAGCAGTATGATGTGATAGTCATTGATACATTAGGGGAGCTGAATAATCTCTATGCGATAAGCGATGTAGTGATACTTGGCGGGAGCTTTACTACAAATGTGGGCGGTCATAATCCGCTTGAACCGGCATTTTTTGGCACAAGACTTATTAGCGGGGAGCATATCTTTAACCAATATGCACTTTTTGAATCAGTGGAAAATTATGTGCTTATCCCTCCTCAAAGCCTTAGTGATACACTTTCTAGATGGGAATTGCTCCCTAAGAGTGCCATTAAGACAAATTCACACGATAAGCTCAATATACTTTTGCAAAAGATTCACTAATGCTCAAAGATAAGGCATACAAAGTCCTAGCGCATAATCATCAGCTTTCGCATAAACAGGCTAAGGCTTTGATTGATAAAGGTTTGGTGCGATTGGGAGGTCAGAAGCTCACTCTTGCTCGGGCGGAAGTACCTTATAGTGCGACTTTTGAAATATTAAGAGTTAAAAAACCTCAAGTGCTATTTAGCGATGAAAACATTTTAGCCCTTGCTAAGCCACCCTTTATAGAATCTTATGATTTATGTGCGATGTTTGAGGGCTGGTCTTTGCTCCATCGGCTAGATAGGGAGACAAGCGGTGTTATCTTGCTGATTAAGGAAAATAGTGCTTTTCACAAGAGGGCAAAAAGGGCATTTAAAGATAAGGAGGTATATAAGGAATATATAGCCCTCTTACACGGACGACTTATGGATTCTATCCAGATAGAGAAGCCCATACTCACTATAAAAAAGGGCTTTGCTAAATCATATATTGATAAAAATGGCTTAGAGGCGCATACACAGCTTACGCCATTAGCCATAGTGGGTAAAAAGACATTGGTTCAAGCAGTGATTACCACAGGGCGCACACATCAAATTCGCGTGCATACTCAAAGTATCAAATACCCCATATATGGTGATAGAATCTATGGCATAGCAGATAATGCCCCCAGGCTTATGCTTCACGCCCATAAAATTGCGCTTTTAGATTATGAATTTATCTCGCCTGTCCCTCAAGAGTTACAAATGGAGCATTTGTAATGCAGTTTTTTTATTCACACGGATTCCATTCATCAAAAGATTCTCTAGCGTATCAGCGAATATGCGAGGGCTTACACTTAAAGCCTTTACAACTTGTTTATGATAATGGCGGGGACTTTAGGACAAATCTGCAAAGCTGCAAAGAGCAGCTAATGGTATATAAGCCCACTATGCCTTTTGGGTTGATTGGCAATTCTTTGGGAGCATTTTACCTATGGCAGCTTATGCTTTATGCTGATACGCTTAATGTGCCTCTCCCTTGTGTTTTTATATTTTTTAATCCTGTATTTGAGCCATTAGGACAATTGAAAAAATATATAGATAAGCCACAAATAAATAGCACCACGCAGCAGCATTTCACCCTCTGTGATAAGCATTGGGAAAGTTATGCCTTCGCCCTGCGCCTGCCTATACCAAATACCATATCAAATATAAACGGAGTGGTGTGTTTAAGTGAAAGTGATGAACTCATTGATGGGAGCATTTCACAAGCCTATTGGCAGCATTATGCCAAAATAGTGCATTTGCAAGGAGGGCATATCATTACTGATTTTGCCCCACTTTATGAGAATCTTTACCCATTTTTACACAATTAAAATAATTTAAGACTTCTTTTTATTACTCTTGCGTCTAGCTCGTTGTGCTTTACGCTGTGCCAAGAAAATGCGGTAATTTGTCTCCCACCATAAATAGTCTTTAAGATGTCTTCGCTTGAGAGTCGTATGACTGGGTGCAAGAGATTCTATAAGGTGTATAGATTCCTCAACAATTTGCTCAAGATCTTTAAAATCTCCTTTCTTCTGCTCTTCCTCGAGGATTTCAAGCTTTTCTAATACTTCTTGTGGCATAAGCTCTCACTCAGCCTGAGTAATATGTAACAATGGGGCAAGTTCTTTCCTGTCCTGTGCTGTTAAAATAATCTTATGTTTTGTGTTCTGCTCTAACATCCTTCCTCCTTCATTTTTCATAAATTCAGCTTATATATTATACAAAAAATTCCCAAAAACCTTTAAATAGAAATATTTATAAGTTAGCATACGAAATTCATAAATGTATCATTTAGCACTTTTGGCACAAATTTTGTATAAAATTTAATTTTTTTTTGACTTTAATAAAAATTTTGTGTAATAATTGAAAATATGATTTTATATATTTCAAAAGGAGAGAGGCATGGCAACAATTACGCTAACCAATAACGAAACAAAAGAAAGCTTTGATTTTGAACTCATCGAATGCACAAGAGGGCCTAAGGCAGTAGATTTTTCTAAGCTTTTTGAACGCACTAATATTTTTTCTTATGACCCGGGCTATGGCTCAACAGCTGGATGCAAATCTACTATTAGTTATATTAATGGTAAAGAAGGGGAGCTTTTATACAAAGGTATGCCTTTGGCTGAACTTGTGGAAAAATATCATTTTACAGATATATGCAAGCTCCTTATTACAGGTGAAGCGCCCACTAATGACACAGAATCTAAAGAATTTGAAATTGAACTTATGCATCGCAGTTTTTTGCACGAAGGGTTGATTAATATTTTTAACGCATTCCCTGATACAGCTCACCCTATGGCAAATTTATCCGCTGCACTTTCAGCACTCTCAACATTCCATTTTCATCATTTGGATATGAGTAATGAGGCAGAGCGACAAGTGATGGCGAGACGCGCTATTGCCAAGATTACTACACTTGTAGCTTTCGCTTATCGACATTCTTTGGGTATTCCCTATATTTATCCCGATGTAGAACGAGGCTATGTAGAGAATTTCCTCTATATGCTTCGTGCTTATCCGGGTGGCAAAATGAAGCAAACTGCCAATGGAGCAAGTGAGATTACACCACTAGAAGTAGAGGCACTTGATAAAATCTTTATCCTCCACGCAGACCACGGGCAAAATGCCTCTACCACTACTGTGCGCAATGTGGCTTCCACAGGAGCACACCCTTATGCGGCATTAAGTGCTGGAATTAACGCTTTGTGGGGTGCTGCACACGGTGGGGCAAATGAAAAAGTGCTTGATATGCTTAATGAAATTGGCGATGCAAAAAATGTCGATAAATTCATCGCTAAAGCGAAGGATAAAAATGATCCATTCAGACTAATGGGCTTTGGGCATCGTGTGTATAAGAATTATGACCCTCGCGCTAAGATTCTTAAAAAACTCAAAGATGACTTAGATACTAAGGGTATTAAGATGGATTCACGTTTGAGTGATTTAGCCCATAAAGTCGAAGAAATAGCCTTGAGTGATAGCTATTTTGTAGAGAGAAATCTCTATCCAAATGTGGATTTCTACTCTGGTATTATTCTTTCTGCGCTTAAAATTCCTGTATCGCTCTTTACACCTATTTTTGTTATTGGACGAATGCCGGGCTGGTGCGCACAGCTACTAGAGCATATTAAAGATCCAACAGCAAGGATTACTCGACCACGTCAAGTATATATAGGAAAATAGCTTAAGTGTATTTAAGGGTTTTTCGCTATAATAATGTCCTTAAATTTTACTAAAGGACAAAAGAATGCTAGAAGGACAAATTAGAGAGAGTATTTCAAAATCTCAAGCAAAGGCTTTGAGGAATGATGGTTATCTAATTGCAAATATCTATGGCAAGGGACAGGAGAATATCCATTGTGCTTTTAAGCTTAATGATTTCATTAAGGCACTTAAGCATAAAAATACCTTGATTTTCCCTGTAAAAGTAGGTAGCAAGACCCTAGATGTGGTAGTTCAAGAATACCAGAAAGATCCCGTAACAAACACTATTGTCCACGTGGATTTGCTTATGGCACAAAAAGGTGTAGTGAGCAAATATAAAGTGCCCGTAAGTGTTAAAGGCAGTGCTAAGGGCTTAAAGAATAAGGGTGTTTTGTTTATTTCCACAAAACGTATTAGTGTCAAATGCAGCGCGGAACATCTCCCCAATACCTATGAACTTGATGTGAGTGATTTAGATGTGGGAGATTCTATCCTTGTACGTGATTTACCACAGATTCAAGGTGTAACTATCATCAATCGCCCATCTGTGGCAGTAGTTGGAGTGATTAAAGCTAAATAATGTCCTGCCTTCTTGTTGCAGGGCTTGGCAATCCGGGTGTCAAATATCAAAATACTCGGCATAATGTTGGCTTTATGGTGCTTGATTTTTTATCAAAAACCTTAAATTTTACATTTCATTTTGATAAAAAATTTAACGCAGAAGTGGGCACATTACACACAGATTCTCATAAAGTATTTTTTCTTAAACCTCTTACTTTTATGAATCTCTCTGGCGAGTCTATTGCCCCATTTGCTCGATATTTTGATATTGCTCATACACTGATAATACACGATGATATTGATATTGCCTTTGGTGATATTCGCTTTAAATATGGTGGCTCAAGCGGTGGGCATAATGGCTTAAAATCTATTGATAAAGCTATGGGGGATAAATACTTGAGACTTCGTTTTGGCATAGGTAGGGACACGCAAGGCAATGTGATAGATTATGTATTGAGTGATTTTAATACTCAAGAAATAGCGCAAATAACACAAACTTTGCCTTTTATCCAATTTGCCATTGCATATTTTTACACTATGCAAGGTAGCATAGAGGATATACTCGCTCACTTACAAAATCGCTTTACATTAAGAAATAAATCACAAAAGCCCAATAAAGATTCTATAAATATCACAAAGCAAAACATAAGGGACAAAAGATGATTTTTCGTTTTGTGGGATTTTATTATTTAAAATATTTTTTCATTATTTTTTTAGGACTAGAGGGGTTTTTTCTCGCTATTGATACATTGAAATATGTTGATGAATTGCCCGATTCTGCTAATTTATTGATTTTGTTTTTATTTTATGACGGCGTATTTGCCTTGACTTATACCTTGCCTATTTCGCTTGTTTTGTGTTCAGTTTTATTCTATATGGCATTTCTTAAAAGCTCACAATTAACAGCGCTGATGGCGTTAGGATATTCAAAGTTGCAGATTCTTTTTCCATTGATTTTTATTTCAAGTATCTTTATTTTTAGCTTCATTGGCTTAAACGCTACGCCATTTGCATACGCACGAGAATATGCAGAAAGCATTATTTACCAAAATACACAAAATGTGCGTGAAAACCTACTTTTAAAAAGCGACAACCAATACATTTTTCTCCACAAACTCTACCCTTTGCTTAATGGTGAGGCAAGAGCAGAAGGCATTAAAATTTTTGTGCTTGATGAGGAGCATAGACTTGTGGGCTACCACGAGGCAAAAGAAGCATTTTTTGAAAACAATGAGTGGATTTTAAAAAATGCAAAAAGCTTAGGGATTGTGCCCAATTTGATACTTGGAGAAAAAGCTTTGCAGATAAATATAAATGAGGAATTAGCCACACTTAAGGGCTTTAGCTCTAAAGTACTTGAAACAATTGCGCAAGATAAGCCTACAGCTTCAATTATTGATGCGTTTGCCTCACTTCATATTGCCTATAAGCAGGGTGTTAGCTCGGATAAAATACGTGGAATCCTCTATGGGCTACTCATCGTGCCCTTTTTTGTCCCACTTTGCATTGCTATTATCGCTTATTATATCCCCTCATTGCCTCGCTATGGCAATCTCACGCTCATTAGCTTTGTAAGTATTATTGCTGCATTAGCCATTTGGGGATTATTCTTCTCTCTTTCACAGCTTAGTGTCGCAGGGCTTGTATATCCTGAAATAGGTTTATTGTTCCCTATGGGAATCTTATTTGTTATATTTTTGTGGCATATTCGATATTTAAATCAAAAGTTTTCATAAAAATGAACATTTTAAAGCAAAACTAACAAAAAACAAGGCATAATCATTGCACTTACAACACAAGGGGTTATTATGGACGATAGAGTTTTTACCTTTGCAGGGTTGATTAATGCCAATCATGATTTCATTATTGGATTTCATACACTGCTTGTAGCAGTGCTTATGCTTATTTTTGCACGTTATGCAACACATAAAATGCAAGTTATTCCCGGTGGCATACAAAATGTTTTTGAATTTGTCATTTCTGGAATTATTTCGTTCTCAAAAGATATTGTAGGTGAAGAGGTCGCACGTAAATACTTTCCATTAGCAGCTACTATTGGCTTTTTAGTATTTTTTGGAAATGCTATTGGTATCATACCCGGTTTTGAATCTCCTACATCAAGTTGGAGTTTTACTCTTGTATTGGCACTTGTGGTATTTTTTTATTATCATTTTGAAGGTATTCGCGCACAGGGCGTGTTCAAATACTTCAAGCATTTTATGGGTCCTGTGTGGTGGCTTGCCCCGCTTATGTTCCCTATCGAGATTATTTCACATCTCTCACGCATTGTTTCACTCTCTTTCCGTCTTTTTGGGAATATCAAGGGTGATGATATGTTTTTGCTTGTTATGCTTATGCTTACTCATTATGTTGTGCCTGTTGTTCCGTTTGCTATTCTTGCCTTTATGGCTTTGCTTCAAGCTTTTGTATTTATGATTCTTACTTATGTGTATATTCACGGCGCAATAGTTGTGGATGAAGAGCATTAATAGCTTTGAGGGCGTGGCTTATTACCCCTCATATTGATGAGAGATATATAAGCACACTTGCCTTGTATTTACCTACAATAGCCGTAGATGGGATTATATGTCGCACTCAAAATAAAAAATGGCTCAATGAATTTGTCAAACATATCTCTCCCTTAAGTAAAATACTCTTACTTAACCTGCCTTTTAATAGCCTATTAGAAACCATATCTCTTTCTGCTTCTTTTCAAGGCGTGCATTTAAAGTCTCACTTAATGAACTATATAACCCCACTTAAAAATGCTTATTTGGAGGAATTTGCAGAACAAAAAATTATCGGTTATAGCGCACATAGTATCGCAGAAGTAGAATCTGCTTTAGCATTGGGAGCGGATTATTGCACCTTAAGCCCCATCTTCCCTACACCAAATAAAGGCACCCCGCTAGGCTTAGAAACACTCAATAAGATTCCATATACTATACGTTCACGTGTTATTGCACTTGGGGGCATTAATCACACCCATATCCCTATTCTCAAAACATTAGGATTAGGCGGTTACGCAGGTATTCGATGTTTTTTAGAATCTAAACGATGAAAGCCAATCGCATAAATCATTCATCAAGTTGGTAGTATTGGCTATTTACAGCATACAACAAAAATGCAAATGATAATCTTATCAAAAAGACGCTTAGTCATTTCTACAGATTTCTAAGCTTTTACCAAGTAAAGATTCAAGGAAAATAGTCGCATAGCTCCCCTTTGGTAGGGTGAATCGCAGCTCAAAATGTGCTTCTTGGGGCTTGTATTTGCTCTCTACATCTTCCGCCCATACCCACGCATACCGCCTTGAACCACTCGCGCTAATCTTATCTTTATATGCTGCTTCGCACACCAAAGCCATATCTTGGGCGTTTATGCACTTTGTGCCATAAAGTGCACCAGTGGGAGCGATATATCTTTGCATAAAACGTGCAGATTCTATATTTTCATCTTCGCATAAAAATGTCTTGCCAAAGGGATAATGGCACATCACATCGCCTTTTAGCAGCACAAAAGGCTGCTTTTGGGCTTGCCATATTTTTAGCATTTGTGGGTTACATTGTGTATTAAGATGTTGTAGGGCAGGGAGTGATGAGCTTTGCAGAGCATTCATAGCTTCATTTGGACTAAAATGATGTAGGATTTGAGAGAGTGTGATGCGGCAGGAAAGCCACGCATTAAACAAATAGCTTTGATAGCTTGAGATAAGAAACTTGTTTATCTTTTTGTTTTTCATTTCCATAGCATTATGTGCTAATTCTCTGCCACTTTGAAAATTATCGCCCTCATTGCCAAATCGCTGATTGCCAAAATAGTTTGGGAATCCGCTCTGTGTGAGGGATTGCAAGATGGATTCTAGTTTTTTAGCATTTGTGGGACTGCATTTTTTAAGTCGCATAAAGAAAGCATTACCCTTAAGATGCCCGATTTTAAGCTTATTATGATGAAAGGTAATGTTTAGAATTTTTACTTGTTTTTCTTCTAAAGTCGCACGGGCAGATTCTAAACGAGGAAGCAAAGAGTGGTGAATGCTAATGTATTGGTATGTTGTCGCTGCTTTGTCTTTAAGCCCTGCATAGCCTATATCACGCACTTTGCAGCCAAGTATTTGAGAGAGGAGATATAAAAGCTCAAAGGTACTTAAACCCTTTTTACGCACATAGAGGAGGCAATGCTCCCCGCTTCCGCTTGGCTCATAAAGGGGGATTTCTCTCACCACAAAATCGCGAGAAGAGGGCTTAAAATAGCCATCACAAGCACTATGTGTAAAAGGGTAAATTCTACGAATGGGTGCAATATCGGGCATAGGCTAAATAAGAGTACGTTTGATATGTGGGGAGAGATGTGTAAGAATCTCATAACTAATCGTCCCAAAAGCCTGTGCAAGTGCGCTCACATCATTAAAAACACAAATGCGAGATTTATCGCATAAGCAGGAAAAGCAGTCCATTGAGGAGCGAGGGAGGATTTGATAACCCTCTGCAGTATAGATTTTGTGCCGCTCACTCACGCGGAAAAACCCATCGCCATAGCCAATATCATAGGTGCTAATGCAGCTTTGAGATTCTAAAGTTGTGCAGCCACTATACCCTATACGCGCCCCTTGTGGCAAAAAGCGAGTAGCGACTTTATCTGCGTATAATGTAGCGACCTTTTGTAGTTTCGCACTGATGGGATTAGCAAAGGCGACATCGAGGTATCCATACAGCGCGATACCCACACGCACCAAATCATCATCTATTTTGCCCTCACTTGCCACACGCACAGCTCCAGAAGAGCTTAGAGAATGGAATCTTGACAACTTGAAGCCATATTTTTGAGATAACGCCCTCACTTGTTCCTTAATAGTTCTAAAGCACTCTTGTGTGCGCATAAAGCCTTCATCTATATCATCGCCATAGCCATTATGGGTAAATACCCCTATAAGCTCCAAGCCCCGATCAAGAATGGCTTTGATGTAGGATTCTAACTCATCAGGTTGTATGCCATTGCGATTCATACCAGCATTGACTTTTAGCTCTACTTTCGTGCCTTTGGGTAAGGATTCAATATGCGCCTTTTGATGCACTACAAAAGCGATATGCGGGGGGAAATCACCTTCTGGCATACCATAAAGTGCTGTGATATGCGGAAAAATTTCACTTATTCGTATAGCTTCAGCATAATTTTTGACAAACACGCTTTTTACACCACATTGCTTCGCGAGTGTGCTTATTTGCTCTAAGCCGTGCCCATAGGCGTTATCTTTTAAGACTGCTGCGAGTTCTATATCTGTGCCAATATGTGAAGAGAGAAGTTGAAAGTTATGTTTGTATGCTTGAGAAGAGAGAGTGATTTCTGCCATTGCTCTGCCTATGCAGACACAAGGTCTGCATATTTCATCATAATATCAATTAAGCTATCAATGATTATTTAGGAAGTTTGGAGATATAATCCGCTAATGCCTCAATATCTTCATCACTTACGGTCGCCATTTGTCCATACATAATAGCCTTTGCACCACCATTATCTTCTGTTTTTGCCTTATAACCTTTGAGTTTTTTAAGCAAATCAGCCTTTGGCATACCAGCGATTGTTACACCACCTTTGCTACCGGGAGCAACTTTCTTCGCATCAGGCCCATGACAAGCAATACATTTTTTAAATACTGCAGGTTGGTCAGCATACGTGAAACTAAAAAGACCCAAAATAGTGAGAAAAAGCAACTTTTTCATAGTTCAATCCTTTCGTTGTTTTAAGATTAATCAACAATGAGATTCTACAAACCAAAACTTAATAATTTCCTTAAATGAAAACTAAATCTTTACACGTGCGCTTATGGCACGTGAGAGTGAAAGCTGATCGATAGAATCTAGCCCAATGCCAGTTGGCACACCTTGAGCGATTTTGCTAAAATGCACAGGGCTCTTGATTTTATCCTCGATATAGAGCATAATCGCCTCATTAGCGAGGCTTGGAGAGAGGGCAAAAATTACCTCTTTAATAGATTCCCTATGGATTCTACGATTAAGCAATGTAAAATCTATTTGCTCTAGCTCCGCACTTAGCACAAAATATCGCCCTTGATACTCCCCCATCTCCTCGATTGTCAGCACATCTTGTGCCTTTGCTACGATACATAATTCCCCATTTTCCCGCTCTAACGATGTGCAAATCTCACACTCCTCGCTTTCGCTCACACAAAAGCATTTTTGACATCTCTGCACTACAAGGGCAGCATTCTCTATCGCGTGAGCGATATTTAGCCCTAAAAATTTATCTTCTACACAAAGTGCATACGCCATTTTCTGTGCGCTTTTTTTGCCAATGGCAGGGAGCTTTTCAAGTGCTAGAATAAGCTCATAAAATGCCTTAAGACTGCTCTTGTAATGATTCATAGCACAAAGCCTTTGATGTAGTATTGAATAGCGCAATCTTAGCTGAAAGAATTTAACTTTGCCTTATAAAATTTCGCTACAATCTCACTCTCACTTTAAAATTAAGAACATTACAAAAGACTAGGAGCAGATTTTGGAGACATTTGATTATTATGAAGTTCTAGAAATCACACGCATAAGCGATAAAGAGACGATTAAAAAAGCTTATCGTAAAATGGCGCTCAAATATCACCCTGATAGGAATCCCGATGATAAAGCAGCTGAAGAGCAATTCAAACGTATAAATGAAGCTTATGAGGTGCTTAGCGATGATTCTAAGCGACAAATCTATGATAAATATGGCAAAGAGGGCTTACAAAATTCCGGCTTTAGTGGCTTTAGCGGACGCGATTTTAGCGATATTTTTGGCGATTTGGGAAGCATTTTTGAATCTGCCTTTGGAGCAAACTTTGGCTTTGGGGGGCAAAAACGTAGCAGTGGGAAATACAACCTTGATGAACTTATTGGCTTAGAGCTAAGCTTTAAAGAAGCTATTTTTGGCTGTAAAAAAGAGATACATAATAGCTTTAAAAAGGCTTGTTCGCATTGCTATGGCAGCGGGGCAAAAGATGGCAAACTAGAGACTTGCAATGATTGTCAAGGCAAGGGACAAGTCTATATGCGACAGGGCTTTATGACATTTGCACAGACTTGCCCTACTTGCAAGGGCGAGGGAAATAGCGCAAAAGAGAAATGTCCTAAGTGTAAAGGCAAAGGCTTTGAGATCAGTGAGGAGAGCTTTGAAGTCAGTATTCCTGAGGGTATTGATGATGGGAATAGAATCCGTATCAGTGGGCGAGGGAATGCTGATAAAAACGGTAAAAGAGGCGATTTGTATATCGCTGTGAGTGTGAGCGAAGATGAAAACTTCGTGCGTGATGGGAATAATGTCTATATTGAAGTGCCTGTGTTTTTTACTTCTATTGTGCTTGGGGCGACACTAAAGATTCCATCTTTACGCGGGGAGCTAGAGCTTAAAATCCCCCCAAATACGCGCGATAAAGAGCAATTTATCTTTGATAATGAGGGGATTAAAGATGTCAATAGCGCGTATAGGGGCAAATTCATCGCACAGATTAAAATCACTTATCCCCCTAAGCTCAACGCAGAGCAAAAAGCCCTTGTAGAACAGCTAGAAAAGAGCTTTGGAGTAGAGAGTGAGCCATATACGAATCTGTTTGAAGAATGTTTTAGTAAAATTAAGCAATGGATTGCGCATCAAAAAGCGCATAAGGCTGATAAAGCCTAGAATAAAGGCTTATTCTTTGAGGCTTAATCATTTCTAATATTAAAGTTATCTATGGAAAAACTGCAGCAAATCTGTTTTAATCTCCCAAATAGCTTGCGTAGCGGGTTTATAGTAAATGTTATCAAAGACAGATTCGGCGATGTGAGAGCTAGGTTCAAGATTATTAAGAATTTTTAAGCCCATTTTGCACTTCCATTCACATCGCCCGATAATAGAACTAATATCCACGACATTGCCACTTGTGCCAATCACCACCATATAATCCTTAAAAGAAAGCCCCTCAAAAATCTTATACATCTGCATATATTTGGGTGCGCGCTCACCAAAAAAGACAACAAAAGGCTTCAGTTGCTCATATCCGCAATGTTTGCAAGCGCGAGGGGTAAATACCTTATAACCTATATCAAGGATATGCTCACAATGAGGGCAAATGATTTTACTTAGCTCTCCGTGCAAATGAATGACATTCTGCGCCCCAGCGCGTTCAAGCAGGCCATCGACATTTTGTGTGATATACTTCGATAGATTCTGTGCGCTTTTTGTTTGCTTTAGGGTTTAAAAGTGTAGGCAAAGAGGCGAGAAACTGGTGCATTGCATTAGGCTTGACACTGCCTAGCTCCACGCGCCTTAAGTTATAGAATCTATGCACGAGGTCAAAATTTTCCCGCCAATTTCCATAATTTCACACTTCCATAGGATTATACTGCGCCAACAAACCGCCATTATCCCTAAATGTCTCTAAGCCTGATTCCGCACTTAATCCCGCTCCGCTAAATACAATGCATTTTGGCATATTGTCTCCTTGAATAAACGTAATTTTTTATATCATCTCATATTTCATCAAGAAGCTATCACATTTTGTGTATAAAATGGGAGCTTTAGGACCGAGTAGCAATATTTATGATTTAAGAGTCTTAACAGAATCTTAAGCTGACTTCAAACAAGATTCGTAAAGCTAGGCTAGAGTGAGCAGAATATATCCCCACTGACCTTACAGAATCTACCAAATAAAGACAATTTTAGTGTTTGATGAAACAGACTCTGGGTCAGGTTTTGTGTTATTAAAAGTCAGTGTTCAACGTTGAAATTGCATCTATGATATAGCTTGAAAAATGAAATTATAACTTATTCATAAAACCTTGATTTTAAGAGTATAACAATATGGATTAATTATTATGAGATTTAGCAGTAATTTTAAAAGCATTGCCTAAAGAGTAAGAATATAAGTTTATTTTTTTTGCTACAATAACACTTCTGTTTTTGCTTTAAACTTTCATAGAGGTGTCATTATGTCGTTATATCAAATGCTTTCCCCCTATCTTTTTAAACTTGATTCCGAAAGAGCTCACAATTTAGTAGAATGGGCGCTTAAGCATATTGTACCTTTACCTTTAGTGCAGGATTTTGTTGTTTCCCAACATTGTGTTTTTGATGAGAGGCTTAATGTAGAAGTGGCAGGTATAAGATTCTATAATCCTGTGGGATTAGCCGCGGGATTTGATAAAAATGCAACTATGGTGCGGGGATTGTCTGCTTTAGGATTTGGGTTTTTGGAGCTTGGGACGGTTACTCAAGCTCCTCAAATTGGCAATGCAAAGCCTCGTCTTTTTCGCTATGAGGAAGAGAAGAGTTTGCAAAATGCTATGGGTTTTAATAATCAAGGATCGCTTGAAATTGCCAAACGTCTTAAAAATCTTTACCCTTATAGTATTCCATTAGGTATTAATGTAGGCAAAAATAAAAATATTATGCAAAGCGATTCACTAAAAAATTATGAAAACGTATTGCTAGATTGCTTAGAGGTAGGCGATTATTTCGTGTTTAATCTCTCTTCGCCTAATACGCCTAAATTACGTGATTTACAAAATGTAACTTTTGTGCAAGAATTATTTAAGATGGCGCGCACACGGACACAAAAGCCACTTTTTCTAAAAATTTCGCCTGATATGGATAAAGATGAAATGCTCAAAGTGGTAGAAATGAGCATCAAATGCGGTGCGAGTGGCATTATCGCTACAAATACAACTATTGATTATAGCGTAGTGCAAAATCCTAAAGAAAGCGGCGGAGTGAGCGGAGAGGCATTGAGAGAAAAGTCAAAAGCTGTGTTAAAGATTTTAAGCGAAGCATTCTTTGGTAAAACGACATTAATTTCTGTGGGCGGTATTAGCAATGCACTTGAGGCATATAAACGCATTAAGTTAGGTGCATCATTGTTACAAGTATATAGCGGTTTAATCTTTCAGGGTCCAAGATTGTGTAGGGCAATCAATGAGGGGATTTTAGAACTATTAGCACAAGATGGGTTTGCAAATGTGCAAGAAGCGATAGGTCATGATATTCTTAATAAGCCTAAGAAGCGTGGGAGGAAGTCTAAGAGTGATGAAATAGAGGTGATAGAGGGAAAAATACAAGCTGTTGAGTCTAAGAGACGTGGTAGAAAGCCTAAGACAGCAGAATCAGCGGAATCAGCAGAAGCTTCAAATATGACTAAAAACGCCAAATCAAGTGTAAAAAAATCTCAAAAGGCAAGTGTAAGCAAAACAAAAGCACAAGATTCTACAAAAGACACCCAAGCAGCCAAGAGACGTGGGAGAACAAGCACGGCACAAAAGCCAAAAAATACTACTTCCACAGCAAACAAAGTCAATATAGAGAATCCTGCCAATGAAGCTACTAAGACAATCCAAGACAAAGATGATTCTATCAAAGAGTAAGCCGTGAAGTTTCTTATTATAGGAGTATTGATGAGTATCTCTCATATATTTAATTCGCCCTCGTCTTTAAGTGTATTTACACCTAGTGCCTTGCCTAAGTATTATACAAAGACGCTTGAAAATGGATTACAAATCGTGGTGGTGTCGCTTAATAATCAAAGCAATGTGATTGAAACCAATGTTTTTTATAAGGTAGGTAGTCGCAATGAAGTGATGGGTAAAAGCGGTATTGCCCATATGCTCGAGCATTTAAGCTTCAAATCTACAAAGAATCTTAAGGCAGGGGAGTTTGATGAGATTGTTAAGGGATTTGGCGGAGTGAATAACGCCTCTACAAGCTTTGATTACACACGTTATTTCATCAAATCAAGCACAGAGAATCTTGACAAATCTTTAGCACTTTTTGCCGAGCTTATGAGCAATCTCTTGCTTAAAGAAGATGAGTTCTTGCCCGAGCGCAATGTCGTAGCAGAGGAACGATTATGGCGGACAGATAATTCCCCTATGGGCTATTTGTATTTCCGTTTTTTTAATACCGCTTTTGTGTATCATCCTTATCATTGGACACCTATTGGTTTTATGGAGGATATTCAAAGTTGGCAAATCGCAGATATTGCTTCCTTTTATCACACATATTATCAGCCGCAAAATGCTATAATATTAGTGAGTGGCGATGTGAATCCTAATGAAGTCTTTGAGAGTGCTACTAAGCATTTTGCCCCGCTGAAAAATACTGTACCTATCCCTGAAGTCAAGACTAAAGAGCCAAGGCAAGATGGCATAAGACGAAGCATTGTGAAAAAAGATTCGCAAGTAGAATTTTTAGCAATGGGCTATAAGATTCCCAATTTTTTAAGCAAAGATCAAGTGGCTTTAAGTGCGATAGGCGATATTTTGAGCGGTGGAAAGTCAAGCATATTGTCAAAAGAGCTTGTCGATAAGCAGCAAATAGCAAGTAGCGTGTATGCCTATAATATGGAGCTTAAAGATGATGGTGTGTTTTTGATTATGGCAACAGCAAAGCAGGGCATAAAGGCAGAGAGTATTGAAAAGGAAGTATATAAGGTATTAGAGAATCTTAAGCAGGGTAAAATCACGCAAGAAGAGCTTGAAAAAGTGAAAATCAATACAAGGGCGAGTTTTATTTATGGGCTTGAGAATGCTTCGTCAGTGGCTGGGCTTTTTGGGAGCTATTTGGTGCGAGGAGATATTTCGCCTTTGCTTTCTTATGAGCGAGATATTAATGCCTTGAGCATAGATAAGATTAAAGAGGTAGCAAATAAGTATTTTGTGGAAGATTCATTAAATGTAGTGATTTTAAGAGATAAAGATAAAAGCGAGGCACAAGAATGATTTTTGGTGCAATGAGTGCATTAGTAACTCCTTTTAAGCACAATAGAGTGGATTTTGAGGCTTATGAAGCATTGATTAAGCGGCAAATCCGCTATGGTATGGACGCTTGTGTGCCTGTAGGCACAACGGGTGAATCTGCCACACTTTCACACAAAGAACATATGGAATGTATAGAATCTGCAGTAAGCATATGCAAAGGAAGTGGTGTAAAAGTAGTCGCAGGTGCGGGAAGTAACGCCACAAGTGAAGCCATAGAATTAGCACAATTCGCACAAAAATGCGGGGCTGATGCGATTTTATGCGTTACGCCTTATTATAATAAGCCAACACAGGAGGGGTTATACGAGCATTATAAGGCTGTGGCTGACGCAATAGAAATCCCCGTAATGCTCTACAATGTGCCTTCTCGCACAGGTGTAGGCATTGAGATAGAAACAGCAAAGGCATTGCACAAAGATTGTGCGAATATTTATGCTATCAAGGAGGCAGCGGGGCTAATGGATAGAATCGTAGCTTTTGGCGCGGAAGCCCCAAACCTCGCTGTTTTTAGTGGGGAGGATATGATTAACTTTCCCATACTTGCGAATAATGGCAAGGGCGTTATCTCTGTAACAGGCAATCTTATGCCTAAAGAAATCGCTGATTTAACACATTTTGCACTCAATGGAGATATGCAAAAAAGCTATGAAATCAATACGAATCTTTATGAGATAAATAAGATTCTCTTTTGCGAGAGCAATCCCATACCCATCAAGGCAGCTATGTTTCTAGCGGGATTATTGCAAAATTTAGAATATCGTCTGCCATTAGTGCCACCTTCTAAGGAAAATATGGCTAAAATACAAAAAATCTTAGAACAATATGAGGTGCAATTATGAATCTAGCAAACACAAGGGATTTTATGAAAGGTAAAACGCTTGTTATTAGTGGGGCTACGCGGGGGATTGGCAAGGCTATTTTGTATAAATTCGCACAGAATGGTGTGAATGTCGCTTTTACCTATAATAAAAATGAGGAAGAAGCGTGTAATATCGCTCAAGATGTGGAGGGCAAATATGGCATTAAGGCAAGATTTTATCCGCTTAATGTGCTGGAGCCAGAGCAGTATATTGAACTTTTTAAGAAAATTGATGAAGATTTTTTACGGGTTGATTTTTTTATCTCTAATGCTATCATTTATGGCAAGAGCGTTGCGGGAGGATTTGCGCCATTTATGCGTTTAAAGCCTCGTGGGTTAAATAATATCTACACAGCTACCGTGCTTGCCTTTGTCGTAGGCACACAAGAAGCAGCTAAGAGAATGAAAGAGGTAGGTGGCGGGGCGATTGTATCGCTTAGCTCCACAGGGAATCTCGTGTATATGCCAAATTACGCAGGGCACGGTAATTCAAAAAATGCAGTGGAAACGATGGTAAAATACGCTGCTACCGAGCTTGGCGAATGGGGTATACGTGTCAATGCAGTGAGTGGAGGACCAATTGATACAGACGCGTTAAAGGCATTCCCAGACTATGCACAAGTAAAGGCTAAAGTCGAGGAAGAGTCTCCGCTTAATCGTATGGGGACACCTGAAGATTTAGCGGGAGCAGCGTTTTTCCTATGTGATTCTACACAAAGTGCGTGGCTCACTGGGCAAACAATAGTGATTGATGGTGGCACGACTTTTAAATAAATATGTTTTCTGTGCATTCTCCTCCATTGCAGACTTTAAAAGGGCTATGTTTTAAAGCTATTAATATACCCTGCACGCCATTTATGTGGCGCAATCCACAGACCTATAAACCTACATTAGTGTGGTTAGCTATATCTTTTGGCTTTGCTTTTATCTGCGTTTTGCCTTTTTATATGCAGTGGCTTTTGGAGCAATACACTTCTAGGGATATTTCTCCATTATTGGCTTCATTTTTGGGCATCTTAAGCGTTGCAAGTGTGCTTTTTACCCCTGCAAATCGTCGCTTTAGCGTGGGATTCTTTATCGGTGTGCTATGGTTTTATTGGATTTCATTGGGGGTGAGATATTTTGATATGAGCTTTCTTGTTCCCCTTATTGTTGTAGCAGTGGGAATCTTTATGGGATTTGTATTTTATATTGTGCTGTGGTGCGAATGTCTGCTGCTTCGTTTTATATTTTTACTGCTTTTGAGTTTTTTTACTCCGCTTGGTTTTGATTGGATTGTGCTTGAGAGTGTGTTTGCATATAGCTATTTTGGGGTGGATAAGCTAAGCTTTGCCCTCATTATATTAGGATTATGGCTACTTGTGAAGTATACATTATGGTGGCGATTAATAGGTGTAGTATGCCTTACCTTTGCCCTTGATAGCCATATTTTTAACACACCACATACAGCAACAATTCCTCTAAAGATGAAGCTAATCCAAAGTGATGTAAGTCAGGATTTTACCTATCGTATGGAGCAAGTAGATTCTATTTTTATGCAGCATATTGAGGATATTGCACAGGCAAAAAATGCAGGTTATGATATGGTTGTGCTGCCAGAGAGCGCATTTTATGTGCCTTTTGATGTTATGCCTTCATATTATGAGAATCTTTTGGCATTGAGTGAGGAAATAGTTATACTCACAGGAGCATTGCGTGTGGAGCGCGATAATGATAACACTCTTTTATATTTTAATAGCACATTTAAGTTTGATAAGGGAGAAGTGAGCTTTTATGATAAGGTGCTGCTTGTGCCTTTTGGGGAGTATATCCCCTCATTTTTATTACCTCTTGCAAATATCTTTTTTCAGGGCATTGGAGGATTTAGCGCAGGAGAGGAATTTGGGTATTTTGACATAAAGGGTGTGCGCCTTAAGAATGCGATTTGCTATGAGGGGACAAATCGAGGATTCTATAAAGATAATCCGCGATATGTGATTGTAACGAGCAATAATGCGTGGTTTGTGCCAAGCATTGAGCCAATTTTGCAAAAAAATTTAATGAAATATTATGCGCGATTGCACAATAGCGTGATTTTTCACGCGACTAATCGCTCATCCCACGCTATCATTACACCCTAGCTTTTAGAATCTCTAGTTTATTATGGCTACGCTGCTATAGCTAAAGCTAGCGCGTAGTCTTACTTCACGCGATATAAAATCCCGATCGTGTAAGACCTTTACCGCAATACATCGCGATAGTAAAGGCATAATGGAATCTAAAAAAATGTGCTTTAAAGCCGATATTAGTTTATTGTGATATGATACGCAATTTTAATTTACTAAAGGAGGAAAAATGATTTCTTTTAAACATATAGTGTTAGGGCTTATTATTGCAGGTAGTGCAGCATTTGGCGCTACAAACAATTCAAGTTTAAGCAACACAAAAAAACAACTTTTAGGTAATTTTGCAAGTGGCTCTATTCTTAGCGGCTCTTCTCAGGCTGGAAGTGTTCAGCGCTGGTATCTTTTTAACGAAGGGCATTTAGGATATTCATATAGCAAACTTGGGAATTTGAATCTCCATTCTGCCGATGTGGGGTACTCTATTTATATTACTTCTATTAAAGCAGCAAGTGGCATACGTCCGTATGTAGGGACAGAAATCACCGTGCCTATTTATCTTAAATCCTTAGGTAACTCTAATGCATTTTATGATGATAAAGAGATAGGGTTGCCCGGTGGCTCAAAGGTAATGACTGATCTAGGCTTTAATGGCTGGGGTATACAAGTGCCCGTGATTGTGGGTGTGCAAATGGGTTCATTTTATATTCAAGGTATGGTAGGATATTCATATCATAGCATTACTGATAATTTTTATGTAAGCGAAACACAAAATGATACATCGCTTGAAAATATATATCACGGGCTTACCTATGGTGTTGGAGCTGGATTGAAATTTTCTAATGTCTTTAGTGTGGGATTGCGCTATGTGATGGGAGAATTGACAAGTTCTAGTCGCACAGCTGGTGCTAGTATTAATACAGATTCTGTGCGTACAAAAGATTTTAGAGATAACTATCAGCGATTTTCTATTATTTTTGGCGTAGTTTTCTAGTATATTTTCCTCTCTGTCACTACTTGCATAAAAGTGGTATCATTTTTGCTTAAACCCTTTGGAAAAACCAAGGGGGATAAGTGTCTAGACAAAATTTTGATATCACTTCAGCCGTGCAGATGGCACATCAGCTCTACCAATCACAACGTTACCACGAGTGCATAGATATATGTATTCAAATATTAGGGATTGACTATACGCAAGCACAAGTATGGAGCTTAGCGGGTATGGTAATGCTTGAGCTTAAATCATTTGAGAGGGCAATAGCATATTTCTCTCAAGCTATGCAATATGAACCCACACAGCCTAATCACACCATTAATTGTGCGGAAGCCTACCGTCGCAGTGGGAATCCTGAGCGATGTATCGCAGAGATTAAAATGCTTCTTAGACAAAATACAGCAGCACAAAATAATTCTAATCTCCATTTTAACCTCGCAAAAGCCTATTCGGATATAGGAGATTCTAATCATTCAATCAAGCATTACACGATTGCTATTAAGCTTGACCCTAATGATTTAGGAGCGATGTTTAACCTCGCTAACGCACAAGTGAAACTCAAAAATTTTGGCGAAGCCATAGAGCTTTATCTTAATGCCTTGAGTAAGGGTTATCTTGATGCAGGTGTGAATCTCGCTAATACCTATGTGCAATTAGGGTGCTTTAGTGAGGCACTGCAAGTATATAGCGCGATATATACGCATTATGCAGAGGATAGCGATTTTAATTTTAACTATGCTAATGCCCTTGCTTATGCTAATGAAGATATACAGCACACACAGGCACTATACGGGAAAGCCATCGCGCTTAATCCTAATAATATAAGCTATTATATCAACTATGCACATTTCCTACTCCGCTCCTTGCGCCTTAAAGATGGTTTCCGAATCTATGAAGAGCGTAAAAAACTCCCCAATATGTTACCTAGGAGGATTACAAATATTTGGCATTATGATGAAAGTAAAAAAAGTAAATTTAAAGGCAAAAAGGTGCTTGTCTATCACGAGCAGGGGCTTGGCGATAGCATTATGTTTGCACGATTTTTATCCCTTTTAGCAAAGCATACAAAGGATATTTGTGTTATTACTCAAGTTCCGCTTGTGCCACTTTTTACAAAACTGCCTTTTAAATGTGTCTCAAGTCTTAGCGAAGTAGGAAAATACGATATAGCCATCTCTCTTTTGTCACTGCCTTTAGCGTTAGGGGTGGAACATACTGATGATTTAGCCATAATGCCCTTTATGTGTGAAAAGCCCCAAGCGCCCCATAAAGTCAAAAAAATCGGCATTTGCTTTAGCACAGATTCACAATTTAGCGAAGCAAACAATAAAAGTATCCCGCTTGATGTACTAATGAGTGCATTGCAAGACCATAAGGAGATTGAAATCTACTCGCTTAATAAGCCTCAATGCGAGGAGTTAGGAAAGCATAGTATTATCCAAAAAGAGATGAATGACTTTGCAGATACTTATGCGATTATTGATGATATGGATATGGTGATTAGCATTGACACATCAGTAGCGCATTTGAGCGCGAGTATGGGGAAACACACGCTTGTGTTGCTGAATAAACGTTATGATTGGCGTTGGGGGAATGGTATTTCTACGCCGTGGTATCAAAATGTTGTGTGCTTCACACAAAGCAAGATGTATGAATGGAGCAACGTTGTACAGAATCTTAAGGTATACCTCAAAGCGTGGATTTAAGTAGAATCTCTTTTATTATTCTATGCTGTTGTGCTTTACCCCACAAAACTTGACTTTTTAAAAAACTTTGCTTTACAAGTGTGGGCTGGTGCTAAAGCGCAAGCACGAGACTGGCTCGGCGAATATGCCTCGCTCCCCTTATATATCGTTCACTAGATTACCAGCTCACCATTCTTAGGGCGCTTTTATGGGTTGGCACTATCGTGTAATTGATTTGATACAAGTGGGGACACAAGAGAATCTAAACCTAGAATCTCTCTTTACAGGGGTGGAGTGAGAGGGTAATCCAACAAACACTTCGTGCGTATAATCACCAAATGAAGCGCGGTTACAAGTATATTCTTTAGGCGCGGAGCATGGATTCATTCTACACGAGCAAGACCTTTTGCAAGTGTGGATTAGCACTCCGTGCGAATGTGGCGATTACATCGCAGCAGCAAAGGCATAATAGACTAGAGAAGCTACAAATCCAGCTTGTGGGGGGTGAGGGTGTAATAGATGGCGTTTTGCTTTGCTAAATTTTTAAATGAGAGGGAGAGAAATTCATTGTGGGCTATAGCAAGAAAAATAACGTCAAATTGCCTTGAAGGGAGTGAGGGTAGGAGTGAGATATGGTATTGCTCTTGTACATCAGGCGCATTAGCGATAGGGTCATATACGCTTACCTCTACCCCAAATTCCTCAAGCTCTTTTTTGACAAGTGGGACTTTGGAGTTGCGTATATCGGGGCAGTTTTGCTTGAAAGTTACCCCAAGTATGAGAATCTTCGCCCCAAGTATGGCAATATGCTGTTTTATCATTAATTTAATGATTTTCTGTGCGATAAAATGCGGCATAGTGTCATTGATGAGTCTCCCTGAGCTGATTACTTGCGGCACATAACCAATCGCATTCATTTTGTGCGTAAGATAATAGGGATCAATGCTGATGCAATGCCCTCCTACTAATCCCGGTGTGAATGGCAGGAAATTCCACTTTGTCTTTGCCGCTTCAAGCACCTCTAGGGCGTCAATATCCAAATAATCACAGATAATACACATTTCATTGACAAAGGCGATGTTTAGGTCACGTTGAGCGTTTTCGATGATTTTTGTCATTTCAGCGGTTTTGATTGATGAGACGCGATGTGTTCCAGCTGTGATGATTGAGGCATAAAGGGTATCTACAAATGCCGCTGCTTCATCGTTGCTACCTGAAGTAATTTTGCGGATATTGCTTAGGGTGTGTATGCTATCGCTAGGATTTATCCGCTCGGGTGAGTAGCCAAGATAAAAATCGCTATTAAGATGAAGTGATGAGGTAAGCTCAAGCATAGCTCTGCATTCATTTTCCGTGCAGGTGGGGTAGGTGGTGGATTCATAAATAACGATATTGCCTCTTTGCAAAACTTTACCTACCATTTCACTTGCGCCCAAAAGCGCGGAGAGGTCGGGGACTTTGTATTCATCAATGGGCGTAGGCACACAAATAATATAGACATTTGCTTCTACAATATCACAAAGTGTGCTGCTAAAGGTGCAATGAGAGCGGAGAATCTCTTCCTTAGAGACTTGCTTTGTCTCATCAATGCCTTTTTGCAAGGATTCTATACGAGTGGGATTAATATCAAATCCAATGGCATTATAACGTTTACTAAATGCGATAAGCAGTGGCAACCCTACATAGCCTAAGCCAATCACGGCAATGCGGATAGTATCTAACTGCGGTAGTGGAGCTAACATTATAGTCTCTCAATTCTATCGCCAAGAAGGCGATATACGCTGTTATCGTAGCTATCGTGTGCAATGAGTGTATCATCAAAGATAAGACATTTTCCTGCCTTATCTACCCAACCAATATGCTTAGCGGGATTCCCCACATAGAGGGCAAAATCTGGGATATTTTTTGTAACGACACTTCCTGCACCTACAAAAGCATATTCACCAATCTCCACACCGCATATAATCGTGCTATTTGCGCCAATAGAAGCGCCAAGTTTGATAAGAGTGCGCTTAAACTCGCTTTTGCGGGAGATGAAAGCGCGAGGATTGATGACATTAGTAAAAACAACGCTTGGTCCTAAAAACACATCATCACCAATCTCTACTCCTTCATAAATGCTGATGTTGTTTTGTGCCTTGAGGTTATTGCCAATACTTACATTTGGTCCAATCATACAATTTTGCCCAAAGGAGCAGTTTTGTCCAATCACGCTACCGCTTAGAATATGGCAAAAATGCCATATTTTGCTACCTTCCCCGATACTCACGCCCTCATCGACTATGCTTGTAGGGTGGATAAAATATGCCATTATAGAAACCTTGCGCTTAAGGGGTGATATTCGCCCTTTAAGCCAATGGGCGTAGCGTGGCGGATTTGATGGATAAGCTCAATGGCTGCTTTTGTATCAAGTAGGCTAAAGCCTTTGCCATTTAGAATATTTGCATAGCTTTTTGTGTGTAAATCCTCGAAGCCTTCGCTAAAGGCAAATTCCTCTCCCTCTAAATGCAAGGAGCGATACACTCTTTTTTGCTTTGCTCGGCATTCATCGGGCAGGTGTTGCTCATCAATGGAGAGAAACCATCGCACTCTAGCGTGTTCTAAGACTAGAAATCCACTCGCACTAGATTCATTATAGGTATGCACGATACTCTCCTTGAGTGTGCCAAAAATCCACAGAAGCATATCAAAAAAATGCACCCCGATATTTGTCGCTATTCCGCCACTTTTACTCTCATCACCCTTCCACGAGTGCGTATACCATTTGCCCCTAGCGCTAATATAGCTTAAATCAATATTAAGTACCTTTTGTGAATCTTGCTTTAAAAGGCTTTGAATGTGATCTCTAAGGGCAATGATACTTGGGTGCAGGCGAAGCTGTAAGATGGTATAAATACGCTTTCCGCTTTCTTTTTGGGCTTGGAGTAGGGCGTCAAGATTCCACGGATTTAGCACGATGGGCTTTTCACAAATGGCGTAAGATTCATTACGTAAGGCAAGACGGATATGCGTATCGTGCAGGTGATTAGGGGAGCAAATGCTGATATAATCTAGCGGTGTGTTATTACATTTAAGCTTATAGAGATACCTCTCAAATCGCTCGCCTTGTGTAAAAAAATCCGCTTGAGGAAAGTAGCTATCGAGTATACCTACTGAATCGTGCGTATCAATAGCACAAATAAGTGTGCCATTGTTTGCCTTGATGGCTTTGAGATGTCTAGGAGCGATAAAGCCCCCAACGCCAATAAGCCCAAAAGTTTTACTCATAGTAATATGAGGCTATTTTACCTCAAAATGCACAGGGTCTGGAACAAGAGTTTTAAAATTAGGCAAATCTCTACTTGCTTCTGTGCGGGAGGTATAAGGCCCAATGAGGTATTTTGTGGTAGGCTGTCCATTTGAAGTGCCTGCATAAACGCGATAGCTATAATTGCTGATTTGCTTTAAAAACTCTGCACTTGGTTTATTAGCAAACGAACCTACTTGCACATAGAATCCTTTTTCTGCTACTTGCCCATTTTTAGATGTGTCCATACGCGGAGTGGAAACGTCTTCAAAAATATTAGGAATGCTCTTTTGGTTTGTCGAAGCTGGCTTAGCAGGTGCAGTAGGCTTGGTAGGTGTTGTAGGATTCTGTGGTGGCTTGGCTGGTTGTGCGGCTGGCTTTGGTGTTGGCTGTGCAGTAGGTTTAGCTGGAAGCACTGGCTGTGCAGCTGGTTTTGGAGCCTGAGCAGGTTGTGGATTCTGTGCGGGTTTAGGTGTTGGAGCAGGCTGTGGCGATTGAGGTGTGGGTTGTGTGTTTTGCGCTATTTGAGGATGAGTATCTCCTTGCTCACGTTTGCGAATATCATCAAGTATTTGTTGAAATTCATCAATTTCCCCTGAAGGATTATTACCAAGTGGGACATTCTCAAAACTTGAATCTAGAGGATCTCTAATGGGTGTTAAGCCATTATTTGCCGCTGTGTGTTTTTCATGTGTTGTATCTTCAGAAGCAAAAAAGATGCTTACACCAATTACGATGCACAAAAAAACTAATGCCATCGCAATCATCATCATAAGTTTTTTAGTTTTATTTTCTCTTTGCAAATCATCATCATTGATTAAAATGTCATTGAGTTCTCGTTTTGTTTCCATTTTTACTCCTTTAAAGTAGTTACATATGCCTTGCCCAAGACGATCCACGCTCCTTAGCATAGACGTCATAAGGTAGAGCGAGAATATTGAAATTAGAGGGCATTTCATCATTGGGAAATACTCTCCATTCTTTAGGGCAATGTTGAGATAATTTTAACGAAAGTGTTTTAGCCAAACGTTTACCTTCATTGAGTTCAGTATGTCCTTTATGCACATATAAATGGAGATGTCCGGGCGTTTTGGAACAAAATGCAGTAAAGTTTAAAAATCCTTCTTCGCGCAAAAGCAGTTGAGCACGATGATAGAATCTCTCTGGATTACGCCCGTTATAATCAAATACGATATTCTCTACTTTTTTACCTTTAGCCAAAAGCAGAGAATGGGCTACTATAAGCTCTTTACGAAAATGTTTGCCAATGAGCATAGAGGTAAGCATTGCATCAACTCTCTCATACTTATCATATAGAATCCGCCCCATATGATTGACTTTGCTCCCTAACCCATTAACGCGTCTGTAATAATGCGATGTGTCCATCTTGATGAGCTTAAGATCCATTTCTGTCACGACTTACCCCCTAAAAAATTGGTCGTTCATAGATTCTAAAATCTTTGGCAAAATCTTTGACTTGAGATTTAATTGTTGTCTGTAAGTTGGTATTGTGAATATCATCAAGTATATCTGCTATCCTCTCTGCAATCCATTCAAACTCTTTTTCTTTCATACCTCTTGCGGTAAGAGCAGGAGAACCTATCCTTATACCGCTTGTAACAAAAGGAGAGCGGGTCTCACCCGGAACAGTGTTTTTATTAATTGTGATTCCGGCATTGCCTAAGGCTAAATCCGCGTCTTTGCCGCTAAAATCGTTATTTAAGAAGCTCATTAGCACAAGGTGATTATCGCTTCCGCCACTTACAAGGTTGTATTTACGCTTAATGAGGATTTTTGCAAGTGCTTGGATATTTGCTTTGACTTGCTTTGCATACACTTTCCATTCGGGCTTGAGATTTTCTTTGAAACCTACTGCCTTACCCGCGATTACGTGCATAAGTGGTCCGCCCTGAATCCCGGGAAAGACAGCCTTATTGATTTTGGCTATTAGCTCCTCATCGTTGGTGAGAATCATTCCGCCCCTTGGTCCTCGCAAGGTCTTATGTGTGGTTGTAGTAACGATGTGGCAATGTGGGAAGGGATTAGGATATTCTCCCGCTACGACTAATCCAGCAACGTGGGCAATATCTCCCATAAGGTAGGCCCCTACAGAATCTGCGATTTCACGCAATCGTTTAAAATCAAGCTCACGTGTATAGGCAGAAAAGCCGCATACTAAAATATTTGGCTTCACTACTTGGGCTTGAAGAGCGAGTTTGTCATAATCAATATATCCATTAAGCTCCACGCCATAGAAAAAACTTTGATAAAGTTGCCCTGAAGTGCTTACCTTCGCCCCGTGTGTGAGATGCCCTCCGTGGCTTAAATCCATACCTAGAATCTTATCATAAGGCTTTAAGAGTGCTGCATACACTGCTGCATTTGCCTGTGAACCTGAATGAGGTTGCACATTAGCAAAAGCGGCACCAAAGAGCTTTTTAGCCCTCTCAATGGCAATCTCCTCGATTTTATCGACAAACTCGCAACCTCCATAATAGCGTTTGGATGGATAGCCCTCAGCATATTTATTGGTAAGAATGCTTCCCATAGCCTCCATAACGCTAGGAAATGTGAAATTTTCACTCGCAATCATCTCTAGATGGTCATTTTGTCGTTGTAATTCTTTTTCTATTAGCTCAAATATCTCACTATCTTGGTCTTGGATTAAATAACTCATTTGCCCTCCTTATGCTCTATGATGTTGGTTTGGGTATCTTTTGAGGATATTATATCAAAGTTTGGCTTAGTTGGCTTTAATGCAGGAAATAAAATTACATCTTTAATTGTTTTTGCATTGCATAAAAGCATTACCAATCTATCAATGCCTATACCCTCTCCCGCTGTGGGTGGCATACCGTGTGCTAATGCCCATACATAGTCTTCGTCCATATATTGAGCCTCTTCATCACCTGCATCCTTTGCCTTAACCTGCTCTTTAAAACGTTCTAGCTGGTCTAGAGGGTCGTTGAGTTCACTAAATCCATTGGCGATTTCTCTCCCACCGATAAAAAGTTCGAATCTATCTGCGATCAAAGGATTCTCATCATTACGTCTTGCGAGGGGGCTAATGTCAATGGGGTATTGTGTAATAAAAGTAGGATTGATAAGTTTATGCTCTACAAACTCATCAAAAGCCTCGGCTAAAAGTTTGCCATAGCCCATAGATGTATCGACTTTGAGATGTTTTGCTTGGAGGTGGGCTAAGAGTGCATTTTTATCATTTATAATCTTTTCATCTAAGCCGCCTATATTTATGAGTGCGTCTTTATAACTCATAATGCTCCATTGGTTAAAATCAATGTTATCTTGATTGTAAGTTAGAATTTTAGGGAGTTTGAGGGAGTTAAAAAGAAAGTCAAAAAGTTCTTTAGTGAGAGTGATTAAATCCTCATAGGTTTTATATGCCCAATAAAATTCAATCATACTAAACTCGGGATTATGAGAGTGGTCCATACCTTCATTGCGAAAGTTGCGATTAAGTTCAAATACGGCTTCAAATCCCCCTACAATAAGCCTTTTGAGATAGAGCTCAGGTGCGATACGCAAATATCTATCCACATCAAGGGCATTATGATGAGTGATAAAAGGACGTGCATTCGCCCCACCCGGAATAGGGTGAAGCATAGGTGTTTCTACCTCTAAAAAGCCCTTTTTCTCAAAGAAAGCCCTCACACAGGAGATAATTTGACTACGCATTTTGAAAGTCTCTTTTACCTCTTCATTGGCAATCAAATCCACATAGCGCTGACGATAGCGAAGCTCCACATCGCTAAGCCCGTGGAACTTTTCAGGCAGTGGCACAATGCTTTTAGTAAGAATTTGAAAAGAACGCGCGTGTATGCTTAACTCTCCTGTTTTGGTTATAAAGGCATAGCCTTGCACATTGATAATATCTCCTACTTCAAGGATTTTCTTAATGTGTGCAAAATCCTCTCCCACATCGTCTTTTGAAATATAGGCTTGGAGTAAAGCACTCTCATCTTGAATCTTAATAAAACACGCCTTGCCCATCAGGCGGATAAATCTCACGCGTCCTACAATACTTTCATTTTCAGAGTTTTTGGATGAAGATTCTGCAATATCTTGCAATTTAAGATATTGATATTTATCTAAAAATGCCTTATTGCTTAAAGTCCGCGTAGCTTTGTTGGTATAAGGATTAAGCCCTGCTTCTTGCATAAGTTCCTTTTTTTTGATACGTTGTTGGATATAGAAATTTGAAAACATACTTTTATTGCTCCGAGGCGGTTGTGTCGTTGGAATGTATAGAACCATCTGTTGCTTGAGATTCCCCCTCATCTATGTTTTTGATATCTTCTGTATGTTTTTCTTCTGTTTCTTTTGCTTCTAAGTCTTCTTTTGATGAGTGTTGTGTATGAATATTATTAAGATTTTCTTTGATTTCTTGAACTTCTTCAAGATTCATAATGCGTACGGCAAGATTTTTCATTATGGGTAAAAGTGAACTATCACGTTCAATGCTTTGAGACAGATTATTTAGCCAACCTATTTGAGTAATCCCAAAAACAATAATAGAAATAAGTAAAAAAGCTTTAATAAAGGCAAAAACTAAACCTAATATACCATCAAGGAGAGCTAAAGGAGTGATTTTAAGTATACGGAAGAGAGTTTCCCCAATAAGAAGGAATGCAAGCCAAATACAAACCATAAGGATAAGAAAGCCTACAAGCGCATTGAGTTCTGGAGCATTGAGGTCATAGATAGTTTGTGCAAACCATTGCCCTACATTATCATAGAATCGTGAAGCAAAAAATATACCGAGTAAAATGCCTAGTAAGCTTGCTAACCCACGTATGATACCTTGCCAAAACCCTTTGATTGAAAGCAAGATAAGTAAAACTAAGATTCCTATGTCAATATAGCTCAATGTATCCATTTGCGGTAATCCTTTAAAATTCAAAACTATTTTGAGCGCTTTTCGTATGCAGTTTAGATTTTGCTTCCTTAAAAATATCGTTCAGTAGAGATAATGTTTTACTTACTCTTAAACTTTATATGGAGGCAAACCCTTGGATAGCTCATAAATTGCCTCAAAATGTCATCTTAATATCTCTAAGGGTAAGATATTCAAAGAATGTGTGATAATTCTCCAAGATGTTGAGAACCTTGGTTTTTATTAGGTATTAAGATAACGATATATTAAACGATTTTGCATTATTTTGCAAGAGTTTTAGCTTATTTTTTGGTAAGGTAGTCTAGAATCCTGCGTTTTATTTAGATGATATAGGGAATGCAAACTCGCAAGGAATGGGGCAAGATGGGTATTTTGAAACTATTAGTGAAGAAAATAAAAAATTTTAGCGAACTTGTTAGCTTTGAGCATACTATTTTTTCAAGCAGTTTCATTCTCATCACAATGGTTGTGGGAAGTATGCAGGTATATAGCATTCCGTGGTGTGGATGGGAGACGTTTGTGCTATGTATTTTGGCTCTTATTAGCGCACGTAATTTCGCTATGGGATTTAATCGCTTTAGAGATAGGGATATAGATAAGGATAATCCCCGCACAAGTAGCCGCCCTAGTGTCGATGGGCGTATTAGCCTTATGGGGCTTGTGTGCTTTAATGTCTTTAATGCGCTACTTTTTGTGTTTATCTCTTACTTTGTAAATCCTCTTGCTTTTGCCTTGAGTGTGCCGTTTTTGCTCATTTTAGCCTTTTATTCCTATACCAAACGTTTTAGCGCGATAGCGCATTGGGTGCTTGGGGTGTGTTTAGGCTTGGCACCTATTGCTGGGGTGATTGCTGTGATGGGGGAGATTCCATTATGGAGTGTATTTCTCTCCATAGGTGTGCTGTTTTGGGTGGCTGGATTTGACTTGCTTTATTCCATACAGGATATAGAATTTGATAAGATTCACAAGCTCCATTCTGTTCCGGCTTATTTTGGTGTTGAAAAAACCTTGTGGATTTCGCGCCTATGCCATATCTTTGCCGTGGGGTTTTGGATAGCTTTTGTATATGAGGCACAGCTAGGGCTTATCGCCCAAATAGGTGTAGCTATATCCGCCCTTATGCTTTGCTATGAGCAATATCTTGTAAAACTGCATTTAAAGCATATTCCTAAGGCTTTTTTTGTTACTAATGGCTATTTGGGGATTATATTTTTTGTATGTATTTTGGCAGATTCTATAAGGGAAGCATATGGATTTTAAGAGCATTCTAGTACAAAATGGCATACAAACGCGTCTTGTTCCTTGTGAAATTCAAATCGCATTTGAGCAGCTTAATACGAGTAACGAAGAAATGTTTAAAAAGGAATATATTGCGCTCTCTCAAAATCGCTATGGTTCTATTACTCAATGGCTTAACAAGATTAAGTCTAAAAATCGCACAGAAGATACTGATGAGGTATTATTAGAATTACTTGTGGAACTCTATCAAAAAGTGGAAAATATTGAGCAGATTCTTAATAATAGGGCTACACAATATCTGCGTTTGGCAGGTGAGGGTGTCGCTCATTTTGTGGGGCATAACGTATTATGCACCTCTTCAAGCATATTTGAAGCAGGAGAAAAGTATTATTTGCGTATTTTTTTGCCTGTATTTCCGCAACGTTATATAGGGATTTTTGCTCGAGCTATTGCACCTCAAGTGTTGGTTTTTGAGCAGATTGGGCATAATGATTTGGTAGATTTTGATAGTTTTGTTGTGCAAATGGAACGTTTAATGATTTTAGATTCTAAAAGTTTGTCGAAGGAGTAAGGTAATGTTTGGCATATCAGTAGGCAGTATGAGTATCATATTTTCTTTAATATCCATAGGTATAGTGTGTTATGTTACTTTTTTAAACTATACACGCAACCTTGATATGGCAAAGCGAATTAGACGTTTCGAAAAGGGTATGGAAGATATTAATAATGAGATATTTAAGATTCACAAATGGATTAAAGACAATGAGCTTGAAAGTCAGCTAAGCAGCACTGCCCTTAATACAAAAATCAAAACTGAAAGCATTGATGCGGTAAATAACGCATTAGTAGGTGTGTATCGCCAAGTAGAGATTTTAGAGGCACAAGTCAATAAGGAGCGGGATTATATCGAGGAAAAAATTGTGAGTCTTGAAGAGAGGATTCGAGAATTTAGTTTGTTTCCCACATCAAATACAAATATCAACGAGAAGCGCATTGTCAATATGTTTCGTGATGGGTGGAGCATTGATGCGATTGCTAAGGAAATGCGTTTAAGCAAGGGCGAGGTTGAATTTACACTTAAACTTGCAGATATTAAAGAGTAGTTTGAGAGAGATGTGCTATGATACATAAATCTTCAAGGAGAGTATTATGAAAAAACCCACTTATGCAAAGCGAGTAGAACTCTTACAAGAATCCACAACTATTGCTATTAGCACCCTAGCACGCGAGTTAAAAGCGAGTGGGCAAGATGTGCTTAGTCTTTCAGCTGGTGAGCCAGACTTTGATACGCCTGAGATGATTAAAAATGAAGCCATTAGGGCGCTAAAGAGTGGCTTTACAAAATATACTGCGGTAGTGGGGATTCCAGAATTGATAGAGTCTATTCGAGGGAAGCTTTTACGTGAAAATAATCTACAATATGAGAGCAATGAAATCATTGTAAGCAATGGCGCAAAACACTCACTTTTTAATGTATTTCAAGCTCTCATTAATAATGGTGATGAGGTGATTATCCCCTCTCCATATTGGGTTACTTATCCTGAGCTTGTAACCTTTAGCGGTGGGAAGCCCGTGATTGTGCAAACAACAGAGGCAAATAACTTTAAAATTACAGCCAAGGAGCTAAAAGAGGCTATCACATCTAAAACAAAGATATTTGTTCTTAATACCCCATCAAATCCCACAGGTATGGTGTATAGCAAGGAGGAGTTAGAATCTCTTGCAGAGGTGCTAAAAGATACAAATATATGGGTAGTAAGCGATGAGATGTATGAAAAGCTCGTATATAGTGTGAAGTTTTTCTCCGCTGCGGCGGTAAGTGAGGATATGCTGCAACGCACGATTACCATTAATGGCTTAAGCAAATCAGTAGCGATGACAGGGTGGCGCATAGGCTATCTAGCTTGTAAGGATAAAAAACTTATAAAGTTTATGGATAATTTACAAAGTCAATGTACCTCCAATATCAATTCCATTACACAAAAGGCTTCAGCAATAGCCTTGAAAGGCGAGGTAGATAATGATATAGAGGATATGCGCACTGCATTTGAGGAACGTATGCGCTTTGCTTGTGATGCGATTAATAATATTCAAAGTCTTAATGTCCGCCAACCTCAAGGTGCATTTTATTTGTTTATTAATATCTCTGCATTGCCTCAATATGGCGCAGATTCTATGGGGTTTTGCAAGGCATTGCTTAAGGAGCAAGGCGTAGCACTTGTGCCCGGCTGTGCTTTTGGAATGGAAGGCTTTGTGCGATTATCCTTTGCTTGTAGCTTAGAGGAGCTTGAAGAGGGTATTGCTCGCATAGAACAATTTGTCAAAGCACTTTTTAAATAAAGAATCTTCAAAGTGCTAAAGCATATTTTTCAGACAAGTATATTTCTTTTAGCACTTTGTGTATGTGCGTGGTGGTGCATCGATAGTGATAATACCCCAAGCCCACATATTGATTTCTCAAAGCATACTTTGCATTTACCCGATACTAGCCCTTATAATGTTTATAACGACATTATATATTTTGATATTCCAAATAGTGAGGCTTCTGCTCACGCAAGTGCGATAGCAAATGTAAGCAATGTAAGCGATAAGTATTTGATGTTGCTCTATTTTGCTGGGAGTAGAGAGGGGGCTAGAGATGTGGGGATTTATCAAAGTTTTTTTACCTTTAATAAAAATAACAAAAATGTAAAAGAACAAGATTCGCAAATCGGCAAATGGAGTGAGCCTCAAAAGATTTTAGATGCGCCTTTGCTTTCAAATCTTAGTGGTAAATTTATTAAAAAGCTAGGGAATCCTGTAACCTTTGTAGATACGCAAGGGCGGACACATCTTTTTGTTGTTGGCGTGAGTATGGGCGGGTGGGCGACAAGCAAAATCTATCACCTTATGTTTAAAGATAATCTTTCTAGTTTGCAATACCTTAGAGAATTGCATTTAAGTCCATTTTTGAATTTCTCTCACCTTGTTCGCACGCCTGCTATGCTCAAAGATGATGGCGGATTTATCTTGCCAATCTACCACGAGTTAGCGCGTAAATATCCGCTTTTGCTTGATTTTAATCATCATTTAGATATAGATTCTATCTTTATCCTCCCACCGCAGAATCTCTCCCAGCTTCAGCCGAGCTTTGTCCCGCTAGATAGCCATTCAACCATAGGGGTTTATAGGAATCATAAAGTGCTAAATGATGTGATGCAAGTGATTGAGTGTGCGCCTTTGTGTAAGCATTCAAAGCCAAGCAATTTGCGCAACTATGACGCCTCATCTGTGCTATTTAATGCCCTAGATTCTACATTTTTACTGCACAATCAAAGCTCTCGCCCACAGGGCAATAAACGCGAGGAGCTATGGCTATATATGTTTGATAGGCAAAGCCAAGAGAGCGAATCTATTGACTTTATACCTCTTCTGCGCCTTGATGTGTTGCTTGATAGCGAGGTGTCTTATCCTAGTGTGGCATTAGATAGGGATTTTGCCTATATTGCTTATACGTATGGGCGCAAACATATCCGCGTGAGCTTTGTGCCAAAGAGTATGCTTAAAGCAAAGCTAAAAATAGCAAGTGAGGCTATGCAATGAATCTTGCTGTATGTGTGGCGATAAATATCGTCACTCTTTGTGGCGTGATGTATTTCTCCTGCTTTGTGAATCTAAAGCCTAGTGTGCGATATGCCTTAGTCCTTGTGTGGCTTGTGCTATTTAATATGCCATTATATGAATGGAGTATGTGCGATTATGTCTATGCACTTTTTGATGTGCCAAGCGTTATGCTTGTACTTATAAGTCTATGGTGGCTTGTAGGCTTTATGTGGCAATCTCTAAAGATTCAAAGCCATAGATATGAGAGATTGGCAAATATGAGAATCTTTCCTCCTTTTGTGCAGTGCGTATGGATTATTTTCGGTATCGTGCTTTATATGGGTTTTTTGGGCTTTTGGGGTGTGGATATTTACCATTTAGAGTTTAAAATTTTGGTTTTTATTCTTTGTATTTTGGGCGTTATTGTTTATAGCGTATCCCCATTGAGTGCGTATGGATTAATTTTCTGTATGGTGGCGTATCAATTAGAGATTTTAGGGGATATACATATTGTTTATTATTACATTGACCCTTTTTTGTGGGTAGGGTGTATTCTAGCAGTTTTAATACGCATTTGTAAGCTTTTGATTAAACATTACGGAGGAAAGAATGAAAGATAAATGGCTTGAAAAATTGCTCGTCCAATCCATTTGTTTCGCTATATTTTTATTTGTCTTGTTTTTTGTGCTAAAGCTTTGCTTTGTGCTGTATAGTGGCGTGTATCATAATGCCATAGGGGAAGTAAAGCATTTTGGAGAATATATTAATACCTTTATTAATGGTTTGCGATACGACTCTCGCAATATCGCGGCTTTTAGCATTACATATTTTCTAGTGGGTTTAGTCTTTTTTTGGAGTAATGTACGTTATTTCGTGCTATGGATTTATGCCTTTCTTGTGAGTGTTGTGAGTATTTTTATAGGCATTGCAGAGATTGTATTTTATGAGATTTTTGATGATGTGTTTAATGCTAATCTTTTGGGCTTAATTTTTGATGACCAAAAGGCTATTTTCCATACGGGTATCAGTGGGCAGTATGGAATCACATTTAAGGTTATAGTATGGCTTTTGCTTAGTTTGATCTTTATGTGGGCTTATACAAAGATTTTTGGCTCGATTGCACGTGAATATGGAAACGACCCGCTAAGTTCTATCCGCTCTCGCTCTTATAGGAAAGAATCTTATCTTGTGTGTGGGGTGCTCTTTGTCATATTTGGCTTATTTATGATGATTTGTATCAATTCTGCCTTAAGCTTTAAGGGTGTGAGTTTAGACCAAGTTATCAAACCTGTTGAAAATAACTTTTTACGTAAAGCCTCGCCTGGAGCTTTAAGAGATTTATATCTTGTATATAATGGATATACAAAAATTTCTAATTCTAAATTTAGCGATTACACTACTCAAAGTCCATTAGAAGTGGTGAGGGAATACTTTGGGCTTGATTCTAAAGAGCCTTCTTATAACCTTAAAGACTTACTTGCAAAAAAGGTGAATAATACTACCGGCGGGAAAAAGATAGATTATATATTCTATATCATAGCAGAATCTTTAAGCGAGTGGCACTTTGATGAGGATTTTGATGAGATTGGTTTGACATCGGGGCTAAAGTCTTTGGTAGATGGCAATCACGGTGTGAAGATTGGCATATTTTTGGAAAATGCGGGTTCTACGATTAAAAGTATGGACGTGCATCTCACAGGGCTTTTCCAAACAGAGATTCCTGTCAATTCTATGCTTGGCACATTGCAACCTTTTATCACCGCACCCGGCGAGATTATGAAGGATTTAGGATATAAGAATAACTTTTATTATGGTGGGAGTGGCATTTGGCAGAAGCTTGACCAATACAGCTCTTCACAGGGCTTTGAAAAAATGTATTACAGCACTCACATTATTAATAATGCAAAGCTAAATGATTATTCCTCTCCTTATGAGGGGTTATGGGGGGCGTATGATCATCATCTTTTTGCATTTATAAAGGATAATGTCTTTAAAGAGCGCAACGTCCCTAGTTTCAATATGATTCTCACTACTTCTAATCACCCTCCTTATGATGTGCCTTTGGAGCAGTTTGGTGTGCCGCTTGATAGAATCGAGCAGTTCTTTGCCCATAATGCTAAGTATAAAGACAAAAGTGCGCGATTAATTGGGCATATTTGGTATGAAGATAAGGCTATCACACAATTTATCCGTGAGATTTCTCGTGTGCTACCTAATTCGCTTTTTGTCATTACAGGCGATCATTATGATAGGGAATATCCAAAACAAGGTTTGGCAATCAAAGTAAGCAATGCTGTGCCGTTTATTATCTATTCGCCTATGCTTGAGATAAAAAAGAATACCAATGTCGGCTCACATATTGATATTACGCCAAGTATAGTGGAGCTTGTTGCACCGCATAATTATACATATCATAGTTTTGGTACACCGCTTGTGAGTAATGATAATATCGCACTGAGCGAGAAAAATAGTGCATTGGGATATTTTGCCATAGCCACGGATAGGTTTATTTATAATAAGGATGGCACGATAGAGTATTTTCACGATGGCACAGCACGCAATAATGATAAACAGAGCGCACAAGCACTCTATAAAAAGCTCCAACAAGCCACAGCATTGAGCTGGTGGATTCTCAAAAATGGTTATGAAGTTAAAGAGATACCTTAAGAGTGGATAAAAATCATTGGCTACGTGAGAGTAGCGATGGGAGCTTGAGCGCGTATAATGAAGCATTTGGCGAATGCTATCATAGCTTGAGAGATGGCGCACTGAATGAAAGCCTTTATAAGCATGTTTATCCTGCATTGCAGCATATCCAATCAGTTTTTTTAGAGCTGCCACATATATTATGTGCGCTTGATATATGCTTTGGCTTAGGGTATAACAGCTTTGCTCTTATAGCGACTTTAGCACAGAGAGGCTATAAGGGTAAGCTGAGAATCTACTCTCCCGAGCAAGATAGTGCGATATTTAGCGCATTGCGTGATTTTGCATATCCGCCATTGATGAGCGCATACCACAATGAGATAGATAAGATTCTTTGCTTTTTTGCCCAAAGCCCCTGTAATGTGATAAGTATGTATGCTTTTAAAATAGAGGATATGGAATGTGAAATGTATATTTACAAGGGCGATGCGTTAGATATGTTAAATTCCCTCCCGCAAGAAGCGTTTCATATCATTTTTCAAGATGCCTTTAGTCCAAAGAAGAATCCTGCCCTATGGAGCGAAACATATTTTTGTAGTTTATATAAACTTTTGCACTCACAAGGCATTATTACTACCTATTCTCAAAGCAAGGCTATCCGCCAAAATGCTTATCGTGCAGGACTAAGGGTGTATAATTATGAGAGTGGCATTGTGCGCGGCGGCAGTGTGATGGGCAAAGATGATATTAGACTATCATCTTTAAATGGATTTATGATACAGAATAAAGATGATTTGTAAATGCAGAAATAGCAAGAATCTATTGATATCTGGAGAGGAAGCGAATACAATAAACTCATTTTTACCCCCCCCCCCTCAATTTTTGTAAAAAATAATAAAGAATCTAGATCTTTAAAGAAAGCAATATTTATTTAAAAAAAGTCAAATAAAATTTAAAAAAATATAAAATTAATATTTTAAATTTAATATATCATTAATTTATTCGATAAATATATTTAGTATAATTAAAATTTAAAAATAATTTTTATGAAGAGTTTTAATACTAAAGGGTTTGTGGAAGGTAAGCATAAATGGTCGGAGTAGCGGGATTCAAACCCACGACCTCACCCACCCCAAGGGTGCGCGCTAATCAGGCTGCGCTATACTCCGCCTTCTTAAAAGGGTGGTATTATAGCGAATTTTAGTAACATACTCTAGCTTTCTTTGGGAATGCAAATTGCTTTGCTTAGTTGTGTTGTGATATGAAAGCCAAGGAAAGCATTATGAAAGTATTAAATAGATATATCTTTGGGGCTATATGGATATGGCTTAGCATAACTTGTCTTTATGGGCAAAAATTAAGTGAAGTAGCTCAAATTGTAGGTATTAGAGAAAATAGTCTCGTGGGCTATGGATTAGTTATAGGGCTAAATGGCACAGGCGATAAGAGCGGCTCAAAATTCACTATGCAGAGTGTGGCCAATATGCTAGAGAGCGTGAATGTAAAGCTGTCTGCAAATGATATTAAGTCTAAAAATATTGCAGCTGTAATGGTAACAGCAAGCTTGCCTCCATTTGCAAGGCAGGGTGATAAGCTTGATATTTTAGTATCTTCTATTGGCGATGCGAAATCTATTCGTGGCGGAACACTTATTATGACCCCATTAACTGGGGTTGATGGCAATATTTATGCCCTTGCGCAAGGAAGTATTACCTCAGGTGAGGGGGCAAGCACATTATCTGGAAGCATTATAGATGGGGCGATTGTAGAACGTGAAGTAAGCTATAACCTCTATAATCAAAAAAATGCAACACTTAGTCTTAAAACATCAGATTTACAGAATGCCATTAAGATTCAGCAGGCTTTGAATAGTGTTTTTGCCGACGCGGTGGCGGTGGCTGTCGATGCACGCACTATTAGACTAAGTAAGCCTGACAACTTAAGTATGGTAGAATTTTTAGCTTTGGTTGAGGAAGTGGAGATAGATTATTCTCATAAAGAAAAAATCGTTATTGATGAGAAGTCTGGCACGATTATCGCAGGTGTGGGGATTACTATTGAGCCTGTGGTTATTACACACGGGGATATTACAATTAAGGTTTCTAATGAAATGGTTGAAGATGCCAATGCATTAGTGATTGATGATAGTGCAGTTTTAAGCCAATCCCAAGGCACAATTAGCAGTACAAATGGCACAAAGCCCACCGTTTCAAGTGTAGTGAAAGCATTACAAAAACTGGGTGCTAGCCCACGTAATGTTATACTTATACTAGAGAGTATGAAAAGATCGGGTGCATTACGAGCAGAGATTGAGGTAATGTAAAAATGAGATTTGAATATAAGATTCTAGGAGCGCAAAATGAATATTGATACATCTATGGCAATGATGAATTTTTACAATACAAAAGAAAATAGCATAGCCAAAGCACGACTTGAAGAGCAGAAGACAGACGCAGCACTTAGAGAGCAAACAGACCAATTTGAATCTATTTTGCTTAAATTTATGCTTGAAAAGGCGATTAAAAATGATGATACACTCTATCCTAAGCAGCCCGGAAGTGATATATATCATTCAATGTATATTGATCAATTAAGCCAAGAGCTAAGCGGTGGTTTTGGGTATAGCGAATTGCTTTTTAATTTTCTAAAAGAGCAACAAAATATGGAGAAAACTACTAAGAATCTTGCACATAGGGGAATAAAAAATCCGTATGGACAATCAAAATAGCTTTATTAACCCCGAGATTTTAGCACATCTTAGCAGTAGTGATAAAGGCATTTTGCTAGAGGCTTTAGATACACTTATACAAAGCACTTATGGCACGGAGCAAGAATTTAAAAAACTACAAAATGATTTTAATAGCCTTAAAGCACTCTATGAGTGGGTGCTTGAGCTTATCCCCCAAGCGATTTGCGTGATAGAATCCGATGGAAATGTGTTTTACCAAAATGTTAAAGCCAGTCAAATCGCAGATGTGTTTAAGGATATTGCGCATTTACAAGAGGGGGAGCACCAAGTGGAATATGAGGAGCAAAACTACCTTTTGCAAGTGAGTATTAAAAACGATAAAAAAGTGGTGAGTGCGACTAATATCACCAATCAAAAACGGCAGGAGCGATTAGCCTCTATGGGACAGATTTCCGCACATTTAGCACACGAAATACGCAATCCCATAGGCTCTATATCTTTGCTTACCTCAACGCTCTTAAGACGTGGTGAGCCGCAAATTGAAAGTGTTGTTTTAGAGATTAAAAAGGCGCTTTGGCGTGTGGAGCGACTGATTAATACGACTTTGTTTTGGACTAAGGGCGTCAAAGCGAATCGCGCATTATGTGCTTTGAGCGATTTAGAAAATGAGCTGCACGAAATTGTGGGGCATTATACTTATTCTAAGCCTATTAATTTTGTCTTTGATTTACAGGGAGGGGGAGAGGAGCAGATTCTCGCGGATTTTGATTTGTTAAGCATTGTGCTGCAAAATTTTCTCTCTAATGCTATTGACGCGATTGAGGAGGGCGAGTGTGAAGAGGGGCTAATCAATGTAAATTTTGCAAGCGATAATACATCTTGGTGTTTTATATTTAGCGATAATGGACAAGCCATTGCGGATAAAAATATGCTATTTGAGCCATTTAAAACTACCAAGTTAAAGGGTAATGGCTTGGGCTTGGCATTGTGTCAGCAGATTATCACCGCACATAATGGTTCTATTTCGCTTGAAGATAGTATGGAATCTAAAATTTTTTATGTAAGGATTGCTAAAAGCTAGGTCTATACTGCTATAATGCAGAGTTTATGAGATGGGTTAGCACGATTTGTTTAAGGAGACAAAATGCGTATTACAAAAATTACTCCCGCCAAATGTTTTGAATGTGAATTTGATGATATTGCCACGGATAAGTCTATTTCGCATCGTTCGGCCATGTTTGCGCTTTTGGCAGATTCTCCTTGTGAAGTGGAGGGCTACCTTATGGGTGAGGATACGCTCCATACATTGCAAATCGCACGTGAGTTAGGACTTGTGGTAGAGCAGAGCACAAATACCCTAAAGCTTATCCCGCCTCATCATATCAATGAGCCGCACAAAGTGCTTGACTGCGGTAATGCCGGGACGGGAATGCGGCTATTTGCAGGATTATTAAGCGGTGTGAAGGGGCATTTTGTGTTAAGTGGTGATGAGTATCTTAATGCACGTCCTATGAGGCGGATCGTTGAGCCTTTAAATAGCATTGGGGCGTGCATTAGAGGGAGGAATAATAATGCCTATGCACCTTTAAGCATTGTAGGAGGGCATTTACAAGCTTTTGATTATACAAGTCCTATTGCCTCTGCGCAAGTAAAAAGTGCGATGATACTTGCAGGATTGCGCTCTCAAGGTCGTTCAAGATTCTATGAGCCATTTTTAAGCCGCAATCATACGGAAAATATGCTACGCGGTATGGGTGTGCAAATACAAAGCAAGGAAAATGAAAATGGTGGGTATGAAGTGTGTTTTGAGGGGCAGCCTTATAAAAAGTTAAAATCTTTTCATATTAAAATACCTGCTGATCCATCAAGTGCGTTTTATTTTGCTGTCGCTGCGTGTGTGTTAGAATCTAAAGTAAAGCTTAAAAATGTGCTTTTAAACAAAACGCGCATTGAAGCATTTAAGATATTAGAATCTATGGGTGCGGAGGTGACCTATCATCGTCATCACTCGCTTTATGAGGAGGTGGGCGATATTGAAGTATATGGTAAAAGCCTAAGGGCGATTGAGGTAACTGATAATATCGCTTGGCTTATTGATGAGATTCCGGCTTTAAGTATTTGTTTTGCAGTGGCAAAAGGCACATCACGCGTTTGCAATGCTAAAGAATTGCGCGTTAAAGAGAGTGATAGAATCCGTGCGGTTGTGAGCAATCTACGCAGTATGGGGATTGTATGTGATGAGTTTGAAGATGGATTTAGCGTATGCGGAGGAGAGTTAAAAAGGGCTAGGGTATCATCTTTTGGCGACCATCGTATTGCTATGAGCTTTGCTATCGCACAGCTTGTGTGCGGGGGAGAGATAGCAGATAGTGCTTGTATTGATGTGTCTTTCCCGCAATTCCTTGCATATTTATCGCATATTACATCTGTGGAGAATGCAAATGAGGGTTAAACTTGCAGAGAAATATGGCTTTTGCTTTGGAGTGAAAAGGGCTATTCATATTGCCGAGGGTAATCGTAATGCCACAACTTTTGGCCCGCTTATACATAATGTAAAGGAAATTGAGCGACTGCAAAGGGACTTTGGCGTGAGTTTAAGCGAGACTTTGCAGCAAGCTCAAGATTCTCAAAGTGTGATTGTGCGCACACACGGGATTACAAAAGGGGATTTGGAATCTTTACGAGAGCGTAAGACAAAGATCATAGATGCTACTTGCCCTTTTGTAACCAAGCCGCAAAATATTGTAGAGAAAATGTCTAAAGAGGGCTATCAAATCATTATTTTTGGCGATAAGGATCACCCCGAAGTGAAGGGGGTGGCGAGCTATGGTGAAAATGTGGTGATTGTGGCAAGTGTTGAAGAAATAACCAAATGCAAGTTGCGAAAGAAGATAGCGCTTGTTTCTCAAACGACCAAACAGCCCGAACAATTTGGCAAAATTGCTGCATTCCTTGCCTCAAGGGTTAATGAGCTGCGCGTGTTTAATACTATTTGCAACGCCACATTTGAGAATCAAAGGGCAGCCCTTGAATTAAGCCAAGAGGTGGATATAATGATTATCGTAGGGGGAAAAAACTCTTCAAATACCAAGCAGCTTTTAAAGATTGCCCAAACGCACTGCAATGATAGTTATTTAGTGGAAGATAAAAATGAATTACAAAAGCAATGGTTTAGGGATAAAAAGTTATGTGGGATTACAGCGGGAGCTTCTACTCCCGATTGGATTATAGAGGGTGTGAAGGCAGAAATAGAACAAATTTAGGAGATTTTTATGTATGTATGTTGTTCTTTAAGCTATGGCAAGGTTTGCTTTGCTAGAATCTTAAGAATTTAATCTTAATACATAAAGGGTATTGATGTTAGTCAATTTAGATCATGATGACTTTTTAAATGATGAAGAAGATTTTGCAAGTTTGTTAGAAGCAAGTGAGAAAAAGGCTGCCACAGGCGCGATTCAAACGGGCGAAATCGTAGAAATCAATGATGAATATGCAATGGTAGCTATTGCAAATGAAAAAAGCGAAGCAAAATTAAAAGTATCTGAGATTACTGATGAAAAAGGCAATGTGCTATTTAACAAGAATGATAAGATTGAAGTATTTGTAACATATGGTCGAGGAGGACCAAGTGCGTCATATACAAAAGCACAAAAGATGAAAAAAATTGTTGAGAAAATTGCCCAGTTAGCAGATGACTATCAAGATAAAATCATAGAAGCAAAGGTGATTAAAAGAAATAAAGGCGGCTATGTAATGGAGTATGATGGTGTAGATATATTCTTGCCACGTAGAGATTCTGCAATACGTGAAGATGACAAGGCTATGGGTAGAATCTACAAGGTAGTCATTGTTAATATTGATAAGGAAAATAACTCAATCATCGTATCGCGCAAACGATTCTTTGAGATTGATGATAAGCAACGTAAAGCATTAAGTGGCAAGTTTTTACAAAATGATGAGGCACAAACAGGTCTTATAAAGAAAATAGCACCTTTTGGAATCTTTGTCGATGTGGGTGGTGTAGAAGGACTTGTGCATTATACAGAGCTTAGCCATAAAGGACCTATTAATCCAGCCAAGAAATTTAAAGAGGGCGATGAGGTGATGGTAAAAGTGCTAGGATATGATGAGAAAAAGCGCAGACTTTCTCTTTCTATGAAAGCACTTGGCGATGACCCGTGGGCAGAGATTGAAAAAGAGCTTGAAGTAGGCTATGCTATTAAAGTAAGTGTAAGCAATATTGAGCCTTATGGGGCTTTTGTAGATTTGGGCAATGATATTGAGGGATTCTTACATATTTCAGAAATCTCTTGGGATAAAAATATCAAGCACCCCTCACATTATTTGAGCGTAGGGCAGGAGATTGATGTAGAGATTATAGAGATTGATACACGGAATAAAAAATTGCGTGTATCATTAAAAAAGTTGCTTGACAAACCATTTGCGCATTTTGCTAAAACACATCAAGTTGGTAGTGTTGTTAGGGGCAAGATAGCTACTTTAACAGATTTTGGAGCATTTGTGAATCTTGGCGGGGTTGATGGACTACTCCATAATGAAGATGCGTATTGGGATAAAAATCTTAAATGTAAAGATGGTTTTAAAATAGGTGATGAAATAGAGGTAAAAATCATCAAAGTTGATAGAGAAAACGAACGAATTTCTCTATCACACAAAGTGCTTAAGCAATCTCCTGCAAAAGAATTTGCAAAAATGCATAAAGTTGATGATGTGGTGCATAGCAAGGTGATAGATATAAAAGATTTTGGCATTTTTGTTAAAATCGATGAGATGGAGGCACTTATTCGCAATGAAGATGTTTATCCACTCAAAAAAGAAGAAATAAAAGTAGGTGATGACATTGAATGCGTGATAGCTCATATCGATGAGGAAAACAATAAGATAAGAGCTTCTATTAGGAGGCTAGAGCGCCAAAAGGAAAAAGAAACTCTTAAATCTTTTAATACTGAAGAAAAAATGACGCTTGGTGATAAGCTTAAAAATCGCTTATAGGAGAATATTAATAAATAATGAAAAAGCTCATATTTCTTGCAGGGCTTTTGGTAGTGATAGGTGGAGCAATTTATGGTGTGATTTATATGGATAGAATATCAAATGCACCTCCATTCCATATTCAGCCTATGGAGATTCCCCAAATCAATGGGGCGGTAGAGCATAAAGAGGAAACTTGGCTCAGCTTTGTCCCTGATAGCAATGAGTTACCCTATGCTTATCCAGCAACAGAGCTTAGTGTGCGATTTGACTTTCTCACTGAAGATTCTAAGCCCATAGCTCCATCAACTATTAGTATTGATGGGCTTGATGAATATAAGTTTGCCTGTGTGAAACAGGTCTTAGCACAAAATAATATTGAAACAGCATATTACAGGTTAGGTGATGTGTTAAAGCTTATGGTATTTGTTGATGATGAGGCAATGTATGAGAAGCTTTTAGCAGATTTGAAATATTATCGTTTGCAATTTAGTGTGCAATAAATTACAAAAAGGAGAAGATATGAAATACAAAGTCATCGTATGCGACCACATTCATCAAAGCGGCTTAGACTTGCTTAGAGCGCAAAATGATATAGAAATGGAGAATCTCGCTTCCTTACCTAAAGATGAATTGCTTAGTAAAATCGCTAATGCCGATGTGGTGATTACGCGAAGCTCGACCAATGTCGATGAGAGATTCTTAGAATCTTCAGGCCAAATACGTGCGGTAGTGCGTGCAGGCGTGGGGGTAGATAATGTCGATATTGATGGCTGCTCTCGCAAGGGTATTGTAGTGATGAATGTCCCCACAGCCAATACTATTGCCGCAGTTGAGCTTACAATGGCACATCTTATCAATGCCGTGCGGAATTTCCCCAGTGCAAATGCACAACTCAAAAATGAGCGTAAATGGAAACGTGAAGATTGGTATGGCATTGAGCTAAAGGGTAAAAAGCTTGGTATTATTGGCTTTGGTAATATCGGCTCACGCGTGGGAATCCGCGCTAAAGCTTTTGAAATGGACGTATTAGTCTATGACCCTTATATCCTGCCATCTAAGGCGACAGATTTAGAAATCGCCTACACAAGCAATTTTGATGAGATTCTCTCTTGCGATATTATTACGATTCACACGCCTAAAAACACTGAAACAAAGGATATGATTACCGCTAAAGAGATTGCTAAAATGAAAGATGGCGTGATACTTATTAACTGCGCACGTGGGGGTTTGTATAATGAAAAAGACTTATATGATGGGCTTCAAAGTGGCAAAATCAAGTGGGCGGGGATTGATGTGTTTAATAAAGAGCCAGCTATTGATGATGCGCTGCTTGATTTGCCAAATGTCTATGTAACGCCGCACATCGGGGCAAATACATTAGAATCTCAAGAGCAAATCGCCATTCAAGCTGCGCAGGCGGCTATCGAGGCTGCTCGTGGCTCAAGCTATGCTAACGCCCTCAATCTCCCCGTGAAAGAATCCGAATTGCCAAGTGTGGTAAAGCCTTATCTTGAATTAATGCAAAAACTAGGATTTTTGGCTGTACAGGCAAATAAGGGCGTGATTACCTCCATTCATATAGAAGCGCAAGGCGAGATTGGCGCTTATGTGGATTCTCTTAAAACTTTTGCGCTTGTGGGTGCGCTCAATGCGAGTTTGGGCGATAAGATTAATTATGTAAATGCACCTTTTGTCGCTAAAGAGCGAGGCATAGAGGTGAAAACTTCCATAAAGCAAGTAAGTGATACCTATAAGAATCATATCTATATCACTTTAAGCACACAAAATGAGAGTATTAGCTTAAGTGGGACGGTTTTTGAAGATAGACATCTGCGCCTTACTTCGATAAATCATTTTCAATTTGATATTGAGCCAAAGGGTAGAATCATATTCTTTAGAAATACCGATGTGCCGGGTGTGATTGGGCTTGTGGGTAGCACATTAGGGAATCATCAAGTGAATATTGCTGATTTTCGTCTCGCACGTCAAAATAAAGAAGCAATGGCGGTTATACTTGTAGATTCACAACTACCTGAAGTAGCTATCAAGCAGCTTGAGGAAATCCCCGCGTGCTTGAGTGTTAAGGTGCTTAATATATAATCTAGTTGGGCTATGTTCTCGTATTATGACTTAGCCTTTTATTTCTTTTCTTATAAGTAATGTGCCGTTAATGTTTACAATCATTTGAGTGAATGAAACCAGATTAGCATATTGTGTATCTTTGCATTGTGCGGATTTTGTTTTATAGAGAGTGATATGCCTTTTTTCAAATAGTTTTCTAGGCATTGTGTTTATCTGCTTTGCAAAATTTACATTGCAAAGCAAGAAGTTTTTATCACATCTCATTTATTTTAAAAGTTATTGTTGAAAAAGCGATCCACTTTGCGCATTTTGTGTTTTACTCCCTTGTCCCCCCCCCCCCCCAAAAAAAAACAAATCATCCAAGGAATGGCTCTATTTGCAATCAAAGGCTTTGACTTAGATAGAATGTAAAGTTCTTTCTATCGCGTAATGAATCTTCGGTATCTTTGGTATTTGAAGCAGTGTGCATAAACGCTTTTGCCTTTTGGCTAGATCCTAATTTTGTATTTAGTCGATTTTGCTTTTTGTATTGTGTTTCATTGTTTGTCTTTATGAGGTTATCTATCGCCTTGCTACAGCTAACTCTCTTACACTGCCTTGTGCCTTTTTTGGCAATAATCCTTGAGATAAAAATTGATGTATTTCTCTTATGCTGTGCTTTGTAATGATAAGCTTTTCTTGCAGGATATAATCAAGGGCGGATTTGATGTTGAGTAGCATTTGATCATCTACACTCTTTGAGCTTATTGGGAGGTGTGTTTCAAATAATGTCTCCGCCTCTCCTCTTGTATAGGTATTCCCTCGATAATAGCGGAAGTATAGACAAAATCAAAGTATAACTTATAGGCAATGGATTTATGATTTCCTATATTTGTAATCAACTCATTTAAGTTTATATCTGCACCTATGTCTAGTAAATTATCGCTTTAGACTTTGCTTAAAAAGCTTGTTTTGTCTAAAAATCGGGATTGTATCCAATCATTTTTATCCTTAAATTGTCAATTTGTAAAGCTTTTGCCTCTATTCTATTTCGACATTATATTCATTATCTCATTTGTAAAATTTTGAAACTCTATGTGTGCTTTTGGTATCGATTCATTGATACTTAACACTCCGTTTATGGTTCCCTTATATGAGATTCTATCATAAAGAATACTCTCAGGCAAATACAAGCATTATAGGCTTCTTGTAGTTCTCTAAGTAAAAAGGATGGGGACTAACTTGTTCATCAAAACACAGATTCTAGGTTCTATTCCGCTTTATAATCTAAGCATAAGCAAAAGGCTCATTACAACTTTGTGTTTCATTGTTTCTCTTTAAATGATTTTGTTTTGTCTTTGAGGCTAAAAGCTATTGCATTAGCAAAAAATGTAATATTGCTATTCTAAGCTACATTGAGGTGATACTGATGTAACATTTTCATAAAGTTTCTCTAGTTTATTATGCCTTTGCTACCGCAGCTAAAGCATCGCATTCGCACGAAGTGCTAATCCACACTTGCAAAAGGTCTTACACACTTAAGGCAAAGCCTCTCGTGTGCGCCTAAAGGATACATTTATAACCGCACTTCATTTGGTTATCAAGTGAGATTCTAAGGTTAGAATCTCTATTCTTACCTGCTTTTTTGCTGTAAGGTGTGTGCTTGTTATAGCATTTTTGAGATTATCTAAGCCCTTAAAATGATTATGTTTTAGTGTATCCCTTGCGCTCTTAGCTTGAAGCATTTGCTTTTCATACTTGTGCATAGCGCCATAGATAGAAAAATGCAGATTGTTTGCTTTAAACTTAGATTCCACATCTTGCATAATGCGTTGCAATCCTAAAAAGACATTATTACTTAGTTTAATCTCTTTATGCTTATAAGTAATATTGTTTGCATAATTTAAAGTTTGTGTAGTGGCTAAAAATATTTAACTTTAGCAAAAAAATTAAAATACAATATGTAGTTTAAATTTTTTTGCTAAAATTTTACGCAAAATTTAAATTACAAGGTGAGTTTATGAAAAATTCGTTTCTTTTCACTTCGGAATCTGTTACAGAAGGACACCCTGATAAAATGGCTGACCAAATTAGTGATGCGGTGCTTGATTACATTATCGAGCGCGATAAAAAGGCGCGTGTAGCGTGTGAAACGCTTGTAAGCAATGGCTTTTGCGTGATTGCAGGGGAGTTAAAGACACATATCTACGCACCTATGCAAGATATCGCGCGTAAAGTTGTGCAAGAAATCGGCTACACAGACGCACTCTATGGCTTTGATTATCGTTCCGCTGCTGTGCTAAATGGTATTGGAGAGCAAAGCCCCGATATTAATCAGGGCGTAGATAGAGAGGATGGTGAGATAGGAGCGGGCGACCAAGGGCTGATGTTTGGCTATGCGTGTAAGGAAACACCCTCTCTTATGCCTCTGCCTATTTGGCTCTCTCATCGTCTCACAGAGGGTTTGGCCGCGAAAAGAAAGGATGGTACATTGCCATTTTTGCGCCCTGATGGGAAGTCGCAAGTTACTGTGCGCTATGAAAATGGTGCGCCTGTGGCGATTGATACGATTGTGATTTCTACTCAGCATAGCCCAGAGACACAGCAAACGTATTTAAAAGACGCTGTGATTGAAGAAATCGTGCAAAAAGTGTTGCCTAAACAATATTTAAATGATAATATCCGCTATTTTGTCAATCCCACAGGGAAGTTTGTTATAGGCGGACCTCAAGGCGATGCAGGGCTTACAGGACGCAAAATCATCGTAGATACGTATGGGGGTAGTTGTCCTCACGGCGGCGGGGCATTTAGCGGGAAAGACCCAAGCAAAGTCGATAGAAGCGCAGCGTATGCAGCACGTTATGTAGCAAAGAATCTTGTGGCAAGTGGTGTATGTGATAAAGCCACCGTGCAAGTAGCCTATGCTATCGGCGTGGTAGAGCCTGTTTCAATCTTGGTAGAAACGCACGGGACAGGTAAAGTCGAAGATTCTAAACTCACAGAATGCGTGAAGCATATATTCCGCTTGACACCTAAGGGTATTATAGAATCTTTAGATTTATTGCGCCCTATTTATCGTCAAACGGCGGCTTATGGGCATTTTGGACGTGAATTGCCTGATTTTAGTTGGGAAAAAACCGATAAGGTAGCAGCGATTAGAGATTTTTGCGGTGTGAAGTAGCTTAGAATCTATAAAGATTCTTAAACTCGCCATTAAACCTTTGAAGTCATAAGAATATTTTATGCAAGAATTATCTAAAACTTACCTTGATGATGTGGCGGGGATTTTACCTCGCCGATATGGGCTCAAGGTGGGTAAAAGCTTTCTCTATGGCGCACCAAGTGTAGGTAAGAGTGCTATCGCGCTTTTACATAGTAAGGCATACAAAAAATGCCTTTATATTAATTGTGTGGATTGTCGCACTGATACAGAATCTGCCAATAAGCTCATTCTTAAATCCTATCTTGAGCGCACTATTGAGCTTTTAATCGTGGATAATTATACACCGCATATTTCTCTGCCAAATCTCCCACATATCATTCTTATTGCCTCTTCTCCTGCACATTGCCCGGAGGGTTTTGTGCCTAAACACATACGTGCTTTAAGCTTTGAGGAATATGTGAGTTTTGATAATAAAAATTTCTCTATTCAACATCTTTTTAATAGCTTTCTTAAAGATGGGAATCTTGTGCAAATCTTATCGCTTTCTCCTAGTCATAAAATCCCACGCAAACAGGAGATTCTTAAACTTGCCTTGCAAAATGATTTTCACCTTTTTAGTGCATTACTGCATTTTCAAGCCCAAAAGCTAAGTATTCACCATATCTACACCATATTGAAAAAAACGCATAAAATTTCAAAAGATAGAATCTACCCGCTTTTGCACTCACTTGAAGAGCGAGGTATGATTTATCTCGTGCCACATAGTAAACAAAAGCATAAAAAGCTCTATTTCTATGATTTTACTTTGCCCTTATGCGTGAGTAACCATAAGCATCTTCAAGCCATACTAGAAAATATGCTACTTTTAGAGATTTTGAACTTTTGTGAGCGATATGGCGTGAGTGAGGCGGTGAGCTATGGCGATATGGGGGAGTTTATATGCGATCTTGGGGTGTTTATATTCCTCCCATTTGCCACACGTGAGAGTATAGAATCTAAACTCGCACATTTTCGCACGAGCTACCCACGGATTTATGTGATTACCTTTGATTTTGAGGGTAGGGGTAGAGTGTCGCTTCGGGGGTTAGAATCTATGCAGTGGGAGGCGATGAGCTTTATTAACTTCGCCCTTGAATTTAGTGCGTGAGTAGGTGCCTTAAAAAGGCGAGGATTGTAACGCACTTTGGCATTTTTTGAGGCTACTCAAAGCTTGAATCCTGCATATCAAAAATGCGCCATCGTATGCTGTAATCAAAAAGTTCTTTGTATTCTTGCGCAAATTGCTTTTTCTTTTCATTAAGGATAAAACTTTCATTAGTGGATAAAAGTCCAAAACTTTGTGCAGAATCTGCCCACTTATAGCCTACTTCGGTAGGGATAGGATAAATCCCATCTTTATCAATCCACACAAGCTGATTGAAACCAAAGGCATATCGCTCATCATCATCTTTGCTTAAGATATTGCGTCCTCCTATACTAATGTAAGTCGTATGAGGCAAACTTAAATCATAAAGTGTGGGCAATATATCCTTATGTGAGCCTACACGTGAAGAGTCATAATGTATTTGGGAGGTATAACGTGGTGGCACATACATATAGAGAGGTACAGCATAGTAGAGGGCTTTATCCGTGCTTGTATTGCTATTAAAGTCTCTTAGGCGATGGTCGCCACTTGCTGCTACAATGGTATTTTGAGCAAGAGGAGAGGCTTTTAGCATATTCATAAAATACCCAAAAGTGTCATTAGCATATTGATAGAGTAAGGCGGCAGTTTTCATTTTCTCTTGGGATTCATAAGTACGGAGGAAGAGAAGCGTATCTGGAAGTGTTATAGGCTTTGGCACATAAGTGCGTGGGAGGTGGAAAGGTGGGTGATTGCTCGTAGTAAGCATAGCAATAAAAGTAGGTTTTGTAGCATTATTTAGAATCTCTAAGGCAAGTTTATAGATATACTCATCGCTCACACCATATGCGCTTTTATCTGCCTTACTTTGTGGAAAATGCTTCATAAGATAGGTCGCATCATAGATATGATGCGCTCCTTGCAGTGAGATAAACGCCCCAAAACCCTGCCATGAGGCATAACCTGATGTGATATATATAACTTCGTATCCTGCATTAGCATAGAGCTTAAAGGGATTAAGCGCAAGGGCTGTAGTTTTGTATTTGCCTAATGCAATTTGTGCTGTGGGGCTATCAAAAAAGAGAGCGGCAAATGAGCCAGCCGTGCCATTAGCCCCACTTAAAAAGCGATAAAAGACAAAATCCTCTTCAAAATGCTGCCTTAAGGCTCCTAGCAAATCATTATTTTCCTTATCATCATAGACAAGTAAGTTTGTGCCAAAACTCTCCATAAGATTAAGCACTATATGGGGAGGATTATCGCGCACAATAGCAGAATCTGCGCTTACACGCAGTAATGGAAAAAGTTTTTGTTGTAAGGATTCTCCTTGGGTAAGTGAGGGTGGTGTGAAGGTTGAATCTTGTTCGTAGTTGCTCATAGCCCAAGCAAACGCCATAAGTGGATTTGCCGCTAAGTGATTGAAAATAGGTAAGGGAGAGATAGAGTAATTATCTTCTTTAAGAGGAAACGTCCCTAGTGAGCCACGAGCTGCAATAACAAGCAAGATAATCAATAAAAGCTGTCCGCTCATTTGACGTATAATATAAAAACGATGAGGGGTAATTCTAAGTATATTCTTGAGATATATTTTGTATGGAATCTTATAGAGATAGGAGCAGAAGATTCCAAAAATCAAAGCGCATATAATGCCTATCACAAGCGGGTAATCCTGCCACATAATAGAGAGGATAGCAAGGGTATCATCATCTTTTAACCCAAAAATAAAAACATCGATTTTGTTCCCATAAGTGCGGAAATAGTAGAAATTCACAATCGCAGCAACCATAAAGGTAAAGCCACATAAAAAGGTATAATATGCGGGAATGTATGCAAGAAGTTTAAGGTAAATATTACAAGAGTATCTTACCCCCCCCCCTAATATCACTTAATCGCCTTAAAAGATATGAAAATAAATAAGCGATGTATGATATAGCCATAAAAATAAGCATAGTAATACCAATAGAGCGCATATCAAGTTTTGCACCCACAACCCACATTGCGCTAAAATCGCTGAAGTGTTCCTGCCATAAAGAGGAGGGCAGATAGTGTGCTACCATCACACCACGAGCAATAGCACAGCATAAAAACAGCGCAACACTCAGTAAAAGCACTTGATATATTAAAACTCTCAAATAAAGCATATAGAAAATCCTTGAAGCTAAAAATGTAATCGCATAATTGTAACAAATAATTGTAACAAAAGATTTTGTAAAAAAAGTTTGATTTTAGACAGGACTAGATATAAAAAGAGATTGAAGCTAAGTGGCTCCGGATGCAGGATTCGAACCTGCGACCAAGTGGTTAACAGCCACCTACTCTACCGCTGAGCTAATCCGGAATATTTTAAAGCCTGAGATTATATATAATTTTTATGCCCTTGTCAAGAATAAGCATTAATGCCGTGTTTATAAGGGGGAGGCTATCAACGCTTAAAGGCAGTTTTAGTTATATATGATAATATATAACTTGGTTTCAGTAGGAGTAAAAACAAGTTATATAAATATTGACTTTACATCGTTTTTACTTTGTTCTTTGCGCAATTTTACATCACTTTCTTACACTGCAATGTGTTGAAAGCGACAAAATGTTCTTAAGGAGAAAAAATAAAAAAATAGGTTTTGTTTTGATACTTACAACGAGTGCTTTTGCTGTCGATGAAGTAAAAAGCTGGTTTGAGGGGATAGAGTTCAAGGGCTTTGCTTATGCTCGATATTCTGACGTAAGCGGAGCGCAAGGCTATGGCGATAGATACCAATATCGCGCAAAGATTGACGCTAGAAGTGAGGAGATGAATGGATATTCATTAACGGCTGGTTTGTTTCTCAATCAAGGCTCAAGCACGCCAAGGCTTGATTCTAAAACACACGGAGACATACAAGGAAGCCAAGCCATCGCCGCACATAATCAATTCCCCGATAGATTTGCGATAGCTCAACTCTATGCGAGTAAGAATATCACTACGGATTCTATGAAGTTTTCCGCAGATGTGGGAAGAATGAATCTTATTACATCATTTACAGAAAGGGCTACCGATGTGGGCTTAGGAGCTAGAGGGAATATGAAGTTTTCTAGTGTAGAGTTTGGCATTGCCTTTTATGATAGCTGGGCGACAAATAACTTTGCCTATGCCTTAAATGCAAGAACTACTGATAGACCTATTGGAACTTCTGCTCCTGCAAGTGCGTCTTGGGGAATGGGGAATAACCTAACAATTGTCAATCTCAAAACCCCAAAAAACAATAAAATTGCTGATGTGATGAGTTTGGATATAAGCGTAGGGAATGCTATTGGGCTTTTTGATGTTTTGGCATTTGGGGAGGTAAAGCTTGATTGGGATAAGGTATATATTTTGGTTCAAGGAGCAGGAGCGAAGCTTGACTCTACCTCTTATTGGCAAATAGGTTCAACAGCTCAAAGGAGCTCTACAAGCATAAGCCAGTGGGAGAATACTGGAACTTTCCCTACCTATGGTGGATTCAATAACAATACTGATTTTGCAAAAAATAGAGGGATATATAATGTCCAAATTGGCGCAAAACTTGGAGGATTTAGTGCGAAGCTAGGCTATTTAGGAAGCTTTGGTGATGGGTATGGAGTGCTTTTAGCCTCTAAGGCAGGGCTTAATATCGCGGGCAAGATTTGGAATAATAATCTTAATTTCTCAAGCGAAGGCTTTAGTGTTCTGGGCTCTGGTGGAAGAGAAGGGACGAGTATTATGGTTGGCTATGCAGCCGCAGAATTAAAGGTTACAGAGCCTCTAAAAATAGGATTTGATTTAAGTTATGTAGCTGGGGATAACAATTATGCCTATCTTGATGTAGCAAAAATCCCTGATTTAGCTACAAATGCTAAGGGTATTAAATTCTTTGAATTAGCCCCATCTTTAAGCTATGCATTTAATAATAAACTTAAGGCTAATTTCTTCTATGCGCAATATTTAGGTGATGTTACTTATGGGAAGACAAGAGCAGAAATCCGCTTTGATTTTTAATCATTTTCTTATTTGATGTGTGAGTGAGGTATATCCTCTATTAACACAAAATATTCTTTGCAACTTTAAACAACCCTTACTATCTATGTCTTTGCTATCAGGGCTAAAGCCCTCGCAAAGGTCTTGCACGCTTAAGGCAAAGCCTCTCGTATGCGCTATGCAGTCCTTTTGCAAAAAAAGGACAAATCTCGCAGTAGCGAAGCTACGAGGACAAAAGGATACACTTATGACTGCTTACGCATTCATCAAGTTAGTTTTTAAGGTAGAGATTCTCTAGTCTAAAACAGGCACTTAAAAACAATATGATTATTTTTGATGTCAAATTATATATAAATATATATAGAGGTATCGGGTAGAAAAGTAAGAGAATCTTTAACTATGATTGATTTTTATCAATGTCCTAAAATGAGAATCAACGATAGAATCTATCCAATCATTTGGATTTCTATGTAGATTCCCAAATGTGAGTGATATTTTAAGGAGGTTTTATGACAAGCAAAATGCAAGAAAATAAATCCACACTTTCGCGTAGAGACTTTTTGAAGAGTGCAGCAGCAGCTTCAGCAGCGGCAAGTGTAGGCTTAAGCATTCCAAGTGCGATGAGTGCGGAGGCACAAGATGCACAAAAGCTTTGGAAATGGGACAAATCTGTATGTAGATTCTGCGGGACGGGCTGCGGTATTATGGTAGCTACGCAAAAGGATAGCAATGGGCACGCTAAAATCGTGGCTGTTAAGGGCGACCCTGAAGCACCTGTGAATCGAGGATTGAATTGCATTAAAGGATATTTTTGTGCAAAAATTATGTATGGAGCAGACAGACTAACCAAGCCTCTTTTGCGTGTCAATGATAAAGGTGAGTTTGACAAAAAAGGCAAATTCGTGCCTGTTAGCTGGAAAAGAGCCTTTGATGAAATGGAAAAACATTTTAAGAAAGCTTATAATGAACTAGGACCAACAGGCATAGCTGTGTTTGGCTCGGGGCAATACACTGTGCAAGAAGGCTATGCGGCAGTAAAGCTTATCAAGGGTGGCTTTAGAAGTAATAATATTGACCCTAATGCGCGGCATTGTATGGCAAGTGCGGTGGTTGCGTTTATAGAAACTTTTGGTATTGATGAGCCAGCGGGCTGCTATGATGATATTGAACTTACCGATACTTTTGTGACCTGGGGTGCGAATATGGCTGAAATGCACCCCGTGCTATGGAGTCGCGTAACTGATAGAAAGCTAAGCAATAGTAATGTAAAAATTATCAATCTCTCTACTTATGCAAACCGCACTTCAGATTTAGCAGATATTGAAATCATCTTTAAGCCTAACACGGATTTGGCTATTTGGAACTTCATTGCAAGAGAAATCATTAAGTGCAATGCCGTTGATGAGGCTTTTGTGCGAGAAAATTGCGTATTTACTACGGGCTTTGTGAATATTGGCTATGGTATGAGGAATAATCCCAATCACCCTAAATTCTTACCAGAGGAACGCGATACTGTGGCAAAAGAAGTATCAAAGGTGGTGAGTGATGATGAGGGCGTTACCCTGCAATACTTAGGTATCAGGGCAGGTGATGAGATGAAAATGGATAAAGCCGCTGTTGCGGGGAATCATTGGAGTATTGGCTTTGAGGATTTCAAAAAGGGCTTAGAGCCTTATAATCTTGATTTTGTTGCAAAACTTGCTAAGGGCAATGTCGATGAAAGCTTAGAATCTTTCAAGCAAAAGCTTCAAGCCTTAGCCGATTATTATATTGAAAAAAATCGTAAGATAGTGAGCTTTTGGACGATGGGGATGAATCAACATCAAAGGGGCACTTGGGTGAATGAGCAAAGCTATATGGTGCATATGCTACTTGGTAAGCAAAGTAAGCCCGGTAGCGGTGCGTTCTCGCTCACAGGACAGCCTAGTGCGTGCGGAACAGCGCGTGAGGTAGGGACATTCACACATAGGCTTCCTGCGGATATGGTTGTGGGTAATCCTAAACATCGTGAAACAACAGAAAAAATATGGAATCTCCCCGCTGGAACACTCAATGGCAATCTTGGCTCACCTTATTTGAAAATTATGCGTGATTTAGAAGATGGTAATATCAAATGGGCGTGGGTGCAAGTAAATAATCCGTGGCAAAATACGGCTAATGCGAACCATTGGATTGCCGCAGCAAGAGAGCAAGATAATTTCATCGTAGTGAGTGAATGTTATCCGGGCGTGAGTGCTAAAGTTGCAGATCTTATTTTACCTACAGCGATGATTTATGAAAAATGGGGCGCGTATGGTAATGCAGAGAGACGTACACAGCATTGGAAACAGCAAGTTGTAGCACCCGGCGAGGCTATGCCTGATATTTGGCAAATGGCAGAATTTGCCAAACGTTTCACTCTAGCTGAAGTGTGGAATAAAGAATATGACAAGCTCAATCTTAAGCCCGTTTTGGAGGCGGCTAAGACGATGGGCTACAAAGAGAGTGATACGCTCTATGATGTGCTTTATGCTAATGAACGTGCAAAAGCCTTTAGCGTAGAGGATTCAATGCTTAAAAATGAGCTAAATACAGAAGTTCTTGGTGATTATCGTAATGTCAAGGGTGGCAATGATGAGGTGTTTGAGGGCTATGGATTCTTTATCCAAAAATATCTTTGGGAGGAGTATCGTCAATTTGGCTTAGGACACGCACACGATTTGGCTGACTTTGATACCTATCATCGTGTGAGAGGTTTGCGTTGGCCTGTGGTCAATGGCAAAGAGACGCAATGGCGTTTTAATGCTAAATATGACTTCTATGCACAAAAACTTGGTAGTGGCAAAGCTTTTGCATTCTATGGGAATAAGGGCAAGAGTATCTCCGGCGGTGATTTAAAAGCACCTAATGAGGATAAGGTGAGTATTGACAATAAGGCAAAAATTTTCCTCCGTCCTTATATGGATCCTTGCGAAATGCCTGATGAGAAGTATCCTATGTGGCTTTGCACCGGACGTGTGTTAGAGCATTGGCATTCTGGCACGATGACTATGCGTGTGCCTGAACTCTATCGTGCTGTGCCTGAAGCACTTTGCTATATGCACCCCGAAGATGCTCAAGCACAGAATCTAGAGCAAAATCAAATCGTATGGGTAGAATCAAGACGGGGTAAAGTAAAAGCAAAGCTTGATTTAAGAGGTAGAAATCGCCCACCAAAAGGACTTATCTATGTGCCTTGGTTTGATGAAAATGTGTTTATCAATAAAGTCTGTCTTGATGCGACTTGTCCGCTTTCAAAGCAAACAGACTTTAAAAAATGTGCCGTGAAAGTCTATAAAGCATAAGGATAGAATGTGTCAAATAAAATGCAAGAACCGCTCAATCCCAAAAGACGAGAAACTCTCCTAAAGATAGGGCAAAATACTGGTTTTGCCCTATTTGGTGCGCTTTTATGGGGAGCATATATTAATGTCGCTAAAGCCGGGAATGCCAATATTTTGCGTCCACCGGGTGCGAGTAAAAATGATGCGGAGTTTATTGCTAATTGCATTAAATGCGGACTTTGCGTAGAATCTTGCCCATTTTACACATTAAGACTAGCAACATCAAATGATGAAACTACGCTTGGCACACCATTATTTGAGCCACGTAAAGTGCCTTGCTATATGTGTGAGGATATTCCGTGTGCGGCAGCTTGTCCTACCAGTGCGCTTGATATAAAGCGGCTTTATGAGCCTAAAAAGCCAGAGGTTGGAGTGGCATACACAGAGCCTAGCATTAATAATGCGACTATGGGTGTGGCGGTGGTGGATTCTAAACATTGTGTGGCTTATGCGGGGATTCAATGTGATGCGTGCTATCGCGCTTGCCCGCTTATAGATAAAGCTATTGTGTTGGAATATAAACGTAATGAGCGTACAGGAAAGCACGGATTCTTGTTACCTGTGGTAGATAGTGATTATTGCACGGGCTGTGGTAAATGCGAAAAGGCTTGTGTGACGGAGTTGCCTACCATCATTGTTTTGCCTCGTAGTGTGGCGTTAGGCAAGATGGGGACAAACTATATCAAAGGTTGGGATAAGCTCGATGAAAATCGGCTTTTTGAGTTAAAAGAGCAAAAAAATAAGCCTAAAGCCTTGCCTAATGAGACTTTGGACTATCTTAATAGTTCATTTGGAGATTTGTAATGAAGCTTTTTAAAATGAGATTCCTGCTTCTTAGACGTTTGGCTCAATTACTTATTCTCGCGCTCTTTGTGCTAGGTAATTACTCTATTGGCATACTTAAAAACGTGCAAAGCAAAGAAGAGGTGGCTATCTTTGGTGGTAATGTTGAATCTTTGCTTGGAGATTCTAGCTCGGTAGTAGCAAAGCAATCAAGTGTGTTTAGCCATATCACACAGGGGAATCTAAGCTATGCGCAATGGTTTGGAATCTTCCCACTTAGCGACCCTTTGGCTGCGTTGCAAATATTCTTTGCTGGTGGTGGGTTAGCGCTTGATGTGTGGCTGGGTGTTTTGCTCGTAGTGGCTCTTTATGGCGTATTTTTGGGAAGAGCGTATTGCGCCTTCGTATGCCCTATCAATCTCATAACCGATTTGGCAAATTTCTTACGCGCTAAACTAGGGTTTAATCGTACCCAACGTATGGTTTTCCTCTCACGCTCAAGCCGCTTTGTGATTTTAGCCTTAAGCTTAATCTTAAGCGCATTGTTTGGTGTAGCGGCATTTGAGCTTATTAGCCCCATCTCTATGTTACATCGTGGCTTAGTTTTTGGTATGGGATTTGGTATTTTTGCTATTTTGGCGGTATTTTTATTTGATTTGCTTGTGGTTAAAAATGGCTTTTGTGGGCATATCTGTCCGCTTGGGGCGACTTATAGTCTTATTGGCAAATTTGCACTTTTGCGTGTGAAGCATACACTTGCAAACTGCACAAAATGTATGCAATGTGTGCGAGTATGCCCTGAGCCTGATGTGTTAAAGCCTGTTGGCAAGGAAGATGGTGCATTTAAAACAATGACTTGTTTGCGCTGTGGGAGATGTATCGAGGTGTGCGATGATAATGCACTGCATTTTAGTATTTTAAACTTCACACATAAGGAGAGAAAATGAAAACATATATACGAATTTTTATTGTTGGATTGCTTGGATTGGTGTTTGCTGCTTGTGGAGATTCTAATGAGAAAGCACTTAAAGATAGTGAAATTGGCTTAAGGAAAGTGGATTTGCAAAATGAGCAAGATGTGGCATTGCTTCAATATGGATATAGTGAGGCTATGGCGGGTGAAAGCACGAGGATTGAGCGCTCCTACGAGAATGCACCGCCTATGATTCCACATAGCACGGAGGGTATGCTGCCTATCACACAAGATAACAATCAATGTCTTATGTGCCACGACCCTGCTTTTGCCGCTGATTTGGGTGCAATACCTGTGCCTGCTTCACATACCTATGACTTGCGGACAAACAAAGATTTAGGCGAGGTGGCCGCTGCACGATTTAATTGTGTATTGTGTCATACGCCACAAGCAGATGTAGCCCCTGCGGTTGCAAATACCTTTACCCCTACATTCCGCACACAAGATGCTAAAAGCTCATCAAATCTCCTTGATGTTCTTAATGAGGGCGTAAAGTAGGCTTATGAAAGGCTTATTATTGCCTTATATGCGTTATTTTGTATATGTGCTATGCGTGGTGGCTTTGCCCTTATGGGCAGCGCCTGTTACTATTGAGAGTAAAAACGCACAAGTGATACATACTGATGGTATTATCACGTATATTAGCATATTTAAGAATCTCATTTATGTTGGCAATGCTTCGGGCGAGGTGCATATCTATGAGATGGATAATGCAAAAAAGGCACAAAAGAAGGCTACACTTACATTGCCATTAATTGAAGATTATTTTGGCAATATGTATGCGCCACGTGTGTTTGATATTACAACTTTTGATGGCAATAATCTTTTTGTGTTAAGTGAATCTTCGCGTGGAGGTAGGCAGATACTTAAGCTCTCTGTTATGGGCGATATGCAAGTGATTTTAACTACGACAACCTCGCCCAAACGTATCGTTGCCTTTGATAAAAATAAGCTTGTTGTTGGATTTTTGAGTAATGAAATCGGGCTTTTTGATATTGATAGTGCTGCTTTTATCTACACTACTCAGCCTAGTCAAGCTGGTTTTTCTAACTTATGCGTGAATGCGCCCTTTATTTTTAGCACCGATGAATCGGGTGTGGTAAATGTGTTAGATGTGGCAAATGGCAAGATTCTCGCGCGGCTTGATAATATCAACAAGGACAATAACTATCAAGTTGCCTCTTCGCAAAATGTTATTCTTACAGCCGGTGTGGATAGAAAAATGGGAATTTATACTTTTGATACTCCCGTTTCCACCACTTCACAAAGTAACTCGCAAAATACAAAGCCAACCTTTAGCCTAAAAAGTGCCAGGAGCGTTAAGAGTGATTTTCTTGTCTATGCAGTGGGTATCTCACCTCAAGCGACTTTAGCGGCATTTAGCAAGAATGAGCAAAATGATATAAGCCTTATCCATCTTCCCACATTAGAGGAAAAATATATACTTAAAGGTGCGACCTCGCTTATTAATAGCATTATTTTTTATGATGAAAAGACGATTATTTCAGGCAATGATGATAAAAATTTCATTATTTGGACGCTTGATTAGCTAGTCTTAAAGGAGCAAAGATGAATATCTCAAGCATTGTGGTAAAAACGACAAAAGATAGTTTTAACGCAGTCAAAGCAAGTATCAGGGAGATAAAGGGCTGTGAGATTTATATCGAAGATGAAGCAACAGCGCAGCTCATAGTGGTGCTAGAAGCCCCAAGCACAGAGGAGGAAATGGCGATTAATAAACATTTAGAATCTTTAGCAGGTGTGGTAAGCGCGAATATGCACTATGCCTATCAAGAAGAGGAATTAAATGCACGACTTCAAACTAATAGTGATGGCGTGTGTGAGTTTCTTAATGATGATTCTATCCCTGTGGAAAATATCACCTATGCGGGCTCAATCGCACATCTTATGGGTAAGACTAAAAAGCGTTAGCATAGGATTGCAAAACTTACTATTCTTGCTAATCAACTTAAAGTAGCCTAATAAACAGAATCTTGCTTCTGCAAGAAAGCAAAAGTGCCATTTGTAGATTTTGAAGCTAAAATTAAAAATATATTTTTTCTTTGTAAGATTTGCTGCTTTTGTTATGGTTGAGGTGTTTTCTACTTGTAAAAATACGAATTTTCTATAAGGTAGAAAGTTTTTGTCTCATTTTAAGAAGCAACTTTTGCTCCTATCTTAGCTAGGAGTGTAATTATACTCTAAGGAGCTAATATAATGAGATGGTTTAATTTTTATGCGAGGCGATATTTTAGCCTATGAACCCCAAGATGGAATCTTTTATAATTTTACTTTTTGCTTAACTCAATATATCGTATTGAGGCAGAGTTTAGGGTATTTAAAAGCACCTCTTTTATAAATTATTTGTGCGTTCAAAAAATCTATCAGAGCCAATATGGGCGATTTCTTTATATCTACATTTGCGTAAAAAGGCACTAATGCCCGATGTATGCGGATAATTATCCTCTACCCCAATGAGATTGATACGATATGTCTTAAAATCAATCGATTCTAGGATTTTATGCCCCCCCCTCCACATCAATAGAGAGATAGTCAATTTCAGTTGTATCATGGTGCTTTGCCATAAGGGTGTCAAATCGCATACCCTGTATTTTATAATATTGCTCCCCCCCCCCTAGCTTTTATTTCACTCTCTATACGGGAGAGATGTTTTGCATCATATTCGCCCACAATACCGCTTAACATTTGTGCCGCCCCTTCTACTTGCAAAAACTCTACTTCCTCGTCTCTATCACACAAGGCGACATTATATTTTGTATTTTTCTTACCTTGACGATTAAGAAGAAGCTTTCCTCTATAAGGATACCTTGCCAATTTTGATATGCTCCATGTGTTTTAGGAAAAGTCTCTAAAAGATAGGTATTGCTAAAGCTTATGCCATCATTTGCACCAATATCAATAAACGTATATTGTGCTTTTTTAGGCTTTTGATGATAGTAATTGATAACAAACACTCTTGTAGATATTGAGCATACGATAAGCCCAAAAACGCCCATTGATTGCGATATTTATAGAGCTTTCTTAATATATACGGAAGCTGCTTGAAGTGCTATTTGCTAGGTATAAGCTTTGATTTGATATGACTAAGCATAATACTCTCCTTTCATTTTGTGTTTAAGATTTTATTCAAAATAGCTTAGAATCTTATAGCCGCCATCTTGAAGATATTTGTCTTTTTGCATAAGTTTTAAATCGCTTTGCACCATATCTTTTACCAATGCTTTTAAGTCATATTCTGGCACCCAGCCTAGCTTCTCTCGTGCTTTGCTCGCATCGCCAATAAGCAAATCCACTTCCGTAGGGCGAAAATATCGAGAATCTACGCTAACTACTTCTGTGTCTTTTTTAAGTTTAAAATTCCCGTGACACGCTATGATATAGCCCTTTTCATTGACGCCTTCACCCTCAAAACCCACTTCAATGCCAAGCTCATCAAATGCCATTTTGACAAATTCCCTTACCTCTGTGGTTACCCCCGTGGCGATAACCCAATCTTCAGCTTTTTGCGCTTGTAAAATAAGCCACATCATACGCACATAGTCTTTTGCGTGTCCCCAATCACGTTTTGCAGAGAGATTCCCCAAATAGAGCTTATCTTGTAATCCTAGAGCGATTTTAGCCACAGCACGTGTGATTTTACGCGTTACAAAAGTTTCCCCACGTATGGGGCTTTCGTGGTTGAATAAAATGCCATTGCTTGCAAATATATTGTAAGCCTCTCTATAATTGATTGTGATCCAATAGGCATAGAGCTTTGCACACGCATAAGGTGAGCGAGGATAAAAGGGCGTTTTTTCACTTTGAGGCACTTCCTGCACCAATCCATAAAGCTCACTTGTAGAGGCTTGATAGATCTTGGTTTTTTCTATTAGGCCTAAAAGTCGCACGGCTTCTAAGATTCTAAGCGTGCCTAAGCCATCGGCATTAGCAGTATATTCAGGCGTATCAAAGCTTACGGCTACATGGCTCATTGCCGCAAGGTTATAGATTTCGTCAGGTTTCACATCAGCGATAATTCGTGTAAGGTTCATAGAATCTGTTAAATCACCATAGTGTAAAAAGAAATTACGATTATTAACGTGGGGGTCTTGGTAGAGATGGTCGATTCTATCGGTATTAAAAAGTGAACTTCGTCTTTTAATTCCATGCACCTCATAGCCTTTTTTAAGGAGAAATTCGGCTAAATATGCTCCATCTTGCCCTGTGATACCTGTAATAAGCGCCTTTTTCATAAAATATCCTTTATAAAACCATTGCAAAATATATATCATAAAATATTTTTGCTTAAATTACATAGTCATATCAATGAATCAGGGTGTAAATTGGAATACTCTAAAAATAAGAATACACGAGCAATAATATAGAATATGGAAAAAGGAGGCTAAGACTTCTTGTGTGGATTTAGTCTCCCTCTCTTCCCTGTAGTGCTTATATTATTTCTTTTTCCTTGTTTGTGGAAAAAAAAAGGGGGGGGGGGGGGGATTATTTTCTAAGCGGGAAAAATCAAAGCAGTAGCCTTGCCGTAATAAATATATTTGTAAATTTATAACTCTATGGCATTACAATATATTTTAGGAATTAAGCTTGCTTATAATTTAAGTATTTGAAATTGATAAGGAGGAAGTGATGAAAGCTTTATATATTGGCGTATGTGTGGCGTTTTTGGCTGTATTTTTTAGTGCATGTAGTGGCAAAAAGAAGCCCATTGGTAATTTTCAAAGTGTAGAATGCCACACAATTTGCAATGCTAATGAATGCACGCAGCAGTGCGTGAGTGCAAGTGGGGATTATTACAAAAAATAATGCTTGCTGCTTTTTACAAACTCATCTTTAGACGTTTTATTTATGTCTATGATGCGGGGTTTTTTAGCCTCTTTTATGCCCTTAAGGCGATGATTGCTATTTGCATAAGTGGAGGATTTTGCTATATCTTGCTAGGAAGCGATGTGCTGATTTGGGCAGTGATGATGGCAATGTATGTATTTTTTCTCAATGGATTTAAGAGCAACAAAGATATGGATTGGAAATATCTTGTGTTGTTTGTGCTTTTTGTCTGTGGACTTATACCGATTTTTGGTATATGGGAGGATAGTTTATGGCTTATCTTGCCCTCTATGCTCCTTGCTTTTAGTATTGGTATAAGTGAAGTGTATGATAGCGATTTGCCTAAGGTGCTTACTTTAGCTCTCATTAATGCACTTGTGGCTATCATCTTTGTAGGCTCACACCCTGAAGTACCATTATGGCAGTGTATCACTGCTGCCCTTATAGGTGGGAGCGTAAGCATTGGTGTGCGACTTTTTATATCCTTTGGGCAGTATGGGAGATTTGTCCAAACGCAATTTGTCGCTCAACTCTTTGAACTCTCTATGATGTGTGAGAATCTTGGTACAGATAATTATGAAACGCTCAAAACGCAATCAATCAATCATATTTCTTTGCTTAAATCAAAGCTCACTTCCACTTCTGCTAAAATTAAAGACGCTCATCTTATCAAAAACCACAAACGTGCCCTTTTTTATATTTATAAATTAGAAAGTGTGTATTATGTGCTAGATTTAATGAATTATTATTTTTTGCACGATGAGGTAGTATTAAAAGATAAAACAGCATTAAAAATGGCACAAGAAGAAATGGCTTATAATCTTAAAGAACTCTCACATATCTTTTATGGCAAAAAACCTATGATTACCAAGCATTCACTTCAATATGCGCTTAAGCATAATGCCAACTCCCAATGGATTGACGCGCTAAAAATCTTTTATTCTAAAATAGAATCCTTTACACAGCTTTCATCTTTGCAATCTCTTGCCTTTGTAGAAAATACTACACCCAAGAGCCTTAAAGAGATGTATGAATCCCTTAAAGATAACCCTATGCCATTTTTTTATGGGATTCGCTATGCGGGGGCAATAGGTGGTGCGATGTTTTGTGCACAGTTTTTTCATATCACTCACGGGGCGTGGATTGCCCTTGGGGTAGTATCTATGATGCATCCTAATATCAGCACGATTAAGACAGTGGGCAAAGATTCTATTTTAGGAAGCTTATGTGGCTTAATACTTGGTGTGATATTGGTATTGACATTGTGGGAATCTCCTTTGCTCTTGGGTATTTTTATCGTTAATCTTTTTTTGGTCGTGTATTTTAAGACTTATCCTTTTGTGCTATGGTCGCTTGTGTTAATGCTCGAGTTTGTGTTAATGTTTGCCTTTGTGGATAGTGATTTTATTACGCTTATTGTATATCGATTTGGTGATATTTTGCTAGGATTTTTATTTGCTTTTTTTGCTTCTAAGATACTTTATCCGCGATATAGTGCTGATGAGCTACTCCCTCAAACGATACTATGTCTAAAGTCTTTTACTGCTTTGATGATAGATTTAGAGCAATCCCAAAGCCAAATTCTAGTCCATCAAAATCAGCTTGTGCGGCAGCTTGATGAGCTTTTTATACTTATTAGACAAAGCAAGGAAGACAAGAGACGCTATACAGAGCATATTTTGCAGGGATTTGCTACCTTGCAAGATAATTTTTCTCAACTCAAAGAACTGACATTTTTATTATGTGAAAGTTTTGCTCCTAAGGCGAATATGTGCGATGTGCTTTTGAAAAATGATTTGAAAGCTTTGCGTGTGCGCTATGAAATGCTTTGTTCTATGCTTGATTCTAAACCGTATTATTTCAAAACTGATGAAGACGAGAGGTTTTTACTCAAAGAGAGTGATATTTATCTTATTGTGCATTCCATTTTTGTATTGCAAAATGCTCTTTATGGCTTTTTGCGCACTACATTGAGGGAATAAGGGTTTTTATGGGTGTTGTTAAGTTTGCAAACATAAAGGCAGCAAGCAGAGATTTATATGGTTTTTGTCATTTGCTAAAAACCCATCGTCTTATTAAATGTCTAAATTGAGCAATATAACATTTTTAAATAGCAATTTGGATTCGCTTAGCGTAATGCGGTGTTTTGGTTATAATAGTATAGAAATAGAGAAGCTAACCTTTGAAACTCACTTTGCAAACGCGGTGAAAATCGCAGTAGCAAAAAATGATAGAAGAGTAGAGTGTAGGAGATAATGATGCAAAAATGTGCGTTTTTTGATAGAGATGGTGTGATTAATAAAGACTTAGGCTATGTGTATAAGCAGACGGATTTTATCTTTTGTGATGGAATCTTTGAGCTTCTCTCTACGCTTAAGGCACAGGGCTATCTCTTGCTTGTGATGACTAATCAATCCGGCATCGCGCGAGGTTACTATACGCAAGAGCAGTTAGAGAGACTCCATCAGTATATGCAGCAATGCTTGATAGAAAAGATTGGCTTTGGCTTTGATAGAATCTATTTTTGTCCGCACTCACCGGAGGCAAATTGCGCCTGTCGCAAACCTAAAATTGGTATGATTGAAGCCGCTTGTAGGGATTTCTCCATTAATTTGGCGCAATCTTTTTTTATAGGAGATAAAATCACAGATATGCAATGTGCGCAAAATGCCCATATCAATGGGAAATTTCTACTAGGCACAGAAGATATAGGGGATAATTCACTCAAAAATATCCAAAAGGTTGCCACTTTGCAAGAACTCCATAGTATAATAAAAGCACAAAATTCGCTCTAAAGGTAGCAGGTATGAAATATATTTATGATGATTTAGCAGAAAAGAAGATCCTTATTACCGGTGGGGCTGGATTCATCGGGAGTAATCTTGCGATGTATTTTCAAAAGCACCACCCCAATGCTCAAGTTTATGTGTTTGATAAATTCCGTGATGGTGAGCTATTCCCTAGTGGGAATCCTACATCTCTAGGACATTTTAAGAATCTTATTAAATTTAAAGGCAATATCATCGTAGGGGATATTACTAATACGCGAGATTTGCAAAAGCTAAAAGATTATGATTTTGATGTGATTTTTCATCAGGCTGCTATATCTGATACTACCGTGCAGAATCAAGAGCTAGTGATGAAGGCAAATTATGAGGCATTCTTGCATTTGCTTGAGCTTGCTAATAGCTCTCAAGCGATGATGATTTATGCCTCATCTGCGGGGACTTATGGTAATTCTCCCGCGCCAAATATCGTAGGTAGCGGTGAAATACCCGAAAATGTCTATGGCTATTCTAAGCTTTGTATGGATAATTATGTGAGAAAAATCCTTGAGAGCGACCCTTCTTGCCCTATTATAGGCTTGCGTTATTTTAATGTTTATGGAAATAGAGAATTTCATAAAGGTAAAACAGCCTCTATGATTTTGCAGCTTTCCCTCCAAGCCTTAGAGCATAAGAAAGTGCGGCTTTTTAAGCACGGCGAACAAAAACGTGATTTTGTATTTATCAAAGATGTAGTCCAAGCTAATGTCAAAGCCCTAGAATCTGCTAAAAGTGGTATTTATAATGTCGGCAGTGGCGAGGCGAGAAGCTTTAATGATATTGTGGCTTGTCTTAAAGAGCATTTGGGGGATTTTGAAATAGAATATTTTGAGAATCCTTATAGCTTTTTCCAAACGCACACAGAAGCAGATATAAGTGCTACAAAAGAACATCTCTCTTATACGCCACGATTTAACCTAGAGCAAGGGATTGAAGCATATATGAAGGAGATTCAAAATATTTTTGCAACTCTAAGGCGGTAAGTTGATGTTTCATTTAGAATCTAAAAGTCCTAAAATCCTTGTTGTGGGTGATTTGATGATTGATCATTATGTGTGGGGGAATTGCGAAAGAATCTCGCCCGAAGCCCCTGTGCAAGTGGTAGATGTCAAAGATGAGAGCAATCGCTTAGGTGGGGCGTGTAATGTCGCACATAATTTGAATGCGCTCAATGCAAAGGTATTTGTATGTGGTGTAGTAGGAAGTGATGATGCAGGGTTATGGCTAGGGGACAAGCTAGAATCTATGGGGGTGGATATTTCATATCTCTTTGTAGATACCACACGTCCTACGACCAAAAAGACGCGCATTATCATCGCTAATCAACAAGTACTACGTGTGGATAGGGAAAGCAAAAAGCCTATTGATGATGAGATTCAAAATAATATTATGCAGCGGCTTCACGCGGTGCTTGATATGGTGGATTGCGTGATTATCTCCGATTATAATAAGGGCTTATTGAGTGAGGAACTGACACAATTTATTATCAACTATGCAAAGAGTAAATCTAAACTCGTGCTATGCGACCCTAAGGGACAGGATTATCGTAAATATAGTGGCGCGACACTGCTCACTCCTAATAAAAAAGAAGCCCAACTTGCCACAGGCATAAATATCACTGATCAATCTACCCTTATCCACGCAGGAATGGCGCTTAAAGAGATATGCAATCTCACGCATTCAATAATTACCCTAAGTGAAGATGGTATAGGTGTATTTGCAGATAATGCGATGGAGCGCATACCTACAAAGGCAAAAGAAGTGTATGATGTAACAGGTGCGGGAGATACGGTAATCGCCGCTCTTGGCTTTGCTTTAAGCAGTGGGTGTGATATATTAAAGGCGTGTGAGTTTGCTAATACTGCTGCTGCGGTGGTAGTAGGTAAGGTAGGTAGTGCTGTGGCTACTCATAGTGAGATTATGACCTATCTCCATACCCAATCTACCAATTTACGACAGCATATAGCCTCAAAAATTGTCTCTAAAGCCCAACTCATCGATATATTAAAAGGTTTGAAACAAAGCAAAATCGTCTTTACCAATGGTTGCTTTGATATTTTGCATAGGGGGCATTTGGCTTACCTTGACCGCGCACGTGGGCTAGGTGATATGCTGATTGTGGGGATTAATGATGATAGCTCTGTAAAAGCCCTCAAAGGTGAATCCCGCCCTATTAATACCCTAGAAAATCGCGCCTTTATGTTAGCTGCGCTTGAATGTGTGGATTGTGTGGTGAGCTTTAGCGAGGAGACGCCTTTAGAACTTATCAAAGCCATTAAGCCCGATGTGCTTGTTAAAGGTGGCGATTATCATAATAAAGAAGTGGTAGGCAAAGAATATGCTAAAGAAGTCGTGCTGATAGATTTTGTAGAGGGCTATTCTACAACAAATATTATAGAATCCATACAAAGGAGTGCATTATGCAAAAACTCATAGAAGCCGAATTTAACGCACATTTACAAAGCGCACAAAAAATTTTTTCTCTCACAGCAGAGTTGCAAAAAGCCGCTACATTACTTACGCAATGTTTAGAAAAAGGCGGGAAGATTCTCATCTGTGGCAATGGTGGGTCTGCCGCTGATGCACAGCATTTTGCTGCAGAGCTTACAGGACGCTATAAACAAGAACGCAAAGGCTTGGCGGGTATCGCGCTAAGTGTGGATACTTCCGCGCTTACGGCTATTGGCAATGACTATGGCTTTGAATATGTATTTTCACGTCAAGTAGAAGCCCTCGCGCAAAAGGGCGATGTTTTTTTTGGTATTTCTACAAGTGGTAATTCCGCTAATGTGTTAAATGCTGCACAAGTAGCACGTAATATGGGTTGTGCCATTATAGGATTAAGCGGACGCGATGGAGGGAAGCTTAATGATATGAGTGATATTAATCTTATTATGCCTGATAATGATACGCCCAGAATCCAAGAGTTACATATTTTAGTCATACATATTTTATGTGATATTATCGAACGCAATTGTATGAGTAGAGGGGCATAATGCTCCTCCCTAAGACATTGCATACTTTGCAAAACACTCAAAAAGCAGTTATTAAAGAGACTTTGCAAGATGCACTTTATGAATCTGGCATTCACACGAGACTTTTAGATATAGTCTTTGGACATTATTTTATTTATACGCTTTTAAGCGATGGTATCCTCACACCTGTATTTTTATATGAAAATTGTATTAGCTATAAGCAGTCGCAAGCCTATGGGTTACCCAAACTGCATTTTTGTATGTGTGATGAGATACAAAATAATTTTAATCTAGTAAATAGAGCTCAAACACTCTCAAACCGCCACTATATCGCTAAGATAGCTAAGAAAAATGCTTTTAATGTAAGCATTAAGCAGGGTATGAGTGAAGTAGCATTTTATAATGATTATCCGCTTGAACTTTGCCCAATGTGTAAGTATATTTTACAACAAATGCGTGAAGGAGAGGTGATTAATAGCACATTGAGTGTTTATGTGTTTTCTCACCAGTGGTTAGAGCTTTTAGAATCTAATGCCTCTATTAGACAAAAAGAACTTATCGCTTTGCAAAATGCCAATCTCCTTTGCTACAAATGTAAAAGTTTTATCGATATTGATTCTTCAGTATGGATACACATTAATAAGGGGATTCTCAAAATCTGCTGTTGTTAATTTTTTTCTTGTATTATGGGACCTTTTAAGATTTCACTCAGGCAGGATTTATGAGCTTAACATTAGGTATTGATATAGGAAGCACAACAGCAAAAGTCGCGCTAATGGATAATGATGAAATTATCTTTCAATCTTATGAGAGGCATTATTCAAAAGTGCGTGAAAAAAGCATAGAGATCGTGCAAAAAATCACTGATATAGTCGGTGATAGGGAGCTTAAAGTAGCCATTTCTGGTTCTGCTGGATTTGGTATTTGCAAAGCAAGTGGGATTGATTTTGTGCAAGAGGTCTTTGCCACTGCTACAGCAGTCAAGCATCTTGTGTCTGATGCCGATGCGGTAATTGAGCTAGGCGGAGAAGATGCAAAGATTATATTTCTCACAGGTGGCACAGAGGAACGTATGAATGGCTCGTGTGCAGGTGGGACAGGTGCGTTTATCGACCAAATGGTAACGCTTCTAGCAGTTACCCCACAAGAGTTTGACGCTCTCTCGCTTCAATGCCAAAAAATCTATCCTGTGGCTTCACGTTGTGGTGTGTTTGCCAAAACTGATGTGCAACCACTTTTGAATCAAGGTGTGAATAAAGAGGATATTAGCGCGAGTATCTTTCAAGCGGTAGTGGATCAAACTATCACAGGATTAGCGCAAGGGCGCAAGATTGAGGGCAAGATTCTGTTCCTTGGAGGACCACTCTTTTATTATAAAGGTTTGCAGGAGCGATTTGCCAAAACGCTTAAACTTGATGAAGAGCACGCCATTTTCCCTGATTTCGCACAATATGCAGTAGCCATTGGCGTTTCGCTTGAAGCGCGCAATTTAGAGAAAACTTATACTTGCGCCTCACTGATTGCAGCATTAGAGTCAAGTAAAAAGGCTGCTTCGACAAATAAATATCTTGAACCTCTTTTTGCTTCAAGTGCCGATTATGATGCTTTTATCGCGCGACACGAGAGTGCAAATGTAGAGGAAATAGACATTGAGAAAGCCTATGAGGCAAATAATTATCAAAAAATTGATGTTTATATTGGCATAGATTGTGGTAGCACAACAACAAAGCTTGTAATGCTCGATAATAACAATGCAATTGTGTATCAATACTACAATTCTAATAAGGGCAATCCCGTAGAAGTGATTTCCTCTCAACTCAACTACATTTATACGCATTTTGGTGATAAGATTCACATTAAAGGCAGTGCGGTTACAGGCTATGGGGAAGAGCTTATAAAGGCTGCATTTACCCTTGATTCAGGGCTTGTGGAGACAATGGCGCATTTAAAGGCTGCTAAGCATTTTAATCCTAAGGTAGATTTTATCATCGATATTGGCGGACAGGATATGAAATGCTTTTATATCAAAAATCAAACTATTGATTCTATTATGCTTAATGAAGCGTGTAGCTCTGGATGCGGGAGCTTCATTGAGACGTTTGCAAAATCAATGGGATATGATATACAGACTTTTTCAAAGTTAGGATTGGAATCTAAGCACCCTGTGGAGCTAGGCAGTCGTTGTACGGTGTTTATGAATAGCTCGGTTAAAGAAGCGCAAAAAGAGGGCGCAAGTATTGAGGATATTAGCGCAGGGCTATCTATGAGTGTGGTAAAAAACGCCATCTATAAAGTGATACGCGCTCGTGATGCAGATGATTTAGGGAAGCAAATTGTTGTGCAAGGTGGGACATTCCTCAATAACGCGGTGTTAAGGAGCTTTGAGAAAGAAATCGGTAGGGAAGTGGTGCGTCCTAAGATTAGTGGCTTAATGGGTGCATTTGGCGCGGCATTATACGCTAAGGCTTTGGGCTTAGAGCATTCTACTACGATGAATAAAGAAGAACTATCGTCATTTAAGCATACTGCAACAGCAAGTGTGTGCAAGATTTGTGGTAATAACTGCCAACTAACCATTAATCGCTTTGGCGAGGGTAAAAAGTTTATTTCGGGCAATCGCTGTGATAAGCCTTTGGGATTCAAAAAATTGCTTTTCTTGCCTAATCTCTATGATTACAAGCTCAATAAACTCAAATCTCTCTGTGCGTATGAAAATATGGATAAATCACATCTTACAAAGGGAAAAATTGGCATTCCTTTAGGGCTTAATATGTATGAGAATCTCCCATTTTGGCATACTTTGCTTAGTGAGCTAGGCTATGAAGTGGTGGTTTCTGATGTTAGCACACGTAAAACCTTTGCCATAGGGCAGCATACTATTCCTAGTGATACGGTGTGCTATCCTGCTAAATTATTGCACGGACATATTGAAAACCTCCTCAAAAAAGGCGTGGATAAAATCTTTTATCCCTGTATGAGTTATAGTTTTGCAGGTGATGAGAAGCATAAAGATACTAGTACAAATAGCTACAACTGCCCTGTAGTTGCGTATTATCCCGAGCTTTTGAATGCCAATGTCGATAAATTACGTGAAGTGCAATTTTTCTATCCATATTTTGGTTTACATAAAAAAGAGGAGTTTAAGAAAAAAGGCTTTGAATTTTTCAAAAAAGATCTAAACGTTGATAAAAAAGCATTCTTACAAGCGGTTAATAAAGCCTATGAGGTGCGCGATGAATGGTTGAGTGATATTAAAGAGCAGGGGGAAAAGGCATTGCAGTTTGCCCGAGCAAATAAGCTTAAAGCTATTGTGCTATGCGGACGTCCATATCACATTGACCCAGAAATCAATCACGGCATTGATAAGCTTATTAACTCTTTGGGGCTTGTCGTGCTAAGTGAGGATAGTGTAGGGCATTTAGCAGAAGCGGGAGAACTTCACATTCTTAATCAATGGAGCTATCATTCACGACTTTATAATGCTGCTGCCTTTGTGAGCTGTGATGATAATTTAGAGTTAGTGCAGTTAGTGAGCTTTGGCTGTGGGATAGATTCCATCACTACTGATGAAGTGCGTGAGATTTTAGAATCTCACGGAAAATTCTACACACAGCTTAAAATCGATGAAATCAGTAATCTAGGTGCGGTAAAGATCAGAATCCGCTCTTTGCTTGGTGCTATGGAAGAAAAGCAGGCTCAAAAGAAAGCAAAGGTCTTGCTTGGTTCACACCACATACTTGAAAATGCCTAATTTAATTTCAAAGGATAGTCTATGACACAAAAAATGACACCACATATCAATTCTTGGCAAAGCCCTGATACTCAATCGCTCATCATTAAGCCAGAAAATAAAAGAGAACTTAAACGCGTCCCCTTCACCGCGGAGATGAAGGAAACACACACGATATTAGTGCCTATGATGTTGCCCATACATTTTCAATTACTTGTAAATATCTTGCATTTGCACGGATATAAGGCTGAATTGCTACATAACGATGGAAAAGGCGTAGTAGATGAGGGATTACGCAATGTGCATAATGATACTTGCTATCCTGCCTTGCTTGTTATTGGGCAGATGATTGACGCACTTAAAAGTGGTAAATGGGATTTGGATAAGGTCGCTTTGCTTATCACGCAAACAGGTGGAGGTTGTCGAGCAAGTAATTATATTTATTTATTGCGTAAGGCACTCAACAAAGCTGGGTTTGGTAATATCCCTGTGATTTCACTTAATTTTAGCGGGTTAGAATCCAATCAAGGTTTTAGCGTTACCCGTCCTATGTTGCAAAACTTCCTCAATGCTATTTTATATGGGGATTTGTTAATGCATATTGCTAATCAAACACGGGCTTATGAGAAAAATAAAGGCGATACGGATGCGATGGTGGATAAATGGGTGCGTCGTATTACCACAGAGGGCACGAATGAGGGTTTAAAAAAATATAGTGTTTTAAAAAAAGATTTAAAGCTTATTTTAGATGATTTTGCCTCAATTCCTAGGGATTCTAAGCAAAAGGTACGTGTAGGTATTGTAGGTGAGATTTATATTAAATTTTCTCCACTAGGAAATAATAATTTGGAAGACTTCCTTTTGAATGAGGATTGTGAGGTCGTAATACCTGGATTCTTAGATTTTTGCCTCTATTGCGTGAATGATACGATTGTGGGAAATAAAATGTATGGTGGCACTTTTGTAGAGTCTCTCATTTACCGCGTGGTGTATTGGTTCTTTGCCAATAAGCAATTAGATATGATTAAGATTATTAAGAAGCACGGCGTATTTAGAGCTCCTGCGCCTTTCAAGCATACTAAGAAACTTGCTGATGGCTATGTATCTCAAGCAATGAGTATGGGTGAGGGGTGGCTACTCACTGCTGAAATGCTCGAACTTATTGAACAAGGAGTAGAAAATATCGTTTGCACTCAGCCTTTTGGTTGTCTGCCTAATCACATTGTGGGACGTGGTATGATGAAGGTTATCAAAGAGGGCAATCCTCAAAGCAATATTGTATCTATTGACTATGATCCGGGCGCGACAAAAGTTAATCAAGAAAACCGCATAAAACTTATGCTAAGCAATGCGAAAAAAGCATACCTAGCAAATGCTTAATTTTATAAGGAATTAGATACTCTCTTGTTGAGGTTTGATAGTGAGACTATTGTAAGAAAGCAGTTTGTTTAGATGCCTATTTACTTTGTTTCATAACATCGGTGGAAGTGAGTAAAAATCTAGTAAAACCCTGTTTTTAACATTCTTTATACTAAATGATAGCTAACAAGAAAAGCAGTTAGGTTTGCTAAAATTATGAGGCAGCGTAATTCAAGTAGCTAGGAGCATCTCTTTGTTCTTGTTAGTTTATTTTGTTATAAAAGAAATTTGAAATATTACTAGGTAAAAATGCACTAGGCAGTTTTGTCAAAAAACATACTATTTTTTAAAAGCTTGTGCTAAAATTTAATGTATTTTTTAGTATACTTTTTTCTAATTTTTATGTGCTCAAATAATTATTGATTACACACAATTATCATCTCTTAAACTATAAAACTAAAGGAGTTTGCTCTATGCTAGAGGCAACCATTACGCCCAGCCGACATTCGTATGTAAAAGACAAGTTGCAAGAGGGCTTAAATCGCTTTATTACACACGAGTCGTTCGGGGGGATTCTACTCGCTTTTTGTGTGATAGCCGCAATGCTTGTAGCAAATTCCTCTTATGCTGATTTGTATTTTGAATTTTTTCGTAGTGAGTTTGGGGCATTTTTTGGTGATTCTGTCTTTAAAATGAGTTTGCAGGAATTTATCAATGATGTGTTGATGTCTTTTTTCTTTTTGCTTGTGGGATTAGAAATGAAACGTGAAATGCTCTATGGGGAACTTGCGGGATTCAAAAAAGTGAGTTTTTCTTTTCTTGCGGCATTTGGTGGCATTGTTTGTCCGGTAATGATTTATTTGTATTTTAATAGTGACACAGCCTATCAGCACGGCTTTGGCGTGGCTATGAGCACGGATACTGCCTTTGCACTCGGGCTTATTATGTTGCTTGGCGATAAAGTGCCTAAGATTCTCAAAATTTTTCTTGTAACGCTTGCTGTGGCTGATGACTTAGGGGCAATTTCTGTAATTGCTATTTTTTATTCTGATAATATTAGTATGCAGTGGATTTATCTTTCATTGTTGCTTATAGGGGTGCTTATTTATCTTAATTATCGTGATACCAAATATCTATCTCTGTATTTTTTAGTAGGTATTTTGTTGTGGATTTGTGTGCATCATAGTGGGATTCACGTAACTATTGCTGCGGTGATTTTAGCTATGGCAATCCCGGGAAGAACACGTGTGAATAGACGATATTTTATCAATATGCTAAAAGAGTTCGATAAGATGAAAGTAGCCACAAATGGCTGGGACGATATTCTTCACGCTAAAGAAGTTGAAAAAATGGGTTTTTGGAAAGGAAGCTTAAAAAATATTAAAAATTTTATATTCGCTCAAGATGTGGAAAAAAAGATTGATATGGCAAAAACTTCACAATTAGTGCATATGCTTGATACCATAGGTACTTACTCGCGCTATGCGCAAAATCCACTTATACGGCTTGAAATGGCATTGCAGCCTTTATGTGCATATTTTTTTGTACCGCTTTTTGCCTTTGCTAATGCAGGAGTATCACTCCATAGTGGCATTGATATTAGTCTTAATAGTGTGATGTTAGGCACAATTTTAGGTTTAGTAGTAGGCAAGCCCATAGGTGTACTTCTATTTTGCTTTTTAGGAGAAAAACTCAATCTCGCTACACGTCCAAAAGATCTAAATTATGGGCATATTTTGTCAGTAGGTATGATTTCTGGCATTGGCTTTACGATGTCTATGTTTGTCGCAAATCTCGCTTATAAAGATGATATGATGAGTATTGATATGTCTAAAATCTCTATTTTAGTAGCAAGTTCAATAGCGGCTATACTTGGGCTTTTGGCAGTATATGTTAGCACGAGAAATCAGCAAGAGCAAGAGGAATATATAGAGGAGAATAAAAATCAAAAAATTGAAGATGAGATTCAAAAGCTTAGAGATACGCAAAGTGTCATTTAAGCCTACAATAAAGGAGTAAAGATGAAACCTAAACAAAATAGAATTTCACAAGCCTTAAGTAGTTTTATTCGTGCAGAATCTTTTAGTGGTATTTTTCTCTTTTTCTGTGCTGTGAGTGCAATGATTGTGGCAAACTCTCCCTTATCGCATTTGTATCACACATTTTGGGAGCAGCCCTTTGGCTTTAGTTTTGCTGGAGGATTCTATGGCTTTAGCATTCACGATTGGATTAATGATGTGTTAATGTCAGTTTTCTTCCTTATGGTGGGGCTAGAAATCAAACGTGAAATACTCTTTGGAGATTTATCCGGGTTTCAAAAGGCGGCTTTTCCGGTTATTGGGGCAATAGGTGGTATGGTCGCACCCGGTATTATTTATTATGCCCTTAATATGGGAACGCCCTCTTATCACGGCTTTGGAATCCCTATGGCGACAGATATCGCCTTTGCTTTAGGCGTGATTTTACTACTTGGCAAACGAGTGCCTTTAGCCCTCAAAGTATTTTTGGTAACACTTGCTGTGGCCGATGACTTGGGCGCTATCGCTGTGATTGCAATATTTTATCCCTCGCCTGAAGGTTTGCATTTGATGTATTTAGGTTTAGCCGTAGTGATTATTGTCATTCTGAGCTTTATGAATCATATCGGTGTGCGTCATTTAGGCGTGTATATCGGTATAGGGATTATATTGTGGTTTTGTGTGCATCATAGTGGGATTCACGCTACTATCGCGGCAGTGGCGTTAGCATTTTGTATTCCCGTGAAGCCTAAAATCGAAAGTAAAGAGTTTATTGAAGTCGTGCAGCAAATGATAAAGATTTTTGAGAGTAAGGACAAAGAGCGCAAAAATATTTTGCTTGATACACAGCAAATGAGTGCTATTGATGAGGCGGGAAGAGATTTTAGCAAGGTGCAAAATCCGCTTTTGCGTTTAGAACATGCCTTACAGCCTATATGTGCGTTTGTTATTATGCCGCTTTTTGCCTTTGCTAATGCAGGTGTAGATATTCGCGGGGAGGTGAATTTCCACATCGACCATATTATGCTAGGCATTATGTTTGGGCTTGTTGTGGGTAAGCCTGTGGGGATTTTAGCCCTTACATTTTTATGCGAAAAATGTAAAATCGCCGCTCGTCCTCACGGTGTATCGTGGAGTCATATTTTTGGCGCAGGAATGCTTGCTGGTATTGGCTTTACAATGTCTATGTTTGTTTCAAACCTTGCCTTTGATGAAATAGAATCTGCCAATGTGGCAAAAATAGCCATTTTACTTGCCTCAAGTATAGCTGGAATCTTAGGCTCTCTGTATTTGGTAGTAAATCATTTCATCACAAACAAAGCTAAATCTTAACTATTCTAAGATAGAATCAGCCTCTTTATTTTAATCTCAAAGGATTACTTATGCAAGGTCAAGGTGGAATGCAAGAGACTTTAATGTCATTACTTCCTATCGTATTTTTTATAGCGATTTTCTATCTACTTCTTATTCGCCCGGCAAATGTGAAAAGAAAAAAACATCAAGAGATGATTAACGCATTGCAAAAGGGTGATAAGATTATTACCACAGGGGGATTGATTTGTGAGATTGTGAAGCCTGAAAAGACATTTTTTAGTGTGCGCTTAAATGATGATACTATTGTTCGTCTCTCTCGTGAGTTCATCGCTTATAAGCTTGATGAGAGCGATACAACCCAAGAATCATAGTAAATGGCAAAGCAACATATCCAGCCCTCTCATACGACTCAAAAGAGCTTCAATTATAGGTTTTTAGCACTTATAATTGCTGCATTACTTGGGATTTTTTTTTCTCTGCCCTCTTTTACCGATATGAGCGGACGTAAAATCTCTTTAGGGCTTGATTTGCAAGGTGGGCTAAACCTCCTTTTGGGTGTGAAAACACAAGAGGCAATTAAAGCGCGATTTGCCTCCCTCGCTTCACAGATTGATTTTGATACAAAACGTGAGAAGATTCTCATTGATAATCTTAAGGCAAGTGAGGATAGCGTGAGCTTTGAGCTTTTTGATATTGATGAAAAACCTAAGCTTGATGACATTCTCTCTCGAATTAATGGGCTATATATCAATGAGCGAGAGGGTAGGTATTTTATCACTTTCACACCTGAATATGAAGAGGAGATTCAAAGTAGTGCCATAGCTCAAGCTATTGGCACGATTCGCAATCGCCTTGATGAGTTTGGCTTGAGTGAACCAAGCGTAACGCAGCAAGGCAAAGAGAATATACTTGTGCAGCTCCCCGGTATTAAGACAATAGAAGAAGAACAGAGGGCAAGGGATTTGATTGCTAAGCCCGCGCATTTGCAAATGATGGCAGTAGATGAGGAGCGTAATGCACGAGTAAGCACGATGAGTGAGCTAGAGGCGCAAAAATATAATGATGTGATTTTGCCCTTTGTTAATACAAGTGAGTTGCAAAAGCTTGAAAAGCAGCTTCTTATGTTTAAAGAGGAAATGGCAAGTATTCCCACACATTCTCGCACACAGGACAATACGCAATATATGAATCTTGAAGCACAAATAGAATCGCTTGAATATGATGTGCGTGTTAAAAAAGCACAATCTAATCAAGTGATTCTACTCAAAGCTGTGCCTATACTTGATGGCTCGATGATTACAGACGCACGTGCAGCTTTTGACCACAATAATCAATCCATTGTGAGCTTTAGCCTTGATGCGAAAGGCGCAAAGATTTTTGGCGAATTTTCCGGGGCGAATGTAGGCAAGCGTATGGCGATTGTGCTTGATGGCAAGGTGTATTCTGCACCTGTGATACGTGAGAGAATCGGCGGAGGAAGCGGACAAATTAGTGGAGGTTTTAGCATAGAGGAAGCGAGCGATTTAGCCATTGCGCTTAAAAGTGGAGCATTACCTGCGCCAATGGAAGTGCTTGAAAAGCGAAGTGTGGGACCAAGCTTGGGCGAAGATTCTATTCGGGCGTCAATGATTGCGCTTATTAGCGGATTTGCATTAGTGGTTGTCTTTATGATGATGTATTATGCACTTGCAGGAGTGATTGCTGTAATTGCCTTATTTGTGAATATTGTGCTGATTATTGCTGTAATGGCGTGTTTTGGTGCGAGTTTGACATTGCCGGGTATGGCAGGCATCGTCTTAACGGTGGGTATGGCAGTTGATGCAAATATTATTATCAATGAAAGAATCCGCGAGGCATTACGCGGGGGCTTTGGTATAGCAAAATCCATAGAAATGGGTTATGCGAATGCTTCAAGGGCGATTTTTGATTCTAATCTCACTACGCTTATTGCCGCTGTGCTGCTCTATGGCTTTGGAAGTGGAGCGATAAAGGGCTTTGCTATCACTATGGGCATAGGTATAAGCGCGTCTATTTTAACAGCTATTATCGGCACACACGGCATTTATCAGGCTATTTTGGGTTGGATTACAAAGAGTGGGAATATCCCTTTGTGGTTTGGGATTACACTCCCTCCTAAAGATAGTGCACAAGCACCTTTAAGGAGCAAATAATGGAGATTTTTAAGAAAGTAAAAGTATATGACTTTGTCAAATATAGCTCCTATGGGCTAGTTATATCAAGCATTTTGATTATTGTTTCATTTGTGCTACTTGGCTTGAAGGGCTTTAATTTAGGCATTGACTTTGCTGGAGGCTCTATCGTGCAGTTGCAATACACACGGGCTGCGCCATTGCCACAAATCCGCGAATTACTCACCCAAGATGAGCGATTTAAAAATTCTCAAGTAAGTGAATTTGGTTCTAAGGAGGAGGTGTTGCTTAAAATCCCTTATACCCCAAGTGAAGCCAATGAGGATATTTCTAAGGATATTGTAACCCTTTTAGAGCCAAGTGGGAGTTTTGAACTACGTAGGGTGGATTCTGTAGGTCCTAAAGTGGGCGATGAATTAAAGAAAAATGGTATTATTGTCTTGACACTCGCGCTTGTGGCGATGATGGTTTATATTTCATTTCGCTATGAGTGGAGATTCTCACTTGCTGGTGTGTTAGCACTCGTGCATGATGTGATTATTGTCTCTGGTGCGGTGATATTGGCAAATGTGGATTTTAATCTTGATGTTTTGGCCGCACTGCTTACGATTATTGGCTATTCTATTAATGATACGATTATTATCTTTGATAGAATTCGTGAGCAAATGCTTATTAAGCGTCAAAAAGATATGAAATATGTGATTAATGAGGCGGTTTCTTGCACGCTTTCAAGGACATTGCTTACATCTCTCACAGTGTTTTTTGTGGTGCTTACACTTTATCTTTTTGGTGGTGAAATCATCGTAGGATTCTCGCTGCCTATGCTGGTGGGCGTGATAGTGGCTACTTGTAGCTCTATGTTTGTTGCGCCACGTTTGGCATTGCTCTTTGGATTTAATTTAGATGAGTATTATCAAAAAGAAGCTAATAAGCTTAAAAAGCAAGAGGAAAAGAAGCGATTACGTGCGATGTATGAGCAAGGTCGTCTATAAAGGAGTAAGGTATGGATTGGGGTAGGGTATTTTTTGTCTTTTTTAGCTTGATGAGTTTGACTTTCACACTTGGTTTTTTGTATGAGAATAATATCATTATACTTTTTATTGCCACAGCGATTAATTTTATCGCTACAACTTTGCGTATAGGGGTGAAAAATAGCCTTTCAGCTGAGCTTTTTGCTAGTTCACTTGTGGCAGACTTTCATCTCATACCTGCTTTTATTTTTCTGCAAGTTTTTGGGGATATTGAAATCGCTACAGCACTTGTTGTAGGTGCGGCGGTGGCAAATCTATTTTCTATGATTTTACTTTGTATAGGCGGGGCGAAGGCTAAAGAGAGTGATTACTAGATAAAAGGCGGTATATGAAGCACACATTATGCAGGATAACCTTTTTTTCTCTGCTTAGTTTGTGTGGTGTTGCTTTTAGTGCCTGTGCGACTTATAAACTCGAAGTTTCAAATGTATCCTTGTATAATGAGGGGGTGCAGATAGTGGATTCCATAAAGACAAAAAGCAAAGTGCGCCTTGAAGTAGGGCAGCATAAAGTGGGAAGTGCTAGTAGCATACCCTTAGCGCTTTTTGTATCTGCTGCTAATCTTTCTGCTCAATCAGTAATTTTTGATAGAAACAATGTATTGCTCTATCAAAATGGCAAACTTTTACCATCTTTAAGCAATGAGGAGATAAAAAGTGGCAGTTTTGATTATAGCTATATTATAGAATCTTATCATCTTTATATCCCGCCTGCTCCTGTACCAAGCCAATCTGTTGTGATAGCCTCGCCCTTTATTTATCGTGGGTATTGGGGAGGAGGATTCTATATTTATAATGATATGGTTTTTTCTGCGCGTGAGAGAATGCAGCGGCGAATAGAGCTTGAGGGGCAAAGGGCTAAACGTGCTATCATTATCTCAAGCGCATTGCAAAAAAATACGTTAGAACCTAAAGGTATGCCACGAGGAGGATTTGTGATATATTCACCTTCGGTATTGCAGGCAGGAGAGGTTGATATACGCGTTCGCGTGGGTGATGAGGAACATAGTTTTACTTTAGAGATTGTGAAGTAGGAAAGAAACGATGAAAACATTTGCTATGTATATGTTAGGAGGCATAATTGTGAGTTTATGCTTTATGGCTTGTGGTGAGAGTAAAACCCAAGAGGAGCATTCATCTACACAGGAGCAAGGGCAAATACCCTTTAAACTCCAAGGCAATGAGAATTTGGATGCCCTTATGGATAAAATTCTTATGCAGTATGCACCTTTAAGCGGAAATACGCACTTTTTTGATACTAGAGAGATACAAGCCGATAGCACACAATTTACACCCATAGATGAACAACGCAATAAAATTTACCATCTTCTTTATGAAGCATATAAGGAGAATCGGGCTCATTATATAGAGAGCGCTTTGCTTGAGAGTGTTTTGGGCACACAGAGAGAATGGAATGTGCTATCCACTTCAGCACAGCCTTATATGGAAATCCCTTCTTTAGAACGTTTAGATACAGATATAGTCCTTGCTCTTAGTCTTTTGTTTTTGAATGACAATAAGGGTGATAGTAGTGAATTTGATAAACTACTTAAGCAGCAATATCAAAGCGCCAAGGGAAGCGGTACATTAAGCACGATTATAGAATCCCAAATCCAAGCACGACTTTTAGCCCTTTATGGCTTATATCATTTAGATGCAATCAATCAAAATATGGAGCATTTAGCCACGCATCAGGTACGTGTGAGCCTAGAATCAGACCTAGAGCAATATAAAGATTTTATTTTAAAAGAACATTTTGATGTATATCAAAAGGCTTTTTCTCTTCTTAAGGAAGAGATTCTCAAACAACAAGCCCCTATGGATAGAATCTTGGCAAAACTCCTTGAGTATCCACAATCCTTAAATACATCCTTAACGGACAATGATGATATATATTCACATATTGAGCATTTAAAAAATGCTTATGAGATATTTAAAACGCATAGCTTTAATAGCCCCCAAGTCCAAGATATCATCAGCATTGCACAAAATCCTTTGAAGAATGTGTATAGCAACACATTGATAGCAAATTACCTTTATGGGCTTGATTATTTGAGTTTAATGTTTTTAGATGATAATGGGCAGAGCAATATTCCTTTAGCGCTAGACTATTTGCAAAAAGATTTTAAATCCTATCAAATTACGCAACATCGGTTTGATGCAGCTTTATTCCAAAACTATATATCTTCGATATTTATAGGTGCGTATTTTTTGTCTCAAACGTATAAAGATCAGGTTTATTTTGAAGAGTTATTGCGTCTTATTCGAGCTGAAATATCACAATATAATGATGTAATGAGTGAAAAGGATAAGGAGTTATATCAAGATGCGCTTTTTATCTTAGGACAAACTGATAAGAGTAAGTTTCTAGCCATTACATTTGTGGATAATAGACCAAAGGAAGAAGAAGGTTATGTAAAAATCCCACTTGTACTTTCTCCGCAAGAAAATGCACATATTAGAAGTATTATGTCTAAAGAGAAAAATACCGCAGAGGAGCACAAAGATGTATGTCTTAATCCAAGCGATATAAGTTTTATGCTGGCTTTGACATACCAAGCTTACAAAATGCAAGGTTTTGAGGGTGTTGCCCCAGAAATGTTTCAAATTCGGCTTGATGAAGTTTTTGATATAGAGCAATTCCGCCAATTACCGCTTTCAAGGCATTTAATCGATTTTGATACTTTTATGGTTTTGGGCGTGGCTGATAAGCAATGTTATGCGCAGGAATTAGATGTGAGTGAGCGTTTGGCTGTGCTTGAGGCAAAGGAGCAGATTTGTGGATATAATTTGTATTTTGATAAAGAAAACGGATTCGTGGTTGATGATATTCTACCCTCTCGAGTCTTAGAGCAAACAGCCGATGGCAATATTTACTATCGCTTAAAAGTGGCCGATATGAATCTTAATCAATTTCTTTTTCATAATGATGAAAATGCACTGAGTGCGTTAAAGCAAGCAGATAATACAGGGGAGATATTACCTGTGCTACTTACATTTTTCCCTCATATGCAGACATATCTAAACAATCGCCTTTTACCTAATGAGGCAAATGAAATTATTAAAAGAGCAACGCCTAGGTCTTGTAAGTAATATTTATGCGTTTGTTTTGATTTTCATTCTAAATTCTTTGCGTTTTTTTGCTTCTTCAAAACGTCTTTTTTCGTTTTCAGTAGTGGGGTTAAGTGGGGGAATCTGCACCTTTTTGCCATTGCTATCAATGGCTACCATTGTGAAATAGCAACTATTGCAATGTGTCACAAAGCGATTTTTAATATCTTCACTAATCACTTTGATCCCTACTTCACAGCTACTACTCCCTACATAATTCACAGAAGCGAGGAAAATCACTAAAGAACCAATAGGAATAGGATTCTTAAACACCATACCATCTACACCGATAGTTACCACACCACAGCCACAATATCGCGTAGCACACGCATAAGCGACTTGGTCGAGGAGCTTCATTAGCTCTCCTCCGTGCATTACTCCGCTAAAGTTTGCCATACTTGGTGAGGCAAGCACACTCATTGTTAAGCATTTGGGGTCGAAGATGTCTTCCATGTGTTTGTATCCTCCAAAAAAGATAATTTTATTTTAAACTTTATAAGAGATTATTATGCGATGACAAGGTTACTACTTATGTAAATAAACGGTAAGAGTGCTTATTTTTATCTCTCTAGTGTCCATAAAAGTAACCTTAATTCTATGCTTTTGTATCATCTAATGTCTAAAAAGAGAAAAAATTGCTGAAAATAATTAAAGTTTTTTTGTTGTAGAACGATATGTATTTCAACCTAAAGGCAGGGACGCCTCTAAGGAAAAAATACATAAAGGAGTTACTATGGCTTTTCAAGTCAATACTAACGTTAATGCGCTTAACGCGCACGCTCAATCTACCTTTACTCAATATAATCTTAAAAATTCAATGGAGAAATTGAGTTCAGGTCTTCGTATTAATAAGGCTGCAGATGATGCTTCAGGTATGACAATTGCTGATAGTTTGCGTTCTCAAGCAAGTGCATTGGGGCAAGCTATTAGAAATACAAATGATGGTATGGGGATTATTCAAATCGCGGATAAAGCGATGGATGAGCAAATCAAAATCCTAGATACTATCAAAACTAAAGCTGTTCAAGCAGCTCAAGATGGGCAAAGCACGCAATCACGTTCAATGATTCAAATGGACATTAAACGTTTGATTGAAGGTTTGGATAATATTGGGAATACAACTACTTATAATGGTATGGCATTGCTCTCTGGTGCATTTTCTAATAAAGAGTTTCAAGTGGGTGCATATTCTAACCAATCTATTAAAGCTTCTATTGGTGCGACTACTTCTGATAAAATCGGGCAAGTGCGTATTGAGACAGGAGCATTAGTGACAGCTTCTGGTGATGTTACTATAACATTTAAGAATGTAGATGGTGTAAATGACGTAACTCTAGAATCTGTGAAAATTTCTTCATCTGCAGGGACAGGTCTAGGTGTTTTGACTGAAGTTATCAATAAAAACTCCGATAAGACAGGTATTCGTGCCACAGCAAATGCGATTACTACTTCGGACGTATCTATTGCGAGTGGAAGTTTAGCAGGCGTAATGATTAATGGTATCTCAATTGGTGATATTATTGGAATTAAGAAAAATGATAGCGATGGTCGTTTAGTGCAGGCTTTCAACGCAGCTACAATGCACACAGGTGTGGAAGCTTACACAGACAACCTTGGACGCTTAAATTTACGAAGCACAGATGGACGCGGTATTGATTTGAGGGCGACTGGTGCAGTCCAGGGGCAAGGTGATCAGGCTATCCAGACTCTCAACGGTGGGCAAAGTATCACAAATGGCTCTACTAACTATGGACGCCTTTCATTAGTGCGAACTGATGCAAGAGATATTGTGATTTCTGGTGTAAATATCAGCTCAACAGGTTATACTGATGAAACAAAAGTTGCTCAAACAACAGCGAATCTTAGAGATGTAACTGGTGTATTTAACGCTGATATAAAATCTGCTTCAGGCGCAAACTACAATGCCGTTATCGCAAGTGGTGGTGCAGACCTTGGCGCTGGTGTGACAAGTCTTAGGGGTGCGATGGTAACAATGGATATTGCAGAATCTGCGCAAAAAATGCTTGATAAGATTAGAGCTGACCTCGGTTCTGTTCAAGGGCAAATGGTAAGCACAGTAAACAACATCACTATTACTCAAGTGAATGTTAAGGCTGCTGAATCTGGCATTCGTGAAGTAGATTTTGCGGCTGAAAGTTCAGAGTTTAGTAAGCTCAATATTCTTGCTCAATCTGGTAGCTATGCACTTTCTCAAGCAAATGCTATCCAGCAAAATATCTTAAGACTTCTTAACTAATTAAGATATATTCAACTTCTTTTCCTCCTCTGCAACAAGGGGAGGTTATTCCCTTTCTTAATATTCTCTTATATAAATACTAAAGATTTGGTTTTGTAATCCGCTAGAATTTCTTTTGTAAAATTTAAGTTTAAATCTTATTTGGGTTTTGAAAGACTTATTGACCGATAGATTGATTGTTTTGATAGTAATAGTAGCGATTTTAAGCGATAATGTGGCACGCCCGAAGGGAGTCGAACCCCTAACCCCCAGATCCGAAGTCTGGTGCTCTATCCAATTGAGCTACGAACGCATTTGAAAAGTTATAAAATATGGGGTGGGTGATGGGGTTCGAACCCACGACCCTCAGAGCCACAACCTGATGCTCTAACCAGCTGAGCTACACCCACCATATAAAAAGAAGCAATGGTCGGGGCGAAAGGATTCGAACCTTCGACCCCTTGGTCCCAAACCAAGTGCGCTAACCAGACTGCGCTACGCCCCGACATAAAAGGGCGCTATTATAATACAACCTTATTTTTTTGTCAAGGATATTTCTTGAGCAAGAGGCTTGTATCTTGCCTCTGATGCTTTTGTGTTAATTGTAGTTGTTTCCAAGGTTTTTTGTTATTTCTCTTTATATGGAGCAAAATATCCAGCTCAAAAACCAACACTATGGCTTAAGAATATCAAGATTCTCATCATAATCTTGCGTTTGTATCCCCAATATATGTAACAATGTATGAAATACATAATCGTGGTTTAAAGTGGTATTTATGTGGTTTAAAGCGAGGTTAGGAAGCTGTCCCCATTGTGTGCTAAACCACATAATAGAAGGGATATGCTTTTGATATTTTGGTGCAAGATTATAGCCTAAGCCCCCGTGCATATACTGCCCCAATTCCCCTAAACTCTCCCCATGGTCGCTCACATACCACAGCATAGAGCGCATAGAGCTTTTTTGTAAAATATGTATCATTTGTGCCAATACCCAATCTCCATAGCGCAGAGTATTATCATAGGCATTGACTATTTCTTCATAATCGCATTTTGAGAGTTCTTTATG
>NZ_CAJTLL010000008.1 GCF_910577135.1 uncultured Helicobacter sp.
TACTTGATGATGTGAATAAGAAGAAGTTTTAGGGGGGATAAACTTTTATTTATTTAACTCTTTATTGAGTTAACTATCTATCATTATTGAATCTCTTTGTTTTATTTATAGAGAGAGCGTAAGGACTTTATTTAAGTTATCAAGGCAAGAATCTCTAGTCTATTCTAATTTTTCTTTTTCTATAAGGGGGAGAGGCTTAAATGTGCAAGTATGGGCTAGTGCTAAAGCACAAGTGTGGGGTTGCTCCTTTTTAGTAGGAGGAAAATCTTTCAAGGATTAGGGGCGAGTAAATCTTTTTTTGCTAAAGAACATTCATTGTTTATTTTTATATCTATTATATCAGCGAGAAAATGAGTTCTACATTTTAAGCCTTAAGCCAAGTTTTAAAAGTATTAATATATAATCCGCGTTTCTTTTTATCATTTCATAATGCAAGGCTCGATAGCTCAGTCGGTAGAGCAGGAGACTGAAAATCTCCGTGTCGGTGGTTCGATTCCGCCTCGAGCCACCACGATTGCCCTCCTTTACTTTCATTTTCTCTTAAAGCGACGCAAGTAGGACTATTTGAAGCCTTTATCTTTTTATTTGGCTATTCTCATTTCTGTTTGTTTTCTCTTTGTTTGAAAACACTTAAGAGAACTATATATACTTACTTAGAAATTCGATAAAAGGCAAGTAATGGGTCGTATAGCTAGAAAATTTTTGACAACAATATAAAGAAATATCGTGTAGTTAGAAGCAATCCTAGTATTCTCATTTTATTTGTATATTCAAATGGGGTACAAGGATAAAAGCCTGGTGCTTAAGACTTAAAGCCGCTATTTGTCTCTTTCTCCCTGCTCTGATTTACTAAATCCACACTCATTTTGTCTATCATTGCATACCACAGAAAAAATATATAAACAAACTGCTATAAGGACAATAATGAAATATAAACATTTAGGCTTTCTCTATGGCTTACTTATTTTGGGCGTTATCAGTGCGTGTGCTATGGCTATCTCTGCCATACTCACACCCTTTCTTTCTCCACTTATTGTGGGAATCTTGCTCGGGGCAGCCCTCTCACCACTTTATCCGCGCCTTGAAAAAGCCTATGATATACAAAGTGGCATTACCTTTGGGGCTAAAAAGCTCCTTAGGGCTGGGATTGTCTGCTATGGCTCATATATCACACTCGGGGAAATCGCTACACTTGGGCTAAATGGATTGCTTGTCTCTCTCATCGTAGTGAGTGTGGTCTTTGTATGTGCTATTGTCATAGGCAGAATGCTTAAACTTGATAATGAAATCGCTATGCTCGTGGGGATTGGGAGTGCAGTGTGTGGAGCAGCAGCAATCCTTGCCTTAGAATCCACGTTAAAAACGCACCCGAGCAAAAGCTCTGTGGCATTGGGATTCATTGTGATTTTTGGGCTTTGTGGTATGATAGTCCTGCCTGTAGTGTATTATAGTGGATTATTACCGCTCAATGACTACCAATGGGGCATTTTCATCGGCGCTAGTCTGCACGAAGTCGCTAATGTCGTAGGGGCTGCTGCCATATCACCTGAATCTCAAAATGTCGCCCTTATCGTCAAAATGACACGTGTCGTGCTGCTCGTGCCACTTTTGCTGATTATCTCATATATAATGTTTAAACTCGCCCAAGAGCGTATAGCCCACGAAGATTCTCAGGCAAAAGCGCAAAATGCCCTCTACATTCCTTACTTTGCTTTAGGTTTTCTAGCCGTAATAGTGTGTAATTCCGTGATTGACTTTCCCGCAATAGTGATAGAATCTACACAATTTGCCTCAAAATTGCTTCTCGTCTTTGCGATGGTGGCTTTAGGGCTGCAGATTGATTGGCAGAAATTCATCTCCTTTGGAGCAAAAACATTTGCCCTTGCATTAACTTTGTTTATTATACTTCTGTGTGGCACTTATGCCTTAGTGTATGTATTATTTTAAGGAGTAAAGATGATAGCTAGTTTGGATGCGGCGTCCTTTAATGAAAGCATTAAGCAGGGCTATGTAGTAGTGGATTTTAGCGCTTCTTGGTGTCCGGATTGCAGGTTTATTGACCCTATGCTTGAAACATTAGATAAAGAATTAAGTGAAAAAGTCAAGTTTTTTAAAGTAAGCTTTGATAAAGAAACGCAGCTTAAAGATACTCTCAATATTCGCAAGATTCCTACACTTATTTTTTATAAAGATGGCAAGGAAGTGGGAGAGCGCTTAATTGAGCCACGCTCTATAGAGGCTATTAGAGACGCGATAAATACTCTCACAACTGCCCCTTAAAGCTTACTCTGCCAAGTAGTTTGCATTTAAGCCATAGCTGGAGTATAGAACTCACAGCCCACGCTAAATAGCAAGGAAATGCGTAAAAATGCCTACCTCTTTGAATGGCCTTATGGATTTTTACTCGCTTTTTGCACGCTCATTTGTGGAATCCCCTGATGAAGATAGTCTGTCAAAGGCGTTTTGATAAAGCCCGGACAAATGGTTGTGATAAGCACATCTTGCTGCTTCAGACTTAAGGATTCTCCTAAGCTTTTCACAAAGCTTTTTGACGCACTATAACTTGGCACATTGGGCAGGGCAATTAAGGCAGCAATGGAGCTTATCGGCACGAGATTTGCCTCTTGTATTCTCTCAATCTCTCTTGTTTTGAAAATATTGCAGTGCATAAAATGCTCCATACATAACACCCTTAGTATTTGTGCTACATATTTCAAAATATCTCTCTACACACTCTTTCTCGCCCATTGCAATACCCGCATTAAGAATTATCACATCAATACATATATGAAATATCTCCTCATACCACCTTTTATATGCTGCCTCATCGCCCACATCAAAGCACTCAATCTGCATTTGCAAATGTGGATTTAACGCTATAAGTTCGGCTTTGCTTTCACTTAGGGCTTGTGTATTGCACCCTACAATAAATCAATGCGTCGCTTCCTTAGCATATCATAGGACTAAAGCCTTGCTTATGCCACACTAACCCCTATGATTCCCACTACAAAAGTATCCATTACACCTTCCTTAAAATATTCACCCTATCACAAATGTGTTAATGCAAATTACATAAACATTTGTAGCAATATGCTACAATTTTGGGCTAGTTTTGCCACAATATTTTACCCAGCAGAGAGGATAATATGATAAATATTGCTATCAATGGCTTTGGACGCATTGGACGGAGCATCGTGCGCTCATCACTGCCATATAAGGAGCAAATCCGTATTGTCGCCATAAATGATATATATGATTGGGAGATTCTTAGCTATCTTTTAGAGCACGATAGCACTCATCGCACTTTGCCCTTTGGGACAACCTATCAAAACCACACGCTTAGTTTCACTCAAAGTAATCTGCCGCCCATTGCAACGCTCAATCACAAAGATTCTAAAGCATTAGACTTCGCAGTCTTTGGGGCGGATATAGTCATAGAATCTAGCGGACAATTTTTAGATACTCCCTCTATCGCACATCATTGTCAAAAAGGCATAAAAAATGTCATACTCTGCGCTTCTCCCACAGATAATATGCCTATTTTTGCGTGTGGCGTGAATGATGATACATATAATGGCGAGGCTATATTTTCTAACGCCTCCTGCACGGCAAATGCCCTAGCCCCACTCTGCAAGGTAATTGATGAATCTTTTGGCATTGAGACAATGAGTTTTTGTATCATACATAGCTATACTAACGAGCAATCTCTCCTTGATAGCGTCTATCCAAATGACAAAAGACGCTCCCGCGCCGCCGCACAAAATATTATCCCTACAAGCACAGGAGCTACGCATACCCTTACCCGCCTCCTCCCCACACTGCAGGGCAAAGTAGGCGGACATAGTGTGCGTGTGCCTGTATCAAATGTCTTGCTACTTGATATTACCTTTATGCTCTCTGCCCCCGCTCACGCAAAAGCCCTTAATGAATCTATTATCAACGCAAGTCAAAGCACAATGAAAGGTATTATCGGCATAGATACCAAGCAGGGCGTGAGTAGCGACTTTATCGATAATCCTCATAGCGTGGTATTCGCGCCGGATTTAACCTACGCGGTAAGTGAGAATATGTTGCGCGTAATGGCGTGGTGCGATAATGAATGGGGCTATGCCAATCGTGTGCTAGATATGGTACGAAAGTGCGCGAATGTATGATGAGATTCTAAATCGTCTTAGCCCCACCAATCAAGCCCGTTTAAAAAAGCTCAAAATTACCTCTTTATTGCAGTTTGTCATCACCCACACGCCCAAATCCTACACAAATACTACCCTCTCTCAAGACCTTGCTATCAATCGCAACTGTGTTTTTAAAGTGCATACTCAAGATATACAAACCTTAGGTTTTGGCAACCAAGCCCGTTTGAAAATCTACGCTACGATGAGTGATTTTAACCAAGAGCCGCTTTTTATGAATATCTTTCACGCCAAAGCCTTTCATAAGCAACTATTTGCGCCCGATAAGGATATATATGTAATGGGTAAGCTTGAATTATTTAATCACCACTACCACATCACACAGCCTAAAGTGATTACAGAGATTAATACTATTCGCTGCCATTTCAAAACCACCGCACTTAATACTAAGTCTATGCAGGAGCTATGCAAGGCGTTTGTGAGTGTTGAGAATCTCCTTTTATGCGGGATTCCCAATCATATTGCACAAAAAATATATGAGATTTTTACGCCCAATGCGGCATTTTGCGTAGCTTTTAGTGAGAAAAATGCGCTTCCTCCTGCGTATTTACACGCACTAAAATTTGTTGAAATCTATCATCACCTTGCCCTTTTTTCTAAAAAAAGGCGGTATTTTTCCGCAAGATTCAAATGTGAGAATGATATAAACGCATTTATCCATTCACTACCCTTTAGTCTTACACAAGGACAGAATCAGGCTATCGCGGATATAAAGGCGGATTTTTGCAAAGATGTGGCAGCAAAAAGGCTCATTATGGGTGATGTGGGCTGTGGCAAAACGATGGTGATTCTCTGCGCGGTGATGATGTGCTATCCACATACAAGCATTCTTATGGCACCTACGACTATTCTTGCTGAGCAGCTTTATGAGGAAGCAAGGCGGTTTCTCCCGCCATTTGTACGCCTCCACCTTATCACGGCTAAACACAAAGTCCCCACCCAAGAAGCCATACAATCACATTTCATTATCGGCACACAAGCCCTGCTCCATCGTGAGCTTGAATTAGAAAATCTCGCGCTTGTGATGAGTGATGAGCAGCATCGCTTTGGCACAAACCAACGATATATCCTAGAAAAAATCGGGCAAAGCAAAGATGATGATATGCAAAGCCTTTTTAGAGAATCTACCCCGTCTGAAAACAACACAAAGCCCCACGTGCTACAATTTTCCGCTACGCCAATCCCACGCACTCTAGCGATGATTAATGCAAGTCTTATTGATATGAGTGTTATTAAGGATTTGCCTTTTAAAAAGGACATTAGCACGATGATTATTGACAAGGCACATTTTAAGGAGATGTTTATGCATTTACAAAGCGAAGTGGCAAAAGGAAATCAAGCCATTATCGTTTATCCTTTAGTGGAGGAGAGTGAGAGCTTGGATTATCTCTCATTGAATGAGGGCTTGGGCTTTTGGCAAAAACATTTTACAAATGTCTATCACACCTTTGGTAAAGATAAAAGTAAAACGCAAGTTATTAACGATTTTGCCCGTGATGGGACGCTGCTCCTTGCCACAACGTTGATTGAAGTAGGCATATCCTTGCCAAAAGTTTCTACTATTATAATCGTTGCACCCGAACGATTAGGACTAGCCACCCTACATCAATTGCGTGGGAGAGTAAGCCGCAATGGACTAAAGGGCTACTGCTATCTTTATACACACCAACCTACAAACGAGCGGCTAAACGCCTTTTGTCGCACACTAAGCGGATTTGACATTGCCGAGCTTGATTTAAAATACCGCCGTAGCGGGGATTTACTAAGTGGAGAGCGGCAAAGCGGCGATGAGTTTATGTATATTGACATCAGTGAAGATGAGACAATCATTATTGAAGTTAAAGCTCTTTTAAAGCAGCAACAACAAACCCATTAAACTCATTGGTTTTGTAAAGATTTGCTAGCAGATCTTTACAAAACCAATGCTATTCTTAAGCGCATTTAAATAAGATTCTATACATTTAATGAATAGCGGTGGTAATGCTTTCCATTTTGCTTTCTCTTATATTTGATATACTCTATATACTCTTTGCATCTATTGATAATCCCACACAAAAGCAGCAGGATATATTTCTTTCTGTATGTGAGCAGATTGCTTATCGTGAGGCAGAGCTTATTGCTAATGATTTGCTTACATCTAAAGAGCCTAGCTCATCTCATTTGCAAAGGGCTATTACAGATGTGCTAGATAAACAGACAACCTACAATCCACGATATATAAAAGACTTATGAGCGATATGCTTATGGCAATTTTACAAGCTTAGATAACCTCTTTGATAAATGCTCTATGCAAGGATATAGCGCATTCTTAAATACATACACAGATACACACAAAAGCCGCCTAGAAAGCTACCTAAACGATAGCCTCGCAACATCGCCACAGACAATACACCTTAAGATTTATCAGCTTACTTTGCCAAAAAAGTGCTTAGTCCTTTGTGAAGTCTTAACCATAGCATAGAATCCAAAGCTTATAAAGCATATCATCGCTAAGCCTAAGCCCACACTAAGACTTGGCAAAGACATTAGCTGATATTTGAGCAGCCCAAATATCATAAAGGCAAAAAGCGCATAGCTTATCATACGCAAAAAGGACAAGCTCATTTGCGCCCCTACGATAAAGCGCGTAGAAAATGTTACTTTATCCTGTGCTTTGGAGTTTTGCTCGGCGTTGCTTGTAGAATCTTTAGCTTCTTGGGTAGATTCTATAATATTGCTTTGTGCCTCTTGTGTGGCTTTTTCAGCCCTCACGCGTTTAAGTAACGCACCAAAAGAGCTACCCACCACAAGATTAAACCCCACAAACCCTACTTCAAAACTTGCTAGAGATTCCACGCCTTGCATAAAAGCTACAACCCCACCTACAAGCGCTAATCCCGTTACAATGGCTATACCGATAGAGTATATTTTAGTAATATCTGCCATTTGAGATATCTTCATCATCATCTTTACTATCAGGCTTGTAGCTATAACGGGGGTTTTGCGCTAATTCCTGGGCTTCTTTTTGCGCTCTTTTATATGCCCGATAGAGATTTAAGATCGCCGCACCCACGCCCCACACTACGCCTAGCCAAAATGTCCATTTATAGCCACTTAATCGCTCTAAAAGTATGCCTATACCCATCCCTAGCAAAACTGCCACCACGATAGAAATCCCCACGCTTAGTTCATTTGCTCCGCTCACCACCGCACTTAGCCTTGGTTTTTGCTCTGCCTTGTTTGCAACATCTTGCTTTGTATCATTTATATCCTGCTGATTTGCTTGTAGATTCTCTTTAGGATTCATCGTTTGCCTCATCTCATTCATATACGATTTCAGTAAATGCTTCTTGTGCCTTTGCAATGACTAAGTCTATCATTTCCTCATTCATCGCGCTGCAGATAAAGCCGCTCTCAAACTGCGAACACGCAAAATACACGCCCTTATCTAGCATTTTTTGATGAAATCTAGCAAACATCGCCGTATCGCTCCTTTTAGCATCATCAAAGTTTTTCACCGCCCTATCATTAAAGAAAAACCCAAACATACTACCCCGATAATCCACCTGCAAGGGAATATTATGTGTCGCAGCAGCATTCTTTAAACCATTGGTAAGCCTTTGTGCGAGGTTTTGAAGCGATTCATATAAATTCGGATTGTCTTTAATTTTACGCAGTGTCGCTATCCCCGCGCTCACCGCGATAGGATTGCCGCTTAAAGTCCCGGCTTGATACACCCCACCCACAGGAGAGAGCATATCCATAATATCCGCCCTCCCGCCAAAAGCCGCTAGAGGCATACCTCCGCCAATAACCTTGCCATAAGTTACTAAATCTGCCTCGATATTATAGAATCCTATCGCGCCATTTACCCCTGCTCGAAAGCCACTCATCACCTCATCGATGATTAAAAGCGCATTGTGTTTGTCGCATAATGCCCGCAACTCCTCCATAAATACCTCATCAGCAGGAACAAACCCCATATTCCCAGCCAACCCCTCGATAATCACACACGCGACATTTTGCGATGTCTCAAAGCACGCCCGGACAGATTGTATATCATTGTATCGCGCCACTAAAGTGTGCTTTGATATATCTTGTATCACGCCCGGGGAGCTTGGATTCCCAAACGTAGCACAGCCGCTTCCCGCACTCACCAGCAGACTATCGCTATGCCCGTGGTAGCAGCCCTCAAACTTGATAATATCATCTTTTTGCGTATATGCCCTTGCTAGACGCAACGCGCTCATTGTCGCCTCTGTGCCAGAATTGACAAGGCGCATTTTCTCTATACTTTGCGTCATACTGATAATTTGCTTTACTAGGGTTGTTTCTTTTTGCGTAGGCGCACCAAAGCTTAACCCATCTTTAATCGCCAACATCAGCGCAGATTCTACAAACTCATCAGCGTGCCCAAATATCAACGGTCCCCAGCTTTGCACGAAGTCAATATAGGCATTATCATCTTCATCATAGATATACGCACCCTTACCCCTAGCAATAAATCGCGGTGTGCCGCCCACCGAGCCAAACGCCCTCACAGGGGAATTAACCCCACCGGGAATCACCTGCTTTGCCTCATTGAAGTCATTAATACTATGCAAGATATTCATCGCGCAATCCTTAAAGGAGATAAGAAATTATGCATTATAGCAAATCCGCAGATTCTTTTTGCCTTTTTGGATAAAACAAGTTACGAAAAAATATCTTAATTTGCCCTTTTAACGCAAAAAATTAGCAATTTAAAGGGGAAAGCCTTATTTTTGCTTACAAACTGATAGCAAAACCCCATTTTTTATTTTCTGCAATTAAGTAAAATCTATCAAAAACACACTATAATCATATTTTTGATTTTTATATAAAGGTGAGTAGTGATTGTTCGCGTTCCTGCTACAAGTGCTAATCTTGGACCGGGTTTTGATACACTAGGTTTAGCACTGAATCTCCACAATACTTTTAGCATTGTCCCATCGCGATTAAGCAGTATCCATATCTCCGGTGAGGGGAGGGAGCGCCCAAAGCTGCGGGTGGATAATGTGTTTATAAAGATTTTTAATGAGATTTTGACCTTACATAACTATCCTATCCGCCCTTTTAAGCTTAGCTTTAATAATGCCATTCCTATATCGCGAGGGCTTGGCTCAAGCTCTGCAGTGATTATTGGTGCGATTGTGAGCGCGTATCATATTATGCAAAAGCCCATCAATAAGCCCGAAATATTGCAACTTGCACTCAAATATGAAAATCACCCTGATAATATTACTCCTGCGCTTTATGGGGGATTTAACATCGCTATGCTAGATAGCCAGTCTCCCAAAAGAGCAGCGTATAAATCACGTGTTATAACCTTGCAATCGCCTTTACCAACGGATATTAAGGCAGTAGTAGTGATTCCAAATACAGCTATTTCAACCAAACTCTCCCGTCGCACCCTGCCTAAAAAATATAGCACTAAAGATGCAGTATTTAACCTCTCTCACGCCTGTATGCTAAGTGCGGCATTTATCACGCATAAATGGGAACTATTACGAGAAGCGAGCAAGGATAGATTCCACGAGGAGGTGCGTATGAAAAATATGCCCATACTTTTTAATCTCCAAAAGACAGCTTTGCAAAATGGCGCACTCCTAAGCACACTATCCGGGAGTGGTTCATCGTTTTTAAATATTTGCTATGCTGATGATAGTGCAGCGTTAACGGCAACTTTACAAGAGCAGTTCCCTAAATTCCGTGTGCTTACATTAGCATTTGACAATATAGGCGCAACGCTAGTAGAATCATAGAATCTTTAGGTATAATGCTATGAAACAACCCAAGCAAACACGTATGTGTATCAAATGTCGCAAAAGATTTCATCAAAAGGAGCTTCTAAGACTGCAGAGTGATGGTTACTCCCTATGTCAGTTTAGCGGGAGAGGGCGAAGTTTTTATGTGTGTGAGGAATGCTTAACGCAGCCCAAAACACTCCAAATAATTCTTAAAATTAACAAACTCAAACCAAAACAAGAGCATATTGTGCGTTTAAAGGAGATACAGAATCTATGGGAACTAAGATAAGGTTAGCAGACATAGGAAAAGAATTTGGCAAAAATGCAAGCTATGCTTTCGAGCAAGCTAAAGCCATAGGGCTAAATGTAAAGTCCACATCAAGCTCGATTACAGAAGAAGAAGCAAGTATACTTTATGAATATCTTACCACAGGTGTAAATCCAAACATACAAGCCACACAAGATACGGCAGATTTAAAGCTTGAGGGTAAAAAATCTAAGAAAGCTTCCACAGAAAGCAAAGCTAAAAAAGAAACCAAAAAAGCGAAGGCGGAAAATTCAAAAGAAGAAACAAGCCAAGAAGCGCCTGAAAATACAGAGCAAGAAGCCATTACAGAAGATGTGAAGCAAATTGCACCTATTGAACCCAAAAAAGGATTGCGCATTGTAAGGAAAAACAAAGAGCAAGAGCCTAAAATTACAGAATCTAAAAAAGAAGAAAGCAAGAAGCAAACTCTAAGCTACAAAGAACTTCTAGCAGAAAGTGCTAATGAATCGCCAAAAAAACCCAAAAGAGACAAGCCCAAATCTAAAGTCGCACACAAACATACTGACCAAAAAATGCACATACTTGATGATAGAGAAATTGCCTTTGATTATGATGATGAGCAAGATGAAATTATGCTTTTTGACTTGAATGAAACACAAGTGCGCGATGAGGAGGAAGAAAATCAAATCCGCCAAGCCATCACCGAGCGGGTGCATATCCATCGTAAGAATCCGTGGATGAATGAAGGAAGCATTAAACGTGGGGGCAGAAGACGCAAGCCTATCAAAGTGCCAAAAAATGAGGATAAAATCAAAGGTCCCATTTCTATCCCTGAAGAAATCCGCGTGTATGAGTTCGCTGAGCTGATTAAAGCAGAACTCAAAGATGTAATTAAAGTGCTTTTCAATCTCGGTGTAATGGCAACAAAAAATGACTTTTTAGACAGGGACGCTATTGAAATTCTTGCCGATGAGTTTGAACTTGAAATATCCATACAGGATACACAAACAAGCGAGATTTTAGAATCGAGTCTCCTTGAGGATTTGCCCCAATTTGAGCGTCCGCCGGTGGTTACGATTATGGGGCATGTCGATCACGGGAAAACCTCTTTGCTTGATTATATCCGCAACTCACGTGTAGCAAGTGGTGAAGCTGGGGGCATTACCCAACATATCGGAGCGTATATGGTGGAAAAAAATGGCAAAAAGATTAGTTTTATCGATACACCCGGACACGAAGCCTTTACGCAAATGCGTAGCCGTGGGGCACAGGTAACGGATATTGCCATTATTGTGATTGCCGCAGATGATGGTGTGAAACAGCAAACTATTGAGGCGTTAAACCACGCTAAAGCCGCAAATGTGCAAATTATCATCGCCATGAATAAAATGGATAAAGAAAATGCCAATCCCGATAAGCTTAAGGCAGAGTGTGCGGAGCTTGGATTTACTCCCATTGATTGGGGCGGGGAACATGAGTTTATCCCTATTTCTGCAAAAAATGGCGATGGAGTAGAACATCTGCTTGAGACAATCCTTGTCCAAGCCGAAGTGTTAGAGCTAAAGGCAGCACAGCAGGGCAATGCTAGAGCGATTGTGCTTGAGGCGAGTTTAGAAAAGGGGCGCGGACCTGTGGCTACAATTATTATGCAGCAAGGTGTGCTCAAGCTAGGAGATTCTGTCGTAGCGGATACAGCGTTTGGACGTGTGAGGGCATTGCTTGATGATAGGGGTAAAAGTATTAATGAGCTATATCCTTCGGGTGTGGCGGTTGTTACCGGATTGTCCTTAGTGCCACAAGCTGGGGCGGTGCTACTTAGCGTAGAAAGCGATAGTATCGCTAGGGAACACGCTCAAAAACGAGCCCTTTACTTGCGTCAAAAAGAATTGAGTAAAAGCACAAAAGTTACGTTTGATGAGCTTGGCGAAATGGTCGCACAAGGCAATCTAAAGACACTACCCCTTATTATCAAAGCCGATACACAAGGCAGTTTAGAGGCGATTAAGGCAAGCGTAGAGAAGTTAAGCAATGATGAAGTGCGAGTAAATGTTATTGGTTTTGGCGTGGGCGGCATAAGTGAAAGCGATATTGATTTGTGTGCTACAAGTGATAATAGTGTGATTTTGGGATTCAATGTCCGCCCAACTGGCAATGTCAAAGCAAGGGCAAAAGAGCTTGACGTGGAGATTAAAACCTATTCTATCATTTATAATTTGCTTGATGATATTAAAGCATTGCTCGGGGGGCTTATGTCACCTGTGATTGAGGAGGAAAACACTGGACAGGCTGAAGTGCGTGAGACATTTAATATTCCTAAAGTAGGTACAATTGCCGGGTGTATGGTGATTGATGGAAGTATTCAAAGAGGCATTAAGGTGCGGCTCATACGTGAAGGCGTAGTGGTGCATACGGGGGCTATCGCTTCGCTCAAACGTTTTAAAGATGATGCGAAAGAGGTTTCAAAAGGCTACGAATGCGGCATTATGTTAGAAAATTATAATGATATTAAAGTAGGTGATGTGTTTGAAACATTCACAGAGGTGCAAAAAGCACAAAAATTGTAGATTCTAAAACAACACATTATGGCTTGCTACCCGCCGGTATAGTAGAATGCACGTGTGGAATGCCGCTCCTTTGACATTTCGCTCTCCCATTGATTTTTTTCGGGCTTGTTTTTTATCGCAAGGCGCAGAAGTTCACGCATTTGGGCTTTATCCCCTTTGAGTATGGCATCTTTAAGTGAGATACTTTCTTGGTAATACAAACACGGGCAAATCACGCCATCACTTGTCAAGCGGATACGATTACAAGTAGAGCAAAAATCATCTTCGTGCGGCGAGATAATCCCAAAGATAAAAGGTTTTTCCTGATGGGGGGCAAAAGATTTTGCAGTAATGCTATAAAGCTTTGCCGGACCAAAGCAATCGCTTTTCTCCACCTGTGTGAGATAGTGAGCATTGATAATCTGCAGAATCTCCGCATTTCTTAAGCCCTTTAAACCATCTTTGGCGTGGATATTCTCCATAAATTCAATAAATCGTATGCCAAAGCCGTGTGTGTAGGCAAAATGCAGCATATCGATAATCTCATCATCATTAATGCCTTTCAGCGGCACCATATTGAGCTTGATACCCAAACCGCATTCCTTAGCCGCAAAAATACCTTTAAAAATCTGCTCTAATCCATCGCGTTGAGAAATAACTTTTATCCGCTCTGCTTTGAGAGAATCTAGTGAAATATTAATGCGTGAAAGCCCCGCATTTTTAAGGCTTTGAGCATATTTTGCGAGAAAAAAGGCATTGCTTGTAAGGGTAATTTCAATATGCGGCGCATAGGCATAAATATGTGCTAAAAAATCGCATAAATCCTTCCTTAGCAGCGGCTCACCACCGGTAATGCGGATTTTTTTAATACCATTATCAATGGCGATTTTGATAAATTCTAGCATTTTATCAAGTGGCAATTCATCGCACATCACCTTATCAAAGGGCGTATCGGGCATACAATACTGACAGCGGAAATTACATTCTTTAGTAACTGATATACGCATATAATCGATTTTTCTATTAAATGAATCTATAAGCATTTATTATTTCCATAGTGATTATGAGATAAAAGCACAATTATACAAAATAAGTTACAATAGGTGTGCGAAAATGCGAATCATATATGAGAAAAAAGGAATTATAAATGACTTATGAGCATTTTGCAAATAAACTTAATAACCGCATTTTTGGTAAAGACTTACATTATGAAATTTTACTCACAGTCTTAAATAATCCAAAACGATACACCGGTATTTTTAGAATCACAAATGCAAAGACAAAACTTATACAAAATACAACACAAAGTTGCGAAATTAAATTTGGAGATTTTATAGAAGAAATCTTAACTGAATATATTGCAATGATGGGTTATGAGGATCTAAATAAGAATATAGGAATAGATGAGGACAATAATCATTTAAATGCCGACCAAGCATTCAAAAAAGATGACAATATTTATCTAATAGAACAAAAAATTAGAGATGACCACGATAGCACGAAAAAAAGAGAGCAGTATAGCAATTTAATTAAAAAAATCAAATGTCTAAAGCAAAATTTTCCACAACAGAAAATAAAAGCTTGTATGTGGTTTAGTGATGAAAGTCTTAAAAAGAGTAAAAAATTTTATAACGAACAAATTGACAACAACACTGATGATATGGTGGAGCTATATATTTTTTATGGCAGAGAGCCTTTTAAAATATTTTTTGAAAGAACTGATATTTGGGATGAAATTGTTCGTTATCTTAAAAAGCATAAGCAGGAAAGAAGTAAGGAGATACTAAACGTTCCTGATTTTGATACAAGCAGTGAAATAAAAACAGCACTTTTGCAAATCAAACACAATAATCTAACTTTGATTAAAAACTTGCTTTCTTCTCGCACTGATTAATTACGTGAAGAACTTTTCCCTACAAACCTCAACCTAAAAGGACTTTAATGAAAACTACTTTAGCACTCAATACAATCACACAGGGCGATTGCCTTGAGATTTTACCCCAAATTGCAGATTCTAGCATAGATGTAATATTTGCCGACCCACCCTATTTTATGCGCACGGAAGGAGTCTTAAATCGTCCAGAGGGAAGTGCATTCAGCGGCTGTGATGATGCTTGGGATAAGTTTAGCGATAATGAAGCCTACAAAGCATTTAGCTACATTTGGCTCAAAGAGGCAAAGCGGATTTTAAAGCCTAATGGCAGCATTTGGGTGATAGGTTCACATCAGTGTATTTACACGATTGGGGCGATTATGCAGGATTTGGGCTTTTGGTTTATCAATGATGTAATTTGGCACAAAAGCAATCCCACGCCCAATTTTCTAGGCACGAGACTCAATAACTCCCACGAGAGCCTCATTTGGGCGGCAAAGGATAAAAAAAGCAAATACACATTTCATTATAAAACAGCTAAAGAGCTAAACAATGAGATTGTAGGCTTTGAAAAGGGACAGAGAAAGCAACTAGGAAGCGTGTGGAGGCTGCCTGTGTGTACGGGAAATGAGCGACTTAAAGATATGAATGGAGAAAAGCTACACAACACGCAAAAGCCCGAAGCGCTCTTATATAGAATCATCGCCATAAACTCTAGTCTAGGCGATGTGGTGTGCGACCCATTTGGGGGGACATGCACTACTGCGGCGGTGGCAAAAAGGCTAGGGCGAAATTTTATTACCATTGAGAAAAATGCTGATTATATACAATATGCTAAAAAGCGGCTAGATTCTATCATATTTGAGGAGAGCGATATAGCAAAGGCAAGTTTTGATAAAAAGCCCTTGAAAGTAAGCTTAGAGACACTTATAGAAGCTGGATTTTTAGAATCTAATGAAAAGCTGTATTTGAAAAATACGCCCTTTTGTGCGCAACTGCAAAGCGATGGAAAGGCTATCTTTGAAGGGCAAAGTTATGATATTCACACACTTGCGGCAAAATTAAAGCAAGCAAAAGTAAAAAGGCTCAATGGCTTTATGTATTGGGAAGTGCAGCGTAAGAATAGAATCTCACTCTATGACATAAGGGAGCAATACCGCACAAAAATCAAAAAGACATATTAATATTTGGTATTCACATTTCTCACTACACAAGAACTAAAACCAAACTAAGCAGCGATAGGCATTCCCACAAGCACAACAGCACGGCAATATAGAATCTTTTGCAAGAGGGCGGCTAAATATTTTTGCGCAAAGCATAAATCTCTTTCATCGCATATTGATAAAGTGGTGCTTTTGGTTCTATATGATTTGATGTAAAGGGAAAACATATTTGTAAGCAACTTTAGCCCTATATCTACCCACATTTTAAAACATATCATGCTTATTTCACTTGCGTGTCTAAGATTCTACAATGTTTTTAAGAATGCCTCAAGGGCTTCAAGCTCCTCATTGGTAAGATGAAGTTTTTGCAGAAGCGAATCTGTGCCGGGAAAGGGTAACTCTCTTGCCGCTTTTGTGTTCTCTTGCCCTGGTTTAGGAGGGCTTGGGTGAAACATTCCTGCATTGTAAGCATTTAGCACACCTGATAAATGCGGAAAAAGCCCATTGTGCATATAGGGCGCGGTTTTTGAGATATGGCGCAAGGAAGGGGTTTTAAACCTACCTATATCATCAGGATTACCCGTTACTTCATATCTGCCTAAATCCTCATATTTACGCCCAATAAAATGCAATCCTAAATTATGATATTTCCCATCACTTAGAGCCACGCCGCTATAGCAATTCATACATCGCCCTTTTGTGCGGAAAAGGTGCAATCCCCACACTTCTTTGTCCGTGAGGGCGTCCTTTTTACCTTTTAAGAATCTATCAAATCGCGTAGGGTTAGGCACAAGGGAACGTTCATAAGTGGCTATGGCTTGCGCCATAAGCTCGGGAGTGATTTTAACACTGCCAAAGGCTTCTTTGAATTTCTCTTTATAGGCGGGAATTTTAGCGATTTTTTTCGCTGCAGATTGTGGCGTGTAAGCCATTTCCTTAGGGTCAGCTATGGGGAAAAGGGCTTGGGATTCTAGACTTTCTGCTCTGCCATCCCAAAATTGCTCCGTGCTAAAGGCAGACATTACTACGCTTGGGGCATTACGATGTCCTAATTGACGATTATGCCCATAGCTTACCCTCCTCCCATCACCAAAGCCAAATTCTCTATCGTGGCAAGAGGCGCAAGCGATTTGATTAGAAAACGAAAGCTTAGGCTCATCAAAAAGCATTTTGCCTAGCTCTACTTTTGCTTTAGAATAGGGATTAGAATCTGGATAGGGTGGAGATTCTGGCAAGGGGGCAAGCTCTTGCCATTCTACGCCCTTATCAATATGAGGCTTTTGCCATTGTGATGGGGGCAGGAGATACATCTCCCGCAAGGCATTCATATTTTTAGGCACAGCATGGGAGTATACCGCACATAGAATGAAAAGATAGATGTAACCTTTCACAATGATTTTCCTTAGTTTTTGTTCAACACCCTACTCTAAAAGAGTTTTGCCTGTATTATTTTGCTCTATATCACCATATGTTTGCAAAAAAAGATGAAGTTGCTTATATTCATCTTTAGTAAAAAATCTCTTTTTCCCACAAGGCAGGGCGTTTAAATGCACAAAGCCATAACTTATGCGTCTTAAATCCAAAACTTTCAGTCCAAATGCGCCAAAAAACCGTCTTAACTCACGATTTTTTCCCTCTGTAATGCTTACCTTGAGTTTGCTGTATTTTTTATCATTTTTAAGTATTTGGTATGAGGCAAAGGAGGCAAAATTCATACTCACAATATCGCTCTTACTATGCCCTCCTGCACGTGCGTCTTCACATTCTAAGCCCTCTTCCATTGCCTTAATGATAGATTCTGTAATAGCCCCATTAAGTTTAAGTATGTAGCCACGTTCTAAAGATGATTCCATAAGTGCTTTTGCCACAGGAGTGCTATCTGTAAGAATGAGTAGTCCCTCACTTACAAAATCTAGCCGCCCCACATAAATAAAATGCCTGAACTTCTCTCCCAAACTCTCATATATGACGCGCCTATTGCGATTATCACTCTTGCTTACTAGCTCACCCTTAGGCTTATGATAGACAATGCAGGTAAAATGCTCCTTTGGCATAAGCTTTTTACCATCGATAAACACGCTCTCCCCCGCTTTTAGTACAGAGTGTAATGTCGCCTTCACTCTCCCTACTCTCACACGTCCCTCACTGATGAGTCTATCGGCTTCTCTGCGCGAATAACTGCTATGATGTGCGATATATTGATTAAGACGCATTATTTTAAGCCAGAAAATACATTCCCTGCACTGCTTACGCTTCCTCTAGTTTTCATCAGTGAATAGTTATGGCAGCCAGATTCAATGCCATAATCACAAGCTAACCCAAATAGCTCTATTGCCTTGCGTTTATCCTGCCTTACGCCAAATCCTCCATCATAAAGCACCCCTAGATTGTTACAGCTTTGCAAATGTCCGCTATCACACGCGATAGTAAAGTATTTTGCCGCATTATAGTAGCTTTTCTCCGCACCGCTTGAGCCTGTGGCATACATCCAACCTAGATTCCCACAACCTACAATATCACCTTGCTTGCAGGCAACATAATTCATCTCAACATAACTCATCGAATCTTTCGTCATACCATAAATGTTATAGGTATTGCTCATCAAGCCTAAATTATAACAGCCCAAATCGCTCCCTAACTGACACGCGCTATTATAGTAAGCCAAAGCCTTTTGATAATCCTTTTTCACACCTACGCCATTAGCATACATCCAGCCAATATTTGTGCAGCCTAGAGAATCTCCTCCCTGACACGCCACTTCATAGAGTTGGGCGGCTTGATTCTTATCTTCTTTAACACCTTGTCCGTTATCATACGCCATAGCAAGATTCGCACAAGCTACAGCATCGCCACCCACACAAGCCTTATAATAGTAATTCGCAGCCTTTTGTGGCTCAGGCACACCCGTATTTGCTCCATACATATAAATAAGCCCAGTGCCAAAGCACCCTGCTGCATTACCCTGCTCACACGATTGTGTAAAAAGCCCTAATGCACTTTCATAATCACCATCTTTTGCAAAGCTCATAGCTGCCTTAAGCGTTGTATTGGACTGTTCAACATTTTCAAACATATCATCAATAGGTGCGCCCCCGATTTGATTTGCCGGTGTAAGAGGCGTAGCACCTAAAAGCCCAGAGGGAACACTATTTGAATTTGATGAAACAGGTGGGCTTTGTGGAGATTGTGCAGTTTGCGGAGTAGATTCTTCTAAAGGTTGAGATGTATTAGATGCCTCAGGAGATTCACTAGAGATACTCCCCTCGCTCTCTTGTGGTTCTGGAAAGGCAATTGCCACAATACATACCATCGCCCACCCAAGCCGAAGAATTATTTTCATTCTCTATCCTCTCATAGTAAATTTGCCTCATAGCTACCAACTGCAAAAGCAAAAACAATGCCACCTTACTCTATTATTTAATGCAAAGCCGCATTAAGCTCTATTTTACGATTGCTTCTAAAGGCTATCATCTTGCCGCTTTGACTATCGCAGCGGAAGTGAATGCCGTGTTTACCCGAGAGTTCTTTGCCCTTATAGAGATTGCTTTCTTTAATCACAAAGGTATCATTGATTTCAGCAATTTTACGCGCTTCCTCTTCATTGATATAAAACACCCCGCCAGCTAGCACTGCAATCCCCCCATCGACAATACACCCATCACCCAAGCTAATGCCTGTTGCGCTATTCACACCCAGAAGGCAGTTTTTACCAATGCTAATAGGCTCACTATTTCCCCCGCTTAACACACCCAAAATACTTGCACCGCCGCCTATATCTGTGCCTTCACCCACAATCACGCTTGAGCTAATACGTCCCTCATTCATACAAGCCCCAAGCGCCCCTGCGTTAAAATTCACATAACTTGCCCCGGGCATTTGCGTATAGCCACCTGTGCCTAGATATGCGCCAAATCGCGTTTTTGCAGCATCTAAAAGGCGGATATTATCATATTGTGGAATGACTTGCATAAGGTATCGCGGAAATTTATCCACAAAGTCAATATGCGGGAACTCCCCCTCCATCTTTAGCCGCACTTCATTTTCTCGTAACCAATCAAGCTCATAGGGCTTATTCCCGCTCCACGCGACATTTTGCAATAATCCAAAGATTCCATCAAGCTGCAAGGAACGCAAAGGGGCTTTACCCAAAGAGAGAGCCAAAAGCTTGAGATAAGCAGATTCCACACTCTCGCATTTTGTGTCTTTATAGAGAATACAAAAGCGATAGCGGCTTCTACCACCTTTTGTTTTGAGTTTGCCCTTTTCCATTTGTTTTTTAAGCTCTAAAATCACTTGAATATTTTTATGTGTTTGCGAATCTCCCAACGCCTCGCTTAAAAATGGCGCATATAACTCCAATGCCTTTGCTACAAACGCATTTGTAATCCCATATACCGCTTCATTTTCACTTTGCGCTATGAGCTCCGCCTCCTGTGCGCTTTCACACAGCACGGCATAGGTGCCCAGATTCTCCCCTTGCCAGTTAAGAGTGGGATAAGTCGCACACAGCACAGCCTTAGATTTTTTGCCAATCTCCACCCGCGCAATACCAAAGCCCAAAGGTGCTTTATAATCTGCCTTCTTTTGATACTCATCAACAAATAATTTAAATTTTTCAATTCCCATAGTTGCTCCTTAACAACGAATAATTTGTGGCATTTTACATTATTATGCTAAATTTAAACAAGCAATAGAAGCAATGCAAACAAAGCTTTACGTGAGAAAAGAATGCAAGGCTAGATTTTAGTCTTTAAATCAAAAATACAAGATGATGAAAAGTTGGCACATCTTATCTTAAATACCCAAAAGTGTGGGGAAACAATCCATCAAAGAGCTTTACCCCCTAAGTGAAAAGTGGATAATCTTAAAAAATAAGCATTAGCGGAGTTTTCTCAAAACCCAAATCTAATGCACCTCCCAAAATATTAAGGATACAAAATTCTTTTTGTTTCATTCTATTTATTTTGAAAAGTTTATATTGCCTATACTGGAGGCAATATATAAAGTGGCTGTGTGAAGGCGGTAAAAGCAGATGTATCAAGTATTTGAGGGAGAGCAAATTCTATCTCTTGAGGTTGAGATTCTAAGTTTTGTTTGAGAGCGATTTCACCTTGGGGATTGATATAAAAATAACTTGTCCCAAAAGCTTTGATATATGCACTTTGTGTAAAATAAAAGCTCGAAGTGGCAAAAAGCCCTATTTTATATATACTTTGCAATGTATGCAGAAAAATATGTATAAGCTTCAATGCGCTAAAGCTCCCCGGACCATTAGCATAATAGATAGATTCTATTTTTGTATCTTTATAGGCAGGGTTTTGCTCTGCGGTGGGGAGCAAAGATTCAAAAAGGCGAGGTAGCCCTATGAGAAGAGGCTCATCACTTTGCAGAGATTCAAATAATATATTATTTTCATACAAGCCGCACAATATAGGGCTATTCACACTCACTAGAACAATATCAATGTGTCTCATAAGCGTATTCGAGGTTTTCCTCCTCTGCCTTATCTTCAAGATTAATAATTTCATAGGCTTTTTCATCGCTTAAAAGCTGTTTAGTAAGGAAGTGATTGAGCTTGTGGCTTCCTGCAAAAGATATATATGTCCCAAGCAGTGGCATACCAAGCAATGCCATATCGCCAATGGCATCCAAAATCTTATGCCGCACAAACTCCTCTTTATAACGCAACCCCTCTTTATTCAAAATCCCACTTTCATCAAGCACGATACAATTACTCAAATCCCCGCCCTTTGCCAAGCCTTTAGAGCGCAAATAATTCACCTCGTGCAAAAAACCAAAAGTTCTAGCCCGTGCGATTTCCTCCTTGTAAGCCTTTGTAGAAAAAGTAAATTTATACTGCTGATTGCGGATAGCGGGGTGGTCAAAATCGATGCTAAAGTCAAAAATCATCTTTTCGCTTGGCTCTACGCGGACAAACTTTTGCGCTTCTACAATCTCGATAGGCTTTCTAATAGCAATAGCCTTTTTATTTGCATTTTGCACACAAATCCCCGCCTCCTCAAGGAGCATACAATAGCCTATCGCACTTCCGTCCATAATAGGTACTTCTTCATTATCAAGGCAGATTCTTAAATTATCAATCCCATAGGCTGCGATTGCAGATAAAAAATGTTCGATAGTGGAAACCCGCACTTTGCCCTTGCCAAGCACGGTTGCCATTGTCGTATCTACCACATTTTCAGGCTTGAGTTCAATGCTTACGCCCAAATCACTGCGATAAAATACAATCCCGCTATTTGCTTCCAAAGGCTCAAGAATCATTTTTACCGGCACACCCTTATGCAGCCCAATCCCCACAATTTCAACTCGCTTTTCAATCGTCTTTTGCTTCATTTCAAATCCTTTATCGCCACATTATCGTCTTTTTTAAAAATTATCTTGAATAATGCGCTACTTTGGTTAATTTTCTGTAAAATCTCTGCGTCAAGCAGTATATCTTGAAACAAAATAGCAGGGGCAAAAATCTTCTTACAAATGATAAATTCCCCCCTTGCCTCTATGCTCCCACTACACTCTCCGAGCAGAAATAAATTCCCCTCGGCGAAAATATGTGCGCCACTATTGACTTGAGATTCTATCACCACATCGCCCCTATGAGCTATCTCCTCTCCGCTTCGCACGACTTTTTTTACCCAAAGTGTGCGGGACAAATTTTGTGGCTCATCTTTTGGGAGTTTTTCCTCTGCTTTATGTTTTGTTTGAAGCGCATTCGTACCAGCAGAGCGGAATTTTGCAGAATATGTATGTATTGTGCCACTCAAGAGTGCGAAGCTCAAATTATGCGTTTGTAAAAAAGTCGATAATTTTTCACTTATCTCACCTCTAAAGCCAAGGATATGGTGCTGCAAAAGGGGCAAATGCTTCTCAATAAAAATGATACATTCCTCACTATCAACATTTTCTTCAAATTCAAATAGCCTTATGGTATGCTGACGCGTCTTTATCATCACTTTACTTTTTGGTATAGATTAAGGCGTATTCTTAGCAAAATCTTGCGCTTTCTTAAGCACATTAATAACATTATCATCAATCCACCTTTGGTCAAACCATTCATTCAAGCGCACAAAATGCCCTTGTACCAAGATTCCAAAATGTAAATGGTCTCCAAACGCCCAGCCTGTCTGCCCTGTCTTGCCAAGTTCCTGTCCCACACTCACTTCATCGCTCACCTCCACATAGCTCTCCTGCATATGTGAGTAAATCGAGGATACACCAAAGCCGTGATACAGCAGCAAGGTATTGCCATAAAGTCCTAAATGACTTTTTAAAAGCACCACTCCCTTATTGCTTGCAATAATGGGCGCATTTTTCACACTTGCCACATCTATGCCTAAATGCACCGCTTCACTGATTTTTTCTTTATTTAAAAAATAGGTGCGATAATCGCCAAAATTACCCACCACCTTTGAGCCTTTAAGTGGCATAAATGCGTGAAAATCCTCTGCGAAGCTAATATTTGAATTTAAATCACTACACGCCTTTAAGATTCTACTCTCATCTTCTTGCCTGATGGTTTCATTAAAAAATACAAATCGTTCTACATTGTTTTCAAAAGGCTTTAAATGCTTTTGATTGATTTGTGCGAGGAGTTCATTGAGTTTGCCATTGAGAAAATCCTCTTTAATAGCGATATTAGAGCGATAATAGGGAGCATTTATATTGCGCGCGATAGGTAAATTATATTTAGTAATATTTCCCGCCTTGTCTTTAGCAACAACCTGTGCGCTAAAAAATTTATTTTTTAATGGCCAAGCAATGATTCCCACATAAATATCATTATTGAGATATGAAAAGAGTTTAAAATTATCTGTCCCATTACTGATATACACATTATCTAATGCCATATCTTTGGCTTGCACAGCTACTACAGCACTGCCTCCACGCACAATTTGACCCGATGAGGCGATATTTTTTACCACAGGAGCAGTAGTATCAACGACTAAGCTCAATTCAATATTGGCTGTATTGCCGCTAAAAAAATGTGCATTGCTCCAATCGGTTACAGAAATCTTATACTGAATAGACGTGCCATTTTTAAGAGGAGTAGAAGACTTAGGAAGCGGGATTCTAATCGTTTTTGGCTTATTTAAGACTATTTCTTTTTGGTCGCTCAATATCTCTCCATCAAAAACCATTTGCACGCGATAATCGCGAATACCGCTCTCATCGCTAAATTCTACAAAGATTTCATCATTGAGATTCCAATGCGTAGGCACTTGATTGCTAAACTGTGGGGCTTTTGTCTCAAACATAATTGAACTAAAAGCAATGATACCTACAACTATAAGTATGACTATACCTACACTCACTACGATTAATCGCTTATTATCCATAGCAAAAACCTTATTTAAGCAAAAAATAGCCCTCAATTATAGCACAAATCACTCCCTTATACACCAAAATGCTTAAAAGTCCTATGCGCGTGATGAAGCTTTATCGTTTGCTGCCTGAAGTATTTTGCTTAAGCCCTCTTTACCCTCTAACGCATCAAGATACGCCACTTCGCCCAATACCTGCACGACTGCGCCAAAAAGTTCAGGCGGAATGCTTTGATTTAAATCTAATTGCCGATAAATAGCTCGTGCAAGAGGTGGATTCTCAATAATTCTAATACCATATTCCCTAGCGATGCTTTTAATGCGTATAGCGAGTTCATCTATACCTTTTGCTACAAGCACAGGGGCTTTGCCTAGTTTTAGCTCTTCTTCTCCGTATCGCAATGCCACCGCATAATGTGTAGGGTTAGTAATCACCACTGAAGCGGTGGGAATTTCTTGCATCATACGACTTTGTGCGAGTTTTTGCTGCATTTTGCGAATCTTTGCCTTAATCTCTGGGCTTTGCTCATATTGCTTATACTCATCCTTAACTTCTCTAATACTCATTCTCAGGCTTTTGGTATATTGATACCTTTTGATAAGATAGTCACTTGTTGCCATCACAAAAAATAAAATCAGCAATACACCAATGAGAATCAATGCCTTTTGTCTAAACCACAGAATCTGCGAATAAAGCCCTGACATAGAGACACTTGGCAATTCGTTAAAAAAGCTCACAAACACCGTAAATCCTACAATAAAGGCAACAAATACCTTTAGAGTAATCATAAAGCCATCAAGCATTTTTTTAAGTGAAATAACATTTTTAATCCCGCTAATAGGATTAAGCTTAGAGAGCTTAGGTTTAATAGCTTTAGGGGAAAGCAAAAGCCCAAATTGTGCAATATTAGCAATCACACCTGTAATCATCAGTGCAATAAAAATCGGTGCTAACATAACAAACACCTCAAAAACAATGCTTAGCATAAGATTTCCCAACAAATGGCGATCTACATCAAGCATAATTAATGTATTCACATACACAAAAATTTTTTGCGCTCCCTCTACCCAAAAGGGTATGAGTAAAAACATCAGCCCCAAGCCCACAAGTAAAACAAAAAATCCAGCAAGTTCTGGACTCTTGCTTACATTCCCCTCCTCTCTAGCCTTTTGAATCTTATGGGCACTCGGGGCTTGAGTCTTTTCTTCATCATCTGCCATTTGCTAATCCTAGCCCTTATTTTGCAATGTTTCCAAAACACGCAAGGCTTGTGTGTAATCTGTCATTGTGTTGATATTGAAGCATTCCTCATCTGTGGCAGTAATGCCTTCACTTGGGTGGGATTCTATAATGCGGTGCAGGGCATACATTTTAGACTTATATGCCCAAAGGAGCGCATCAAGCAAGGAGATATGCCATTTTGAAATAAGATAATGCGCCTTATCCGTGCTTTTAGCATACGCGATAGCTGCGCTTGAAGTAGCAATTTTATGCAAAGTATGAGCAGTAATAAATGGCGTATCTACGCTAATGAAAAGCAATTCTTGCGCTTTGAGGGTATTAAAAGCATTAATCATACCCACGATTGGGGCATAAATGGGGTCTTTTTCTACCAGAAATGGCGCATCAAAGCAAAATTTATCCCGCTGCTTCGTGCTGATATAGACATCATCGCTTATCTCTCTTAAACGCATAAATACCCATTGGCTAAGCGAATATCCGCCCAATGGAATCTGTGTCTTGTCCTTACCCAAACGTGAGCTTTTCCCCCCTGCGAGAATCACGCAAGGAATAGCGATTTTTTGCATTTTTACTCCTTTGCCATATTTTAAGCTATCAAAATCACTTTTGCTTTATATCATTAAAATACTTTAAATTAGATAGTAGCATTCAGTGCGAAAAAGTGTCTATCTTTAAACTCCATAAGACTTTGAATCGCAAAAATCTATGAAAAGCGATGTGCTTATAACTACGCGTTACTTAAATTATAGGGGCATAGAATCAGCCATAACGCAGTTATGCTTAGTCTCTTTATCGCTATCCTTAGCAAGCTTCCCTTTTGTGAGAATATTATCAAATCCCTATACCCTCATCCTCAAAACTCCATACTAAGGTAAGGCTTGTGTTTATCAAATAATAATCCGCGCCCATTGCATTGCTTAAGCCAAGTCTTGCAAAATACTGATTGAGACGCGATTGAGCGGTTAACCCACTATAAAACTACGTATTGAGATTAAAATTCTGCCTAAATGAATAAGTAGCAAAGCCCTTAAATGAGACATCTTGCTACAATGTTGTCAAAAATGGGCAAAGCAGCATTTTCTGCAATGCTATCTATCCCAGCTTGATACACCCCTGCATTTACGACATCAAGATTCCCAAAATATTCGCCATACTCTATAGGCAGGGCATTTGAAAGGTATTGCCTTTAAGAGTAGAGACAAGCCGCTGTGTGTTAGAATCATAACTAAAATGAAGCATATTGCTTGATTTAGTTTTTATACTATCAAATTTATCTGCATAGCTATTTAATGTGTCTAAAATCAAGCTATGTGCTTTACCCCGCTCTTTAATCGCGCATCTCCATTATAGAAAATTCTAGTATCCCACCGCTAATATTTTTTATTTGCATTGCTAATGCTCCCCTGACCTAGCAAAATCCCGCCTACCTTATCAGTTGTAAGTATGGAGCTGCTTGTGCTGCTTACATTAAGTGTGATTGTGCTGCCATTTATAGCATAGGCATTATGGCTTATCTCCCCGCCTGTAGGCACAAATATGCCGCTTCGCTCGGCATAGGCATTACTCTGTGTGAGTTTACCAGAGTTTGTAAGCTCAAGCCCCCCTTGCACTACTCTTGTAGTACCCTCATAGCTATTTATTCCGCTTAATGCAAGTCTGCCCTCACCTGTTTTAGAAACCCTAGACTTTAGGATGACATCAAACCTGCGGACAATCGTCATAGGCAAAATCACATCGTGGTATTTGTGCCCTTGACATACATATCACGCAAAATATCATCTGCCACATTCCAAATAAAGCTAACAATGGATTGAAAATCTTTAGTTTGTATAATTTTCTTGCTCTCATCAATGCTATTGTTAGCATTATGGCTTGTGTTATTTTTAGTATATGCCCATAACACAATCTTTTATAACAGAATTCTCAACCCTTGCCTTGCAATATGCTTTTATTCGATTCCAAAGCGACATCAAGCACACTGCGATTTTGAGAATCTAGCGCGTGGATATTTGCGCCAAGCTTGATAAGCATTGCCATTGCCTTGCCAATAGGTGCTACATCAGATTTTGCCGCATACATGAGAGGAGTTTGCCCCTCGCAGCCTTTCACGGCACTTTTGCTCTCCATATCCGCCCCAAAATGGTGAGCGAGGGCGAGTTTTTCTGCCTCTTGCTTATACGCCCAGTGGTGCAAAATATTTAAGCCATCTTTACCCAAAGCCTCAAAAGTCGCCCCTTTAGCCAAGAGATAAGCAATCAGCCTCTCATCTCTGCCACCCCCATCGCAATAATATTGCAACACATTGCGAAAGCCATCATTATCACTCGCCTTAAGCCCATAGCGAAAAAGACACTCTAACATATCAAAATTCCCGCTTTGCTCATAAGCTAGGGCTGCTTTTTCAAGGCAATGTGCGGCATTAAAGAGTGGCTCTTGCTCCTCATCAAAGGTCGGTGCATAAAAACTCTCATCGATGGCAAAATCTTTTAAAAATATTTTTACTTTATCCACTTGATTATTAGAGATAAGCTCCCATAGCTCATTTTGCAAAATATCCATTTCTTTATGGGTAAGCTTTTTGATTTCTTCATATGTCATATTATCCCTTTATTTGCCCTTTTTTATGGGACATTATATATAGATATAATACGGGGAATGCATTACATTGCAATATCCTAATGGGCGCGTTGCTTCGTAGAGTAATGAATGATGTTTGCTAGAAGTTGAGCAATGTTATCAACAATAGCTCTATTGGTAATCCCGTATCGCTTTGCAATTTCGTTAATATCAGTAGAAGCTACAAATACATTATGCCCTGAATCTTCCCATACAATAATCTTCAATGGCAATTCAATCCCTATTTGCTGATTTTCTTGCATTAAAAGTGTCCCGACTTTTGGATTCCCAAAAACTATAACCTTTGTTCGATTAAGCGGCAAACCGGCATCTTTGGCATTCTTAGCGTGATTAAATTCTGCAAATATTGGTATGTCTTTTTGTGTCAAAAAGACATACGCATTACTAATTGTTGTTTCAAAGTCATATTGACTTTTTGTCATCTCTAATGCGTTGCTTATGCTAGCTATCATCATTAGAAAAGCTATAAATCTTACAATATTCATTATTTATCCTTTCTCCCGTTTTGGGCACTGCGCCATTGACAGCATTGCTTACTAATAGCACATAACGCTTCAATCATTTGCTTTTTACCTCTTTTTTATGGAGCATTATAGCATATCGCTGGAATTTTCTTCAACAAATGAAATGCAGCCCTTGACAAACACCAAGTGGTAGGTTTTATAATGCTTTTGCTTAAAGCAGATTCTATATTCAAAGGAGCAATATGCAAGAGAGTAAGAGCCTTTCACGTCGGGAATTTCTGCAAACAAGCGCATTAGCGACATTGGCAGCAGGGAGCATATTAGTGGGTTGCGATACAGATTCGAAGCATACGCAATCGAGCACAACCTTAACAATCATCAATTCAAAACACACAAGGAGCAACTATGCAAATGATTACTTTAAACAATGGTGTGAAAATGCCAATTTTAGGCTATGGCGTATATCAAATTGAAGATATTAAAGAATGTCAGCGATGTGTCGAAGATGCCTTAGAAGTGGGCTATCGCAGCATTGATACCGCACAAAGCTATTTTAATGAAGAGGCGGTAGGAGCGGCGATTAAGGCAAGTGGTATCAAGCGAGAGGAAATTTTTGTAACTACCAAGCTATGGATAAATCACGTAAGCGAGGCAAAAGCCCCCAAAGCCTTTGAATCTTCACTTAAAAAACTAGGGCTTGATTATGTGGATTTATATCTCATTCATCAGCCTTATAATGATGTCTATGGGGCGTGGAGAGCGATGAGTAAGCTCTACAAGGAGGGCAGGATTAAAGCTATTGGCGTGAGTAATTTTTACCCCGATAGGTTAGCAGATTTTTGCCTCAATAATGAAATCACCCCCGCACTCAATCAAATTGAATGCAATCCTTTCCACCAGCAGCACGAGGCACAAGAGATTCTTAAAGAATACAATGTCGCTATGGAATCGTGGGCACCTTTTGGCGAGGGGCGAAAAGATATGTTTAGCAATGCCACACTTACTCAAATTGGCAAACAATACAATAAAAGCGTGGCACAGGTAATTTTGCGATGGCTTGTCCAAAGAAATATTATCGTCATTCCCAAAACAACAAAAAAAGAGCGAATGATAGAGAATTTTTCTATATTTGACTTTGTCTTAAGCGAGGCGGATATGGCAGCAATCGCAAAACTTGATGATAAAAATAGCCTCTTTTTTGACCACCGCGACCCAAAAATGGTAAAATGGCTGAGTGAATACAAGGCAGATATTTAAATAAAAAGGAACAATATGCAGGCATTACTGATTAATGGCTCAAAGGTTTTTAATGATTCTAAAGCAGAGCTTAGCCATACGTTGCAAGAAGTGGCTAAGGAGCTGCTAGAGCAAAATGGCTTTACAATAATCCAAACGCATATCAATAGTGGCTATATCATACAAGAAGAGCTACAAAAGATTTTAGATTCTCATCTTATCATCTATCAACTTCCTGCGTGGTGGATGGGTGTGCCTTGGATTGTAAAAAAATATATCGATGAAGTCTATACAGAGGGCGAGGGGCGGCTTTTTCAAAATGATGGCAGAAGCAGTGTCGATCCTAGCAAGAATTATGGCAGAGGTGGACTAGCAAAGGATAAAAAAGTAATGTTTAGCGTTACTTGGAATGCCCCGTTAGAGGCTTTCACAGACAAAGAAGAGTTTTTTGAGGGTTTGGGCGTGGAGATAGTGTATTTGCCTTTGCGAAAAACGCACGAATTTATCGGTATGAATGTGCTGCCTACCTTTATGTGTAATGATGTAGTGAAAAACCCGCAAATTGAACGCTACATCGCTGATTACAAAGCACATTTACAAAAATATTGCATAAGCTAAATACATTATGTCATTATTGCACCACCTGCGGATTTTATAAATGCTAAAAGAATTAGCCGTATTTTTTATCGCTGCCTTTTTTGAAATTCTAGGCTGCTTTAGCTTTTGGGCAGTATTTAAACTGCAAAAAAGCCCCTACTTCCTCATTTTAGGCGTGATTTGTGTGATTGCCTTTGCCTTTCTACTTACAAAAAGTGGGCTTGAATTTGCAGGGAGGGCGTATGCCATTTATGGCGGCGTGTATATTGCAAGCTCATTTTTATGGCTTTATATCGTGGAAAAACAGAGCTTTAATATATATGATATCGTGGGCGTTTTGTTCGTATGCTGTGGCATTTTGATTATACTTTTTGGAGCGAAAATAACTCATTTATAACTGAAAAGGGAGCATTATGCGTTGTTATATAGTTGATGCCTTTAGTGATACGCCATTTTGTGGGAATCCTGCAGCCATTTGTGTGCTAGAGGATTTCTTAGAAGATACACTTATGCAAAAGATAGCCATTGAGCATAATCTATCAGAAACGGCATTTATTGTTAAGCAAGACAGCGGAGATTGTGCTCTGCGTTGGTTTACACCTGCTAAAGAGATTGATTTATGCAGACACGCTACTTTGGCAAGTGCATTTGTGGTGATGAATATTATAGAATCTCATGCTAAAGCAGTCCATTTTCATACAAAAAGCGGGATTTTAAAGGTTATAAAAAATGGTTCCTTGTTTGAAATGGATTTTCCTAGTTTTCAACTCACGCCTATTAGCGTTACACAAGAGATGAGTGAGGCGATTGGCTATATGCCACAAAAGGCATATTTGGGGCGGGATTCAGTTTGTATTTTAGATGAAAATCAAGTGATAAATGCTACCCCTGATATAGCAAAGGTTAAGCATTTGCAAGGTGAATTGCTGCATATTACAAGCAAGGGTAGCAAATATGATATTGTTAGCCGCTCCTTTGCACCAAAGCACGGCGTGGCAGAAGACCCTGTATGTGGAAGTGGGCATTGTCATCTTGTGCCGCTGTGGAGTGAGATTCTTAATAGGGCAAAAATCACTGCCTACCAAGCTTCAAAACGTGGTGGGGTGCTGTATTGTGAATATCAAAAAGAGCGGGTAAAACTCGCAGGTAAGGCGTATTTGTATTCGATTAATGATATACAAAATCTCTCATCATAATGCAAGACAAAAGGATTAACTAATGAAAAATATTGTGTATAAAATCCTCTCGCTTAAACCTAATGAATGGAAGATTCTAATATGTGCGACTTTGTTTATATTCATACTCTTTGCAAGTTATGCGACCTTGCGTCCTATACGCGATACGCTAGGGATTCACAACGCAGAGGAACATCTCAAATGGCTGTTTTTAGGGACTTTTATCGCTACAATATGTGCCTCACTTTTTGCTATGTTTTTAAGCGGAAGTATGAAGCGAAAGCGTTATGTGGATATAATTTTTAGCTTCTTTGCGCTGAATCTGCTAGGGTTTTTTATCGCTCTGCTTGTGCTTGATGAGGAGAGTAGGGGCTTTACATATTTGAGCTGGATTTTTTATATTTGGGTGAGTGTGTTTAATCTCTTTATTATCTCAAGTGCGTGGAGTTTGCTTGCCGATGTATTTAGCAAAGAGCGGAGTAAAAGGCTTTTTGGCATTATCTCTACTGGGGCGAGTTTGGGGAGCATTCTAGGGAGTTTAGGCGTTAGCATTTTAAGCAAATATATTAGCATTCATCATTTTATTTTTGTTGCTTTGTCTTTGCTACTTTTGGCAATCCTTGTAGAGAAGCTATTGCTTAGAGAATCTTATCATCTCCTAAACGATGAGGCACAAAAGCAGGATTTTTGTGCGAGGTTTGAAAACCCCATAGGCTCTAAAAATCCTTTTAGTGGCATTGCTATTATCCTTAAAAGCAAATATCTCTTAGCCTTTGTGGGCTTTATTTTGCTGCTGACAAGCGTCTCTACTTTTTTATATATGGAGCAAGCGCGTATCATCAAAGCACTTTTCCCTACCAAAGAAGCGCGAATGGCTGCCTTTGCGAATATTGACTTCATCGTGCAAACTCTAAGCTTTATTATCCAAATCTTTTTTACGGCAAAAATCGTTGAATGTTTGGGCTTAAAATGGCTTTTATCTATGCTTGGCTTTGTGATTAGCATAGGTTTTATTATCTTGGCTTTCACACACCCTGCGTTTTTGCCTTTCATCATTGTGATGTGTATAAGGAGAGTGGGTGAATATGCCTTAGTCAAGCCCGGGCGCGAAATGCTCTTTGTGCCACTTGATTCTAATGCTAAGTATAAAGTAAAAAACTTTTTAGACACGGTGGTGTATCGTGGCGGCGATGCACTCTCCGCACAGATTGAAGGGGCTTTGGTAAAAATAAGTGTGAGTGCAGTGCTTTTATGCGGGGCAATTATTTCTTTTGTGTGGGGATTATTGGGGCTTTTCTTGGCAAAAAAATATGATGAGAGCCAATGAGAGGAGATTACTAGGGGGCTGCATTTTGATGTTTTGCCCCAAAATATAAAATCCTGTAATATTTATACTCAATTTGTCTTACAAAGATAGAATCAAAACTTCAACAAAATTTTTAAGGAGAATTTATGAGAAAAATAGCATTTTGTGCGGCAGTTGGATTACTATGTGGCTCTTGGCTTATGGCGACAGAATATGTGGTCGATGCGAGTCACTCATCAGTGGATTTTAGCGTGAAGCATATGTCTGTGAGCAATGTCAAAGGAAGCTTCAATAAGTTTAGAGGGGCACTTGAGATCGATGGTAAAACTATCAAGGCACTTAATGGTGAAGTGCAAATCGCTTCTATCAATACCAATAGCGATAAGCGCGATAAACACTTGAATGCTGATGACTTCTTTGATTCTAAAAAGTTTCCTACAGCTACATTGACACTTGTAAAACATAATGGCAAAAAGCTTGATGCAAATATCACTATGAGGGGTATAACTAAGCAAGTAACCTTTAATGTAGAATTAAATGGTCCTGTGAAACACCCAAAAACAAACAAAGACATAGTGGCACTTACATTAGAAGGCAAACTCAATCGTAAAGATTTTGGCATTGGCACCAATACAGGCAATGCTATGGTAAGCGATAATGTCAATATAAAAATCGAGCTAGAAGCAGAACAAAAATAATTTTGCCTCATCATTTTTTACAAGATTCTCTAATTAAGGGAATCTTACCTCCCTTACTCCCTAAAATATTCAAACACATATCATTGTTATAAGCAAATGCTTCATTCTTATCATTGCAAGCACCTACCGCTTACACTTTGATTCACAAAGCTTGCAGCTGTATTATACAAACTCATCAGCTTCTATTCACACATTTGTAGGCACCAAAACCTCCATTATCTATTCTTAAAGCCACCATAGCGTGGTTTCTCCTTTTCCACCTGTATTAATCAAGCGCAACTTGGCAAACAAATGCAAGATTCTAGCAAAAAGGCGATTTTTAGAGCCATTGATGGAAATTTAAGAAGACTACAAAGCGATTATATCGATATTTATATCCAGCACAGAGTGGATACAGATACGCCTATTGAGGAAGTTACACAGACTATGAGTAAGCTTATCAAAATGGAAAAAATTCGCGGCTGGGGCTTGAGCGGAGCAGCGGCAAACTATACAAAGAACACATAGAATCCGCCATTTAAGCGTGGTGCAAAGCCAATATTCTATGGCGTTTAGAGAGCTAGAATCTAATGGAGTGCTTGATATATACCAAAAGCTCAATATCGCATTTGTGGCGTATTCTCCGCTTGATAGAGGCTTTTTGACAAGGCTACGGATATCGGAGCGATTTTCCACGTCTTGGCCCTGAACTTTAGAGGCAAATCAAGAGGTGATTACATTTATCAAAAATGTGGCAGATTCTAAAAGTGTGATGAGAAAAAAGGCGAGTATCGCGCAAATTTTACTCGCGTGGCTGCTCTCACAAAGAAACTTCATCATTCCCATACCAGAAACGACTAAAATACGGCGTTTGGGTGAGAATCTTAATGCCTCGCTGATTAGCTTTAGTAAGGCTGAGCTTGATGAAATCAATGCAAATTTAAGCAAAATAACTATCGTAGGTGAGCGATACGCACCCGGTAGCGATGCGACTAAAAGCGTGGGGTTGTGAGATGCCTACCAACAAGCCCATTAATATGTAGCAAAAGAAACTGCTTGAGCTAGAATCTTGCAAGCAGGAAGGGGGTTGTGAAAAGTCAAAGTTTTATTGCAAAATGTGTATTGACAAATTGTTTTTTTTTTTTTGATAGAGTAAATTTTATATTTCACATAATAAGGAAAAACTAATGAAGCTAAATGATGAAATATGCGAATTTTTACGCACAAAGGCAGGAGAAGAAGCGGCAAAACTTGGCATTGATATAAGCTTTGCTGTGGTTGATGAAAGCGGAATTTTGAAGCTTTTTCAAAGATTTGGCGAGGCACTCTTAATCAGTGTGAATCTCGTGCTTAAAAAGGCTTACACAGCTGTGATTACGCGTTCAAAGACAAAAGATGTCGCCGCTTGGGCAAAGGAGGGCGGTGCTTTGATGGGTATACATACCACAAGCAAGCAGATTTGTTTAGTCGCAGGGGGCTATCCGCTTTTTGCAGGGGAAAGGCTTATTGGCGGCATAGGCGTTGGCGGAGGAAGCGAGGCTGAAGATTTACAAATCGCAGAAGCCCTGCTAGAAGCCTTTAAGGAACGTTATGGAAACTCAATTGACAGGATAAATTTTTGATTGCAATCTTTGCACGATTCAATATTTTCACTCAAATAATAGGTTTTCAGGCACATTGGATATCAGCTAGAGATTTAAAGGAAGTAATCAATGAAATTTCTCATCTCTTTGCTACGTTAAGCACGATAGGCTTTTTATAGTCGCTTTGAGCGGGGTTATGCTATTTTTCACTTTGATTTTGGCAGGGCGGAATTTTGCATAGATGGCTGGGATTAGCGATGATTATTGCTGTGATTTTGCATATTTGGGTGAATTTTAACGCTTTGAAAAAGTATTTTCACAAAAAGCAAATTTTAATGGTAATTTTAGCTTTTGCATTAAGCCTAACCGTTGTTTTGACATTGCTTCAAATCCTAACAAAGAGCTTTTTTTGGCGATTCGCACAATCAAATTTAAATGACATTTTAAAACTTTTGCAAACAGACCAACGAGCATTTTTTCATATTTTATTACCCACAATCATTTCATTTTTACGCCCGATATGAGCTTTGTTGAGTTTATAAAGGCAAATGAACTTGATGAAGATGAAGTAATCAAAGTGATTTTGACAAAATAATATAATCTTTCCCCTTGACAAACACCAAGTGTCAGGCTTTATAATATCACGCAATCTTTTCTATCTTTTGGCACAAGAGCCAGACGCGGTGTTTTAAACACAATAGCAAAAGCATAGATTAAGGACTTTGAGCAAGGAGATTGATGGACACACATAAAAAGCAGCAGAGGTTAAAAAGCGTGCATCGCAGGGCATTTATGGCAGATTCTATAAAACTCGCTGGCTTGGCAGCACTTGGCTTAAGCTCAAGCCCTCTCTTATCCGCCTCAATGCAAAATATCACACAACACACACAAGGAGCGACAATGCAACTCACACCAACGGCACAGCAAAACTTCAACCAACTTTTTGGAAATATCGATAATGAGCTATCACAGAGCGACCCGGAGTTTTTTAGCAATTATGTCAATTTTGCCTTTGATGAAGTCATAGCAGAATCTGCCCTCAATCTGCGAGAGCGGCTGATGATTATCATCGCTGCCCTTGTGGCAATCCCGGCTTTAGGGGAGTTTCAAAACATCTTAAGAGCGGCTTTGAAAAATGGCGTGAAGCCAAAAGCAATTAAGGAGATTCTCTATCAAGCCACGCCCTATGTGGGTATGGGTAAGAGCCTTGATTTTATACAATCGTGCAATGCAATCTTTAAGGAGGAAGGCATTAACCTACCTCTAAAACCTCAAGGCACGACTACTAGGACAAATCGCTTTGAGAAGGGTTTAGAGACACAAAGGAGGCTTTTTGGAGCAGCAATCGATAAGGGCAATGCTAATGCACCAAAGGACTATCAGCACATAAGGCGATTTTTAAGTAGTAATTGCTTTGGGGATTATTACACAAGGGGCGGACTTGACTTGCCTTTTAGGGAGCTTTTAACCTTTGTGTATATTTTAGCCATGGGTGGGGCAGAGTCGCAGCTCAAAGGGCATATACAAGGCAATCTCAATATCGGCAATGACAGGGCAAAACTCATCGCCGTTGTTACCGCTCTCGTGCCCTACATCGGCTACCCTCGAAGTCTCAATGCGTTGAATGCGATTGATGAGGTAATGGGAGTAAAGTAAGGGGCCAAACTATAACATTCATCTTTGCATGCGGGGGTAGTCTTTCAATCCTACAATAGAGATTCTAAAGAATCTCTATTGATAATCAAAGGAGTTATAAGTGTATCCTTCAGGTATTTTCTAAAGAAACTTCGTTTTGTGAGACTTTGTGGCACCATCAGCAAAGGCATAATAGATTGCAGAATCTTTGATATGGAGCCCTTACAAAAGCTTTTTGAAACTCTCTTTACTCAAAGACGAATCTCCCCAGCTATACCATATATCCCAAGTATTACCCTTTAAAATAGGTAAGTAAAATGATACATTTTAGCCCCTAGATTGAGCTTTTTTGCTGCAGCTTTATAGCATGTTTTCAAGGCTTTGATTTTGGGCTTTATTTACGCTTTTTACTTCAAAGATGCGGATTCTATCCTTACAATCCTTGATGATAAAATCCGAATATGAGAAATGATAACCCTCTAAACAATATTCAAATTTCAAATTAGATTGATAGGGGTAATTTTTCCCTAATATAAAAAAGATGTTGTGTAATCGTCATACATTCCCTCTGCAAGATTTAAGATATCAAAACATAGAATCATTAAAAATATAGGCAAACTATTGCACCCCCTTGACAAACACCTAGTGTCAGGCTTTATAATGTTTCTTTGTAAATCTAAAAAGGAGTAAAAATGAAAAATATTGTCCTGCTTTTGCTGCTATGTAGCAGCATTTTGTTTGCAGTAGAAGCGAGGGTAAAAACCCTTGTAATCGTCTCGCACCCCTACCCTGAAAGCTCATTTTTCATTAAAGCCTTAGAAAGTGCAGCAAGGAGCGTGAAAAATGTAGAAGTGCGTAATCTTGAAAGCCTCTATGGTTTTGATACAAGGGCGATTGATGGGACAAAAGAGCGGCAAATTACGTGTGAATTTCAAAGAATCGTCTTTTTATTTCCTACGCATTGGTTTAATATCACGCCGATGATGAAAGCTTATTTGAACGAAACTTGGGGTAGTGTGGGACCTGACTTGTGGAAGGGCAAAGAAATGCTTGTTGTCTCAACCGCAGGAGGCGGGGCAAGCACCTATGGCAAAAATGGCAGAGTGGGCATAGAATTAAAGGATATTTTTGTTTCGATGAAAGCAAGTGCGGATCACGCTGGAATGACCTACCTCGAGCCTCTTGTGTTTCAAGGAATAAGCCGCAGTGCAATCAAAAACTATCAAAATGCTTTGATTCAAAGATTGAGCGAGTGAAATAGCAGAGCTCTACGCCTATGTAATTTGCAAAAAGAGGCTGACTCCATAAATGATAGCAAAGTGGATTGCCGCGAAAGCGCTGCGGACTTTCTCGCAATGACAAATCCTAATATCATCGCAAACATTCGCAAGGAATATAAAGCAATCCATACCAAAAGGAACAACGATGAAAGATTTAGTCGCTTATTTCTCTGCCACAGGCATCACCAAAGATATAGCCAAAACCCTTGCAGATGTCGCAAATGCCGATATTTACGAGATACTGCCAAAAGAACCTTATAGTGTGGCGGATTTGGATTGGAATGATGAAAATTCTCGCACCAGCAAAGAATGCAAGGATAAATCCTCACGCCCTAAAATCGCCCAAAGTATCGACATATCGCCTTATGGACGGATTTTTGTGGGCTTTCCTATTTGGTGGTATCACGCACCCCATATCATCAATACCTTTTTAGAATCTCATAATTTTCACTCTAAAATCATCATTCCCTTTTGCACGAGCGGAGGCAGTGAGCTTGAAACCTGTATGAAATTTTTAAAAGATTCCGCTCCAAAAGCGGTGTTTCAACAGGACAAAAAATTTGATTTTGGCAGCAGCAGAGGCAGTATAAGAAAATGGCTTGAGAGTTTGGAACAAGACAAGAAATAAGGTTATTTCCAAGCCTTGCGTGAAGCAATTATTGTTTATCAAATGAATGTATTAAATCATTCATATATTGTATTGAGATAGGATTTCATAAAGGGCTTGAATATTATTTTTTGAAAAAATTTTTATTTCAATGTATTCGGTAAAATCGATGAATGTTTATCATTATCAATAGTCTTAAAATTTCCTATAAAATATCTTTTTATATTTTTATTTTCTAAATAAAGTTGAATCATCTTACAATTTTCCAATAAAGTTATTTCAAAAAACGTTTTATGCCCGCTTTTGCTGTATTCAATAAAATGTGTATTATCTAATATTTCAATGTTCATTATATCACTTCGCCAATGATAATTTTGAAAATCAGCCACCCTATTAAAAACATCTTTGATATAATGATTGATGATTTGATTTATATGTGATTTTGTCATCAGTTTTTTTAACCTTTTAGTAGATTCTGTGATTGCAAAAGACTTTAAGTGATGCCTACATAAACTCCTCAATCTATATTCTAACAATTCTAATTCTAATTTATGATCAATTTGAAATTTAACCCCTTGACAAACACCAAGTGTCAGGGCTTATAATACCTTTTGCTTTAAAGTAAGATTCTATAACAAGGGAGCAATATGCCACATCGTAGAGAGTTTTTAAAGACTACAAGTTTGCTAGGTATCGTGCTTGGGCTACATACTAGCAGTATTTTCAGCCCACTTTTTGGGATAGATTCTAAGCATATCACTATGCCAAAACGCACACTTGGCATAGGAACTTATGCCTTTGAAGTATCCACCCTTGCCTTTGGTTGTATGGGGCTCAATTATCATCGCAGCGTCCGCTTAAGCGAAAAAGCAGCTCTAAATTTGCTAGAATCCGCCCTTGATAGTGGCATTACACTCTTTGATACCGCACAAGTCTATGGACCCGATACAAATGAAATCTTGGTGGGCAAATTGCTTAAATCCTACAAAAAAGACAAGATTTTCATCAGCACAAAATTTGGCTTTGGCAAAGATATAAGTGTGCTTGATAGCAGCCCAAAACGCATAAAAGAGGTGGTAGAGCAAAGTCTTAAAAGACTACATTTAGAGCAGATTCCCTTGCTGTATCAGCACCGCTTTGACCCAAAAACACCCATTGAAGAAGTGGCAACTTGCGTAAAGGATTTAATCAAAGAGGGTAAGGTAGCGCGATTTGGCGTGTGTGAACTAAGTGCTGCGACTATTGAAAAAGCTCATCAAATCTGCCCTATTACCGCCGTGCAGAGCGAATATCATTTGATGTGGCGCAATGTAGAAAGCGAGCTTTTCCCTACATTAGAGCGGCTTGGCATTGGCTTTGTGGCTTACTCACCATTAAATCGCGGTTATCTTAGTGGCAAACTCAATGCAGATTCTACATTTGACCCAAAAAATGACAATCGCGTGAATTTCCCTAGATTCCAACCTGAAGCAATGAGGGCAAATTACAAAATCATAGAGCTTTTACAAGCATTTGGCAAGGGTAAAAATCCAGCTGCCAAAGATGGTAACGCCACTCCTGCTCAAATCGCCCTAGCCTATCTACTCGCTAAAAAGCCTTACATCGTGCCGCTTTTTGGAACGACCAAAGAAGCGCATCTACAAGAAAATTTGAGCGCTTTAAATATAACATTGAGTGCAAATGATTTAAAAGAGCTTGATTCTAAACTTGATACAATCACTATTGTAGGCGATCGCTACCCACCCGAACAAGCCAAGAGGGTGGGACACTAAAGCCTACAGTGTAAAATTATCATAGCTTATCATAAAATACAGCATACCAAAGGGAATGCAAAAATAAGCATTATGTAATTTTTCAAATAAAAAGGTAAAAATAAAGTGGGGGCATAAGCACCAAGCCAAAAAGCAGTAAATACGCTGATGTTATGCCGCTACAATGCAAAAACCAAGTCGCATAATACATACTTAACGCTATCAGGGTGATAAAAAAATAAGCGCAAACTTGTATTGCTATTTTTGTAAGCAAGATGAGACTTGTTGCAACTAGACTTCCTAAAATAGATTCTAACATAGTAAGCCAAGCTTGAAGGCTGCTATTTGAAGCAATTATGTCATTAGCAGGAGGGAATGCAATCTACACGATATGAGGTAAAAGCTACAAAACATATAACCCACAGCCAAGGAGTGAAAAGCCAAATGTGGGGACAAAAATTTCATCACAATGCCCTACAATACTTCATTGTAGGATTATAGCCGATACAAACAATCTACATAATCAAATTATTTCTTGTGTGATACAATGCCATAAACACAAGGAGAGGCTTTGAATCTTTACATACTCACAGAAGAGCGACCAAAAATTGAGGTTTTAGAGATAATCATCAAGCAATTTTTAACAGATAAAAATTTTTGTGCGTTTTTGGATAATTTAAGAATCTTGCCAATCATTAAGGATTCTACATTTAGCTTTTCTTATGAATTAATCGGTGTGCGAAGTGAGCAGATTGATAAAATTTACTTAGAAATTGTGAGCGGGAAAAGTAGCTTTGTAGATTATATGGTGTTTTTTCAAAATCATAAGCCTACACAAGATGATAAGCCATTTTATCTTATAGAGGAAATAAAAACTGATGATAGCGAAAGTAGAAACACAGGAGTTTATTAAAGAATTTCTAAATTTGTTTATGCGGAGACTTTTTATCCTAATGCTAAAAAAATTATGCTCTATAACATAAGAGTAAAGCAAAAAGAAAAACCTACCCAAACTTCTATCTTTGGAACGAGAATTTTAAGGACTTTGGGCGTAGAAATTCTAGGAAAAGACCTTAAAGAAAATGATGAAATTTTAAAGCCCTTTTCAAGCATTAAAGAATTAATTGTATTTAAATCTCAAATGCGAAAAGCTCCAAAAGGTAATGTGCCAATTACCATAACGATAGACGATAGGGAATTTAAAGTCGATGGCTTACCAAGCGATGATATATCAGTTTATACCCCTACAAATAAAATACTAATTTCAGCAAGACTCGTAAAAAGTGGCAGATTAGCTCACGACCCAAATATTGGTGCGGTAAGTGGTATAGCTGGGGCATTAAGAAAATTAGGATTTAAAGGCGATTTGAAATCATATCACACGGATTAAATCAAAATCAAATAGGAAACAAGAATAAATTTATAAAAATTGCAAATTTATTAAATCTTTCTTTGCAAAAGCTTACAATCCCACAAATAGAGCAAGAAAAAGCATATTGGCACTATGAAAAAGAAAGTGAAAACTTGGAACTATTTTTATTCATTTATTGGTGGAAAATTTTTCAAGTGGAAAGGCTATTTTTGAAAATCACGCAGGATGTGAAAAGGGATATTTTATTACAAGAGATAATCAAAGTATAGCTTTGCAAAAATATGAAAACAAGGAACTTTACAAAAGTGGGAATAAAAATGCCATAGTTTTTATCCCCGATTTAATTTTGCTTGATCTGCAGCATTTAGAAATTATTAATATTGAGGGCAAGACATATGAAAATCGCTATCAAGGCATAGAAGAACTAAAAAATTATGATTTTATAGAAAAAGAATATATTAAAAAATATTATAAAGAATTTAAAATTATTCGCTCTGTCGTGCTTTATGGAGGATATGAAGAAAAAATTATAGAGCTTGAAATTGGCTTTTTGCTCAATAAAAAAGGTCAAATAATTTTAGGTATAAAAGCACCTAAAATTTTTCGTTTTGCCCTTAAAAATTTGCTTGATTTTTGGAAAAAGCAATGACTAAACCCTTAACTAAACAACTTTGTTTCCTCAAATCCCCCTTAAACTACATAGGTGGAAAATATAAAATCCTCTCTCAAATCCTGCCTTTGTTTCCAAGTAAAAGTGATATATTTTTAGATTTATTTTGCGGGGGTTGCAATGTGGCTATTAATGTTAATAGTAAGCTCAATAATACTTCAAAGCTCCCTCAAGCTGATAAAATTATATGCAATGATAATTTAATTTATCTTATTGATTTCTATCAATTTTTACAAAAAGAAAATACAGAATCTATTTTAGAGCAAATTCATTTGACTATCAAACAATATGATTTAACTTTGCAAAATATTCAAGGATACAATGCCTTAAGAGTTGATTATAATCATAACAAATCACCGCTTTTACTCTTTGTGCTTATCGCCTTTTCTTTTAATCATCAAATCCGTTTTAATAATGCTCATCACTTCAATACGCCTTTTGGTAAAAATTGCTCTAGCTTTAATGAAAAAATGAAAAATAATTTAATAGCTTTTTCTAAGGCTTTAAAAACAAAAAATATTAGCTTTTTAAAGCTTGATTTTTTGGAAGCTTTAAAGGCTGTAAAACTTACTCAAAATAGCTTTGTCTATGCTGACCCTCCTTATCTCATCACGCAAGGGGTTTATAATGATGGCAAAAGGGGCTTTAGTGGCTGGAATAAGGTTTTAGAATCAAGTCTTTTAAATGCCTTAAATATCTTAGATTCTAAGGGTATAAAATTTGCCCTTTCTAATGTGCTTTATCATAAGGGCAAGGAACATACAATCTTGCAAAATTGGCTTAAGCAAAGTCCGCATTTGTATACGCATTATGTAAATTTTTCTTATAAAAATTGTAATTACCAAAGCAAAAGAGCAGATTCTCAAGAAGTGCTGATTACAAATTATAATCCACTCAAAGTTATGTGAATGCGATTTATTGGTAATAAAGAATCTTTAGCTCCTCAAATTTTTACTCTTTTGCAAAAGTATAAGGTCATTGATAGCCAAAAAACACAAAGTTTTTTTGATCTTTTTAGTGGCAGTGCAAGTATGGCAAAATTCTTTAAAAAACAAGGCTTTCAAATTTATAGCAATGACATACTTTATTTTTCTTACTGCCTACAAAGAGCCTATATACAAAACAATGAAATACCACAATTTAATGGCTTAAAAAAACTTATAAATTCCACTAATACTACCAACTCACTTTTTCAAAGCCATTATCAAAAAGTGCTTTTATTTTTAGATTCTATTCCCATACAAAAAGGCTTTATTTATAATCATTATGCACCAAATGCGACAAAAGATTTAAAAATTCCTAGAATGTATTTTATTGATAAAAATGCAGCAAAAATTGATGCGATTCGCTTACAAATTGAAGCTTGGAAAAATAATAAAGCCATAAATGAAAATGAATATTTTATTTTGTTAGCTACTTTGATAGAATCTGTATCTTTTTATGCTAATGTGGCTGGGGTGTATGCGGCTTTTTGCAAAACTTGGGATAAAAGAGCATTAAAAGATTTTAATTTAAAAGAAATAGATATTTTAATAAGCGATAAAAAACATTTTTGCTTTTGTGATGATGGTGTAAAGCTCTTGCAAAATTTACATAAAATATTTGACATACTCTATCTTGACCCACCTTACAATCACCGCCAATATGCTCCAAATTATCACTTAATAGAAACCATTGCAAAATATGAGAATCCCAATATTAAAGGCATAGCAGGGCTAAGAGAATGGCAAAATCAAAAAAGTGCCTTCTGTAATGCTAAAAATGCCTTAATAGAGCTTGAAAAAATCATTAAATATAAAAACTATAGAAATCTTGTTTTGAGTTATAATAGTGAGGGCATAATGCAAAAAGAAGCTATTACAGAGCTTTTAAAACCCTTAGGTAATTTGTATTTTGAAAGCATTTTGTATCCTCGTTTTAAAAGCAACAACAAAAAATCTCAAAAATATATCAATGAATATGTATGGATATTGCAACTTTAATATTCTCCCCCTTGACAAACACTAGGTGTCAGGTTTTATAATTTTACAAACTTTTAACATATAGGAGCAAATATGATACATCGTAGAGATTTTCTCAAAACAGCTTTGGTTGGAGCGGGATTAATGGCTATGCCAAGCTTCCTAAGCGCACAGGCAAAGGCAAAAAATGCTATTTTAAATCAAACTTTTACGCTTAATGATGGAGTGAAGATACCTAAACTTGGGCTTGGCGTGTGGAAAATTGATGATTCTATTATAGAGGGCGTTATCAAAGAAGCCTTTCATATCGGCTATCGGCATATTGACACGGCACAAGCCTATCAAAATGAGCGTGGCGTAGGAGCAGCAGTAAATCAAGCTATCAAAAATGGCTTAAAGCGTGAGGAGATTTTTATCACAAGCAAGGTGAGGGCAGAATATAAAGACAAAAAAAGTGCTACAGATTCTATTGATAAAAGCCTAAAAACGATGAAGCTAGAATACATTGATTTAATGCTTATCCACACTCCACAGCCTTGGAGTGATTTTCGAGGAGGGGACTATTTCAAAGAAAATATTGCCGTTTGGGAGGCTTTAGAAGCTGCTAAAAAAGCGGGGAAAGTACGTAGCATTGGGGTGAGCAATTTTTTACAAAAAGATTTAAAAAATCTTTTTGTAAATACAAGCACAAAACCCTCTGTCAATCAGGTTTTAGCCCATATTGGCAATACACCTTTTGATTTGATAGACTTTTGCAAAAAGCAGGGCATTTACGTAGAAGCCTATTCACCTATCGCGCACGGCGAATTGCTCAAGGATTCTCGCATTGTGAAAATGGCGCAAAAATATCAGGTAAGCCCCGCTCAAATTTGTATCCGCTACACTTTAGAGCTAGGGCTCATCTCTTTGCCAAAGAGTAAAACTCCCGCTTACATCGCACAAAATGCAGCGGTGGATTTTAAGATTTCTAAGGCAGATTTAGAGATTCTAAAAAAGCTTGATTTTAAAGGCTATGGGGCATTTTCAACCACACCTGTATTTAGTGGGAAATAATATTTACCTACACACAATGTATGCTTAGCCCTATAGAAGGGCTAGGATTCTACAATAATTATCTGCGAAACACTGCTTTAATTACCCCTTTTACACACTCAACTGCTTGCCACTTGTGTGTGCTTCACTCACACCATCGCTGATAAGTCCTATCAAGCTATCCTCAAGCAGCATAATTTCATCAGCACAAAGCATACGTGTCATACCTGTGCTGCTTGTTACTCGCTCATTATTACCCTTTATCTCATAGTTACCAAAGAAATTATTGCACCCAGCATTGCCGTTTAAGTAGATTAGATTCAAATCTAACAAATGCCCGATTTTCAGCTATCTTAATGTTTCTTTCACTGCCATTATCAATGAGTGGCTTCCAAATACCAAGTGCGTATAATCTGCTCTTGAGGATTTTGCGTATCGCTACAGCCTATCATCAATATACCTAGAATCCATATATACTTTACCTCATCATTGCCACTCAAGCTCCCTAAACACTTCCTTAATGCTTGAATGCACCTTAAGATTACTTACAAATGTATGACCAAAATGATCATCTTTGATTCTCAAATGCAGCTCGTGCTCCCCTTTAAGGCTTTGTGCGTGGGCTTTAAGCTTTTCTAAAATACCATCTTGCACACTTTGGGTATCCACCACCACGCACAGCGGCATACACATATCAACCTGTGCTACGCTCATATCAATAGGAATAATCTCATCTTCACTTTTTTCATCTGTCTTTTTAAAGATTGTTTCCACCTCTTCTTTTTTTGCTTCCCTTAACGTAAGAATTTTTAAGATACGGAAATTTAATCTATCCTCCACCTTGCATTTAAGCGCTATTGGCTCTTGTAAATCGATTTTCTCAAGGCTTTCAAGCTGCTTTTCAAACACCATAATCTCCATACTGCCGCCATAATCTAAAAATTCAATACTTCCAAAAGGCTTACCACTTTTTTTACTAATCCTTCGTTTGATAGATAGCACCTTACCCACAAGCATACACGAAGAATCAACTTCAAGATTCTCTAAATCTATACTTTTTACAATGCCCTTAATGCTTTGAATCTGCTCTTTAAAATCATCAAGTGGATGCCCGGACACATAAATCCCCATACATTCATATTCATAATCAAGCAAGGTCTTCACATCATACTCGCCTCTATCTTGAATAGATAAATAAATATTAATCTCCACATCATCACTACTAAACAAAGAGTTATGAATCATATCTTTTGCCTTGTCTTTCTCTCTGCCCTTTTCACAAAGCACATCAATATTTTCAAGCATACTTTTGCGCGAATAGCCTAGATTATCTAACCCGCCAGATTTAATAAGTGGCTCTAGTGAACGTTTAGTAAGCTTTGAAAAATCCACTCGTGCGATAAAATCCTCTAAACTTTTATACGCGCCATTTTTCTCACGCTCCTGTATAATATTTTCAATAGGCGCATCGCCCAAGCCCTTAATCGCACTCAAGCCAAAAATAATTTTTTTCTCCCCTTCAAACTCACCCACACCAAAGTCATTTTCAGAAATATTCACGTGTGGAGGCACGATGTCAATATTAAGGCTTTTGACTTCATCGATGTATTTTGCCACAGATTCTATTTTGCTCGTTTCACTTGTGAGCATTGCTGCCATAAATTCGTGTTCGTAATATGTCTTTAAATAGGCTGTTTGGTAGGTTATCATCGCATACGCCGCAGAATGCGATTTATTAAATCCATATCCGGCAAATTTAACAATAAGCTCCCATAAATCCTCCGCCTTAGCCCTATCATAGCCTTGCTTTTGCGCCCCATCGGCAAATTCTTTTTTGAGTCTTAGCATTTCATCAATCTTCTTTTTTCCCATCGCTCTACGGACTAAATCCGCCCCGCCAAGTGAGAATCCACCGATAGTTTGCACGATTTGCATAACTTGCTCTTGATAGACGATAACCCCATAAGTGGGCTTTAGTATCGACTCTAGCGAGTTAAAGGCATAATTGATACTCGCTCTGCCGTGTTTGCGGTCAATAAAATCATCAAGCATACCCGATTCCATAGGACCGGGACGATAGAGGGCAAGCATCGCCACGACATCTTCAAATGTGCTGGGCTTTAGCTTTTTAGCCAACGCTTGCATACCCTCAGATTCTATTTGGAATAGCCCTAGAGTATTACCACTCTGGATACTCTCATAAACCTTAGAATCCTCCATTTCCATAATGCTAAAATCAATCGCCTTGCCATATCGCTTTTTAATGAGCTTAATAGCATCATCAATCACGGTAAGCGTCTTGAGCCCTAGAAAGTCAAATTTAATCAAATCTACCGGCTCAAGCCAATTCATAGAATACTGCGTAGCCACACCATTCATCTTGTCATTGGTATAAAGCGGCACTTTGTTCCATAGCTCCTCTTGTGAATCTATCACAATAGCCGCCGCGTGTGTCCCTGCATTGCGTTTTAATCCCTCTAAAAGCACCGCATAATTCCACACTTGTTTTGCTAAAGCATTACTCTCAACCAACTCCCGAATCTTTGGCTCTTTCTCCCACGCACCATCTTTCTCCTGCCCATCCTTGCCTATATGCTTAGTCAGGGTAATACCAAGCTCATTAGGAATAAGCTTTGCAAACGCATCTGCATCATTATAGGGCATATCAAGCACACGCGCGACATCACGTATCACGCCCTTTGCCAAAAGCGAACCAAAGGTAATGACTTGTGCTACATTATATTTGCCATAGGTATTTGCTACATATTCTATCATCTCACCACGTCTACGTTGGCAGAAGTCCATATCAATATCAGGCATACTCACACGCTCAGGATTCAAAAACCGCTCAAAAAGCAAACCATACTTTAAAGGGTCAATATTAGTAATCTTTAGCGAATACGCCACAAGACTTCCCGCCGCAGAGCCACGCCCGGGACCCACAGGAATGCCATTTTGCTTAGCAAAATTCACAAAGTCCCATACAATAAGCATATAGCCCGGGAATTTCATCGTATTAATCACATTGATTTCTTGCTCTAGACGCTCTTTATACTGCGTATGCAAATTTTCAGGGATATGCTCTAGACGCTCATCTAGCCCCTGCCTACATTTATAAGCAAAATACGCTGCATCATCAATAGATCCTAAAGGGCAATTGAGTATTTGGGGGAGATTTTCTTTTAAAGCATAATCTTGCGTGTTTTTAAAGGTAGGCGGCGTAGCGGGGGTATTAGATAATAGCACTTCCCCTGTATGCTTATTTCTAATCTCTATATTTTTAAGATTTAGCTCTAAGCGGCATTTTTGCGCGATTTCTTGTGTGTTTGCAATCACTTCAGGTATATCGCAAAAGAGCCTTTGCATTTGCTCGGGCGATTTGATATAAAATTCTTTCACAGAATGCTTGATCCTATCTTTGTCATTGAGCGTTTTTCCCATTGCCACGCACATAGCAATTTCCTGTGCGCTTGAATCTTCTTGTAAGGTATAGTGCGTATCATTGGTGGCAATCACCTTTACCCCGCATTCCTTGCTTAGCCTAAGAATCTGCTCATCGATAAAGAACTGATCGGCAATGCCGTGTCGCATAATCTCTAAATAAAAATCATCGCCAAACATATCCTTATATTCTAGCACAGCTTCTTTCGCTACTTCATAGCCTTTCGCGCCATAGCGGACATTACGTGGGTTATTGATATTAAGCTGCCAATTCACCTCTCCTTGCAAACACGCTGAAGAACATACAAGCCCCTCGCTTCGCTCCCTAAGCAATGCCTTATTAATACGTGGATAGTAGTAGAATCCTTGAATAAAAGATTGTGAGCTAAGATACATAAGATTCTTATAGCCCACTTCATTTTTCGCGAACAAGCAAAGGTGAAATCGCTGTTTGACATTTTTATCATTCAGCACATCGCCATTATGGATATATGCCTCTATGCCAATGATAGGATTTAGCCCCTCCTCTTTCATTGTTACATAAAAATCAAGTGCGCCAAACATATTGCCGTGGTCAGTTACTGCCACTGAGCTCATACCTAATTCACGGATTTTTTTCGCTAAAATTTTAATCTTATTTGCCCCATCAAGGAGGGAATATTCTGTATGTAAATGTAAATGTGTGAAACTCATCATATATCCTTTTTAAAGCAGCAAAATCCAGATAAGGAATTATAAAACAAACTTTTGTTAGAAACGCTTAAATTGAGAAAGATTCTTTATTTAAGCCTCTCACCCACCAATTAACGTCTAAAGGAATACCTTTTGTACTATGTAAGCAAAATCTATACGCAAAAATATAATCGCCCTGCATAAAGTTTAATTTACATATTGTATTTTAATATTTTGTGATATAATCGAGCTTCTTATGGAAACCGCAAGGAGTGAGATGTGATAAGCCTCAAGGGCATTAGCAAAACCTATCCTAATGGCTTTTGTGCCTTAAAAAATATCGATTTGGAAGTCTCAAAAGGTGATATTATGGGGATAATTGGCTATTCTGGTGCGGGTAAAAGCACACTTATACGTATCATTAATCGCCTTGAAGAGCCTACAAGCGGGGAGTTAAAAATCGATAATATAAATATACTCAAACTCAATCAAAAGCAACTCCAAGCCCAAAGGCAAAAAATTGGTATGATTTTTCAGCATTTTAACTTACTTAGTGCTAAAAATGTGTTTGATAATGTCGCCTTTGCCTTGCGGATTGCCAAATGGGATAAAAAGGCAATTAAACCTCGTGTAGATGAGCTTTTAGAGATGGTAGGCTTAAGCGAGAGAGCTGCATTCTATCCTAGTCAGCTAAGTGGCGGACAAAAGCAGAGGGTAGCCATTGCTAGAGCCTTAGCCAATCACCCTAAAGTACTACTATGCGATGAGGCAACTTCCGCCCTTGATACAAAAACTACGCGCTCTATCCTTGCGCTTCTAAGGGAGATTCAGCAAAGGCTAGATTTAAGCGTGGTGCTTATCACACATCAAATCGAAGTCGTGCGCGAGATTTGCAATAAAATGTGTGTGATGAGCGATGGGGAAATCGTAGAGCGGGGTAGTGTGAACGAAGTCTTTGCCAAGCCTAAGCACCCTATCACACAGGAGTTAATCGCATTCCTCCCGCAAGATGACAAACATATCATCACTCATTTAAGGGATTTACGCAATGTGTATAGGGTGATTTTTACCGGTGTTTACGCGCAATCTCCACTTATTAGTCAAATGATAAAGCATTTTGATATTGATGTGAATATCCTAAGCGGACATATTGATGAACTTGCTACAGGGGAAGTGGGGCATTTGACACTAAAGATTATTGCCACAGATGATAAAAGAGATAAGGCATTAGCGTGGCTTAAAACGCAAGGCGTGAGTGTCTTTAGCATAGATTCTAATCCGCAGGTGCAAGGAAAGTGCTATGCTTGATTTTTTGAATCTGTGTGAAAAGCATTTTTTGCTTATATTGCGCGATATTTTTAGCGACCCTGTGGCATTTAGCTTAGCAAAAAGCGTGTGTGAAACCATCTATATGGTGGTATTTTCTGTGTTTTTTGCCTGTGTATTTGGGCTGCCTTTGGGCGTGTATTTGAGCGCAATTAAGCCCTCTGGCATTATGGCAAATGCCCTTGTGTATAGAATCTTAAGCGCGATTGTCAATGTTGTGCGTTCCTTTCCTTTCATCGTGCTGATATTTTTGCTTTTACCGCTTTCAAAAGCCCTTATTGGCACGAGCATTGGTAGCACGGCGGCGATTATCCCGCTTGTGATTGCAGCTACTCCATTCATCGCACGGCTTTTTGAGGGGGCATTTGATGAAGTGGATAAAGGCTTGATAGAAGCCACAATGAGTATGGGGGCGAGTAGATTCCGCGTGGTGCTAATGATGATAAGCGAGAGCCTCCCCTCACTGGCAAATGCCATTACCATTACAGCAGTAAGCTTAGTGGGCTTTTCAGCTATGGCTGGTGTGGTGGGTGCTGGAGGGCTAGGAGACTTAGCCTATCGCATAGGATTCCAATCTTTTAAGCCCGATGTATTGACTTATGCGGTGATTTGTATCATTATTTTGGTGCAATGTATCCAAAGCAGCGGGGACTTCATCGTCAAGCGTTTGCGCGCACATCGTTAATCTTAATTCAAAGGAGGAAAATGAGAAAACTAGGCATATTACTTTTAACCATATTGGCATTTATCGGTTGTGGCGATGATAAGGCAGATTCCCATATAGAATCAAATACGCAAACGCAAGACAAGGCAGAACTCACCATTTTAAGAGTGGGTGCTACGCCTGTGCCAGCGGCAGAGATTCTAGAATTTATCAAGCCACAGATGAAAGCGCAAGGTGTGGAAATGCAGATTCAGCAATTTACAGATTATGTCGTGCCTAATGTGTCCTTAGCAGAGGGAAGTAGCGATGCGAATATGTATCAGCATAAGCCCTTTATGGATAAGACAAATGAGCAAAAGGGTTATCATCTCGTGGCTCTAGCACCCATATATATCGTGCCACTAGGATTTTACTCTAATAAGTTTAAGAACATTGATGAGTTTCCACAAGGAGCGACTATCGCTATTCCCGGTGATGCGTCTAATATGGCAAGGGCGTTTATTTTGCTTCACGATAATGGTGTGATAACGCTCAATGACGCGAAAAACCTTAGTGCAAGTGAGCTTGATAGTGTAGAGAATCCTAAGGGTTTGGTGTTTAAGCCCTTAGAGGCGGCGGGATTGCCTAAGGTGCTTGATAGTGTCGATGGAGCTGTGATTAACGCAAACTACGCACTTCAGGCGCAAATGAGTATTAAGGAATCGCTTTTTCACGAGAATGATAAAAGCGCGTATGTGAATGTGCTTGTCTCTAGGGAGGACAATCAAAATGATGAGCGCATAGCGGTGCTTAAAAATGCACTTCTAAGCGATGAGACAAGGGCATTTATTCTCTCAAAATACGAAGGGCAAATCCTCCCTGCCGCTCAAGATTCTACAAAGGAGTAAGTATGAAAAAACTAGGCATATTACTTTTAACCATATTGGCATTTATCGGTTGTGGCGATGATAAGGCAGATTCCCATATAGAATCAAATACGCAAAAGATAACACTCAAAGTGGGTGCTACGCCTGTGCCACACGCGGAGATTTTAGAGTTTATCAAACCGGATTTAGCAGAGGAGGGCATAGACTTGCAAATCGTGGCATTTACTGATTATGTAACACCTAATGCGAGTTTGGATGATGGCTCACTTGATGCAAATTTTCATCAACATAAGCCTTTTTTAGATGTGCTCAAAGCGGATAGAGGGTTTGCATTAGAGCCGATTGCAAATATCCACGTAGAGCCGATTGGCTTGTATTCTACTAAGTTTAAAGATATTGATGAATTGCCTCATAATGCGGTGATTGGCATTCCTAATGACCCAAGCAATGGTGGGAGAGCCTTGCTTTTGCTTGAAGCCCAAGGGCTTATCAAACTTGCAGATTCTAGTAATCTCAACGCCACAGATCTAGATATTATAGAGAATCCTAAGCATTTAAAGATTAAGCCTGTAGATGCAGCACTTTTGCCTCGCACATTGGGCGATGTTGATGCGGCGGTGATCAATGGCAATTACGCGCTTCAAGCAGGGCTAAAGAGCAGTGATGCATTGCTTTTAGAGGGACCGCAATCGCCCTATGCGAATATCTTAGTCGTGCAAAGTCAAAGGGTTAATGATGAAAACTTGCAAAAGCTCAAAAATGCCTTGCAATCTCAAAAAGTCAAGGATTTTATCAATGAAAAATATCAAGGCGAAATTATTCCTGCCTTTTAATCATTTTAATTAAGAACAGATTCTGTATTGTCCTTGCATTCTCATAATTAATGTAAGGACAATACAATAAGATTTTACCTTCAGCCAGACTCGTAACCCAACTATCCTTATTAATATTAAGAATATAATTTTGATAAAAATATTTTATCTTGATCTTACCACGTACTACTAAGGATTATATATTCTCGGCACGGCCACACTACAATTACCATAAATAAAACCATTGTTGTTATCCAAGAATTATTTGAATCCTCGTTTTTAGCTTTATCCTATATCTCAAAAAATGAGTAAAAATGTATCACTTAAATTACATATTTTTTAAATTACATATTGTATTTTAAAAAATATGTAATTTATCAGTATAATCACTCCATAAGTTGCAACACACTTAACACAAATAAAAACCATAGGAGGTAAAGTATGGGACACAAAAAACACATTCGTTTCAATGCGTTTGATATGAATTGCATTACCCACTTAAGCCCGGGTTTATGGCGTTATCCCGGAGACCAAGCCTTAAAATACAAGGACATTGAATATTGGCAAAATGTCGCTCGTATAGCTGAAAAGGGGCTATTTGATGCAATTTTTATCGCTGATGTTTTGGGCGTATATGATATCTACAATGGCGATGATGAGGCGGCATTGCGCGGGGCAGTGCAAACACCTGTGAATGACCCTGTGCAATTAGCGGCTATTGGTGCGGCAGTTACCAAACACTTAGGTTTTGGAATCACTGCTGGCGTGCCTTTTGAGCACCCATTTCCATTTGCAAGGCGGCTTAGCACACTCGATCATCTTACCAAAGGACGCGTAGGTTGGAACATCACAACAGGCTATCTGCCTAGCGCAAACGCGCAAATGGGGACAAAAGAACTTCCACACGATGAGCGGTATGAGGTAGCTGATGAATATTTAGAGGTGATTTACAAGCTTTTGGAGGGCAGTTGGGAAGATGATGCAGTGATTTTAGATAGGCAGAGTGGGCAGTTTGCTAATTCTGCTAAGATTCACCATATCGGGCATAAGGGCAAATATTTTGATGTACCCGGAATCCACGTATGTGAGCCAAGCATCCAACGCACGCCCGTGCTATTCCAAGCGGGCAATTCCCCGCGAGGTATCCGCTTTGCAGCGGAAAATGCGGAGGCGATTTTTATTTCGCCCATCTCTAAGGAATACACAAAAACCGCTGTCAAGCAGATACGCAATGAACTTATAAAAGCAGGGCGCGACCCACATAGCGCGAAAATCTATGTATTAGCGACCATCATCACTGATGAAAATCAAAAACTTGCCGAAGCAAAGCACAAAGATTTGCTAAGTTATGTCAATGAGGAAGGCTCTTTGGTGCTTAATTCAGGTTGGCTAGGAGAGAATCTTGGCAAATACAGCCTTGATGACCCGCTCACAGAAATTACATCTAATGCGATTATTGGCAAGGTAAAGGAATTTGCCGAATCTCGCACCGATGAGGGCAAAACTTGGACTTTAAGGGAACTGATTAAAATCGCGGGAATTGGTGCATTAGGCAATAAAATCATCGGTGGCAAAAAAGAAGTATGCGATACCCTGCAAGAACTCATAGAATATAGCGATGCAGATGGGTTTAATCTCGCCTATGCAACCACACCGGGAAGCTTTGAGGATGTAGTGGAATTTATCGTGCCTGAACTCCAAAAGCGAGGCGTGTATCAAGAATCCTACACAGAGGGAAGTTTGCGCCATAAGCTCTTTGGCAATGGTGATAGGCTGCCCTCCTCTCACAGAGGGGCGAAATACCGCGTAGGTGGCGAGAAATCTACGATAGATGATTATGCTAATAGTGGTAGAACTAAAAAATAAGGAGAATCTATGCTCTATAATGAATACAAAAAAGGGATTTATATCCTGCATGAGAACCCTGAGTGGATACCACCCTTTGCTGATGCGTTTAAACGTGCGGGAGTGGAGTTTAAAGAAATACTTCTAACACGTGGCGGGATCAACCTTGATGTGCCTCCACCCGAAGGTGTATTTTGGAGTAGACTTAGTGCTTCAAGCCATACGCGCAACCACGCGGATTCTAAAGAATATGGACGGGCAATTTTAGCGTGGCTGGAATCTTATGGCAGAAAGGTGATTAATGGCAGTAATGTGCTTGAATTTGAAGTAAGCAAAGTGAGGCAATATCTCGCTTTAAACAACGCAGGATTCCGCACACCAAAGACCATAGCGGTTTTTGGCAAAGATGATTTGCTTAAAAGCGCGGAGGCTCTGCAAACGCCCTTTATCACAAAGCATAATCAAGGTGGAAAAGGCTTAGGTGTGCAGCGATTTGAGAATCTTAAAGAGCTAAAGGATTATGTAGAATCAAGTGCCTATGAAGCCCCTATTGATGGCATTACGCTCTTGCAGGAGTATGTGCGCTCTAAGGAGCTTTTCATTACGCGATGTGAATTTATTGGTGGAAAATTCGTATATGCTGTGCGTGTAGATACAAGTGGCGGAGCGTTCAAACTCTGTCCTGCCGATAGTTGCGACATTGAAAGGGCAGAAGCCCTGCCTGAACTTGCTGGAGCAGCCTGTGATATAGGCAGTGGCGATAAGTTTAGCGTGAGGGAGGAGATTACCACACAAACGCCGCTCGTGCAGCAGTTAGAGACATTTTTGCAAAAACATCATATAGAGATTGCCGGGGTGGAGTTTATAGAGAGCGATAAAGGCGAAAATGTGGTGTATGATATTAATACCAACACTAATTACAACAGCACTTTAGAATCTAAGCTCCGCGCACAAGGGCAGTTGGGGGCAGCAGATAAAGTAGTAAGCTTTCTACATCGGCTTTATGAAGGATTATAAAGGATTTATAAGGCAAGAGGGGGCTTTTTAGCTTGGATTCACCTTGTGGCAGGAGGAGATGCTAGGGATTCAAAGTGGGCTAGGCTACCTCATCATAATAGATGGACGTAATCTCATCGCTATGGAATATGATGATTGTGGCGATGATTTTTATAGGGATTTTAGGGCTTTGTGTTCATTGAGTTTTTAGCCTTTTGGGATATAATACTCTAAAGCGCAAACTTGGAGAAAAAGTATGATTGCAATCAAACATTTATCACAATCTTTTCATCAAAGGCAGATTCCAAACAATATCAATTTAGACATTAAAAGGGATGAGTTTTTCGCTTTGATTGGGACAAGTGGCTGTGGCAAGAGGACATTATTAAACATCATTGGCGGATTTGAGGACTTTAATGATGGAATCTTATCTATTAATGGACGCCCTTTCTTCCATAGAGCGAATCTCATAAACTGCATAAAGATTTTTCAAGAATATGCCCTCTTGCCGTGGTGCAATGCGCTTGGTAATGTGAGTTTCGCGCTTTTGGGAAAGGGCTTTAGCGCTATTCAAGCCCGACAAAAAGCATAAGAATACTTACATCTCGTGCATTTAGGAGGCTAGAGCTTTTAGAATCTTAGGTTACAAAAGCCCTAGCCTTAAAAAGCTAGAATTTAACACAAAGGAATATTATGAAAGTAGCACAAACTAGTTGCACAAGATTAGAGCCTATCGATAAAGAGGGCTTAGAGGAACTCGTAAAGGCGGGTAAGGCAAACCCGAATGCGATTAAAACGCTCAAGTGCAAAACGGTTGCGGAGGGCAAGTTTCGCCATTTGAACTACATTCGCAATCTCCCTGCCTATGTGGTCGATGAGCCACCTACACTCTTAGGCGATGATACCGCACCAAATCCTAGCGAAACTCTTTTGGCTGCACTTGGCAGTTGCCTTGCTGTTGGGATTCACGCTAATGCAGTGGCAAATGAGATTGTGATTTCTAAGCTTGAATTAGAACTTGAAGCAGATATTAATATCACTTCTGTGTGGGGAGTGGGTGATTTGAGCGAGGATAAGCCATTGGGATTTACCGATGTGCGTGTAAAAGTCATTTTAGAATCTAATGTAAGCAAAGCAAGAGAAAATGAGCTTATAGCACACGCTAGAAAATACTCTCCTGTAGCAAATACGATTGCAAGAGCAGTGAATTTATCGGTGAACTAGATGAAAAAATATTGATAAAATATTCTCTACATCAAAAGAACAGAGAAAGGCGATTAACAAGGGATTCTGTCCTTATAAATCTCTCAAGAATTTAAGTTAAGTTGGGCTTTTGAATCGTTTTCAAACATCGCCAAAATCTCTAGTGTGTGTGCGAATACAGGCTTTGCGTGTGGGCGCAGTATGCTTTATACCATTATCTTTTGCATAGGCAGAATCAAGAGCAAGAGCTTTTGGGAAGATCCTAGGAGGAACAGAGCTTTCAAACCCTGTGAAAACCTTTGCCCGCCTAGAAAAGATTCTGCCTTAAGGCAGAATCTACGCAAGGAACGTGATTTTTAAGGATTATTTTATGATGTGATAAACAATCCCGCTCATTTGATGCTCCCGCGTATTCTGCCCGGATTTGTGCTTTTGTAAACAGAGGTATAACATTGGGTATTATCCAAAATGCTATAGCAGGTATTGAAAAATATATGAAAAAGGATAGAATCCAAAAGCTTGATAAGAAGATAAAGTATTTGTATGCTAAAAAAGAATTTTTGCTTCAAAAAGCTCAAAAACTAGCAAAAGAATCTCTATGGCACAAAAACTTTTCATCATATCTTAAGCTCAAGCTCCATTTTGTGAAACTAGCCCTTAAGACTTCTCAAACGCTTATGAGCAAGCGCGAGTAATGGTTTTGGAAAGATTCTATGAGAGAGTAAAATTTTAGAATCTTAATCTTGTGAGTGTTATCACACCTTCAATCGCTCATATACACAAGCTCTTAAAAGCCTGATGTAATATTTGCAAAATTATTTATAACGAGACAAATCACACAAAGGAAGCATTATGAAATTTGGTTATTGGACACCGGTATTTGGAAGCTGGCTAAGGAATGTTGATGATGATACCACACAAGGGAATTGGGAGTATATCAAGGATTTGGTGCTACGTGCGGAGGATTTGGGCTATGTGCTCACCCTTGTGCCAGAGCTGTATTTGAATGACATTAAAGGCGAGAAAGCTGATGCACTTGATGCGTGGGCTATCGCTAATGGTTTAGCAGCTATCACGCAAAAAATTGAGATTCTAGCAGCCCTCCGTCCGCAATACCATCAAGTCGCACTCACAGCAAAGCAAATTGCCACTATTTCGCAAATTTGCAATGGACGCTTTAGTATCAATATGGTATCAGCGTGGTGGGCAGAGGAAGCTCGGCAATATGGCATTAACTTTGATGGGCACGATGATAGATATGCACTCACACACGAATACACCAATGTACTAAGGGGATTTTGGGAGCAAAGCCCCTTTAATCACAAGGGCAAATATTTTACATTTGAAAATGCCTATAATGAGCCTAAACCACCTAAGACTCCCCTTGTGTATGCCGGAGGTGAAAGCGAGAGAGGGAGAGATGCTATCGTGCAGTTTGCCGATAAATATCTCTTGCACGGAGGCACATTAGAGGAGGTGAGAGAAAAAATCGCCGATATGAAAGCGCGTAGGGCAAAGGCGGGTAAAAGCCCATTCTTGGGTTTTGGTATGGCAGCCTATATCATTATCCGCGATAGTGAGGCAGAAGCGTTAAGAGAGCTAGAGCGCATTACTACGATTAAAGATGAAAAGGCTTATGAAAATTCTTTCAAAAATTTTACGAACAATTCGCAGCTTGATGTAGAAATCAGCAAACGCGAATACAGCGTGTCAAATCGCGGGTTGCGTCCGCATTTTATAGGCACAGCACAGCAGGTAGCAGAGCAAATCAAAGCCTATGAGGAAGCAGGGCTTGAGCTACTCATCGTGCAATGTGCGCCGATGAAAGAGGAACTAGAACGTATCGCCAAAGAGCTTATGCCCTTAGTGAGATAGATTGGATCTCTATGGCTATGCTATTACGCTAAAGTGCTGCTTAGTCTCCTATATTTTACTATCGCCATACCTCCTACTAAAGCTCTTATGGTTTAAAACGGCTTCTCAACGGCTTCTCATAGGATAGATATGGCTCTAGTAAATATATCTTGCCATTAGAATATTACATCGCTACGTTCTTTTCATACTTAAGCAAGAGGCCAAGGAGGCTTGATTAAGCTATTATCTATACAAAACTGCTTCACAAATATTAAAGAACATTTAATTTGCAAAATTAAAACACTATGCTTTTAGCTAGATTTGAACTATTAACAAACTTTTAATGCAAGATTCACTAAGATTGTATGCAAATTAATCCCCTAAGGAATCCCCTCATGGTAGAAACAATAGAATGTAAAATTAACATTACGCTTTTGCACTATACGCCGCTCAATGTTTGTAGCAATGCTATCCGCACTTGTTGGCAGAGCTTTGATAAGAGCGATAATGGTGGGATAAAAGATTTAGAGCTTATCGATAGAGTAGGTAATAAATACAAACACGCAAGCACCTTAGAGCATCTCTATTATAATTTTTATATTCAAGGCATTTCACGTGCGTGTTTGCAGGAGTTAGCTCGTCATCGTATGGCAAGTTATAGCGTAAAATCCTCACGTTATACATTAAAGGAACTAAAAAATCTGCCGAGCTTCCTGCCTATCAATGATGAAAATCTCGCACGCGCAGAGGAATTTGTCGTTTTTACAAGTAATGAAAAGGTTAATATTGCCTCGCTTCACGCCCTTGAGCGACTGCGTGAGATTTTATGCGATAATGTAAGCAATGATATGGCTAAGTTTGCTATGCCAGAATCCTATCGCACAGAACTCAGCTTTAGCATTAATGCAAGGAGTTTGCAAAACTTTCTTTCTCTGCGCACATCTAAATCCGCGATGTGGGAGATTCGCGCATTAGCTCTTGCACTTTTTAAGGCCCTCCCGGAGGAGCATAAGTTTATCTTTGAGGATTGCATATCTTCATAAGTGTTAGCATTAGGGCTGCATCTATTTTTTGTCTTTGCAGGATTTTGCAAGAGTAATTTTATATAAACGCAAATGCGATACAAAATAGAATGATAAAGACATACATGGATTCTACAATTTTATAAAGAATTTTTATCGCCTGTATAGTTTTTATTGCTAGAATCATAAAGCTTTTATTAGCAGTATTTTTCTTAATATGAGGAGTTTGTATGAGTCATACAAAATATCAAAGAGGCTATTTTATGCCTCCTGTGGAAAGTTTAGAGTGGAGTAAAAAAGAATATATTAAATCCGCGCCTATTTGGTGCAGTGTGGATTTACGCGACGGCAATCAAGCCCTTATCACTCCTATGAGCCTCGAAGAAAAAATTACATTTTTTAAGCTGCTGCTAAAAGTGGGATTCAAAGAAATTGAAGTGGGATTTCCCGCGGCGAGTGAGACAGAATATCGCTTTTTACGCACATTGATCGAAGAGAATCTGATTCCTGATGATGTGAATGTGCAGGTGCTTACTCAAGCTAGAGAGCATATCATTAAAAAGACTTTTGCGAGTTTGGAGGGTTGCAAAAATGCAATCGTGCATGTGTATAACTCTACATCATTTGCGCAAAGGGAGCAAGTCTTTAAAAAATCTAAGCAAGAGGTGAAGCAAATCGCCATTGAGGGCGCGACATATCTTAAAGAATATGCTGCAGCCACAAAGGGAAACTTTCGCTTTGAGTATTCGCCAGAAAGCTTTAGCGGCACAGAGGTGGATTATGCCCTTGAAGTGTGTAATGCTGTGATTGATGTCTTTAAGCCCACTATGGATAAAAAGCTCATCATCAATCTCCCTGTAACCGTGGAGATGAGTCTCCCACATATCTATGCCTCTCAAGTAGAATATATGTCTAAGCATCTCAATCATCGTGAAAATGTACTTATCTCTCTCCACCCGCATAATGACAGGGGCTGTGCGGTAGCCGATGCGGAATTAGGGCTTTTAGCAGGGGCAGATAGGATTGAGGGCACACTTTTTGGCAATGGTGAGCGCACGGGTAATGTAGATATTATCACCCTAGCAATGAATATGCACTCACACGGCATAGACCCTAGGCTTGATTTTAGCAATATCCCTGCTATTTGTGATGTATATGAGAAAGTAACAAAAATGCAAGTTTATGAGCGACAACCCTACTCGGGCAAACTCGTATTTGCAGCCTTTTCGGGCTCTCATCAAGATGCGATTGCTAAAGGTATGGCTTATCATCAAGAAAAAAATCTTCGCACGTGGAGTGTGCCATATCTCCCTATTGACCCTAAAGATGTGGGGCGCGTGTATGAAAACGATGTGATTCGTATCAATTCACAAAGTGGCAAGGGCGGGATAGCCTATATTTTGCACCATCATTATGGGATCAATCTCCCCCCACTTTTAAGAGAAGAATTTTCCTACTATGTGAAAAATATCAGTGATAAAGAACACAAAGAGTTAAGTCCTGATGAAATTTGTGAGATTTTTCAAAACGATTTTGTGAATCTTACCTCACATTTTAGTATCAAAGCCTTTCATTTCACACAAAAAGATGATACACAAAACCACATAGAAGCCTCCCTAGAAACATCCAATGCAAAAGGAGAATCTAGCTTAATCACAAGCAGTGGCAATGGGCGGCTTGATAGCGTTGCAAATGCACTAAGGGAGTATCTTAAAATGGATTTTGAAATACTCGATTATAGTGAGCACGGACTTAAGAAGGGTTCGGATTCTAAAGCTGTGTCATTCGTGCAGATAGAAAGCAAGGGCAAAAAATGCTTTGGTGTGGGCATAGATAGTGATATTATTAAGGCTTCGGTTTTTGGGCTAGTAAGCGCACTTAATAGAATCTTGAATTAATAAATAAAACAACAATTAAGGAGCATATATGGGAATGACAATGTCTCAAAAGATTTTAGCTAATCGTGCGGGAATGGAGAGTGTAAGAGCAGGTGATTTGATTATGGCAAAGCTTGATATGGTGCTTGGTAATGATATTACCACGCCTGTAGCGATTAATGCCTTTAAGGCGGCAAAATTTGAAAAAGTTTTTGATAAAGATAAAATCTCTCTAGTAATGGATCATTTCGCTCCAAATAAGGATATTAAGGCAGCTACGCAAAGTGCGCAATGCCGATGTTTCGCTAAGGATTTTGATATTTCACATTATTATGATGTGGGGAATATGGGCGTGGAACACGCGCTTTTACCCGAGCAAGGCATTGTAACCATTGGCGATTTAATTATCGGGGCGGATTCTCACACTTGCACTTATGGAGCGTTAGGGGCATTTTCTACCGGTGTAGGCTCTACGGATATGGCGGTAGGAATGGCGACAGGACAGGCGTGGTTTAAAGTCCCTAAAGCGATGAAATTTAACCTCAAAGGTAAGTTGCGTCCATTTGTGAGTGGTAAAGATGTGATTTTACATATCATTGGTAAAATCGGCGTTGATGGTGCGCTCTATAAAAGTATGGAGTTTAGCGGTGAGGGCTTAAAGAATCTTACCATCGATGATAGACTTTGTATCGCTAATATGGCAATTGAAGCGGGGGCGAAAAATGGCATTTTTGAGGTTGATGATATTACAATTGATTATGCCAAAGGGCGCACGAGTAGAGAATTTAGAATCTACAAAGCCGATGAGGACGCAGAATATGAGCAAATTTTTGATATTGATTTAGATTCTATCGACCATACCGTGGCATTCCCACATTTACCTGAAAACACAAAGGAAAAAACTCAATGGGGAGAAGTGAAAATCGACCAAGTGGTTATTGGCTCTTGTACGAATGGGCGATTAAGCGATATGGCAGTGGCAGCAGATATTCTAAAAGATAAGCAAATTGCTAAACATACACGCTGTATTATCATTCCTGCTACGCAAAATATCTATTTAGAATGTATCAATAGGGGCTATTTAGAGACATTTATTAAAGCCGGGGCTGTGGTTTCTACGCCTACTTGCGGACCTTGTCTAGGCGGGCATATGGGTATTTTAGCCGCAGGTGAGAGATGCGTAGCGACTACTAATCGTAACTTTGTGGGCAGAATGGGGCACGTAACAAGCGAAGTCTATCTCTCTTCGCCCGAAGTAGCGGCTGCAAGTGCGGTAAGAGGGACTTTAAGCGCGCCACAAGATATATAAACAAAAGGAGCAAATATGAAAACAAAAGGATTTATCCATAAATATGGTGATAATGTAGATACTGATGTGATTATTCCCGCGCGATACCTCAATACCGCTGACCATAGAGAGCTTGCGAGTCATTGTATGGAGGATATTGATAAAGATTTTGTCAAAAAGGTAAAGGCAGGAGACATTATGGTGGGAGGCTGGAACTTTGGCTGTGGGAGTAGCCGAGAGCACGCCCCTATTGCGATTAAGGCAAGTGGGATAAGCTGCATTATCGCTAAATCCTTTGCAAGAATCTTCTATCGCAACGCCATAAACATAGGACTTGCAATTATAGAATCTGAAAATATCGCTCAAAGTATAGAAAATGGCGATGAGGTGGAAATTGACTTTGATGCGGGGGTGATTAAAAATTGCAATAAAAATGAGCAATTCCACACAACACCTTTTCCGCCTTTTATCCAAGAAATCATTAATGCCAATGGCTATTTGAATTGGATTGCTAAAAACAAGGCAAATGCTTAAAATACTTAGCTATATAAAATAACTAAAGGAGTGCAAATGAAAAAGCATATTGCTGTCATTTATGGCGATGGAATTGGCAAAGAAGTGGTAACACAGGCACTAAGAATCTTGCAAGCCATCGCAGATAAATATCATCACACATTTGTCTGTGAAGAGGTCTTAGCCGGGGGCTGTGCGATAGATGCTTGTGGAGAATGCCTCCCTAAAGAAAGCTTAGAGTTATGTAAGAAAAGTGACAGTGTGTTACTTGGTGCGGTGGGCGGTCCTAAATGGGATAATGAGCCTAGTCATAATCGCCCTGAAAGTGCGCTTTTAACCTTACGCAAGGAATTAGGATTATTTGCTAATATCCGCCCAGCGAAATTGTTTGCAGAGCTTAGTAATGCAAGTCCTTTGAAAAGTGAGATTTTAAACAAGGGCATTGATTTTATTATCGTGCGGGAGCTGATTGGGGGCGTGTATTTTGGCGAACACAAGCTAGAGCAAAAAAATGGCGAGAAAGTCGCAAGTGATGCGATGACATATAGCGCCTCGCAAATAGAATCTATCGCAAAGGTCGCCTTTGAACTCGCAATGAAGCGCAAAAAGCATATCGTCTCTGTGGATAAGGCAAATGTGCTAAGCTCATCACGGCTTTGGAGAGAAACAGTAGAGGAAGTCGCAAAAGACTATCCGCAAGTAACCCTTAGCCATATGTATGTGGATAATGCAGCTATGCAGATTTGCCGCGCACCTGGTCAATTTGATGTGATTCTTACCGAAAATATGTTTGGCGATATTTTGAGTGATGAGGCGAGTATCATTACTGGGACAATTGGCGTTATTCCCTCTGCCTCACTATCAAACACATCTTTGGGAATGTATGAACCAATACACGGCAGTGCACCAGATATCGCCGGGCAGGATATTGCTAATCCTATTGGAACGATTCTTTCTGTGGCGATGATGTGTGAACTATCCTTTGGGCTAAAGGCTGAATCTCAAGCGATACAACACGCCGTGCAAACCACCCTAAAAAAGGGCTACCGCACAGGTGATATGATGAGTGATGGAATGCAAAAAGTAAGCTGCACACAAATGGGTGATATGATTTTAGAATCTTTGCAAGGCTAACTATGCTCTTTAACTCCTATCTCTTTATCTTTTGTTTCTTACCTTTAGTATGGATAGGATTCCATATTTTACGATATAAAAACCATATAAAAAGTGCAAAAATATTTTTAATATCTGCAAGTTTATTTTTCTATGGGTATTGGAAATGGCTTTATCTGCCTCTATTGCTTAGCTCTATGATTATTAATTATTTTATAGCAACAGCAATCCTTAAACATAATTCTACTTTGCTTATAAATGCAAAGAATATGCGGGGGGGGGGGCAAAAGTAAAATATACCTTATTGTAGGTATCCTCTTTAATCTATTCCTTTTAGGATTCTTTAAATATACTGATTTCTTTTGTGAAAACTTTAATCTTTTTTCTGCGCTTTTGCATTTAGATTTTACTCTCCCTCTGCCTCATATTCTCTTGCCCCTGGCTTTATCTTTTGTAACCTTTCAGCAAATTGCCTTTTTAGTGGATTGTTATAAATGCATTGATATAGCTGATATACAGGGAGGATTCAATACTCATATTAAAGCTAAAAGCGAAGATATTTGTAAAAATGACAAATCTAACAATAGAGATTCTAAAAATAATACAGAATCCGCAAAAGATTTCAATGCTACATCTGCAAAACAAATCCCCTATCATAAAACTTATTACAACATAAATGATATAAAAAAGCCTCATATTCACTTTATTGATTATTGCTTATTTATTAGCTTTTTTCCACAACTTATTGCTGGTCCTATTGTCCATCATAAAGAGATAATGCCACAATTTAATACCTTATCTCCATATATCAAATGGGATTATGTGGCTAAGGGATTATTTATCTTTACTATTGGATTATTTAAAAAAGTATGTATCGCTGATAGCTTTGCTAAATGGGCAAATGCAGGATTTAAGTCTGTGGAGAATGGCGAAGTGCTAAATACAGCAGAATCTTGGGCTACCTCTTTATCTTATACTTTTCAACTCTACTTTGATTTTAGTGGATATTGTGATATGGCAATAGGATTAGGGCTATTATTTGGCATTATGCTACCTATTAATTTTAACTCCCCCTATAAGGCTTATAATATCAGTGATTTTTGGAGGCGGTGGCATATTACATTAGGGAGATTCTTAAGAGACTATCTCTATATCCCTCTAGGTGGGAATAAGAATCTCAAATATGCTTCTTCTAAATATTATATATGCTTAAATAAAATACTCACTCTAAGAAATCTCTTTATCGTGGCATTTTTAAGCGGTGTGTGGCACGGGGCAGGCTGGGGATTTGTGATGTGGGGAGTGCTGCACGGCTTAGCAATGATAATCCATAGAATCTATATGTGGTGGATAGAAAAGATAAAAGAGGGAGTGTCTAAGAGATTCCATAATCAAAAAAAAGATACATTACTTAATGCTCCATATAATAAAAAGGCTCTACATACAAAAAAACGTATCCTCTCTACAAGGTATAAATCTATACTCTTAGCCTTTTTAGATTCTAAACTCTATGCCATACTTTGTTGGTTTATTACTTTTAATTTTATCAATATTGCTTGGATATTTTTTAGAAGTGAGAATGTGCAAGGGGCATTGAATCTGTTAAAGGGGATGTTTGGAGGCAATCTTATATTACCTACTTTTTTAGAATCTTCACTGCATTTTTTAGATAGATATAGTGTGAGGTTTGGCAAATGGGCAGTGAGCATAGATGACTCCTCTGTTATTATATTTTTTAGTGTGTTTGGGGCTATGGTTGTATGCTTGAAGTTAAGAAACACTATTGAGCTTATAAACAGCTTTAAGCCCACATATTGCACACTTTTGCAAATACTTATATGCTCTGTTATCGCATTATTGTGCATTGATAGGGCTCAACAATTTTTATATTTTAATTTTTAAGGACATAGATGAGCGATAAAAAATTTGTTATAGCATACATTTCTATTATCAGCATATTAGTGCTAATTGTTACAGGAATATTGTATTATTTATCGCGAATTTTTGAACACAATAGTTTTGAAGCAATCATCCAACGTCAAATAATAAATAATTCTCTTTATGGAACAGCATTAAACGAAAATGTATTTGCTTATAAACTTGAACTTATTAAGCAAAGTAAGCCAAAAGTTATTGCTCTTGGTTCATCAAGGGTATTACAATTAAGAGAGGAATTTTTTAATACTTCTTTTATTAGTGCTGGAAATGCAATGAATACCTTGAATGAAGGGCAATATTTTTTAGAAAAAATGCTTAAATTTCATCAGCCCGAACTCATTTTATTAGGTTTAGATATATGGTGGTTTCACCCACACTTTCCAAATAATGCTAAAGCTCCTTATCATAGCATTACAGGAACTAATATAAACTATGCTAAGTTAATAGACATAATCAAATTAATATATAAACAAAATTTTTTTCAATTTTCGTATATTATCGATAATCATTTTATTAGAAATCCTTATACGCGTCTAGATTCTTTAGGTTTAAATGCTATGCATAAAAGTCGGGGATTTCTTAAAGATGGCTCATATATCTATGGAGAAATCTTTGAATCTTATCCTACACAAGATGCACGTTTTCAGGATACACTTGAAAGAATAAATCAAGGTACTAGGAAGTTTGAATACGCTTCTGCTATCGATGATAGTCGTCTTACAAGCTTATTAAACATAATGAATACTTTGCATAAACACAATATTAAGGTGATAATTTTCTTTCCTCCAGTAGCCCCAAGCATATATGCTGCAATGAAAGAGAAAGAGATGGAGTATCAATATGTTAATGAACTCTTTTTTACTCTGCAGAGATTAAAAATTAATTTTTTTAACTACCACAATTCTGCTATTTTGCACAATGATAATTGTGAATTTATTGATGGGTTCCATGGAGGTGATATATTTTATGCAAGAATATTGCGCAATATGGCAGAAAAGAGCCAAACGTTAATGCCTTATGTTAATATCCTATATTTAAATGAAATTATAGATTCTCACGCAGGGAAAGTTTTTTCCAAAGATAATATCAGTTATTTTTATGAACAAGATTTTTTAAGTTTAGGGTGTAAAAAATAATTTTATGCTCCTTAACGTGATATAATCTAGGCTTTGCCTGATAGTGATTAAGGCACATTAAATCTAAAAATACATTATAAATATCATAAAGGTTTTAATGACAAAGTGAGTGAAAATTGGCTCTTGCTATGGACTATAGAATCTAACCTTTTAACTCACCTGATGAATTGCAAGATAAAACAGCAAGAATCGTTTATAATAAACAAAATCCGCTCTATAAATATTAATAAATCCTTAGACAAAACCTGTGATTTAGATACAATAATCAAAGAAACTTGAAAAATATTTTACTAAAGGTGTTTGTTTAAATCTTATATAAAATTACACATCAAGATGTTTTACATCTTTAGCATGCTCTTGTATATAGGCTCTACGTGGTTCTACCTCATCTCCCATAAAGAGTGTAAAAATCTCATCAGTATTGCTTTCATCATCAATTCTCACACGTAAAAGTGTGCGATTAGATGGAATCATTGTAGTTTCCCATAATTGATCTGGATTCATTTCACCTAAGCCTTTGTATCGTTGAATATACGCGTCTTTTTTAGCACTTTCTTCAATTTTTTCTAAAAATACAATTAAATCTTCATTATTTAAAAATTCTAAATTCCTTTGAGCGATTTTTTGGTAAATAAACCGTGCTTCATTGAAAAAATTATCTTGTGAAAGCTTATCATCAATATTGAGTTCTACAAGCCCTACTTTTGTCTGCACATAGAGTGTAATGCGTTCTTGACTGATACTTTTATTTAGAATGTTGCATTCTTTACTTTGGAGGAAAGATTCTATATTTTGGCTAAGTTTTTCAAGTGAGAGTGAATCTAAATGTGGATTTTCTACTAAATATCGCACAACTTCTATCATAGGATAGCGTTTCTCAAGCTCTTTGAGAATAGAACGATAATGTGAAATAAATTTAAGAATCTCTAAAAGTTCTCTATTTCCTATACCCTCGAAGCTAAAATTTTCAATGCCATTTTCGATGAGATATTCACTTAAAGTTCGTTCATCTTTAAGATAAATTTCTTTCTTGCCTTTTTTATAGCGATAGAGCGGAGGTTGAGCGATATAAATATGTCCATTTTCAACAAGCGGCTTCAAATAGCGATAGAAAAATGTCATTAAAAGCGTTTGGATATGGCTACCATCGACATCAGCATCTGTCATAATGATAATTTTATGATAGCGGAGCTTCTCTAAATTAAACTCATCGCCAATTCCACAGCCAAAAGCGGTAATCATATTTTTAATCTCATCACTTTTTAAAATCTTATCAAGGCGAGATTTTTCAACATTAAGAATCTTCCCACGCAATGGTAAAATAGCCTGAAAAGCTCTATCACGTCCTTGCTTTGCACTACCACCAGCACTATCACCCTCTACAAGATAAATTTCAGATTCTCTAGGATCCTTACTTTGACAATCTGCTAACTTACCCGGTAATGTCCCCACAGAAAAATTTTCTTTCTTACGTGTCAAATCACGCGCTTTTTTTGCTGCTTCACGTCCTCGCGCTGCCATAATGGCTTTTTGCATAATAGCTCGTGCTTCATTAGGATTTTCCTCAAAGAATTTTGAGAGTTTCTCATAAGTAAGCTTTTGCACGATTGGTTTTACAAAGGAACTGCCTAGTTTGCCCTTAGTTTGCCCTTCAAATTGGGGGTCAATGACTTTTGTAGAAATAATGGCTACAAGCCCCTCTCTCACATCTTCACCGCTTACTTTAGAATCTTTTTCCCGTGCAGAAGCATTTGCCTCGATATAATTCATGATTGCACGACTAAGCCCCGCACGAAATCCTGCCTCGTGTGTACCACCATCGGGTGTGCGGATATTATTTACAAAACTTAACACTTTTTCATCATAACCCTCATTATATGCAAGGGCAACTTCTATTTCACATTCTTGCTCTATGGCATCAAACCCTATAACTGATGAAATAAGAGGTTTTTTATTAATATCTTGTATAAATTGGCTTAATCCCCCATCAAAATGGTAATTTTCCTCTAATCCTATGCGTTCATCTTTGAAACAAATTGTAATATTATGATTAAGATATGCCATTTCTTTAAAACGAGTGATAAGTATCTGCGCGTCAAATTCTAGCACTTCCATTACTTCGCTATCAGGGAAAAACTCTATTGTAGTGCCGTGTTTTTTTGTATCTCCAATAATTTCTAAATTACTTTGAGGAATGCCTTTTGCAAACTCTTGGCGATAAATATGTCCATTTTTATTAATAGTCATAATAAGTCGCTTTGAGAGCGCATTTACCACACTTACACCTACGCCGTGTAAACCGCCTGAGACTTTATAAGTATCTTGATCAAATTTCCCGCCTGCGTGCAATGTGGTAAGTACAAGTGTAGCTGCAGGGAGATTTTCAGTAGGGTGAATATCTACTGGAATTCCTCGTCCATTGTCTTCGATAATTGCACTTCCTTCTGTTGTAAGTGTGATATTGATATGATCACAATGACCCGCCATAGCTTCATCAATGGAGTTATCTACCACTTCATAAATCATATGGTGCAAACCGCCTATATTGGTATCACCAATATACATACCCGGACGTTTACGGACAGCTTCTAAGCCTTTTAAAACTTTAATATTACTTGCTTGGTATTCTTTTTTTTCCATTGTGGAAGCTCCATAGAAGATTCTAAAAATGAATTAGAAAACTGTGATTAGAGAATCACGGGCATAATGACGGTTGAAAAATTTTCATTTATAACGACGAAGGGTGTATTTGGTTCATTGATACAAAATGTAAATTCATTACCATCAATTTGTGAAAGAAAATCTAAAATGTATTTAGAATTAATGCCTAGAGTGAGATTTTCAATATTAGTTGATACTTCAATTTGCGTAGAGGCTTCACCGCTTTCTTCATTAAGAGATTCAAAAAGCACTTCATTAGGAGTAAGTGTAATTTTGATGTTATTTGCTAGTGATTTGACAAATTGCAAAGCATCAATAAATTTATCTTTAGGAAGCACTATTTTATGCTTAAATTCTTTAGGAATGATTTTTTCATAATCAGGATATTTGCCATTGATAAGTTTAGTATAAAAAGTGTATTCATTGTTTTTAATAATAAGATGTGTAGTATTATGATAAATCTCAAAGTTATCTATAAAGAGTTTTAAAATTTCATTAATAGCCTTTTTAGGTATAACAAGTGATAACGTGTCCACAGATTGGCTTTTATATTCAATAAGTGCAAGTCGTCTTGTATCTGTGGCGACAAAATTAAAGCCATATTCTTTAATATCAAGAAGTGAGCCGTTTAATTCATATTTAGGATTATTAGTATCTACAGCTGGATTGATTTTTTTAATAGAATTTAGAAATTTTGTAGATTCTATGTGGATTTTCTTGTTTGTGTCATATTCTGGGAATTTTGGAAATTCATCAGCATTAAATGTAGGAAGTTTTGTTTTTGATTTCCCTTGAGAAATATGTAAGATGGAATCAGAATCTTGTTTAATTTCAATTGTTACATCTCCATCTTTAAGATTTTTAATAATATCAAGGATTTGTCTACCATTTGCTGTAGCGTTTCCTTGAGATATAGAAGGTATGTTGATATGAGATTCAAGCCAAGTTTCATAATCAGTAGCTCTGATGATTAATGTATCATTTTGCGCTTCAAAGTAGATATGTGAAGTGATTTGTGAGCGATCTCGTTTATCAAGGAAGTTTTGACAATTTGTAAGAACGCTTTCTAATAAGCTCTTTGGAAGTGAGATTTTCATTTGCGGTGTCCTTTAAATGATTTTTAGTAGAAGTAGTAGAGAGCGTGAAAAGGTGAAAAAAGCTTTCAAACTACTATTTTGCTTCAAAGTTGAGCGTGAATAATTGATGAAATTATATCACATATTTTCTTATCATTATATCTAATTTTTTTATATTTTGGTAGTTTTAGGTGGTCATTAATCTAGAATCTTGGAAACTTACAAGCTTTTGTTATAATCTTTGTAGTATAAGTTTTTAAGGTGTATGATGAGTTTTGAAGTAAAGGTTACATTAGATAGGATATATATAGAGCTTCAAGGGCGATGTGATTACACATTAGAGAAGAAATCACAGGTTGTTTTAAGGAAGTTTGTAAATGCTCACGCACATATTACATTGGATTTCACTCATACTTCATCAGTTGATTTTGTCTTTTGTAGTTTTATGTATGGGCTTTTAAAAGATAAAGACTTTGAGATGATAGGGGTAAATTCTCAAATAGAAGCGATGTTTGCGCTTATTAAACGAAATTTAGAGAATTCTAAAAACACGCAATCTTCTTTTTCACTACAGCTTTTTCCTATGGTGAAGTATTTTTTTATGAATGTTGGTAAGAAAATAATGCAATTTTATGAAACTTGTTTAAACTTCTTACAATTTTGTGGGACGTGTTTATGGTATTTTTCCCGTGCAGTAGTTTTTCCTCATCGTTTTAAAATAAGTTCAATTTTTTATCATATTAATGAATCTGGTTTCAAAGCTTTACCTGTGGCACTTTTAACAGCTTTTATCGTAAGTTATGCGATTGCTTTGCAAGGTGTATTGCAATTAGAAAAGATGGGTGCACCGCTAATGAGTGTAGAGATTGTGGCAAAGCTCTCTTTACGTGAGATGGGACCTTTTATACTCGCTATTGTGATTGCAGGGCGAAGTGCCTCAAGCTTTAGTGCACAACTTGGAGTGATGAATCTCACAGAGGAGAATGATGCACTTAAAACGATGAATCTTAGCCTTTATGATTATCTTATTTTGCCACGCATTTTAGCTTTGGTGATTATTATGCCTTTGCTTGTGTTTGTAGCTGATGCGGTGAGTCTGTTTGCAGCAATGCTTGCGGTGAAAATGCAAACAGGCATTAGCTTTGTGCAGTATTTAGAGAGATTCTATGAATATGTGGGGATTAATAACTTTTGGGTAGGTGTGGTGAAAGCTCCTTTTTTTGGTGCAGCAATTGCGCTTGTAGGGTGTTTTCGTGGGCTATATGTGAAAGGTGATACAGAATCTATAGGGCTTGAGACGACAAAAAGTGTGGTAAATGCACTTTTTTGGGTGATTCTCATCAATGCAATTTTTTCAGTTATTACAACAAGGCTTAATGTATGAATATTATTGCAGTTAAAAATCTCTACACACAATATAATGATGTAATTATCCACAATGGGATTAGTTTTAATGTGAAAAAAGGTGAAATCTTTGGTATTTTGGGAGGGAGTGGCTCGGGTAAAAGCACTCTGCTAAAAAATATGCTCTTTTTGCAAAAGCCTACTTCAGGGGAAATTACTTTTTTTGGCGAGGATATTTGGGCTTTAAGAGAAGATAAACGTGATAAGATTCTTAATCGCTGTGGTGTGATGTTTCAATTTGGGGCATTATTTTCATCAATGAATGTGCTAGATAATGTAGCATTTTTACTCATACAAAAAAGTCAATATGATAAACAAACTATTTATGACATTTCAAAAATGTGGCTGGAATTAGTTGGTTTAAATGTATCTATGGCAGAGAAATATCCTTATGAATTAAGCGGGGGAATGAAAAAACGTGTCGCCTTAGCCCGAGCTTTGGCATTAAGCCCAGACATTTTGTTTTTAGATGAACCTACAAGTGGACTTGATTTGCAAAGTGCAGAGCGATTTGATATGCTTATTGTGAAACTTAAGGAAATACTTAAAATTACGATTGTTATGGTTACACACGATTTAGATTCTATCAAAGATAGTGTGGATAGATTGATTTTGCTTGAAGATAAACAAATTGTGTTTGAAGGCTCACTTAATGAGCTTTATAGTCAAATGTATCATAATCAAACGCAGGGTAAAATCTTCACGGGCAAACGTGGAGAACGTTTTTGGCAGAATTTTAAAAATGATAGAATATAGTTTCATATATCCTTGTATTCTTGCGTGATTTTACAAGTATGGAGAGAGTAATCTAACGAACACTTTGTGCGTATAAATGTTTCCATTATGGCATTTATTATGAAACGTTAATTTATACTTGCGAAGTAAGTTTTTAAGGTATAAAATCTATGATTCTCCCCACAAGTGAAGTATATCCTCACTTGTATAAAATCAATCGCACGGTAGTGCCAACCTCTTTAAAGCGTCGTAGGGTTGAGGGATATAAGGGGAGGGAGCGACTTTGCAATTTAAGCCCCTCCCTCTTAAAAAATAAAAAGTAGCGTAGAAATAATGAAAAGGAGCATAAAATGGAACGTAATGTGCAATATGTATGGATTGGAGCGATGTTTTTTATCGTCTTAATCTTTATGATTGCTTTTATTATGTGGCTTAATCGTTTTGAAATAGATTCTACAAAATATAAACAATATTACGCATATAGTTCAAGTGAAGTAGAGGGTATAGGCACAAATACACCTATCCGTTATAAAGGCATTAGCATAGGACGTGTGAAAGATGTAAGCTTTAAAAACATAAAAGAAGGCACGATACAGATTCAAATGCTTATAGACGCTCATTTAAATGTGCGAGAGAATGCAAAAGTAGTGATTAGCTCTCAAGGATTAGCAGGGGCGAATTATCTTTCATTGATACAGGGTGATGGTGGAGAATTAAGGGAAAATGCAGAGGGGAGGAAGGTCATTGAGCTTGATAAGGGCGGGTTTGAAAAGATTATCAATAAAGCAAGTGAATTAAGTGATGATATGAGTGTGCTATTAAAAAATGTCAATAGCACTCTTAATGAGCAGAATATAGCAGAGGTTAATGCAATTTTAAAAGAAATGCGCTTGACAATGGAACATTTGCAGCGTATAAGCGCACAGATTGATACGCAAACAAAAAATGGCGAGTATAATGTGCGTGAGATACTTACACCTACGATTTTGCAGCTACAAGCGACATTACAAGATATGAGTAAGTTTTTTAGAGAGGCTTCTATGTTTTTAGATAAAGTGGATAAAAATCCCTATGATAGCCTCTTTGGGAAGCAAGAACATAAAGAATCCAAAAGATAAGGAGAGCAAATGAGATGGATTATTTTAAGCGCGTGTATGCTATTTTTAAATGCCTGCGTTGATGTGAAAATTGTTTCATCTATTGATAAAATTACATATTTTAATCTCTATAATCCACAATCTTTTGAGAATGCAAAAACTTGCAAGAAAATATCAAAATTAGCGATGTTTGATATATATGCCAATGCTCCCTATGATAATAGCAATATTTATATTTTTAATATGCAAACTTTGCAAGTGGATACATTATTTGCTAAGAAATGGATAAGCTCACCAAAAGATATGCTTAAGATGGCACTGCTTCTTAAGGCACAAGAGCAGTGTTTTGAGCTTTCAACACCGCCATTTGGGACACAAAAGATACATAAAGCCTTAAAGCTTTCCTTGCTTTCTTTACAAATTTTAAATGACAAAGGTAGCTATAAGGCACAAGTGAGTGTTTTTTATGAAATAATGGATATGAAAACACATCAAAACAAAAGCGGTATGATAGAATCTTTAGTTCCATTAGATTCTATAAATGATGAATATATCGCCCTAGGCTTTGCTAAAGCAAGTGATGAGATACTTAAACAGCTTTTAAAGGTGCTTGAGGCATATAAAGGATAATCGATATAATGCTTTAAATGGACGACTTTAGTGTGATAAAGCAGCCAAAGAAAAGATAGGTATAAAAAAGTATCTTGTAAAAGATTATATGCAATTTTAGCTTTTTATTTTACTTTTAGAGTTTGATATTTAAGAGCTTAAATTTAAAATTGAATTTCTTTACCCTTATCATCTTGTATAATCCAGCCTTTGGGTGAGGGCAAAATATGATAAGTTGCTCCTGTTTCTAAATCAAATACATAGCAGGGTGAGCTTTCTAACTCTGCTCTTTGCACGGGAATGACTTTAAGTCTCTCACACACTTCTTGCATATCTTCACACAGCGCACTAAAGCCACACATCATCAGTTTATACCGCATAGGATTCTCCATTTTTATTTGCAATATTGTCATTTGATATTTTACAAAAGGTATCAAAATGTCGTGGTTTTATGATACATAAATACAGGAAAATAAGACTTTGTCTTAGGTATTAAAGCGTATTTTCACTTTATATTTGCATATAATTTATTAGGGCTTAAGTGATATAAAGCAACTCCTGAAGTGAGGATACTACCATTTAAACCTATTTCCTGCCGTGTAAGAAATTTCTATGATTTAAAAAGTGAGCTAAGGGCATCAATTCCAAGTTTTTCGCTCTCTATTTTCTCTTCTTTATCTGGTGTGCGCTCACTTGCTAATTCCACAAGCTTAATATCACATTCACATAGCATACTTGCCAAGCGGATATTTACGCCATTTTTTCCAATGGCTTTGCTCTTTTGGTCGCTTTTGATTTGCACGATTGCTTTTGGGCGTTTATTCTCTGCACCTTGCTCTATTTTCACACTCATTACACTTGCAGGTGTCAAAGCCTTAGCCACAAAGATTTCAGGTGTGCTATGATACTCTACACAATCAATATTTTCGTTTGCCAATTCCTTGCTCACTGCATTGATACGCACACCTTTTACGCCCACGCAGCAGCCAATAGGATCAATCCTCGCGCTATTAGAATACACCGCAACCTTTGCCCTATCCCCCGGAATCCTCGCGCTCTTAAAAATAATCACCTCATTATCTTTAATCTCTGGCACTTCCATTGCTAAGAGTTCTTCTAAAAATTTTGGTGTCGTGCGTGAAAGCTCCACTTGCAAACCATTGCGATTAATGTTTACAAATTTGAGAATGGCTCGCACACAATCACCTACTTTGAATTGCTCGCCCTTAATGCGATTTTTCTGTGGCAAAATAGCGCGGATACTCTCAATTTCAATAAAAGTATTGTCTTCTTTATCTATGCCTACCACTTGCCCATTAACGATTTTACCCACCATAGCGCGGAAATTTTGCAAGATTTGGTCTTCAATGGAGCGTTGCAGTTGATATTCAAGATTCACAAAAAGCTTGTTAATTGCGCCTCTACTCATCGCCTCTAGTTGTATTTCGCAATCCACTTCATCATTTATTGCCACATCGCTTAGCTCTTTTGTGTTAGATAGAGGGATATAAATGGCTTTTTCTTCCTCATTGAGCTCCTTATCATCAGCACATACCTTCATACGATAAAATAGCCTTAATGTCCGCTCTTTGCTATCTTCTTCGACAAAATAATTATGATAGGGATTAATTTCTTCACGTGCAATCTTAACTAACCCCTCTTTGACAATCTCTAGCACCACTTGATTATCTAAGCCCTTGTCATAGGCAATCAAATCAATAATGTCTAAAATCTTTTCCATTTAAATCATATCTCCTAGTCCTATTGGATACCCTATGTGGCTGTGTGAGGCTAAAAGCTTTCTTAAAATACCATAAGGCTTATTAAAGAAGAATCTCATTGTAATGAAATTTTGCTTAAAGTTTCAAAAATATGCCTATTTTTAGCTATAATAACCGATTCTAAAATAATACTTAAGGAGATATTATGGAACTCAAACTTGCCAAAACCACACTTCAATCTAAAAGCAAAGCAGGAGCAAAAATCAGCTGTGAGGATATATTAAAAAAATGCACTCAAGGCACACATATCTTTTACTTTGACAAAGAAAATTCACATAAAGATATGCAAAAGGCTTGTAGCTTTTTCCAAAAAGCCGGGCATAGTACACATCTGCACGAAGTGCGTTATGCGCTTGATGAGGGAAGCTATATCTATGAGCTACATATTATTTAATTATCTAAAAAAGAAAAAATATTGACTACAAGGAATATGAAATTATTTATCCAAACGATGGGTTGTGCGATGAATGAGCGTGATTCAGCACATATGATTGCTGAATTGCAGGATAAACTGCAATATACCCTTACAAATAATGCCAAAGAGGCAGATTTGATACTCATTAATACCTGCTCCGTGCGGGAAAAGCCTGAAAAAAAACTATTTTCAGAAATTGGAGCATTTGCTAAAGAAAAAAAACAAGGTGCAAAAATCGGTGTGTGTGGTTGCAGCGCGAGCCATCTAGGGGCAGAGATTATTAAAAAAGCCCCGAGTGTGGATTTTGTGCTAGGGGCAAGAAATGTCTCTAAAATCACGCAAGTCCTTTCTCGCCCAAAGGCTGTGGAAGTGGATATTGACTATGATGATAGCACATACGTCTTTGCTTCGCCCCAAACTATGGGTATTAAAGCAATGCTTAATATCTCTATTGGTTGTGATAAAAAATGCAGCTATTGTATCGTGCCTTTCACGCGAGGCAGGGAAATCTCTATCCCCAAAGATTTGCTTCTCACAGAGGCAAAAAAACTTGTGCAAAATGGCGCAAAAGAGCTATTGCTTTTAGGACAGAATGTTAATCATTATGGCGTGAGATTTTCCCACCCTCACCCTAGGACAAACTTTACTGATTTATTACAGGAGTTAAGCCAGATTGATGGATTGTATAGAATTCGCTTTACCTCGCCTCACCCGCTACATATGGACGATGAATTTTTAGAAGCATTTGCTACTAATCCTAAAATTGCTAAGGGCATACATATCCCTTTACAAAGTGGCTCTAGCAGGATTCTTAAAATGATGAAGCGTGGATATGATAAGCAATGGTATCTCTCACGGATAGAAAAGCTTAAATCACTTCTGCCTAATGTCGGTATAGGCACGGATATTATCGTAGGATTTCCCACAGAATCCAATGCAGATTTTGCAGATACAATGGAGGTGGTAAAAATCGTAGGCTTTGATACGCTATATAGCTTTGTATATTCGCCACGTCCGTACACAAGTGCATATAGTTATGATAAAAGTATGCAAGTTCCACCCGAAGTAGCAAAGGAGCGTCTAGCGCAATTACAGAATCTTCATAAAGACATCTTACGTAAAAAGGCGCAGGAGGAAAAAGGGCGTGTATATGAAGTGCTAGTAGAAAATCACCGTGATGATGATATGCAGTGCTTTAGCGAGGGGCGCACAAGCCATAATAAACTTATTAAAATCATAGGCAAAGCCCTGCCTATTGGGGCTATCGTGCAGACAAAGATTACACATAATGAGGGCGGGGCGTTAATGGGTGAATTTATAAGAGAGCTTAGTCTTAAGGAAGCTTTAGAGTTTAATATAAGGGCGGCTAATGCTAAGTAGAGAGACAAAAAGACGCATTTTAAGCAAGATTCTCCCGCCGCTAATGTATGGAATCTTGCGACTTTTATATGTCTTGACACGACATAGATTCCACATCAATGAATATGCAAAAACACATAATTTCATTGGGGCTTTTTGGCACGGGGAGCTGCTTATGCTGCCTTTTTTATATAAGTATTTTCAAAAGCACGTAAGCAAAGAGCGCGATAAAGGCTTTTATATTGTGCTATCTCATCATTTTGATGCAAGTATTATGGCAAAAGTCTGCGCTATGTTTGGCTTAAAAAATGTGCGCGGCTCAAGCTCTAGAGGAGGGTTAAAAGTTTTAATAGATGCCTTTGGACTTCTTAATAATGGCTACGATGTAGCCCTCTCACCTGATGGACCAAAAGGACCTTATCATTCTATTGGCGATGGTGTGGTGGCGATGAGTCAAAAAACAGGCAAACTTATCATTCCTTTACGTGTTGTATGTAGTCGATACTGGGAGTTAAAAAGCTGGGATAAGTTTCGTATCCCTAAGCCATTCTCGCGAGTGGATTATTATATGCTTGATGGTTTTGTAATCGACAAAAATATGAATGTTGAAGATGCAAAAGTATTGGTGCGCACACACTTAGAAAAGGAACTTTAAATGCTTGTGTATTCCTATATATTGAGAGAAGTTTTACTCGATTCTAATAAAACTCTAAAAGAGCGAGGAGAATTGATTTGCTAAGATTTTTGCTTCGTCCATTTTTTTCTACAATCCTTATTGGTGTAAATCTCGATGGGAAGGTATGCTCGCTTCAAATTGTAGTGATGAAAAATAATAAAGTCAAAAATACCATCAATAAAGAATTTAAAATCGTAGATAAGGAGTTGCCCATAGAAGCAGCAAAGCTCATTAAAAGCTATAAACGTAAATACCCCTTCACTTATCTTAGTGCAATGAGTAAGACTTATAATCAAGGCTTAGCAAATTGCTCTAAAAAGGGCGATCTTATCAAATTTGGTGTCAATTCTAAAACATCACGTATTGTTGAAATGCCTAACCAATGGCTTTTTTATATTCAAAATCTCGCAGTAGATGAAAATCGTGTCAAATTTATTCGCGCTCTTGGTTTGGATCTGTTATTCTCTCCTTTTATGCTTGTGTATGAACACATCAAGAATCAGCTAGGCAACAAAATTAAGCTCTATGTATTGCAGGAACGGGCGAGTATGACGCTTTTTGTAGCTGATAAAAAAGGGGTGTATTTTGGTGGATTTTTTATGATAGGTGGAGAGTTGGAGCAAAGCGATGATGATAATAGCTCTATGACAGAGGTACATTCTTTTAAAGAGCTAAGTGAGTTGGATTCCATACTTGGTTCACTTGATGAGCTCAATGAAATTGGTGAGCTAGAGGATTTAGACGAAGAGCTTATACGCAAGGAGTTCGCACCTGATGAAGTGGATTCTCAAAAACAGCAAGAGGCTGAAATGTCTCGTTTAGAGGCTTTAAGAGATTTAGCACGTGCCTCAAATGCAGCGGAGATTCTCAAAAATTCTATTAGCGAGTTTTATAGCAATCCTATCTACAATGCCCAGTTTATAGAAACTATCGTAATTCTTGATACTTATGGTATCACCAAACAAGCCCTTGATCATATCCGCCAATCTTTAATGATTGATGTGAAAGTGCTTCCACTGAATATCCCTGAAGCACTTATTAGGCTTGCTAAAGCAGAGCTTGGTAATCAAGGATAAGATATGACTTATAGCTTTATACGTCCTAAACCTAAAAGTATTTTCAAACGTTATACAAAAATTTGGTTTTTTTACACAGTGTTAGCCGTGGTTTGCATATATGCTTTCGCACAAGCCCTAGAAAAACAAAGTATTGAGAAAATTAACGAAAAAGCTCAAATAGAAGAAACTATCCAGCATACAAAACTCAAAGCCATTGTAGTAAAAGACTATATAGAGCGGCTTGATTATGAAGTCAATCTTGGGGAGAAAATCCAAATACAAAACAAAATGCTAAAAGATGGGCTATCTAATCTCCTCAATCTCATTCCTGATCAAATTACAACAAAAAGCATAGAGCTAGATTACAATATGCTTGTGATGAAAGGCTTAACACCTTCAAAAGAAGTGTATAAGTTTCTTTTAGAAGCCCCATTACGTGCAGTTTTTACACAGACAAAAGTAGAGTTTTATCCGCTTATGAGTGGGTGGTTTAACTTCGTCTCTGTAAGCAAGGCAAATCCTTCACTCAAACCCCTTAAGCCGACTAGCCAAGGAGCACAGTAATGGATAGTGATTTTCGCACAGATTGTACGCTTAAGAATCTTGCATTTTTTTGTATGTTTGTTGGTATTTGCGGATTTTGTATTATTAATATGCTTCTTCCTAAAATTACTGAATACAAAAAACAAGCGTTAGAGACCAAAAAATCAAGAACAACCCTCAATCAAGTCAATAAAGATTATCTCGCTATAGAAGCACAGCTTAAAACACTCTCTACCCAGTATTACAAAATTCTCTCAAGCCTGTATAATGAGGGTGATGAAGCAAAGCTACAAGATTTATTACAAAGTCAATTCAGTGCAGTAGAAGTAAAAAAATTAAATAGCACAAAAGAACAAGAAATCATCGATACTCGCTATCAAATCATTGGCTATGCCCCAGATACCCAGAGCATTGAAAATTTTATCCTATGGGTAAATAGTATGCCTTACTTTGCACGTGTGGAGCTGCCTATTAAAATGGAATTTGATGAAAAAAGCAAGCATATTTATTTTGTAATGATTGTTGGGCTTAAAAATTCTGCCTACAGAGAACATCAAATTATTCTTGAAAATCATTTGCGATTTGATCATTTTAAGCCTTAAAAATCGCTAGAATCACTATGCTAAAGCATTATTCCGTCTTAAAAAATGAGCTTACAAGAGGGCTAGAGTGGCAGGGTGGTGTGCTGCTAGATTGCACACTAGGTTTCGGGGGGCATAGCTTTGCCTTTTTAGAATCTAATCCAAACACACAAATATATGCCTTTGACAGAGATAGTTCTGCTATTGCTTTAGCCAAGGAGCGCTTGAAGGATTATGCCTCGCGTGTTTGTTTTTACCATCACCCTTTTTCACACGCGCTTGAAAGCTTAAGTGATGATGTGCTAAAGCAGACAAGAGGCATTATCGCCGATATAGGGGTAAGCTCTATGCAGCTAGATGAGGAGCATAGGGGCTTTGGCTTTTATTCTAAAAGTTTAGATATGCGTATGGATTCACAATCCCCGCTTAGCGCACAAAACGTGCTCAATACCTATTCTCTCGTGCAGCTAGAGACGATTTTTAGAATCTATGGAGAAATAAGACAAAGCAAGAAACTCGCTCATCTCATTGTGGAGCAAAGGCAGAAACAGCCCTTTGAAAGCTGCCTTGAATTAAGTAACTTGATTGAGAGGCACTTCCCACGTGTGGGTGGATTACACCCGGCCACATTAGCATTCCAAGCACTGCGTATTGAGGTCAATGATGAGCTAGGAGAATTACGCACTTTGCTTCAAAGCATAGAGAATGCGTTTGTTAAAGGAGTGTTGTATAATTGCAGGGTAGGTATCATCTCCTTTCACTCGCTTGAGGATAGAATCATCAAGCAGTATTTCAAGCAATGGAGTAAATCCTGCATTTGCCCACAGGAGCGCTATAAATGCGAATGTGGCAATAACCACGCTTTAGGAGAAATCCTTACTAAAAAGCCTATTGTGCCAAGCAAAGAGGAAATCGCTCAAAATAAACGCTCACGTAGTGCGAAACTGCGTATTTTTGCCTTAGGAGAGAAGTATGAATGAAACACCCTCTTTGCACGATATTATCTTGCCACATTCACGTGTGAATGAATGGGAGAAAGACGCGCTTTTAGAGAATCTCCCAAATAAAGAAGTAGATGTCAAGGAAACAAAGAGCTTAGGGTTTAAGGAGTTAAAAATAGCAATGTTCATTTTCTTAGCCCTGCTATTTTTGTGTGTGCCAAAAATCTATCTCTCTAATACGATTTATTACCTGAGTAAAGACATTGTGAGCCTACAAACTCAGCACGATATACTCCTTGATGAAAACAAACGCTTAAAACATGAGATAGAAACCCTCCGCTATCGCTTTTTGATTTTAAAGGAGTTTTAGCTTTGGCGCAGTCATAATCGAAGGTTTACAATTATTTTCTTGTGAGCTATTTATGACAAATAGACTAAAACTAGAGGATTTATTTAGATTATATCCCTCCTTAAAAGGCACTAAGTATACTTACATATCTAAGTCTTATATAGAGGAAGAAAAACAAAAGAGTTATTGTTTTAGAAAGTAACTTTTGCCAAAAATAGGCAACAAAAAGCATTTTCATTTACTTTACTTATCTTTTTTTAATAAAAAAATAAGTTGATTTTTCATTTCTCTCCAAGAATACTCACGTTATAGCAATGCCTCTAAGTCCCTGTATGTCGGTAAAATTGCGACTAAACATTATTGATTATTTTACAAACTTATCGTTAAACTATATATTTAGAATATTTTTAAATATATAGTTTAATTTTAAATATAATTAATATATATTTAAAGTATAATTAAATATATTAAGATTCTAAGTCTGTCTCTTCGTAATGAAGTTAAAAGACAAGAAGCATTGTATTGAAATATCATATTAAGTTATATGCGGTAAAAATCAGGGGCAGGGGTGCTTTATGTTTTACTATCAGCCATACAAGAGGGTTTTAACCCCAAGTAGTGGATGCAAATCAACCAAATCTTTTTTATTATGTGCAGCAAGTATGTTATATATTGCTTGTTTATGCTTTATCCCCACAGTATTATTGTCTAAAACTTATGATGAAGCCGTGATTACTTCTCTTAAAAATGGGGGCAAACTCTATAAAAAAGCTTGTGCCCAATGTCACGGTGGTAAAGGGAAAAGCATACCTCCCGGAGGAGCACTCCACGAACCCATTGCTGGTATGCCTTATGCTGTATTAGAGAGCATACTTTTGGGCTATCGGCAAGGTATGGGAGATAATGGTGGGGCAAAAGGGACAATGAGCGCAAGCCTTATGCGCTTTAAATTTACCGATCAAGATATAAGAGATATAGCTTTGTATGTAGAAAATCTTAAACCTAAAGAAAAAACAGATGAGCAAAAAGAAACGTATAATGCAGCCTTAGAGGGATATTATTATCAAGTGGCTGCATATAAAGGGCAAATGCCTCCTAGCATATTAAGTAAAATTGCCCAATATCCCTATATCGTGCATATGAGCGAGAGCAAAGGCGATATACTCTATCGCTATCTTATAGGTGCCTATGCATATCAAGATCTCAAAAAAGATAAACAAGCCATAGAAATACTTACTAAACAAACCCATATTCAACGCAATATGAAACCTATGATTCGCCACGTAGATCAGACTCTTTTGTTGTCATCAGTTGATAGAGCTATAGAGCTCGTCGCTTTAGCCAAAGCCAAAGAAGTATTTGTGCAGCAAGCTCCTATTATACCAGATTCAAATACCCCAAATAAAGATAATACAAGTCACAACAGCTCTACAAGAACTCTTCGCAACAAAGAAGAGCAAACCAAACAAGAAGACACAAGCCAAAAGAATATCCCAACATATACAAATAAAGAAGATAAGAAAGTAGAAATTAAGCATAAAAAGACACAGGAGAAAGATTCTAAAGAAAATGCTCCAATAAAAAGTGAGCCCACACAACTCACCCAAGAGCATAAGAACGCCTCTATACGAAATCTCTTTGCAGACGATGAGCAAGAAAATGCACAATCTGCTTCAAACAAAAAGACTAAGAATCTCGCAAAGAATAAAGATGTTCTTACAGATTCTAAAGATACAGAGCTAAATGCCACAATCCATACCGATAAAAAAGCAGATATTAAAGAAAACTCTTTGCCTTTTACATCTCACCTTAAAGAGGGATATTACTATATAGTAGCCACTTATGCCAAAGAAATACCCCCCCATACACTTAAAAGCATTGCCTCACATCAGTATATATTGTATCAATCAAATAATGGAGAGTATGTCTATATAATGATAGGTGTTTATAAAGATAGAAAGCATATGCGATTACATTTCTCTCAAGCCCAGAAGATGGCAGAAAGCATACATATTAAAAAAGGACAGCCAAAGCAAACTCCCCGACCAGCAAGAATGGAAAATGGAATCTTAAAGGAGATATGGCATTAAACGGGCTAGGAGTAAAGCTATCCCTTTTGTCCTAAAATAAGCTACAATAATATTTTACACAGCAGTATTTTAATCCTGCCTTATGGGCTTGAGCCTTGTTTCGCGCCCATAGCTTGATATAGATAGATTCACAGAGGTAAATATGATTTGGCTTGATATTATTGACCCAAAATATGTGATGTTTTTCAAATCCCTTATCCCACAGCTCCAATCCTTTGATGAGGTGATTATCACCACACGCAAAAGTGAGGGCTATGATGAATGCGCAAGGCTTTTAGGGCTTTTTAATATCCAAGCCACAGCCATAGGTGGCTATGGCGGAGAAAGTAAGCTCGGCAAGTTTGAATCTCGGCTTGAGCGGCAGAAAGGATTTCTCACACTTTTTGAGAAATTAGGCAAAATACCACGCCTTTTTATCACAGGTGCTAGTGTCGATGGGGTGCAATGTGCCTTTGGCTTAGGCATACCCATAGTGCATTTTGCTGATACACCTATAGCTGATGAGGTATTTAGCAAAGAGAAGCTTACTCTTCTCTCCCGTCTCACGATTCCACTCTCTACGCTTGTGTTTCGCCCTTTTATCGTGCCAGAGATATGCTATACGAGTGTGGGGCTGCTCCCATCGCAAGTTATATCTTATGATTTTATCGATGTGGTATTATGGCTACAAGATATGCCCTCTTATGAGCGGGATTCTAAGCAAAGGGGAGCATTTGTGCGTGAGTATGGGCTAGATTCTAAACTACCCATTATCTTAGTGCGGGAGGAGGAGTATAAGGCGCATTATGTGAAGCAAAAGCTGCCTATTATTTATGAGAGTATTCCATTGCTAAGTGATATGGCAAATGTGTTGATTATGCCACGTTATGAGAGCGATAGTCTAGAATCTGCCTTTAGCACATATAAGAATGTGAAGATTCTTAGAAATAAGCTAGAGCCAAAGGCATTTTATCCATTTATTGATGTGCTAGTAGGTGGGGGTGGGACGATGAATCTAGAAGCGTGTTATTTAGGTATACCGGTGATTTCTACACGTTCGCTTTTGCTTTTTCACGATAGATTTTTGCTTGATTTGGGGCTAATGTCTCACGCAAAGAGCGCATTAGAAGTAAGCAAACTTGCACAAAAATGGCTTACGCATACCCCTTTACCCAAAAAATGTGATGATGTGTTTGCTCCTAATGGTGCGGACTTTAGCACGATTTTGCCACATATTGCAAATTTTTTGAAACAATAGAATCTAAGAAAGTATTTTTAAAAATCATTAGGACTTAGGTTTATAATTTTTAAGAGGAAATCAGTCTAAGAATCTATCCCATTTGGTAGAAGATTTATGCTTAAAAGTTACATAGGAGTGTAGATGAGCATAAGCGCATATACACTCACACGATTTTATATAAGCCTAAGATCCTACTTGGGCAAGTGAGATTCCTCAAAGCACAAATGATAGGCTTATATCTTAAAGGTGCTCATCATTTCATCAAGCGTTTTGCTTTGTTCACTAAGAGCTTGGAAGTGATTTTGTATATTTTCACTAATTTCTACGATTTGATTCACGCACGAGGCGATTTTGATACCATTTTCCACGATAGCTGAAGCATTTTCATCTACTTTTTGTGCGCCCTCTAGGTTTTGTAGAGATTTTTCCATTGCTTCTTGCACCAATGAAGATAGAGATTCTATATTGGCATGCATCACTTGAGATTGCTCTGTAAGGCGAGTCATAGATTTAGAGCTATTTTCCATATCGGTAGAAACTTCATCTATGGATTGCAAAATAGATTGGATAATGCCGCTTGTCTCGGTAATAGAGTGCTGTGTGCGCTCAGCTAACTTTTGCACCTCATCAGCGACCACAGCAAAGCCTCGTCCGTGTTCTCCTGCTCTTGCTGCTTCAATAGCTGCATTAAGTGCTAAAAGATTGGTTTGATCGGCAATCTCAGTAATCGCTATAAGCACTCCTTGAATATTTTTTGCCTCATTAGCAAGAGAGAGTATCTTTTGCACATTTTCGTGCTCTTTTTGTGCATCTTGAGCAATCTCCTCATTGACGGATTGTATTATGTGCTTTGTTTCTCCCATATTGTTTAATACACTATCTAAAGCCTCTTTTGTTGCATTTGAAAGTGTAATATTTTGCTTTAAAATATCTGCACTTGCTTCGCCTATCTCGGTATTATCTTTAGAGATTTTGGCAATATCCTTGGTGTTGTTGTCAAGTTGGATAGATGTTTTTACAAGAGTTTGTGTGATGGAGAGATTATTTTTGATAAGCTTTACTACTTCCAAGAATACATCGTGGATATAGCGGATAAAGGCATTTACAGAGTGTGCCATTTTTGAAATTTCATCATTTGCAAGAATCTTTACCTGCTCTGTTAAATCTTTATTTTGTGTGATATAGGCAAGTTTGGTATTGACATTATTTAAACGTGTGAGGATATTTTTTACCACAAATACACTAAAACCAATAGTAAAAAGCAGCACAAAGCCATACACCACAAGCAATATTTCAAAAGTAGCCTTCAAGGAATCAAGTTGTGCAAGTGTGAGATTTCTGATGCGTGTGGCAATAAAGTCCTCTATATCTCTTAGCACATCAATTTTTGCTGTAATAGTATCAAACCAATGTTTCGCATTAATGCCAAAATCTCCTGTATGTCGCTTTTGGGTGAGAATATCACGCATTCTTTGCACTTCAGCAAAGCTTTTATCTTTGATGGCTTTGTTATAAACATTATTGCTTTCCTGTGAAGCGATAAATAAAAAAATCTTTAAAAAACTTTCTTGCTCGGATATAAGAGAAATCGCCTTATCATAAAGCGCATCGCTTGGTGGGATATTAGCAGCAAATATACCATTGATTGTGGCTCTCTCTAGCCCAGCCCTCTCCTTTGCATAAAGGAAGTTTGTATAAGCTATCATAGCTCGAGCTAAAATGGCATTATTGATAAGATTAGCAGATTTTGTAATGCCATCAAGTAAAAGTGCAATGGTAGAAGTGTAGTATCCTATTATCTGTGGGGTGATATTTTCTTGTGAGGTGATAGCGTTATCAGCTTTTTGCCTTGTTTGTTCTATTTTTAGGATAGATTCTAAGCCTTGCTGCAAAGTAGTGAGAAAGGCTTCATTTAAATTACTACTATTTGATAGCATATCTTGCAATGTCTTGATTTCTTTGTTTGTGCGTGTGCGCTGCTCTTTAAGCTCATTGCTAAATTGCTTCCCTTGAGAGACCACAAACCCTGCACTTAAACCCCTTTCCTTTTGCATTTCGTGCACAAGATCTGAAATTTGTTCAGAGATGCGAATTTGCTCTTGCAGCACCTTAACCTCGTTAATTGATGTGAAAGTTTGTGAAAGCTGCAAGCAGAGAAAAGAGATAAGAGCAAGAAGTGGAATGCCCATAAGAGAAACTATTTGAGTTTTAATGCTCAAATGCCGAAGTAGCGAAAACATAAATATCCTCCCCGTCATTGAAGATAAAAGGTGCATAAGCCTATCCTTATATCTAAAAAGTCTTTATTTTTTGCTGTTTTTGCTAGGAAATATGCGCTAAATGCGCAAGAACTTTACCAAAAAGGAAGTTTTGCTTGTATGCAGTGACTTTGGTGCGGTAATATCCTTCGCTTAAAGGCAGCATATTGCCACTTTTATCACACATCTCGCTATCATTGATGAGAATCTCCCCATCAATATCCCTGCCCCACAGCACAAGCCGCGCCCTATAAAAATACTCGCTTATCTCGCTTTTACCCTCCACGATAATATTCACTTCCTGCCCCACAAGAGCTTTATTTAGAGCCTTTTGCTGGGCTTTGATAATGCGATTAAGGGCATTTATACGGGTATTTGTGATTTTAGCGCTTACTTTAGGTAGCTTATAGGCTAGGGTGTGTTCTTGCGGCGAGTAGGCAAAGAGATTAATCCTATCAAAGCCAAAAGATTCTATAAACTCGCACAACTCTGTAAATGCCGCTTCATCTTCGCCGGGGTGTCCAAGCACAAGGCTTGTGCGGATAAAGCTATGTGGGACTGCCCTCATCGCCCTTAATAGTTCTAAATGTGCCGCTTTATCTGCTCCTCGTCTCATCGTGCGTAGCATAGAATCTGCGATATGCTGAATGGGCATATCAAAATATGGTAAAAAGCACTTTGAGGCAGCAATAGATTCTATGAGTTGTAAAGAAGTCGTGCTGGGGTAGAGATAAAAAATCCTACAACTTATATCAAGGTTAAGATTATCAATAGCTTGAATGAGCCGTATAAGCCCATCTTTTTGCCCTAAATCACGCATATATGAGCTAGAATCTTGAGCGATAAAACTAAAATCTCTAAATCCTTGATTATAGAGATTTGTCAATTCTTTGAGTGTGGATTGCAATGTGCGTGAATGGAGTTTGCCTTTAAATTGTGGAATTGCACAAAAGCTACATTGTTGATTGCAACCCTCGCTAAGTTTAATATAAGCGTGAAAAGATGAGCCGACAATCACGCGCTTATCGTTTTCATCAGCCAAAAAGACTTTATTAGACGCTATGCCACGCCTTTGAGCTATCATATTATCGATTTTGTCATAATCGCTCACGCCTGTGATAATATCAATCTCTGGTATTTCTGCTTTAAGTTCATTAGCATATCTTTGCGAGAGGCAGCCGCTTACCACAAGCAATGCACCCTTTTTGCGATTGCTTGAGGCGTGGAGAATAGTTTGGATACTCTCTTGCTTGGCAGATTCTATAAAACCGCAAGTATTAATGATAATTACATCAGCACTTTCAAGCTCTTGCGTGAGGGCATAAGATTGTAATCGTCCAAGCATTACTTCAGAATCTACAAGATTCTTTGTGCAGCCAAGTGAGATGAGGTGGAGACTCTGCTGTGCTTTAAAACGCATTGTTTGTGAATCCTTTATGAAAATAAAAGACACATTGTAGGCAAATTTGACTTAAAAAAGATTATGTTACAAAATTACATTACTCAAAATATTGATATATAAAATAATAACAATTATTATATTGTATAGTATAATCATTCAATCAAATCATAAAGTTTTGGTTTGAGATAATCTTTAAAAGGAGGTGTAGTATGTGGGCTTTTGTTGCTGGAATACCTCTAGGTCTTTACTTTTAATTTGAGGGTATCAGGATAGATTCTACCTTGATAATAATGTTTAGCACTAAGCTTTAATGCTAAAATAAAGAGGAGGATTTATGTTATGGTATTTATTCGATTGGTCTCTACTTATACTAAGGTTTTGGTAAAAAAGTGCGATTTTTATATTAAGCTGTGGTTTGCTAAGTTGATGAGTTTATAATCTTATTAAATCATTAAAGGAGATAAAATAAAAAAAATTCTTGCTTTTATTACATTTATTTCTGCTCCTGTGCTCCAAAAGCACAGGAGCAGAAATACTGCTTCATAGCAGGTGGAAGTATAGGTTCTCAAACCACTTGGTTTAAAAATGCTGATACAAATGTCAAATGGAGCAATATGGGCGAGACTTTGTATAACAAGAAAGGTGGTTTAAGTGGACGCGGCGCGGTGGGCTTACAGATAAATACGAGCCAAAAGCTTTTTACGCGTATCCTTGTTGAAGTCGCAGATTCAAATCTCTTGAAAAGTGATGCGAAACCATCATATAGAAGCTATGGTATCACTTGGGAAGAAGGGTATAGATTCGCTCCACGATTTTATACCTTTGGCGGACCGGGTGTGCATTATGCACAACTTAAGCTTAATGATGAGAGCACAAAAGGATTTGGGGTAAATGTGAATCTAGGATTAGGCTTTGTGCTAAGTGATTTTGTTAGCCTTGAAGTAATGGGGCGAGGCAGCTTTCCTCTAAGTGATAAATTTAAGGAATTAGGAGCTAATAATAATGAATCTCTACCTATGCAACTTAGTTACCTCGCGAATATTATGATTGCTTTTTAAGAGCGTAAAATATCCCAACGTGGTGTGATTTTGCCATCGACTTGCTCGGTGGCACACATACCCATAATATTATATCCTGCATCGACATAATGCACCTCACCGGTAACGCCACTTGCAAGAGGACTGAGCAAATACATCGCTGCATTTCCTACCTGGTCAATACTCACATTCTCACGCAATGGCGCATTTGCTTCATTCCATTTGAGCATAATATTAAAATCACTTATTCCACTTGCAGCTAAGGTTTTAATAGGACCTGCGGAGATAGCATTGACACGAATGCCTTGTTTTCCCAAGTCATAGGCAAGATAGCGCACAGAAGATTCTAAGGCAGCTTTTGCCACGCCCATAACATTGTAGTTTGTTACATATTTGACACTACCAAGATAGGTAAGTGTGAGAATCGCCGCATTTGGATTAAGCAAGGGAAGCATAGTGCGGGAGAGTTCGATGAGTGAATATACAGAGATTTCCATAGCGGTATTAAAGGCTTGTTTGCTCGTTTGGATAAACTCCCCTTCTAGCGCATCTTTAGGAGCGAATGCCACAGAATGCACGATAAAATCAAGTCCTCCCAAATCCTTTTTGATCGCGTTAAAAAGTGCGTTAAAATGCTCCTCTTTACCCACATCAAGCTCATACACGCGCTCCTTTGCCCCAAACTCCTCTGCGATAGGGCGCACTCTTTTCTCTAAGGATTCGTTTAAAAATGTAAAAGCTAAATCTGCTCCTTGTACCTTACACGCTTTGGCGATACCATAAGCAATAGAGCGGTTATTTGCTACACCTACGATTAACCCCTTTTTCCCTGCTAAGATTCCAGACATAGCTGCCTCCTTGACCTCAAATAAAATAAGTCTATCATTATACACTTTAAGTTTTTAACACAACCTTACACATTGCTTTATAAGCCTACCAAAGCGTTATAATCCCTAGAAGCATTCCATAAAACTTAATGGCAGCATTACCGATGGACGCTCTTTGTAGTGTTTATGTGGGATTTGCAGGTGAGAGAGATTCACACGTAGGGTGTTAAAATAGATTAAATCTATATCAAGAGTGCGAGGGGCGTTTTTAAAAGCCCTTTTTCGTCCTCGCCCAAACCGCCGTTCCGCATAAAACATCAGCCTATATATCTCCCTTAGACCCATATCACTTTGACATATCATAATCGCATTATAAAAGTCATTTTGCATTTTAAAGCCAAAGGGAGGATTACGCCATATAGGAGAAGTAGCGCAAATATGGAGGCGGGAATGTGCCTTTAGCCACATAAAGAGCGATTCTAAAATCATTATGCTATGCTTGTGTGCCTTTGGGATATTTGATCCTAGAGAAAATACCGCCATATTGCGCCATTGCTTTGTATATGAGGCTTGAAAAGGATAATGCTTTGAGCTTAGAATCCCTGCTTTTTTACCCTTATTGTCTATTAACATCATCTACCTTTGTATTTGTCAAAATATTATAGAATCTTAGCCTAAATTCCATATTGTTAAAGGCAGAGCGATGAAAAAATTTGAAAAAATCTTGCAATATATGGCTTTTTTAGCACTTTTTAGCACGTTGTGTTTCGGGGCGAGTTTTGAGGAGACACTTAAAGAGACATTGAAAAAAAGTGCAAAACAAGATGTAAAGATCATCAAAATCCAAAATCTCACCTCAACACCTGATGTGAAACTCGTGCTAATAGCCGTAGGCGATATGCAAATACCCATTTTTGCCAGCAAAGATGGCAAAGTGGTAATTGGTGTCTCAAATGTATTTTTTGCCGACAAAAGCGAGGATATGGGAGCTGTGAGCAATCTCATTAAGCAGACAGACACCAGCTCTAAGCCTGATAATGCTACTCTTGAAACATTTTTTAAAAAAATTGCTAAAGATGAATACATCATCCTTCATTCCCCCAATAAAAATGTGAAAAAAATCACCTATATTGTTTCTGATCCTAATTGCCCCTCCTGTCAAAAGGAATTGCAGGGTGTTGAAAAGCGATTGGTAGATTCTGATGTGTATATGCTGATTGTTGGCTTTGTGGGGCAAGATTCACCACTGAAGGCGAGTATGATACGCGATAGATTGCTTGATGCAAAGGACAATAAGCAAAAGCTTAGTGTGCTAAGAGAAGTCTATACCCCGCATTCTAAGGTGCCTACAAACTACCTTAACATTGATACAAAGGACACGATGAAAATCAATCAAAAAGTCGTAGATGCGGGTATCAAAAGTGTGCCATTTATTTATGAGAGCAAAAAATAGGAATCTTAAATTACAAAATAAGTAAAGTGGATAGATTTATAGAAAGCTTTTGTTATGTTTTTTCATCTCACAAAGATAATGATTGATGAAAAGTTGATAAATTCTAGGGTTTGCTATTTTGGCATTGCTTAGGCTTGAGGTATCAATGGCAAATGGTGTCTATTGTCTTGCTACTAGCTTTTTAGATTTATTAATTCTTAGCCCACTTTATATCTCAAAATTGTTTTTGGTTGAGTCACCTTTTATTGACTTTAGATAGATTCTCTTTGGTTATGGGATATTGATGTGAATCTCCTCTTCTTCTGTAAATGTCTATTTTGCCAAAAGAATTAGGCTTTTCATCATAAAATTAATATGGAGTACCAGCCATTTTCTACTCTTTTGTGCTAAAAGATTTCATTAATAAAGAGGTTTGTTGGCATAATGGGTTGCAAGCATTATTCTTTTGCTTCACATTTGCAAGTTAAGCTTTTCAGGTATAGAATCTACATTATAAATTTCATTTACGAGGAGCAATAATGCCGCTTGATTTTAGCTTATGGTGTGATTTTATCCAAAAGGATTTTTTAGAAAAGGAATTTGTTTCATTGGTAGATTCAGGGGCAATACAAGGAGCGACAAGCAATCCTAGCATTTTCGCTCAAAGCCTTAAAACCTCCGCCTATGCAGCAGCTATACAAGCCCTCAAAGGCGCGAAGCCCAAGGCGATTTATGAGCATCTTGCCATAGCAGATATTAAGAGGGCAGCAGAGATTCTAAAGCCTTTGTGGGATAAAGATAAGAGCAAGGGTTTTGTAAGCATTGAAATCGACCCATTTTTGAGTGAAAATGCTGCTAAAAGTATAGATGAGGGCATAAGACTCTATAATGCCATAGCTATGCCTAATGTGATGATTAAAGTCCCAGCTACTCCCGCAGGATATGAAGTGATGAATGCTCTTACACAAAGGGGTATAAATGTCAATGCCACACTTATTTTCACACCAAATCAAGCCAAAGAATGTGCCATTGCATTAAAAGAGGGCATACAAACCTCACACATTCAAGCTGTGATCAGTGTATTTGTCTCACGTTTTGATAGGGCGGTAGATACTCATTTAGAGCAGCATTTACAGGCTAAAATGGGCATTATGAATGCGATGGATTGCTATGGGGAAATTGAGCATTTCAAAGTGGATTCTATCCGCACACTTTTTGCTTCTACAGGCGTGAAAAGCGGGGATTTACCACCAAGCTATTATATTGATAGCTTGATTTTACCTCATAGTGTGAATACTGCACCGCTTGAGGCGATTAGAGCTTATGAAAATAGCACAAACAAAGCACAAAAATCACTGATTAGCGCACAAGAGCGCAACGCATTTTGGGCGGAGGTAAGCAAAGCGGGGATAAATTATCAAAATTTATCACAAAAGCTTTTAGATGAAGGGCTTATAGCCTTTCAAAAGAGCTTTGAGGATATGCTTAGGGCTTTATAGGCTTTATCTATGAAGCAGAAAACTATTGATTGGGATTAGTAAAGCCAAAGCCATAAATAAAAACACGTTCGAGGCTATGTGAGGTTGTCTTAGAATGATTTGTCTAAACAGAGAATGTTAAGGATTGAAGTCATAAACTAAAGGCTACTTGAGAGGATACCCTGCCTATTTAATAGTAGATAGGGTATCGGGGGGGGGGGGTTCCAATCCGCCCTAAAACTTATCCAATATGCTCTTGCAGGCAAGATTCTTTGATAGGGATTAATATATGATGTGCCAC
>NZ_CAJTLL010000009.1:0-69300 GCF_910577135.1 uncultured Helicobacter sp.
CGTTAAAACAGAGCTTATGAGCAGCTTAACGTGCGGATAATGCTTTTGTTTTAACTCTAGGAGGGCAGCAAAGTTTTCAATTACTTTTTGGAAGTCATCTTTACCATGCACGGCATTGTAATTTGTAGAATCTAAAGCATTAATAGAAAATTTTATAGAATCTAAGCCATTTTGCAGCAGAGACTCTGCCCTTGTCTTATCCATAAGTGCTCCATTAGAGCTTATATACACATAAGGAATTTTATAGATATTTTTGTAATGCCAAATAATAGCCTCTAGGTCTTTGTTTAATAATACTTCACCTTTAGCACTCAAACCTAATTCATCTGTTTGCACATATTTTAAGACATTATCCATAGATTTTACAAAGTCCTCATAGCTTGTTTTATTTTTTTTGGTGCGTTTGTCTGGGTTTGAGCAAAAATTACACTTATGATTGCAGAAAGTGCAAACATCAAAATTAATCTTTCGTTTTATTTTATCCATACTTTTTCTCCTTAAAGTTTTAAGATTAGCTCAACCATTTTTGGGCTATTTTTGTAAGCATTGCGGGATTATCACTTGCATAAAATTGCAAAGATTTAAGTGAATCGCCTGAAGTGAGGTGCAAGCGGGATTCTAAATATTCTACAATCGCCTCGCCTGAATGGATTAGAATACTTTGGTGTTTAAAATATTTATCAAGCGCGGGGGCGATAAGCGGGAAGTGCGTGCAGCCTAGAATAATAGCCTTAGGAGGATTACTAAGGGAGCTAAAATAGTATTCAAAAATATCCTCTACTATTGCCCCCTCTAGCAGCCCCTCTTCCACGATAGGCACAAAAAGCCCTGTGGCAAGACTTTTGAGATTCCAAAAGCCAATTTTGCGTAATCGCATTTCGTATTCACCGGAATTGATTGTCGCACGTGTGGCGATGATAAGGATTTGAGAATCTGTATTTGAAAGCTTATTTTGTACGGCAAGGACACCGGGCTCAATCACCCCAACAATAGGAATTTTGCTCTTTGCCTGCATTTCGGCTAAAGCGTAAGCACTCACAGTATTGCACGCCACAATAAGAATATCGATATGATGTGGAGCAAAGAAATCAAGGGCTTCAAGGGAAAAGCGCACAATTGTTTGCTTATCTTTGACACCATAAGGCACACGCGCGGTATCGCCATAGTAGATAATCTCATCAAAAAGTTTAGCATTAATGAGGCTTTTTAACACACTTAAGCCGCCAACACCGCTATCAAAGACACCCGCACGCATTAAAATCCTATTCTTGAGAGTTCATCATATTTAAAAACTCTGCATTATCCTGCGTTTGTTTCATTTTTGAGTAAATAAATGTAAGTGCCTCGACATCATCCATCGTGTGCATTACATTACGTAGCATCCATATTTTTGTAAGATTATCTTTGCCAAGGAGTAAATCATCTTTGCGTGTGCCGCTTTTTAATACATCAAAGGCAGGGTAGATTCTGCGGTCAGCGATGGAACGTGCAAGGACGATTTCGCTATTGCCCGTGCCTTTAAATTCTTCAAAAATCACTTCGTCCATTCTTGAGCCTGTTTCAATGAGGGCGGTAGCAATGATAGTAAGGCTGCCGCCTTGCTCGATATTACGTGCTGCACCAAAAAAGCGTTTGGGCTTATGCAGAGCATTTGCATCAACCCCTCCACTTAGCACCTTGCCACTTGATGGCGTAGCGGCATTATAGGCACGAGCTAGACGCGTGATAGAATCTAGCAGTATCACCACATCTTTACCCATTTCTACCTTACGTTTGGCACTTTCAATAACCAAATCTGCCACGCGGATATGGTTTGTCGCTGGCATATCAAAAGTAGAGCTAAAGACTTGTCCTCGCACGCTTCGCTCCATATCTGTAACTTCCTCTGGGCGCTCATCGACTAAAAGCACCATTAGCTCTACTTCAGGGTGATTTTTGGCGATGCCGTGGGCTAATTCCTTCATTAATTCTGTTTTACCCGTGCGCGGAGGAGCGACAATAAGAGCACGCTGCCCCTTGCCAATAGGGCTAAATAAATCTAGCATTCTGCCTGTAACTTTGCTTTGCTCATATTCGAGTTTGAGCTGTTCGTGTGGGAAAAGAGGCGTGAGATTATCAAAAAGCGGACGATTCTTAATCTCTTCAAGCGACATATAATTAATCGCTTCAATCTTTAAAAGTGCATAATATCGCTCTTGGTCTTTAGGGGGGCGCACTTGCCCGGTTACAATATCGCCATTACGTAGGGCGAAACGGCGGATTTGGGATTGCGATACATAGGTGTCATTTTGACTATCTGCGAGACTTTCGGTCAATGCCCGTAAGAATCCATAGCCCTCATTGGTGATTTCTAAAATACCTGAAAAGAGTATATAGCCGCCTTGATTGACTTGGGCTTTGAGAATCTCAAAAATCAAATCCTGTCTACGATAATCGCTAGGATTCTCTACTCCTACCTCTTCGGCAATACTGATAAGCTGTTTAATGCTTTTGGTGCGTAATTCTTCAAGCTGGTAACCTTCCACAGGCGTGTGAGTTCGTTTATTATCTGCCATAAAATTCCTTAGTTCAAATGAAGATTTAAGAAAGTTAAGAAGATAAAATCTGTGCTATAAGATCTTATCTTCTCTAAGAAGTCTTTTGTGAAAAAGTGAAAGTCGATTTTATAGAAAAGTTCCTTGTGTGTCAATATCTTACATGCTTTAAACAATATTGTTTTTAACATTTTTGTTCAAATCAGGGTGAATCTTATATACTTTGTTTTTAATCTTAATCAAAATGCCCGTGTCAATAAGTTGCTTAAATGTCTTTACAATCGTGGGCTTGCTGACATTAAGATGAGCGATAATGTTTTCATAAGAGCCATAAAAGATATTATCCTCATCGCAATTCGCGAGTAAAAATTGAATAATGGCAATTTTTTTGCCTCCTACAAAGGTGGAGATAGCATTAATGAGTAGATTCTTTGAGGCAATCTCATCAGCTTGCAAAAATGGCAAAATAGCCTTATTGAGCGTATGGAGTAATTCTTCAATATTGATAGGCTTTAAGATATAGCCATCTACGCGCAAACGTATCGCATCAAGGAGGTATTTTGTCTCTGTGTGCGCAGTAGTGATGACTACAGGGATATCAGGGTGGGTGCTTGAGTTGTGTATGGCATTAATGAGCTCAATTCCATTCATTTTAGGCATAAGAATATCTGTCAATATTAAATCAATTTTATGTCGTTTAAAAAGATCAAGCGCTTCTTGTCCATTTTTAGCCACAAATAGACGCCCTACATAATCTTCAAGCACCATACTTGTGAGGTTAGCGGTATCTATATCATCTTCTACATAAAGAATAGTAAGTTTATTAAGAGTATCAAATTTCATTATCGCTGCCTTGTGTTGGTATGTGAATGTTAAATTCTGCTCCAAAAAAGTGTTCTTTCCATTGTGTATTTGATACATCAATGCTACCATTAAAATGTCTCTCAATGATTTGCTTTGCCATATATAACCCAACACCTGTGCCTACAGATTTATGCTTAGTGGTAAAATAAGGCTCAAACACCTTTGTCTTGTCCTCTAAGCCAATGCCTCCTGCATTATCCTTGATACAAAGGACAATATTATATCCTACCTTATCTAATAAAATTTCTATATGTGCTTTAAAGTCCTCATTGCTTTGTGCTTTGAGTTTTAGGGCGTCAATGGCGTTATTAATAAGGATTAAAATCACTTGCATAAAAGAGTTTTGATAGCCATTTACACTAAGATTTGCTTTTTTGATTAATACATCAATATATATATGATTTTCTTTAATCTGTTCTTTAAGGAGTTCTAGAGAATCCCAAATGCTTGTAGCAGGTTCAAACACTTCGGTGCTTGTCTCTGGGCGGAAGAAATTGCGGAAATTTTCAATCGTATTTGACATTTCAGTGGCGATTTTCATACCATATTGCGTTTGCTGCAGGACAAATTCATTATCAAGCTTATTTTGCATAGCCTTGCTTTTAAAGCTCTGTATCAGCATCATTAGAGAATTAAGTGGTTGCCGCCATTGATGAGCGATATTTTGTATCATCTCCCCCATAGAGGCAAGTCTAGCCTGTTGATACATAATCAAATCTTTCTTGCGATTCTGCTCTACCTCGTATTCAATGGACTTTTGTAAATTGGCATTAAGTGCTTGAAGCTCTTTTGTCTTAGATTGCACAAGTTGTTCTAAAAGCAAGTGATTGGTATTGATAGAATGCCCGATAGATAGGGCAAGGATAATAATCGTAGCAATCACGATAAACATAAAAATAGCTAAGATAATATAAGTATTTTTGTAAAGAGAATCTGTAATCTTTTTCCCATAAAAAGCAATGTCAAAAGAGAGTAAAACCTGCTCTTTAAGTAAAGAGGGCATCGAGAGGGTATCACTATTGATAAAGGCTCTATCAATAGATTCTATAAGAGCGCTCTCTGCTTGTAAAAGAGTTTGAATCTGCCAATATTCATTAGGCATAAAGGTTTTGGCATACCATCGGCGTAAATGCACAATAGCAGATTCTATATTTCTACTCGTATCGTGAATCTTGTGTTGCTCCCACATTTCAAGCAAATACGGGAGATTCTGCTTATTGCGTGCATCACTTTCTGTAAGGAGCATAAGCGTGTGGATATTGTGATTATGTAGTGAGTTTATATCAAACTCACTTTTTAGCCCCATTAGTGCAAGTATCCCCACACTTGCCACAAGTGCAAATCCTATGACAATAATCCACATTAAAATTGTAGTTTTTGCGCGAAAGGAGATATTATTCATTAAAGAAGACATTATATGTTTCATACAAGCTCTTTTCCATTAGCAATTGCATCGCCTAAAGCACGCAAAAGTAAATCATATTGCAAAAATCGTTCTTTATGTTTCTTAAGGGAATAGCTAATCTGCTCTTGCAGCGTTTTTTGTGAGCTAAGGAGTGTATTATGCTCTTTATGTAGGGTAGCGATATTTTTTTGTGTTTCTTCTAGAGTATTGAGCGTATGAGATTTATCCACTATCAGCTTATTAATCTCACTGCCTAGAGCGATAATCTCTACTTTAGGGGCTTTTTTATCCACAAGTAATCGCAATGTCTTATTTTTATTTTCCAATATATCATTGTAGGTTTGTGCGTCTGCTTCATATCCCTTTTGTCGCAATTTATCTTGTGCGATTTGATTTGTGAGGTTATGAATGCGCTCCTCAAGCTTATTGGCTTGTTTTTGCATACTTTGTATGTCAAATTCTACACTGATTTTATTATGTAAGGCTTCTTTGATGAGTGCTAGTGTCCAAGGTTTGCCATTTTTATCAATAATAAGGGGCTTTGTGTAGATTTTCCCCCCTAGCTCAATCGAACCACCATTATAAAATTCAATAAAGCTAATCGCATTGGCATTATCCTTTATGCAGAGGTCTAGGAGCTCTTTTGCCACTATTTCAAACATCACCCACGAATATTGCTGAACTAATGTCAAGCAATACATACTTTTTGCAATAGAATCAACACGTTTAAGCGGCAGCTTTTCTAAAAATAGTCGTAACTTCTGTATGGCAAAAAACCCAAATCGCTGGTTAAAAAGAATATTATCAATATGTGTGAGGTCAATATCATTTTGCAATATCTGTGAGGTGTTTTGCATAATCACATCTTGAATATTGACTGATTGCAGCATATCATCAATACTTTGTTTATCGGCATTGCTTAGAACATTGATGTGCATTCTATTGTTGATTTGCCGTATTTCATTGCTGATTTGCACCATTTCATTATCAAATTTACGCAGCTTTATATTCCCATCTTTGAAAAATAGCCCATCACGCGGCTGTATGCCAAAGACATTTCTCAAAGCCACTTTTATCATATCTCTTTTTGTGCTTTGATTTTGCAAATCAAGCATAGAATTTACAAAGCTAAATAGCTCATCAAAATCCGCTTTTGAAGGCTCTTGCGTGTAGAGAGTGCTTTTATGCATTTTAAGAAAATCGCAGATTCTCTGCACATAAAGATTATGCGTGTAGTTTTTAATCCGCGTGATGATTTGAAGCTGCTTTTTATCATAATGCACGAAGCAGCCTAAGCCTTTTTGATCATAAAAATGCAAAATCGCTAAGCGAATATCATTTTCCGCGCTAGGATTATCCTGTAAAAGTGTAAAAAGCGCCTTTTCACTCTTCATTTTAGCCTCTGTAATATTCACAGATTCACTAAAATATTTTTGCAGTATTTGCAAGGCTTCATCATAGAGCGTATGGCTATTCATAGGGATTCTTTAGTGTGGAATTGTCTGCTTTTAGCACGGATTGAATCTGCTCTTGTGAGGCATTTTGCAATGTTTGAAATGAGCCAAAATATTCTAAAAGTCGCTTTATCTGTGCCTTGCTGTATTGCTTCTCTCCCATTATTTGCACCTTATTTGTGTCTTTTGTTTTCCTATAGCGATGATAGGTAATAGCATATTTATGCGCCTCATCACGTAGCTTCTGGCAGAATTGTAGTCTTTTGTCATTTGCTTTTAGTTTAAATTCCGCTTGGTTTGTGCGCAATATATCAAGTGCATTGCCCTTTGCCCGATAGGCTTTAGCATTATGTTTCATTTTTGCAATCGCCACCACATCGACATTTGCACCCACACTTTGGAGAATCTCACACGCGATATGAATTTGTGCCTTTCCGCCATCAAGCAGCCATAAATCCGGCGGAGGATTAGATTCAAACTTAGCTGCCCTACGTTCAAGCATTTGCCGCATTTGCGTGTATTCATCGCTACCTTCGAGGGTATATCGCCGATAATGCGATGAGAGAAAGGCATTATTTTCATACACAATCATACCGCCTACATTATGCACCCCGCTATGATGAGAGGTATCAAACACCTCAATTCTGTAGGGCACTCTTTGGAGGGCGCAGAGTTCTTTTAAGGCTATGAGAGTTGGCTCATCGCTATGCTGCTGCTTATGGAGGCGCAATATCTCAAGGGCATTTTGATAGGCAAGGGTAAGAAGCTCTCTTTTCTTGCCTTTTTGGGGCTGGATAATCTTAATATGGCTTTGGGTTTGGCTACTAATGAGCTGCTGCAAATGCACTAAGTCTGCAAATGCAAAATGGGGGATAAGAATCTCATCAGGCATTAGAGGCGTTATATTTTTATAATGATTAAGCAGGGCTTGTGTGTAGAGTTCAGGGAGATTATCATCATAAATATCTTGGTGGAGCAGTGAAAAATCGCTAGAGACAATGCGTCCATTGCGGATAAAGAGCACCATAAGAATGTGCGTATTAAGGCTCTCATCATCTTTAACAAGGGTAAATACATCATAATTTCCGCTTCGTATGTCGATTATGGATTGATTTTTCATCTGTGTGATTTTGCGGATTCTATCGCGGATTTTAGCAGCTTCTTCAAACTGCAAGGAAGTAGAGAGTTTTTGCATTTTTGATTCTAAAATACGTGCGAGTTCTTTTTTATTTTCAAGTAATGCAATGCCCTGCGTGATGAGCTTAGCATATTCTATTGTGGAGATTTTGCCCTCACAGGGGGCGAGACATTTATTAATCGCATAAAACATACAAGCTTTTTTGCCTTTCACACAGGATTTTTTCTGCACAAGCGGTAGCACATCATAAAGGCTATCAAGCAATTCTCTAGCCCCACTTGCAAATGGTCCAAAATACTGAATCTTAGGCGATTTTAGCACTTGTCTTGTGATGTCAAAGCGGGGGTAGGGGAGGGATTTATCAATATAAATATACGGATAGGTTTTATCATCGCGCAGAAGGATATTGTATTTAGGCTTTAGGCTTTTGATAAGGGAGTTTTCAAGTATAAGTGCGTCTTGTTCGTTATTGGTTAAAAGCGTGTGAATCTGCGCTATTTGGGATACCATAAGCGCGATTCTGGGGCTAAGATTGGGCTTTGGGGAGATAGATTCGTTATGAATGCTAAAATAGCTTTTAATGCGATTTTTAAGATGCTTTGCCTTGCCTATATAGAGGAGATTTCCCGCATTATCAAAGTATTGATAAATGCCTGATTGTGTAGGCAAATGCTTTAATGTGAAAAGGAGAGAGGGATTTTCAGGTGGCATTTTGAGCTTCCCATTGTCGCTTAATGCTTAAACGTAAGGCTTCGATTTTGTCATAAATCTCTTTATTGGTGGCGCGATTTTCAAACTCTCCATTGGAATGCTCATAAAAGGCGGGATTGGTGCTTGGTGGTAATGGTGGAGTAAGAATGTGGCTTGGCACATAAGCGTGTATTTTTTGGATAGAACTAAGCCTAGGGAAAAGTGCTTTGTGGCTTTTTAAACTCTCTGTTATGTGTTTATGCTTATAATGATTAAATTCTACGCACAAAGCCTTGTGTTTAAAGGCAAAAAGCAATCGATTATTTTTAATGGTAATAAAGAGAATCTGATCTCTTTCAAGTGGCGTAAGAAAGGTATTTTTAAAGCGCGTGATTTCACTTTGCTGCTGCAGTCTGTGAGCCAGAGATGGAAATTCCCGCCCGATATGGGAGAGTATATGAGCCATAGTAGTTGTTTTCATAGGCATATTTTAGCATATTTAGCGTTTATTTTTGCCATCGTTGGTATGGGGATAAATACCGGTTGTGGCTATAAGGCAGACCCATTTTATAAGCCCTCAAATCAAGTTGATACAAGCTCAAGTGTAAATGCAGCCCAAAATCAAAAGAAAAAAGTGCTTTTTGAAGAGATAGATTCTAAACCCACAGCGAGTTATGAGGCAGATGGGGAGTAGGGTATGAGGCAATATGATGTGATAATTATCGGTGCGGGAGTGGCAGGGCTGTATTGTGCGGCTGCCTTACCTCCGCATTTAAAGGTGTTGATTTTGTGCAAGGCTCAACCTTGGGAGTGTAATACATTCTACGCGCAAGGGGGCATTAGCGTGGCAAGAGATGAGAGCGATATATCCTCACATACGCAAGATACTCTTTCAGCCGGAGCAGAGTTAAATAATAAAGAATGTGTAGAGACGCTTACAAACAATAGCATTTTAGTGCTAAATGAATTGATAGAGGGCGGCTTTATGCTGGATAGAGATGAAAATGGCGCATTACTCTATGCTAAAGAGGGAGGGCATAGTAAGGCTCGTATCGTGCATTCAGGAGGGGACGCCACAGGGAGAAGTCTGCATACATATCTTATAGGCAAACTCCGCGCGAGGCTGTGGAAAAATGCAGAGGTAGTGGATTTACTCATTGAGGAGGATAAATGCTATGGTGTGTGTGTGCAGACAAAGCTAGGCACACATAATCTTTATGCCCATCATATCGTTATTGCAAGTGGAGGCGTGGGAGGATTGTTTAAATACCATACCAACGCCTATACGATTAGTAGCGACCTACACGGAATCATCTTAGAGCATCATCTTGCCTTGCAGGATATGGAAATGTTGCAATTCCACCCTACTGCCTATGTGGATAATCCACAGGCTAGGAAATATCTTATTTCTGAAGCTGTGAGGGGAGAGGGAGGCGTGATAGTCGATGATTTGGGGAAGCGATTTTTGTTTGATTATGATAGTCGTGGAGAGCTTGCCCCGCGTGATATTGTGGCACGTGGGATTATGGATTATTGCGCTAAACATCAAAGAAAGGCATTTTTAGATGTGAGTGCCTTTGATGGTGGATTCAAAAATCGTTTTCCTAATATTTATCGTGATTTAAGCCCTTATCTTAACATTCCTTTTGAGCCTATTCCCATTTCACCGGCTTTTCATTATTCAATGGGCGGTATTGCGGTGGATACAAATGGGCTTGTGAAAGGTATGAGTAATCTCTATGCTGTGGGAGAATGTGCTTGTAATGGTTTGCACGGGGCTAATCGCCTTGCATCTAACTCACTTTTAGAGGGTCTTGTATTTGGAAGGAGTGTCGCACATCATATTGTGGAAAATCCCACACGCACACGTATAGCGCATTTCCCATTATGTGATGAGGTACTTGAAAAAGATGGCGATAGTAAGCTTAAGAATGTGTTGCGTGATATTATGTGGGACAAGGTGGGGACTATCCGCTCTAAAAGTGGCTTAGATTCTGCGTTGGGTGGGATTGAAGTAATGCTGGAATCTAATATCGGGCGTATGCTGCGATTGAGGCTGCTTGTAGCGCGTAAAATCGTGCAATCAGCTTTAAATCGCACTCAAAGCAAGGGCGCACATTATCGAGTGGATTAGAGAATCTATTTATGCCTATGCTCTATTGTGGTTTCACCACCGCGTATCTTATACACTTAAGGTAAAGCCTCTCGTATGCACCTAAAGGACGCACTTATGAATAAAGCTAACGCTTTATTCATAAGTGAGTTTTAAGGTATAGAATCGCCAATCTAATCCCCACCCCCTCCGCAAGGGAGGAGGAAGCAATTATAGCCCCCCCCCTCGTGGGGAGGGGAAATAGCTATTAAAATCTTAAAAAGTTTAAAATTACACATATCCTACAAGTGAGGCATAACCTTGAGCGGTGGAAGGGCAGTCAAAACTGAAACTCTCCTTATAATTTAGGAACAATGGGATATAGATTCTCTATTCAAATTTCTTTCTTTTTTATAAAGGGGAAGGATTGAAAAAGTCGGTTCGAGGATATACCTCACTTGCTAGGAGAAAGATAGACTAGAGAATCTAACCCTTAAAAACTAACTTGATGAATAAGACAACGTCTTAGTCATAAGTGCGTCCTTTTGTCCTCAAGGGCTATCGCCCTTTGCGAGATTAAATCCCTTCGGGATTGAATGGTGCGAAGCAGATTTTATATCTGCAAAGCAAGACCCTTTGCAAGTGTGGATTAGCACTTCGTGCGAATACGGCGATTACATCGCAACAGCAAGGGCATAATAGACTAGAGAATCTCTACCTTAGAAGCTAACTTGATAACCAACCAAAGTGCGGTTTGGTGGAAGAGCAGTAGCGTAGGCATATAAATTAGTGCTTGATACAATGGCTTACAAATTTTGAAAAATTATCGATGATTAATCCTCCTTTGCGGAATCCCAAGCCACAAGATTCATAAGCAAAAAATACATTAGGTTGATAATATGCGCCATTATGGCTATTTAGCTCATAAAAGGCTTGATAGACACTTTTATGATTGCCATATATGCCACTCTTAGATTCTATAATACCGCCATTGGTATCTAAAATATCGATATTTGCACCTTCACGCCCAAATGCCCTTTTGCAGACTTGCTTAGTATTTGCCAAAGGTGTGTAAGAAGCAGGAAGTAATAAGGGGTGATTAGGAAACAAATCCCATAGAATCTTTAGCATTGCCTTGCTTTGAAAGAGTAGCGTATAAGCGGGGTTTAAAAAAATCGTATTATGATTTTGCATCATCTCACTCATTAAAAGCACAAGTTCAGGCTCATCAATAGCGATATTCTCCCATGGAATGAGCTTGAATAAAAATTCATAATTTACACCATTGTGGCTTAAACCCTCTGTGGGCGAGAAATGCACTTCATCAATAGGTGCAAAATCGCACGTAAAGCCAGATTCTCTAGCGAGATACTCTAAAAATCGCGTAGTAGTGAGATCTTCATTAGAGCTTGTGATACAAGAGAATAGAATCTTCCAGCCCTCATAGAGTTCATCAAATCGTGAAGTATCTGCCTCTAGCGTGATAAGACGTTTGAAATTTTCACTTAAGGCATTATGGATATTGTTAAATTGTGCTTCCTCATTAAGGTTATTGTATTTGAGTAAAGCCCATTGCACCAATGCACTTTCATAAAGCATAGTGGGCGTATCGGCGTTAAATTCAAGGAGCTTGATAGGCTTACCATCAAGTCCGCCGCTTAAATCAAATCGCCCATATAAGTGCCAATGTATATCTTCCTCCCAACTTTGCTTAATCGCACCAATGAGGCTTGGAGGAATATCAAGCTCGAAGAATAAATCATTTTCTATCACATATTCTCCGGCTTCTACAAACATATCATAAAGCGTATTTCCCGCCTCATAGTATGCCTCCGCCTCCGCCTCGCTAATGTGTATGAGCTCATCGCTTAGGTAAGAGGTATTATCCATATCGGTATGCCAAGTAAGCCCCATAGATTCTAGGGCATTTTTATCGGGCAGCGAAAGGCTAGTGATAGTCATCATATCTCCTTTATTTTTGTTTTTGTGAATGTGTTTTTTCAGCCGCCCGCGCTTCCCATACTTGTGCTAGGCTTAGAGGCATTGCCTGTATTGCCAAAGAATCCAGTTTTACCCGCGCTAGAGCCGCTCCTACTTGTCGTGGTGGATTTGTTAGTAAAGCTATTTTTACTTCGCTCATAAGCTTGAGGGGATTTGTAGTTGCGCTGCGCGTTAGCTTGATAGTTTGGGTTATTGAATAATTTATTGCCAATATAGCTCCCTAGAATCGCCCCTGCCGCACTCGCTAGAATCGCCCCACCAAGTCCTAATCCTCCGCCATTAGGATTAGTAAGCTCACTCTGCCCGGCATTAATTGCTATCTCCTCTTGTTTAATAAGTCCATCAATCTCGGCTTGAGAGAGCATTCTCTCCTGTCCATTAATATCTTTAAGCATTACGCGGGTTTGCTCACTAGGGTATTCTTCAAGCACTTTATAAGTGCCATCGGGCTGCTCTTCGATAACTACAAACGCACCATTTTTTTGACTATTTTGCAAGGTGGTGTTAAGCTCATTATCATTCTGATTACACGCATTGAGAGCAAAAACTGCCATCACGCCAAGCCCCCCAACCATCGCATAATTCTTAATTGTGTGGATATGTTTCATTGCTTTGCTCCTCTGTTTAAATGTTTAAAATTGTATCAAATCTTTGCCATTTTTTTATGGTGTAAATGGATATATAAATGCAGGACATCAAGACTTGCTGGTGTGATACCGCTAATCTCACTTGCTTCAAAAAGGCTTTTGGGGGTGAAAGTTTTCAGTTTTTCAATCACTTCAAGGCTTAGCCCCGGGATATTGTCAAAGATAAAATCCCTTGGAATCTCCACTTGCAGCATTTGCTCCATTTGTGCGATTTGCGCCTTTTGTTTGTGAATGTAGTCAAAATATTTAGATTCTATAAAAATTTGCATAAGTGCATAATCGCTCATTTCCTCTATATGCGGGATTTGACATTGCTTAAGCAATTCACGTAAAGTGTGTAAGGGCAGCTCCTCCCTACCAATGATATGTATAAGACGTGTTTTATCGCTAATGGGAGGGAGGTTTAGGGCTTGTAGCATAGTGAGATTTTCCATACTTGGCGTGATGTATCGATTTTGCAAATGCTCTAAAGTCTGCTCTATATGTGCCTTATCACGCATTATTTGCTTGTAATATGAATCTTCAATCAACCCAAAGGAATGCGCATAATGGCAAAGACGTAAAGGGGCATTATCCTCTCGCAAAAGGAGGCGGTATTCTGCACGTGAGGTAAAGAGACGATAAGGCTCTTTCGTGCCTTTTGTTACTAAGTCATCAATCATCACGCCAATGTAGCTTTCACTTCTTGAAAGACAAAAGGATTCACCCTTAAGCGAGAGTGCGGCATTAATACCCGCCATAATGCCTTGTGCTGCAGCTTCCTCATAGCCTGTTGTGCCATTGATTTGCCCGGCTAGAAAGAGATTAGCGCATTTTTTTGTCTCTAATGTATGATAAAGCTCGGTTGGTTCTACATAATCATATTCAATCGCATAGCCATATCGCGTAATACGGGCGTTTTCTAAGCCCTTAATCGTGTGGATTAGCTGCTCTTGCACATCAATTGGTAAAGAAGTAGAAAGTCCATTAATGTAGTATTCTACTGCTTCGCGTGTTTGTGGCTCTAGGAATAGCTGATGACGTTCTTTATCAGCAAAGCGATTGACTTTATCCTCGATACTTGGGCAATATCGTGGTCCCACACCCTCAATTTGCCCTGTGAAAAGTGGCGCACGATGGAAATTTTCACGTATAATGCGATGTGTGTTTTCATTGGTATAAGTAACAAAGCAGGGGAACTGCACGGGGGCAAAGGAGTGCGTCCTATGACTAAAATGCGGTGGATTGCTATCACCATTATGCACCTCAAGTGCGCTAAAATCAATGCTCCGCCCATCAATCCTCGCGCAAGTGCCTGTTTTTAACCGCCCCACCTTTAAGTCCATTTCTTTAAGCGATGTGCTTAAATGTTCTGCGCTCATCTCGCCAAAACGTCCATTGCTTAGCTTAGTCTCCCCGATATGCACTAAGCCCTTAAGAAATGTGCCGGTGGTGAGGATAATCTTTTTTGCAAAATAGGTTTTGCCAATGTTTGTTTTCACACCCTTTGCGATGTATCGCCCTTGTGAATCTTGCTCATAGATGAGGCTTTGGGCGCTTTCTTGCGAGAGGGTGAGATTAGGTGTGTGAAGAGCAATATCTTTAGCGATAATACTATATCTATCCATATCAATTTGTGCTCTAGTGCCACGCACAGCAGGACCTTTTGAGGCATTTAAGATTCTAAACTGAATCCCGCATTTATCGGTAATTTCTCCCATAACGCCCCCAAGCGCGTCTATCTCTTTGACGAGATGTCCCTTGCCTAGTCCGCCTACTGCTGGGTTACAACTTGCAAGGGCGAGATTCTGTATAAGGAGGGTGATAAGATGCGTTTTTGCGCCCATTTTTGCACTTGCGATACCTGCTTCTAATCCCGCGTGTCCGCCCCCAATGACTAAGACATCATATTCCATACCCTGCACTCCTTATTTGCTTTTGATATTGTAATTTTAAGAAAAGTGTTAAAAATCCCATAAGAGTGTTTTAGGAGAAAAACGAGCGCATTTTATTATTATTTGGTTATTTTTTTGCTACTATGACGGGGATAAAATAAAGGATAACCGATGAAAGAGAAAGCCTTGCGTTCCATTGGAGCATTTGCAAATATCAGTGAGGGGAGTTTAGAATCTTTAGAGGCTATCACGAAATTACGATATATCGAAAAAAATGGCATTTTGCATTATGAAGGCGAGTATATAGAATCTGCTTATTTTTTAGCACGAGGCAAGGTTGAAGTATATGAAATGGATAAGAATGATAATGAATTATTTTTGTGCTATGTGGATTCGCATTTAAGTGATGGTAGGCTTATTAATGCGTTTGGGACATTTGCCCCCTATGAAGCAAATGCAAGTGTGCGCGGGGTGGAGCCAAGCGAGATAGTTTTGCTTGATTTGCAGCAGCTCCATCAGCTTGTAACGAAAAATATTGAAATCAGTAATGCTATATTAAGCGAAGTAATGAATCGAATGATTACTTTTAAGAATTTTATTAATTTTAATGAGATTTATGATAGCACATCGCGTGTAGCATATATCCTTGGCACAAGTTTAAAGTATTTTAATCAAGTGCAGCGGCAAACAATCGCTCACGAGCTAAATATCAAGCTAGAAACGCTTAGCAGAATCTTGCAAAAAATGATGACACAGGGTTTGATTGCTAAAGATGAACACGGCGATGTGTATATTAAAGACAAACAAGCTTTTGAAGCACTCTATGGAGGTATAAAATCTTGTGATGTATCTTAAGACTTAGATTGTGCTAGAAGTTAGGATTTTCTAGCATATAAAATGCTTTCTTGAGATTAATTGTATTATTTTTAAGTGTAGATTCTATAATATCTGTGATGTGCTCTGTGGTTTTCCCTTCACCAAATGGGTGAGAGTGTGTCATCTGTGATAGAAAGGCATTATTTGTTACATAAGTAATAGTGTTTAAGATAGTCTGTGTGTATTGCTGTGGTTCTTGTTGGTTTGGTGTGATAGATACAACAGATTGAGGCATAAAACGACCTTTTTGTCTATCTCCTATATTTATCGTTGGTATGCCTAGAATCGGCGCTTCACTCAAGCCACTTGAGCTATTGCCAATCACAAAAGCAGCAAATTTAAGGCTTGAGAGATACATCACTCTGCCTAAACTCGCGCAAAGCGTAATTTTATCAGGATATTTTTTCGCATATTCTTCAAGAATAAGATTAATGCTATGCCCTTCTGCGTCGGCATTTGCTTTTGTGGCAAGGATATTAAAATTGCTTTGAAGTAGGCTTTGTAAGATAAGTGTTATTTCTTTAGATGGATTTGTGTTATCTAGGGTTGTAGAATGAAAAGTAAGGACGCAAAATCTATCTAAAAACGCTTTTTTTACCTGAATTTTTTGCGCTAAATTTGTTTTGCTCATAAAGGGGGCATTGTGGATATTTTCTACTGCTAGAGAACCTACGTTAAATACCCTTTGTGGATCCTCTCCTAATTGAATAATACGTTTAGCATAGAAATGAGTGCTAGGAAAGTGCAGATAACTCATTTTAGTGATACAATGCCGCATATACTCATCATTTGCACCTTGCGTGCTTTCTCCACCACTGATATGAGCAATAGGAATATTAAGATTAGCAGCACTTATAGCTACTCCAAATGCTTCATATCTATCTCCTAAAAGTATAACCATATCGGGTCTATTTTTTGAAAAATATTTGCTAAAGTTTATAATGGTATTTGCTAGAGTATGCGCTGTGTTAAGGGCATTTGTGTTGTCATTATGCAAGATAGGGATTTTTTTATTTATAGAAAATCCATCATTTTCTATTTCTTGATAAGTATTTCCAAGAGATGGGCTTAAATGTGCTCCGGTAACAATAAGATGGAGTTTCAAATATTGATGATTTTGTATCGCTTTTGCAAGAGGGTAGAGCAGCCCCCATTCTGCACGTGTACCTGTAACAATAGCTATGGTTTGAGAAACATTAGCATTTTTCTTTGAGGAGCATAAAGGCTTCAGCGTAGAGAGGAGTTTCACTTATGCCCCCCCCCCGCTACATATTTTTGCATCTTTTAAGCTAGAATCATCTGCACCGCGAGTGCTTCCGCGATAGATGGCTAAAGATTCTATATTTTTCAGGGAACGTGGAAAAGGGGAAAGTCCAACTTCGCTTTCATATAAGGACATAATGGCACATTTTTGTTTGAAAAACTCACTTATATCTACAAATACATTTGGCACAAAGCTTTGTATGTTTAAAGCAGGGGCAAATTCACTTTCACTTAATGTTTCCATCATTAAGATTTTTTCTATACTTGGATAGCGGAATGACTTTGTGCAGGCAAAAGCACATTCAAAAATAATGCGGTGGTCACTATGCACATCGTATGCAAAGGGGAGATAAAGAATCTGTGGAGAGATGTGCAAAAAGATTTTAGAGAATTGAGCAATAATCATACTTTTTGGATATTCATCGCATTTGGTTGTTTTTAAGCCTAGCCTATGGACACTATCAAAATTATATGCGGCACTTACAGCTTTTATTTCTTGCTCTCTTTTGGCAATTGTTTGAGGGGTGAATCCCTCCTCTTCAAATATATCAGTGCAAAAAATGCAATGGATTCTATCACCTTGTGCCTTGTGCTTTAAAAGTGTCCCACCAGCGCCCAATGTCTCATCATCGGGGTGAGTGGCAATCACTACAATATCTTTAGCAGAGCTGTGTTTTAACATACCACTTCCTTTGTGTCGTGTCTATATTTTTGACAAAATGAACAATGCGCTCACACGCATTTTCATCACCATAGGGATTGGGGAGATTGGCTATTTGTGTGCGGTAAGATTCATCAAAACACGCCTTTTGTAAAGCTTGTATAATGTCTTGCTTTTTATGCGGGACAAAGCATACATTTCCTGCATTGAGACGTCCCTTTTGACGATTGCCAATATTAACAACAGGGAGCTTGTAAAATGGGGCTTCTAAGATTCCCATACTTGAATTACCAGCAAGTGCAAGTGTATGACGGATAAGACTTATAAAGAATTCACGCGGGAGGGTTTTAAAGAATCTGATATGAGAATATTTCTGCTCTGCTTCTTGTATAGCTTCTAGAATTTTATAACTGCCCGGGTCTGTGTTAGGGTAAATACCTACGACTTTAAGGTTATGTGCTGTGGCAAATTCTGCGCAGGATTCTATGGCAACTTGCATTTGAGAATAGGCATCATATACCTCCGAGCTTAGTGGGTGTTTAAGTAGCACGATGTAGTTAGATGTAGCTATATCAAAATGTAAAAAATCGCTTAATTCTTTGCGTGATAAATGCGGAGTGTTGGCAATATTAGCATAAGAGGTATTACCACTGCATACAATCCTCCATTCATCTTCACCAATTTTAAGCAGATTCTGTGCGTATTGCTCGGTGGTAGTGCAATGAATATGGGCTAATTTAGAACAAGCAAAGCGGATAGGATCATCAGCATTCCCATATACGGGGTCGCCTCCACCACAATGAATCGTAAGAATATCCATATAATTGCCAACTACACAAGTAGCAATACTTTCCTCCCTATCGCCTAGTACGAGTAGAAAATCAGGCTTTTCTCTTTCGGCTGTTTGCGTAAGGGCAGTGATGAGCAATCCCACCCCCTTACTTCTTTGGGTAAGTCTATCAGTGCTTAAAAGACAATCAATCTTATCGGCTATGCGGAATCCATCGGATTCTATTTTTTTATATGTATTGCCGTGTATATCACTTAAATGAGCGTTAGCTACGGCTATGCACACATCAAAGCCCTCTTTTTCAAAAGCTTTTAAAATGGGATATAAAATATCATATTCGCTACGGATTCCACTGACTGCTAAAATTTTTTTCATATTTGCAACTCCCGTAATTCCTTAAAGTTTGTAATACTTAAGGAAGCATAATCACACGGGATAAGTCTCCCATATCTGCGTTTGAGCCATATGCTATATATGCCTGCATTATTTGCCCCTTTGATGTCTGTTGTTGGATTATCCCCTATGAAAGCACAAGATTGAGGACTAAGCTGCAAGATTTCTAGAATCCTGTGAAACGCGCTTATATGTGGCTTCTCATACTCTTTCCCATAAGCCCTAGCATAGACAATAGGAATGTTTTTAAGCCCTAATAGGCTAATCTTATGAGACTGCGCTTTTATATCGCCATTTGTTAAAATGCCATATTTGATATTTTTTGTTTGAAGCAGATTCAAAAAATCTTTAGCGTCATCATAGAGTTGCAAAGAGGTTGGCATACTTTGGTAGAGTGAAAATAATTCTTCTTGCTTCTGTGAGGTATAAAAATCAAAGCTTTTGAGCCAATCGCCAAAAATATCTTTTGAGTGCAGACGAAAATTATCATCAAGAATAGTATTAATAAGCTGTATATCGCACCCATAGCGGTGGCAAAAGCTTTCACAAATGGCTTTTAGAAAGATATTTTCATCATAGAGTGTATTGTCTAAATCACAAATGAAAGCTTCAAAGCGCATTACTATCCTTTTAGTGAGTTTGACATCATAGCATATTTTCCCACCATTGAGTAAAATAGCGATAGAATCTGTATTGCTTATCTTTGTAGAGATTTTTGTCTATATGTATGTTTTCACCTAATGCAAGTTTTAAAGCAAAGTAGGGAAAATTTAGCCCAAAGTATGTATCTACCCCGCTACTAGCACCTAGTCTTGGATTTAAATCAAAAAGCACAAGAGAGGCGTTTTCATTATGCGCTAGTTCCATATTATTTGTGTAATCTAATGAAAAAGTTTGAATGATATGAGAACAAAGCTCTTCTAGAGACTCATTATAGCGGACATAGCCACGATATGTTTGAGAGGCATTACCCCATTCACGTATATGCTCCATTGTAATGATATTCTTACCTTTTTGACAAAGTGAATAAGCCGAAACAAAGGGTTCTTGTAAATATTCCATAATGATAAGGTCATCAAAAGATCTTTTATCTTTTAAGATAGATTCAAAAAAGCTCAGAGGCATTTCATTGGCTGGCTTAATGCTAAAAACCTCTTTTTGAAGTAATGAATCACTTAAGATATATACGCCCCTGCCACCTCTCCCTAATCGTGGTTTGATAACACATTTTTTATGCGGATAGCCGAGTGAAAAAATAGCCTTCAAGAAGTCTTCAAAAGTAGATACAAGATGATATTTAGGCGCATATTGTGGAAGCTCTTTTTTGAGATTCTCATATGCGGCAAGCTTATCATAAGCAATAACTAAATCCTCATATTCTCCTACCATAATAGGAATATCAAAATGCTTTTTGTATTGAGAAAGTGCGAGATTATCATCATTGCCACAGGGTATAATGACATCAATTTGATATTTTTTAACCATACTTAGCATAAAATCAATAAATCCTTTTGTATCTTTTGCGCTATCTGGAGATTGCTCAAATATATCTACAAACTTTCTTCCACAAGCTCCGCTAAAGCTATCGCTTCCGTATAAAAATACTTCTCTTTCACCATTGTTTCTTAGAGCTAATAGACAATCAGGGCTGGTTAATCCCCCTATGGTGGTAATGAAAATTCTTAGTTTATTCATTGAATGCCTCCTTGAGTTTTGAAGTGATAAAGCGCACATCTTTAAGCTTAATACCCATATGTATGGGGAGTGATATATGATTTTCTATGGTGGGTTGAGTAGAGGGGACATAAGATACTAAAGGGTGATTTGCTAAAAGTGGCTGTTTATGCAAAAGTGGTTTATAGGGTGCGTCTGCATAAATATGATAGGATTTAAGATATTTGATGATATTATCTGGGCTATGCTTATGGAGGAAAATAATAAAACGCCAAAAACTATGCCTAAAGCCCGATGGAATTGCCTGTGGGCTGATAGTTTTATTTTTGATAAAAGTATGCAGATATTGTTTGTATGCAAGGCTAAGTTTTTGACGATAGGCAAGTTGAGATTCTAAAGCTGCTAATCCGCTAAGCCCCATAATAGCGCTAAATTCAGGCAATCTATAATTACTACCAAGTGTGATAAACTGCTCTTGTTCCTCATAGGGTTTTAATCCGCGATTAGCTAATGAGCGACAAGTAAAGGCAAAATCTTTGTTTTTGCACACTATCATTCCTCCCTCGCCACAGGTAAGAATCTTGGTGCTATAAAAGCTAAACACAGCGATATCACCAATGCTCCCTGCCTTGTGTGATTTGCCTTTAGAATCTATGGCGATTGCGCCGTGTGCGTGGGAGCAGTCTTCAATAAGTGTAATATGCCTTTGCTTGCATAATGTGGCAATGGCAAAAATATCAGGGCTAATAAGCCCGGCAAAATGCACGATAACTATGGCTTTAGTCTGTGGGGTGATGGCGGATTCTATGGTGTGTGCGCTTAGCATAAAGTCTTTATCTACATCGACTAGTCTAAGTCTAATGTTATTTGCCAACACACTGCTTGCATTGGCAAAAAATGTCTGTGTTGGCACGATAACTTCATCATTATGTTTTAGCTCTAATGCCTTAAAGACGACATCTAATGCGCTTGTGCAGGAATTTGTAGCAATGGCATTATTTGCCTTGCAATATGCGGCAAATTCATTTTCAAAGCGCACTACAGCCTCTCCCATAGAAAGTTTAGAATCCCCTCTAAGCATAGAGCGTGTCTCTTTAAGAATATGATGAATTTGTCTTTGGGTAAAGTATGGACACGCGCTAAAATATTTTTTCATAGTATACCTCCTTGTAATATGATGTCTTTTGCATAAGATTCTAATCCCGCCTGTATGCTAGGGGGAGTGAAGTGGAGTAGCTGCTGTGCTTTGGTAGTATCAAGGATTGCATTAAAGGGATTTGGCGATGGCTTGGGGCTTAGGATAAGCTTAGAGCGTGAATGAAGGGATTCTATAAGTTGTTGTGCTATAAAGGCTGTATTTTGAGAATCTTTACTCCCTATCACAAATGCTTCATATTGTTGTAGATTTTGAGCTTGTGCTGCGGATATAAGAGCCTTGATAGCGTCATTAATATATAAAATATTGCGTAAAACTTGACCATTATTGAAAAGCACAATATCTTTATTTTGCCACGCATTTTTAGCAAACTCATAGACGACACCACCAAGGTGATTGACCCCAAAAAGAGCAGGAAAGCGCAATGTAATGGCTTGAAGCTGATTTGATTTAAATGTAGCGATTTCTAAGAGTTTTTCACAAGTATATTTGGCAAGTGAGTAATAACTCATAGGAGAGATAGGGGAGCGTTCTGTAATAATATAATTCTGTTTAGAATCTGGCTGTGCAAATACTGAGGCGGTTGATGAAAAAATGATTTTTGGAATATGGCGAGTGATGGTAAAATCAATAAGGTTAATTGTAGCGTTAATCGTATATTCAGTATATTCAGTATATTCAAGACTAGCGTATTCTACCATAGAAGCGAGATGAAAGGCAAGAGAAAACTCATAATTTTTTAGTGAATCTTTATCAAGATTCTTTAGTTCTAGTTGCTCATATTTGAAGTTTTTATGAGCGAGTGTATCGGCACTTAAGAAACCTCTTTCTTTGGGGCTTAAATTCGCATTATAGGGATTTTTCCTCCCTATACCTAGCACCTTATAGCCTTGAGTTAAGAGGGCTTCACAAAGGCTTGAGCCAACAAAGCCGCTTGCTCCTGTTACTAAGATGTATTGCATATTCTCTCCTTGCTTATAGCAAGGAGAGATCTAGAAGTAGATTTCTTTATAGCTCCTTGCCATTTTTAGCCCATATCGAATAGGTTTTGGTGTAATGGTGCGATGATAGACAAACATTTCTATCATCGCCTCCACCCAATTTTCACTTGCTGCAAAGCTTAGGGCTGAACCACCACCTAATCGGGGATTAACCTCGATAAATATGGGTTTATTTTCCTTGGTAATAAATGCTTGTATATTGATAGCCCCTATAAAATGGATATGTGAGGCTATGTATTGAATGTGAGATTCTAAGCACTTGACATCACACACCTCGCCTTTAGTGGATTTACCTCCTTGCACACCAATACGGCGACGAGGAATGATATATATGGCTTCACCTTGTGCATTAAAGAGGCAATCGATAGTGTATTCTTCACCAATGATATGCTCTTGTGTGATAAATGAGAGAGAATCTTCATCATTATCCCCCCCCCCCGTTAAAAAATCTATCTATTTGTGCTAGCTCGATTCCACTACCTCCACGTCCAAAACGGGGTTTTAAGACACCATAATGTTTATAAAGGCTGCTTTTGGGTGTGGGGATTCCTATCTGGCAAAAAAATTGATATGTTTGCCATTTATCTAAGAATGTTTGTATTGTATGAGGTGCAGAGATGATAACTAGGATTCCATATTGTGCAAAATGTGCTTTTTGCTCACTCCAGCCTAAAAGACTTTCATCAAGTGTGGGAATGACTATATCGATATGATGAGCGCGGCATAGATGGAGTGTTTTATCACATAAATGAGGGTCGCTTACTTTTGGCATAATGATAAAATCATCGCATTCTATAAAGGCAGTATTGAAGCTATCAATATCACTTCCGCATACGATATGCCCTGCATTTTTGATTGCTTCTATCATATATGAGCTTGTGAGGCAGCCACTTGCTTCAATTAAGATTTTCAAAGGTTTTTTATTGCTCATATTCTGCCTTTTTACATACGATGTAATAGCGGCTTTGAATACTGCCATCGATAAGATTTACTGATGATTTCTTTTCACCCCAAATGATTTCAAAAGTGCTTTTTTTAAATAATCTTTGTATTTTGGGATAATCAAAAAAGCTTTGTATAGTGCCTTTTTCGTGGGATTCTTGCACTTCTATTTCATCAGTAAAGGTAGATTCTTGTATATTGCTAAAGCCACTTGTAGAATCTTCCCCAATGAGCGAGCAAAAAAAGTAGGTTTTACTCACATAGGCAATTTGACTTACTAAATTTTGTGCTAAATCAAAAGGGAGGGAATCTAGCACCCCATAGCTTATAGTAAAGTCAAAAGTATTATGTTTAAAAGGTATATGCTCTCCGTCATACACTCTGAAATCAATATCTAAATTTGCATTTTGTGCTAAGCGTTTAGCTTGAGAGATAGCATATTCACTAATATCAATACCACAGGTTTCTATCCCAAATTCACTCATTAACATACTCTGCCTCCCAATACCACAGCCAAAATCAAGTGCTTTGATAGGATAAAGTGCATTATCCCCCCCCCCCCCACAGCTTCTATAAGCTTATCACCTTGCGTAATACCAATGCCAGAGCGGTAAAAATCTCCACGATATATCACATCGCTAAAGCGATGAGAATCTATTCTCTTGCGTATAAAGCGATTGAGAAAGCGCACTACCTCTTCGTGTGGGTAAAAAATCGCATTTTCTCCTCGTGCGTAGCTTTCATTCCATTGTGTAACTTTCATATCTTTCATTTTTGCTCCTTAGGTAGATTGATAAAGATGTTGCAAAAGATTTGGTGTGATTTTTGCAGTTGTGGTAAGGTGTATGGATAGATTTGAAAAAAAGAGGGCAAAGAAATGTATCGCCTTGCTAATGATTGCTGAATGTGAAAATACGTTTTGTAGGCGGCTGTTTGTGTCATTTCTGCTCCTTTTACTTATTTTGAGGAGCAGGGGGAGGGATTAGAAGTAGCTACCCTCCTTTGGCAATGGATTCAATTCGTGTTTGGTAAGTAGAAGCCCTTTGTCATAGGCTTTGACTAAAATGCCTTGAGAATCCACTTTGAGAATCTTGCCCGATTCGATATGAGGTAGGTCTATTTCTATGATTTTTGCTTCCCATACTTTATAATATGTATCATTATAAAGTACTTCTGCTCCAACATAGGGTTTGCTTAAAGCACGGATAAGGTTATAAATACCCAATGCGCTCATTCTAAAATCGATTATGCCATCACGCATACCTCGCTTTCGCCAAAGATTGGCATAGGTATGCTCTTGAGGGGTTGCCATTGAGGAAATGATGGAGCGATATGTGTATAGCCCCCCCCCCCACAATATTTTTTGCTTTTAAAGCAAGAATCTTTGTAGTGAAGTCATAGATTTGCTGCTGGGCTATTTTTTCTACTTTCTCACATACACTTGCGGCATTATCTGTAAAGGCAATATCAAAAGGCACTTGCGAGATAATATCTCCGCTATCAGCACCTTTATCCATTAGAAAGAAGCTTGAAGCACTTTTATCCAATCCTAAGGCTAATGCCCAAATGATAGGGTGGCGTCCGCGATTATGAGGTAGGGCGGTGGGGTGATAACCGATGATAGGATAGGAGGTTAAAAACTTTTCTTTAATAAGTGAGCTCCAGCCTAGGCAATATATCACATCAGGAGCACAAGATTCTATAAAATCAAATATATGCGGGGCATTAATATCAGGCGCATAGATATAGGGGATATGATTTTCCTCACATAATGGAGCAAGATTACAAAAATCAGCATTAAACGAGGATTCTGCTTTTGTTGCTACGCCTACGATGTGTATATCAGTAGTAGCTGACATATCAATGAGTGTTTGAAGTGATGTGTGAGAGAATGCTACACAACCAATAAAAAAGATATTCAAGCCCTATCCTTTATTCCTTGCTCTTATGTGTGATTATAGCACAAGGTTTTAAAATTCTATATCGTAAAAGGCTTTTTTCAAGATACCCTCAAGCGGATAGCTTTTAAGAATCTCTATTGTTTTTTCACTCGCACCGCCTTCTCCGTAAGGATTTTTGACATTTTTAAGTATGGCTTTAAAGCTTGGAGAGATGGCGTGTTTGATACAAGAGAGGATTTCATCTGTATCAGGAGCACACGAAAGCACAGAATCTGCCTTAATACGCCCTTTTTGCCTATCTCCTATATCGATTGTAGCGACTTTGAAGCTTGGTGCTTCTCCTAAGCCACTAGAGCTATTACCTATCAGGGCATCAACATAGCACATTGTGCTTAAGTATCGTAATTGCCCCATAGAGGTAAAGGCGATTGAATGCGGATGAGAATGGATAAAATTATCAATCATTTCATTGATGATACGTCCATCTGTATCGGCATTTGATTTAGTGAAGATAAAGCCTACTTGGTGGGTTTGAGCGAATATCTCAAGTGCGTTTAGAAGGGCTTGAAATTGTTCTTGGGAGGAATTATTTTCAAGGGTAACAGGGTGAAAGGTGATGAGAAAATTATAAGTGGCAAATTGAAATTGTAATGATTCCTCTAAAGCGGGTTTATCTAGTAAGTTTAATACCTTAATACTATCAATGCCAAAGCCACCGACATTAAATACTCTATTTGGACTTTCACCAAGTTGAATTACTCGTTTTCTATACGCTTCTGTGGCGACAAAATGCAAATGACTCATTTTAGTAATGCTATGTCTAATGGCTTCATCAATCAATCCTTGTGTCGCCTCTCCGCCGTGCAAGTGAGCCACAGGGATACGGCATATCATCGCACTCGCTACACAGGCAAATATTTCATATCGATCACCAAGCACAACGATAATATCAGGTTTTAATTCTTCATAAGTCTCGCAAATGGAGATTTGGGCTAATCCCATTGACTTACAAATGCCAGTGGGTGTATCTGCGCTAAGGATAATCTCGCATTTTTTATCAATGGGGAGATTAATATCGCGGTAAGTTAAGCCAAATTCTGTGCTTAGGTGCATACCTGTGGCGATAAGCTGGAGTTGTAATTCATTGTCGGCATAAATTTTATGCGCAAGAGGAGCGAGCAGCCCCCATTCTGCACGTGTGCCTGTGATGATACAAATTTTACGCATATTATTCCTTTGAGGAGAAATATGCGCATTATAGCAAAACTCTCTATGTAGAAGGCAGAGTTGGGGTGTGCGTAGGCGGGAAGACAACTACATCATAACGTTCTTTTGCCTTTTGCGCAAATTTTTGGGGTGCAAAAATATTAAGCATATATAATTTGCCCATTGAGAGAAAGCCTCTAAATCGAGTGTAATCCTGCACAAACATTCTGTGTATGACATAAATGCTTCCATAGACATTAATATCGCCTTTGTATTGTGTGCAATTATAGGTAGGGCTTTTGTGGCAATACTCTGTGGCTTCTGTCTCTGCTTGAATTTCCATACTGATAAATTTATCACTTTTATTGAATATTTTTTTATAAATACCATTGAGCTGGTAGAAGCTCTCTCCGCAAATATCTTTATTACCACACATATCGCCATATACTCTAAAAGTATCGTGTTGCAAAAATGTGGGATTTTCTTTAAGATGTTCGAAAATACCTACTTGTCTTATATAGGCTGTAAAAACTTGATTGAGAGCGTTGATATTGACATTAATAGCACAGAGGATAAGTATAAGCAAAATGCCTGTTTTGAGCTTTTGACTTTTGCAAAGTATATTGAGTAAAAAGACAATCACAATCCCGGCACCCAAAGATTCTAAAATGCTAAATCTATCCTCTGCATTTAGAAATTCATTATATTTATATACAACAACATAGCTAAACATACCACACCATAGGATAAGTAGCCCCAATCCTACGCCCACTATATCGCGCATATAGATTCTATTATGTTTATAAGCATAGTAAAAAGACACAGGAATGAGAAGGAGTAAAAAGAAGCTTATAGCTCCTAAGAGTATATAGCTCATTTCTCCAAAGTGGAGTATAGAAAAAATAGGTGTTTTGATAATAGCTTTAAAGAAGGCGTCTAAATGCACTTCATTGTAGCCCTCATACATACCATAAGGCTTAAAATAGAGTTGTTTTAAAACATAAAATACAATAGGTAAGATAATAAAATCAATATGCTTTATGCTCCATTGGCAGAATGCCTTGAGCGAGATATAAGCGCGACTTACATATATCATATATGCAAGAGGCAGAGCAAAATATACAAGCAAAGAGTTCATAGTAAAAGAGACAAAGAAGCATAATAGGGCAGCTATACGAAGCAAGAAATGGCTATTTCTCATATAAAGGCTTAAGATATAAAACCCTAGCCAAAAGAGTATATAGCATAATGTATAAGGGGAGTTGATAAGAATATTGCGTGAGATAATATTAAAAGGCAAGAGCAAAAAGAGTAGGGTAATAAAGACAATCTCTATGGGGGTTAGAATTTCTAATCTTTGAGAGATTTTATATACCAATAAGCCACATATAAAAAAGCCCACAAATGTAAAAAAGCGGAAAAGCGGGATACCATAGGGCTGCAAAGAGATAAAAATCCATTCAAAATAGCCATACCATATATTAGCATTTTGCTTAAATTGAAGATTCATCTCATCAAAGCTAAATCCACCAATAAGCCCCCAATCGTCCCAATAGTATCCCTTAGTATTTAAAAGCATAAGGAAAAAGGCTATAAAATAAGGGATAAAAAGTAGTATGAAGTCGTGTTTAAGCTTACCTGTAGGGGTAAAAAATGCGCAGAATCTATCACATATAGAAGAGTTTTGTGAGGCAGTATTAAGCGGGGAATTTACATTATCCCCACCCCCCATTGTCTTTATAGTTTCCATAATTATCCTTTAGAGCTCTATCATTTCATCAGGAGCGAAATCACGGATAGCTTTTTTGCCAACTACATTATCCCATTCCATCGGAGAGATACCGCCCGCGGGACGTTTAGCATAGAGATTTACCTCGCTTAGAATCTCACCTTTTTTAATCGCACAATTTGCGACAATAGATTTACGCGCAATAGGCTTATTTTTTGCTTCACTTGGGCTTGTTCTTTTGATACCATCACCAAGGGCAAGTTCTATTTCACGTATGCCTTGCACCATTGCCTTAAGCTCGTGTGGCTCAAGGCTTGCCTTGTGGTCAGGACCCTCCATATTTTTATCAAGAGTGAAATGCTTTTCTATTATCGTTGCTCCCATACCGACAGCGGCTAGAGGGATTGAAATACCCGGTGTGTGATCAGAATAGCCAACGGGCAAATGAAAGGCATTGTGTAGGGTATTCATTGCTTTGAGATTGACATCACAAAATGGTGTGGGGTATTCAGTATTGCACTGCAAAAGTGTGATATTTTCACGTTTGGTGCCACATTGTGTTAATACATCAATAGCAAACTCTATTTCTCCTAGATTCGCCATACCTGTAGAGAGGATTACTTTTTTATTTAAAGCACCTATGCGGCGGAGATATGGGAGATTTGTGATTTCTCCACTTGGAATCTTAAAGGTTTGTAATCCAAGCTTATGCAGTAAATCTATACTTTTGATATCAAAAGGTGTAGAGAGAAATGTTATCCCCTTTTTATCACAATACTCCATAAGGGGCTGCCACGCGCTATCATCAAGCACGAGTTTTTGTATCATTTCAAGTTGAGATTGCTCTGCATTACCGGTATTTTCTATTTGATATTCTGCTTTTTGCGCAAAGCGACTTACGACATTTTCAGCCTTGGCTGTTTGGAATTTTACAATATCCGCTCCAGCTTCTGCTGCTACGTCAATAAGCTGTTTTGCAAGAGCCATATCACCATTATGATTTACTCCCGCTTCAGCAATAATGGTAACTTTTGTCATATTTATCCTTTTAGCTTGTCCTTAAAATAAAAAGGAGCGATTCTATCTTGTTTGAACTTTAAGTATCATTAATGGCAAAGAGTATAGTATCTTCTGCTAGAGGATTGCGATTACGCAAATAGAGCTTATAGTGCGGATTAAGCGAAAGTATAAATTGTGGCAAGGTGATAAAGTCCTCACGTCTGTGATACATACAAATAGCAAGTTTTGGACGATAGGTAGTAATCGTTTCTTTTGCGCCTTTGAGGGCGTTTAGCTCCCCTCCTTCTATATCCATTTTGATAAAACTTACAGGTTTAGAGTTGTTCTTATGCCCCCCCCCCCATATTCATACTATTTGTTTTTAAAATATTATCAATACTATCATATTCTAAAGCTATGCCATTATTTTCACTAATGCGCGACGTGCCAGAATTCTCCTCTGCAAAATAGATAATTTCTTTTGTATGAGAAGCACCTTTGGGTATTACTTCACAACGTAGGTGCTTGGTGTTTTCTATGAGTTGTGGCACAAGCTTTGAATCTGGCTCAAGGGCATAGATTTTTTCATATTCAGGGACATAGCGGACAAATTCTAAGCAAGTATCGCCATCATAAGCTCCGCAATCTATCATTATCTCATTTTGACCAAGCCCTAAAATATCACTAAAAAGCCCTTTTTGTCTTGTGTACGTGTAAGTGTGGCGTAATTATTATAGATTCTATCTTGCAAGTAGCCTATCATCACTTCTTTGCTTAAATCATCGCTTAAAAGATTATATGTGCTTTCAAATTCACTAAGATGGGATTTAAAAAAGGATTCAAATCCATTCGTGCAGCCGCTAATATAGCTCACATCACGAAAGGTATTCATAAAATATAAATGTTTGAAGCCATAGCTTTTTAAAAGCTGTGCTTTTGCCTTTACATCTGCCATAGCAATGATGATACATATATCTTTGCTTCCACTCCATTCTTCAATGGCTAAAATGGGCTTGCCTTTGTATGAATCTTGCTTGATAAAGGCTTTATTAGCAATGTGTCCTTTTATCTCAAGCCCCTCTTTATCGCAAAAATCTCTTACCATAGAGCCTAGAGAATGCCCTCCGTGTGTGCCACCAAAAAGATAAATATCTTTCTTTTGTGCCTTTAGTTGTGAGAGAATTGCATACGTATCGGGGTAAGTTTGTGTGCATATCATTTTTTCTAGCATAATTGCTCCTTTAGAGTTGAGTTTAATAAGATTGTCTCTTTATCTAAGACATTGTGTGAATCTATCTTGTAGATGGGCTTTGCTGGATTGCCATAATAGTAATGCCAAGCCTTAAATTTACGCCCCATATTAAGACTCATAGGTCCCAAACTCGCTCCTATACAAAAATGGCTTTGAGGTAAAATAAGACTATGACTTCCAATATGGCAATGCCGCTCTAGCTGGATATGTGAGGCTCTTACATTACGCAAGGTAAAAGGCACACAAGGACCTACAAGATAGCCTCCGGCAAAATCATCAGTAGTAGCAAAAATCTTACTATAACTACTCATACCGCAAAAATCCCCCATACTTACACTTGAATCTTTGCCATTTCCTCCTGTGATACTCGCATAAGCCCCAATATGCAAGAATCTTCCTAGGTGTATCGCTCCGCTTAAGATAACAAAATCATCAATACACACATAATCGCCAATGCTTATGAGGCTAGGGGTGTAGATTTGTGCTAGGCGAGAGATAAGGACGCATTTACCTAGGCTTTTAAAGCCAAAGGATTCTAATTCGCTTTGTGTGTAATGCCCATTGTTTCGCTGTGATTCCATAAGGGTAGTTTGCGTATGTGCTGCTTTCATAAGCTGCCCCCTCCATCAATTATAATATTTTGTCCAGTTATCCAAGTAGAATCTTCACTAAGGAGGAAGCATACTAAGGGCGTGATTTGCGATGGCTTACCAATGCCTAGCGGGTAAGACTTATCCATAGATTCTATATAATCTTTGTCATATATGCTACTCCAATTTTCTATCATTTCTGTCATTGTAAAGCCCGGACTTATGGCATTGATTCGATATTTAGGTGCGATCTCAAGAGCTAAGCTCCGCACACTTGCATTCACTCCTGCCTTAGACGCACTATAATTACATAAGCCCTTTTGTGCCTTGATACTTGCATTTGAGCTTATCCATATAAAACTCGCCCCTATATTGCTTTTTGCCCTCCTATCAAGTAAGCCTTTTATGAGCTGCAAATTGCCAAAATAGTTAATATTAAAAATTTCGAGCGCGTTCTCCACAGATAGCACCGCACCATCAAAGCTACCATATTCTTTAGCGAGATTTAAAGCCTATTTGTCCAACTCATAAAATTGACTAATATCCTTACTGATGGGGGATAAAAAGATGAGGATTGATAGCCTTTTTGCGCTTAGATTCTAATTTAGCGCTATCTCTCCCTATGGCAATGATTTTAGCACCAAGCGCATTAAGACTTAAGGCTATATCTGCGCCTATACCGCTACTGCCTCCACTTACCAAAAAGCATTTGTTTGCAAAACATTGAGGTTTAAAGATATGGCTATGCAAGATACTTGCTTGAGAATCTTGTGTAATTCATATTAATCCTCTAATTTATCTTTAGCAAGGGCTAAGAGGTCGGCTACATTTTTGCATTCTTTGAGGGCATTGCTTGTGAGGCTTATATGAAAGAGATGTTCGTATAAAGAGATAAGAGAGATGATAGCTAGGCTATCCCATTCCTCAAGTGAATCTAAGCTCATTTCAGGGCTTAAAGCCTCATCTCTTTGCATTGCATCGCTTAAGTGTGTTAAAAACTCTTGTGTAGTCATAATGTTCTCCTTGTGATGATTTATAAACAGCTATATAAGCCCACCTTTTGGGCTTTAAATCCACTTTTTAGGCTAATGATGGCATTTCTCCACGCTAGTCCCGCGCCAAACCCGGCTAAATGCACTTTAAGGTGAGAATCTAAGCCATTACTTGCTATTTCGTCTAATGTATCGCAAATAGTAGCAGGGACAGAGCAGCCGCTAAGATTGCCATATTTGTTTGTCGTGGTATTGGGGACTTTATCTTGAGGGAGCTTTAGAGTTCGGGCAATATTATCTACGATATATTTATTTGCTTGATGAAAGAAGAAGTAGTCTATGTCTTTAATGCTATACCCTGCATATTCAAAAAGTGAGTTAAAAGCTTTTGGTTCGCAGCTAATAGCAAAGCTAAAGATTGCCGCTCCATCCATATAGAGCTGCTTTAAATTTCTGCTTTCACTTATATCCCATACTTTAGATTCAGAGATAATCTCTCGTGTAGGCTTCCTACTCGCTCCATCTGGTATGATAAGTTTATAGAATCTGCTCCCATCACTTCCTAGCTCGAAATAGGCTTCTTGTGCTTCCTCTGTGTAGGTGAGCAGACTAGCACTCACTCCATCACCAATTACAGGAGCAAGATTAGAATCAAGGGGATTGACATAATGGCTTAGAGTATCACCACATAGAAGCAAGACATTTCGTGCAGCGCGTGATTGTATAAGGCTATGAGCGATATATAGCCCATAGATGTATCCCGCACAAGCTTGGTTTATATCAAAACACAGGCATTGTGTGCTTAGCCCTAGCTTTCCTTGGAGATAGCACGCACTTGCTGGGAGGATATAATCAGGCGTTTGGGTTACAAAAATGAGTGCATCAATATCTTTTTTAGCCATTTGCAAAGATTCTAAAAGTTGTATTGCTGCTAACTCGCCTATATCACTTGCAGTAATATGCGGCGGAGCGATATGGCGTGTTTGTAAGCCAATCACTTTTTTGATACGTTCTAAGGCTTTAATATCACCCTTATAGATAGTGTGAAGCTCGGAATCTATATTGATTACCTGATCTGGCACAAGTGTGTGGATTCCTATTAAAGAGACATTGCTAAAAGAGGCTTTCATACTGCCTCCTTTAAAGGGGTAGGGCAAGATACTGCAGAGGGCATTACCCTCCTTTGGGATAAGGAGTAGGTAGGGTAAATTAGAGTTTCTCTATCCCCCCCCCCCATTACATTCTTACTTGCTGCTATATCACGTAAAAATTGTGATTCTAGGGTTTGAATTTGCTTTGAATCGAGATTTTTCAGTAATCGTGCCGGTGAGCCAAAGTAATATCCATAGGCTTTAAGCGTAGTATCGCACACGAGACTTTGGGGTCCTAGGTTTGCCCCTATATTAAAAATCGTGCGTGGTAAAATAAGCGATATAGCCCCGATATGATTATGCCCGGGTAAATGGATATGACTAGCAATGATATGGCGATACTTTGCATCAACACAGGAATTTGATAGCACACTCCCGCTTAAATCATCACTTACACTTAAGATTCTGCTTCCTAATGAAAGGGAGCAAAAATCCCCCATACTCACACTTGAATCTCTGCCATTCCCTCCTGTAATGTTTGTATGTGCGGAAATATGGATAAATTGTCCTAAGCTTATAGCACCGCTTAAAATGGCAAAATCATCAATGCGGACACAATTACCAATACTCATACGTTCTGGCGCGTAGATTCTAGCTAAGCGAGAGATAAGCACATTATCACCTAAATATTTAAAGCCAAAAGATTCTAATTCCTTGCGTGTATAAAAGCTCGTATTGTATTGCGCTTTCATAATAGGGTTACTAAAAGATTCCATTGTAGCTACTCCTTATATGAGATGAATATGAAGCCCTTGCATATCGGGCTTAGTGATGGGTATGGAGATAATCTGTGCAGCCATAGGCTGTAAGTGTGTGTAATGCTCCTCGCTAAGATGTGCAAGTTGTGAAAGGGTTTGTAAAAATGGCGCATTGCGTTCACCCTTTTGATAATGTAAAAATACAGAATGGCTTGTAGATTCTCTCTTCTTAGAATCTTTAATGCTAGGACTTAGATTTTCTGCGATGAGGTAGAAGGCATAATTTAACATTAGAGTTTCTAAACGTCTCCCAAGTGCGCGACAGCTCACAACAATATCAATAATATGTATTTCTTTTTGTGCTTCTTTATACTCACCTATAATAATGCCAATAATCCCGCTATCGCTTAATCTATCGCTCATAGCGATACTTAGCACACAGAAATGTTTAGAATCTAGCCATTCTTGCACTTGAGGCAGTGTAGGTCGTGTGTATGAAGCGATAAACTGATTGGTTTTATTCATAAGCTCATAGATGCGTTGTGCGTGCTGTGTGTTATTAAGAGAAAAGCTAAGCGTGATAGCAAGATTCTCAAAGTATGTTTTTGTGTCAAGAGATTGCAAATTTTTGCGCTCAGTATTTGCTGCTATGTCATTAGCTCGTAAGCTATCTTCTTTATTTGTGTGGAGTTTAGTCATTTGAGGGAATAAAAAAAGTTTCCATAGCACATTTTGTGGGCTTAGGGCGTGAATATGTTTTGCCCCTATGTGCTTTATCGATTCAATCTCGGCAATATTATCATCAATAAAGAGTAGGGAATCTACCCCAATATTGAAGCTTTGAGCGATGTCTAAAAGATTTTCATATTTTGGCTTCCAATTTACCTGCGTGCTATCAAAATCATTCCACGACAAAGGGAAATCTTTTCGTGTGGAGAAAAGCTTATGTGCGTCTTTAGATTCATTTTTTGAGCATAGGGCGATGAGAAAGCCTTGCTTTTTGTATTCTAAAAGCTGCTTTTGTAGGGCAATATGTGATGATGTGAGTTGTAAAGAGTTGATACCATCTTCGCCTAAGATTCCACCATAAAGCGTATTGTCTAAATCGCAAACAATTGCCTTAAGAGTAGGCAGTGTGAGAGCGGGTATAAGCTTTAAGCCTAGAATCTGCGCTATGGCAAGACTTCTATAATTGCTTAATCGTGTGCCACTTATGCTTTCTTTGGCTTCATCAATGAGATTCTGATCTGGGGTGATGAACTGCTCTCTTTGGGTATAGAGGGCATAAAGAGAGAAGCAAAAAATATGCTGATTTTGCAGGGAGTGTATATCGTGTGAGTATTGAGATTCTAAGAGAGTGGCAAAAGTGCTATCATCAAGCAGGGCTATCATAATAGGAGCTTTAGTCAGGGTGCGTAATGCAAGGGAGCGTTCTTTAATGAAGTGCATAAAGGCTACATTATCTAAGTTGTAGCGGGTTTTATCAATATAGATGATTTCAAGGTCGGCATTGTGGGATTGAGATGCAAGAGATGAAAAACTAAGGCTATCATCATAATCGCTATAATGAAAATGTGCTTTTAAACCCGCATAATGTAAAAATGGTACGATAACGCTTTGTATTGGCTCAAAGGCGTGATTTCTATGGATATTGATATGTATGGATTGCAATGTTTCTAGCGGGATATGCTTGGCTAAAGAAAGGAGGGCAGTGCGCTTAAGCTCCATACTAAAATATCATATTGTGTCATTTGCATTATGTATCCTTTGGTTCAACAAGCTCTATTAAAAGGCGATTGGGGAGCATAATAAAGCAAAGTTTTGCGAAATATTCTGCTTCCATAGGGGGAATAAGCAAACGGGATTTACCATAAGCGATAGGTTTTTGCATAGCCTTAGGGAGGGTATTATTTATTTGCATATACCCCCCCCCCCCCACAGCATTACTACTAGCTGCTTTTTCATAAGATTCTATGCTGTGAGTGTGGGAATCTAAAGCATTATGAGATGAGAAATCATAATTAAGAATGCTTTGCATATCTAATTCTATGTTATGTGTCTCAAAGGCGATATGATAGAGCTTGTTATGCGTTTTGAGATAGTTATCAAGTCTTTTGCTGCTCTCTAAGTTTTCTAAGAGTTCAAATCTCCATTGAAATGCTAAAGAGGATTTGCAAGGATGAAGCGTCATAAATACGCCACGCACACCTTGTCTCTCATCACTAAAGGTAGCTTCTTGCGTGAATCCAAGTGATTGAAATATGCGCTTTTCGCTTTCAAGACTTTTTGTCGCTACACCAATGTGATGGATAGGGAGGTTAAGTAGAGGCAGTGATTGCATTAAAGGAGTTCCTTTACTTTATCAATCAATGCTTCTTGTGTGTTTAAGTCTGGCAAATCATCTGCCCCAAAAGCTATGCCAAACTCCTCTTCAATACTCATAATAATATCAATATGAGCAAGAGAAGTCCATTGCTCGCAATTTTGCATACTAATGGAGGTTTGCTCATTTATGGGCACTTCAAGTATGCTCTTTAAAATGGCATAGATTCTTTCATTTACGTTTTGCATAAAAACTCCTTGTGAAAAGATGAAGCTGGGTATAAAAAAATATGAGGTAGAGAAAAAGAAGGAAATAAGAGAGGGGAAAGAGTGTTACTGCCCCCCCCCCGCTAATTGCTGCGTATTTAAAAATCTATCGCCAAGCCTTGGTGTATAAGAAGATTCATAACGTGTAAGCGCGAGGGTAGAATCTTGTGTCTTTACAATAAGCGTTGGCATATCCTTTGAGTGTGCTATAACTCCTACGATAGCCCCGGGAGTAGCGATATATGAGGGGGCATTCTCTATAAGATGGGATTTAAAAATACGGATATTGATAATCTCATCTTGCTTTTTTATTTGGGCTAATGCCCCTAAATCTGGTGTATTAAGTGCGCGAATAAAGTTAAAAATATCTCTTGAAGGCTGATTCCATATAATCCACTTATCTCCTTTACACCTAGCGGGGCAGTAAAATCCAACTTGATGTATAGAATCTTGTGGAGTGGGCGAAGCAGTGCCATTATACAAAAGCATAAGTGCGTCAAATAATACTTCCGCACATTGTATATGAGCCGTATGCAAAAGAGTAGAATAATCATCTAAATCGCTGATAGGATAGCTACGTTGTAAAATAATATCTCCTGTATCAATGTCACTATCGATATAATGCACACTAATGCCAAATTCTTTTTCATCATTGATGAGCGCCCAATTTAAGATATTTCTCCCGCGATAGAATGGCAATTTGCCCGCGTGGCAATTGATAGTTTTAAGAGGAGGCAGAGAAATCAAAGGTTCTTTAAAAATTTGATTAAAACTCATTGAGACGAAAATATCACAGCAAAAAGGGGCGATTTGCTCCATAAAATCGTGTGAATTGATATTTTGCGTTTTGATATAGGGAATATGATATGTAAGTGCTAGATTTTCTAAGATGGTATCAGTGCTATTAAATCGAGGAACAATAAAGCAAATTTCAAAATATGGAGAGAGAATAAGCTTTTTAAGGGCGTTGTGCGCCCAGATTCCATCGGCAAAATATCCAATCTTAAGGGGAGTTAGCTCACGCATACTTCCTCCTCTTGGTAGGATAAAGCTTTACACGAGGAATATGTAAAAAAATATACTCTATCCCCCCCCCCCGCAGCTTTATGGCTGATGGTGTGTTAAATCGATAAGAGAGAAAAAAAGGCAGATGTTTTGTATCTGCACTTAGGTTTTGATAGGCGAGTTTGTCATAAATGTATCCTCCGATGTAAAAGGGACGAATCGAAGTGGCAAATTGCTTTTTAAAGGTAAAAAGCGAATCTGCGCTATCCTTGCTCCTCCCTCCTCCTAGGATACAAGTTTGAAGCCCTTTGCTATAAGCGATTTCAAAAAAAGCTTCAAAAAGCGCTCCCATCGCATTAAGATTGCTATCTAGGCTTAAAGGGGCATTCGCTCCTAAATGATAATAGCCACATAATTTATCAAACAAGAAAATTCCCATTGCCACAACCTCATTTTTATATCGTGCTTCAAGCATAATAGATTCTGGCATATCAAGCAGGGACTGAAAATAAGAGGGGCTAAAGAAATAGAAACTATCTGCGTTGTTGCGCTGCATAGTTTGAGTATAGAGAGTAATAAAAGTGTGTATATCACCACTTTGTCTAATATCAAGTAATGCTTGACTTTTGCGCAATTTGCCTTTTAGACGTGAGGAGTAATGCGCCCAACGTGTTTGTAAATGGGTGCTTACGATAACAATATCTTTTTCTTTAGTGAAAAAATCAAGCAATGGCGCAAAATATCGCGTGAGGGGAAGAAATGGGTGGAAACGTATAAATTCAGCGATAATGCCTAGTTCGTGTGCTTTTTGAGTTTGTGCTTTAAGCGCAGTGCTAAGAAATACTAAAGAAGAGGAATTACTCATATAGCCGCCATAACCATAAGGAGAGCTCATATCATAATAGGGTGTATGAGGGATAGGCTCTATAATGGCGGTGTTTGAGAAATACTGATTGTTTTGTGTGAAAGAGAATGTAAAAGGTTTTTTATGAGTATCAAGTAGAGATGACACATAAGCTTGAGAATGAAAGATAGGCGCTTGAGATATGTCTAGCTCTAAGGGAGTATCTTGAGGAGAGCTAAGGTTAAGGGGTATTTTAGAATCTTTCATATCCCCCCCCCCCGTTAGTTGCAAGAATCCTTCTTTTCGTTTGCAAAGTATGTGATTATCATAATGCAGCACTACATCATTGATAGCGGCTTGTTGGAAAGTGGATTCTAAAAAATCATTTTTGATGAGCATTGCTTCTATGAAGTGCAAAGATGGATTGTGCGCTAAATGCGTCATTTGATTAGGTTTAGCAAAAGCTTTTACGTTATTTATAATCTCTTGTGTGCTTTGGGTAGAAAAATTAAGTGATAAATCATCATCTTGTCGCGTGTAGTATGCTATGTTAGGCTTAGAATCTATATGGAGGGCATTTAAGGGCTTAAAGTCTCTTTTTAATGCGAGTAAAAATGCCTCTTTTTCGGCTAAAAAGCACATTTGATAGAGTAGGGATAATGGCGTGTTGAAGTCATTATATACAGGCACTTGCGAGATGACTGCTCCAGAATCAATCTCATCTGTCATAATATGGCAAGTAGCTCCACTTGGCTGTTTGTAGAGAATCGCGCCATTAATAGGATTCTTGCCCTTAAGATTGGGGAGAAGTGATGGGTGGCAATTCACAAAAGTATGATGTGGCTTAGCAAGTTGTGAAATAGGCAGAATATAGGGGCAGCCATTGCTTACAAGAATATCAAACTGAATAGATTCTATAAGTGATAAGAGCTCTTTTTTGTTAGAAAATTCATAATAGCAGGTTTTGTAAGGGGGGCTTAATGTTTGCTGCAATATTTGGGCTGCATAGCTTTTAGCTTGAATACATATTGTGAGGTTTAGGGTGTGTTCAAGCATAGCTTGTAATACCTCAAGGCGATTGCCTACAAAGAGAAAGTGCTTTGAGCGGATATTTTCTATCATTGAGTTATTTCCCTGTCTTTAGACCCTCGATGATAAAAAGACCATTAAGGAGTGTCCCCTCATCTAGAGTTTGCACCTCGTAGCTGCGCGTGATGTGGTAATTTGCTCCATTATAAAGTGTCTCTATATCTTCTTTTGTGCTGAATCTTACAATGCCGGTATCTGCATAGCAGTCTTGTGTAGGCTTACATAAATGATAGCCCAAGTCCTTATCTTCATCTAAACCAAATGTGCCAATAGATGGTGTAAGTGAAAAGAATCTTCCTCCTATTTTGAGCTTTTCTATGGCTTTGTGGATAATTTTCTGCGTTTTTTCAAAGTCATTACAACAGAGTGAAGCACTATCAATCCAAGCGTCAAAACTTTGAGGCTTAAAATTATCAAGTGCATAGAGGTAGTCTCCACATTGCATTGAATCTAAATAGGGCATTAAGCTCTCGCTTTCAAAACGTCTTATACACTGATTGATACCATTTTGTGCCCATTCTATACCACTTACGCTAAAGCCTTCCCTTGCCATATACCATATATTCGCCCCACCGCCAATGCCAAGCTTTAGGATTTTTATATCCTTACGATTTGGCACTTTGTAAAAATGTTTTGCAATAAAGCGGATAAGCGGCTCACTCGGGTATTTACCCCATTCTTTATTTTTAAACATTTCTTCCCACAGTGTTTGATTTTGCTGAATAGATAATTCATTCATACGGCTTTCCTTTGAGTTTGATAAGCAAAAGAAGCGAAATAAGATGTATTATGAGAAAAGAAAAAAGAAGTAGTATGATAGAGAGGGTTAGAATGATGGGTAAAAATAGAAAAAATGTTTAACTTATCCCCCCCCCCCGTTAGAAAAAATACCTTTTTTGTTTGTGAGATAATGAGATTCTAGAGGATTGTGATAGAGGAGCGAATAAGGAGGGATAGTAGTATTATGGGCTAAAATCATATTGCTTCCTAAAAAGCTCCCCTCACCAATATGACAACTACCATTTACAACGCTTGCCGTAGAGAGATGGCAAAAGTCATCTATATTGCAATCGTGCTCAACAAGGGCTTTTGAATTAATGATACAAGCCTTGCCGATAGAAGCATTAGAGTTAATAAGCGCGTGGTGCATAATGATACTGCCTTCCTTGATAGTTACATTTCTTGCCACATAGGCAAATGGCGAAATAATAGATGGCAGATGATAGCCAATTCTTTTAAGCTTTTGGTAAATGCGTAGGCGAGGGGAGGGTGTCTTAATCTGTCCGATGGCGATAAAGGCATACTGAATCGTACTAAAAAGTGTTTGTAAATCATCATCACTGCCAAGTATAGGATAGCCGAGCAAATGCGTAGAGCCATTTTGCAAGGCATTTTTATCGATGATTCCACAGATATGATATTTATTTTCCTGCTCGATAACATCAATACAAGCCCTTGCGTGTCCGCCACCACCGATGATGAGTATATAGGGTTTGTGAGGCATTTTAAGGCTTTGTGTGGATTCTAACACTACTAGGGAGATTTACAATACTTGCTTGTAGGGCTTTAGCATTTGTTAAATCATCGCTTTGACAATGTCTATATGCGCTGCATTCATTATTAAGCTTCCATATAGGACGTGCCATAATCCCCACCGCATTGCTCTGCTCTAAAAATTCATCACGCATTTTTTGAGAGGGAAGCCTTATGGCATTGAGCCAAAAGTTTGGTTGTGTGGAATCTCGAGCAGAAATAAACTCAATATTAGCTATGGAGCTAAAAAAAGATTTGTATGCTTGTGCAATATTATTTTTATCTGCTAAAAATGCAGGGAGTTGCTCTATTTGCGCTACACATAAAGCTGCGTTGAGATTTGGCAAACGATAGTTAAAGCCTAGCTCATCATGATTGTATTCATAGGGGTGGGGGATTTTAGCCGTTGTGGTGAGGTGTTTAAGACGTTTGGCAAGAGGTTCATCTTGTGTAAGAATCGCCCCACCACCACCACAAGTAATTGTCTTATTACCATTAAAGCTTAGGATTCCGCAGATTCCAATCACTCCTGTGTGGATTTTGTGTTGATTGTCTATAATATAGCTGCCTAAGCTTTCTGCAGCATCTTCAATAAGCAAAATATTCCACTCATCACAGATTGCTTTAATCTCTTGTATTCTTGCTGGGTGTCCAAAGGTGTGCATAGGCACGCAGGCTTTGAGAATCTTGCCACTTTTTTTATTGATAGTAGTCCCATCTTGTTGTTTGAAGGCATATTTTTGAAGAAAAGATTGAAGCGCAATGGGGGAGAGGCTCATACTCTCCATATCGACATCTATATACACAGGAGTAGCCCCCGTGTAAGCTATGGCATTGCTTGTAGCGATAAAGCTAAGAGGTTGGGTGATAACCTCACAAGTAGCATTTGCTCCTAGTGCATAAAGTGAAGCGTGTAAGGCTGATGTGCCATTAGTCGTAGCGATAGCATATTTGCTTCCACAAAAGGCAGCGATTTGCTCTTCAAAAGCATTTACAAATGCCCCTACACTTGATACGAAGCCACTTTCTATACATTCCATCAAATATTGCTTTTCATTCCCTTTAAAACGTGGCTCGTGGAGGGGGATAAAGCCTTCTGGCATAGTATAAAGCTCACGAATAAAGGCAAAAATATCTTTGAATGCTTGATTGCTCATTTTTGCAGAATCCTTATAAGTGATGTGTGGTATATATTGTAACACAATTTTTTAAGCTTTCACTCCCCCTGCTTCACATACGACTTCAACAAACGTAAAACTCTATATAATCGTGGATAAAAATAAGCAATCTGTGTATTGAAACTTATCTTTTGCATATAAGGTTCTAAAGGTTTTAATAAATCTCGTATATATTTTGGGTCAGATTCAAAACATATCCCTCCAAAGGCATATATAGCCCTCACTTGTAAAAATGCAATAAGCTTATCTCTAAGCTTTTTTTCATATTCGCTAAGATTTTTAGGAAAAGTATCTATAAAAGCTAAAAGCCCTAAACAAATATAGGTGCAAGAGTAGGCAAAATGATAATGTTTGATTTTGTAACGATTACAAAAAGTATAGGCAATATCGCTCATATAGTTTGGATATGGTTTGAGAGGGGTGTTTGTCTGTAAATTATGCTCGCTCGTAGAATATGTATGAAAACGATAGATACATAAAGGTTTTGTAGCGATTTTAATCTTTTGAGCCTTAGCAAATAAAATCATACCAAACAAAGCATCTTCACTTTGAATTTGCGGACTAAAAGCGCAAATAATCAAGAAGGCGAATATGAAACATTCCTTGATGCACCCACGAAAATCCTTCATAATGCTGCCATACATCAAGTGGGCTATATATTTTATCTATAGCTTCTGCTTGTGAAATATGTAAAGATTCTAAAAGTGAAGGATAGCTTAGAGATTCTATCCCGTCTTCATAGACATATTCTGTATCGTGCCATATCATATCACATTTACCAATGTGCTCTATACATAAAGCTATGCAATCTAATGTAAGCATATCATCAGCATCTACAAAATGAATATGTTTTATATCAGTAGGGGGATAAGAAGAATGAGAGAAGATAATACAGGAGTTGATACTATAATCAATAGGCTTAAGAGAATTTACATTATTCTTATGCCCCCCCCCCCATACATTCTAATGGCTTACCTGTAAGGTAGTTGATATTATTTGCACTTAAGGCATTATCTTTTAAAGAAGCTTTGAATACATAATAGCTTTGGTCTTGTATAAGGGGAGTAAGATAAAAGCCATCACTTATATATTCTATTCCTACATTTCTTGCACTTCCTTGTCCTCCATTACTCTTACATATAAAAGTGTAATGCGAGAATCTTTATAAAAATATTCCTTAGCTATTTCACAGCTTTTATCACTACTCCCATCATCTATTAAAATGATTTCTAGATTTGCATAGCTTTGATTTATTATAGAATCCAAGCAATCTTTTAAATATTCTTCTACATTATAGATTGGCACTATAATAGCGACTTTGTGGTTTGTATGCATAAGGGGATCCTTTGGCTATAAAAAGTTATCATTTGGGATTATAGCAGGTTTTATACCTTGTAATAGCTCATCAATACAGATATTATATGAGATAGCACGGCAATTTTCGCATTCACCTTTGGCAAATTTTTCGTGCAGACGTGCCATAAGGGCACTATGATTTGGAGCATTCCATAAGTCTTTGAATCTTGTTTGATTGAGATTCCCTAGAGAATATGTTTTATTACCAATAAGGGGTTGGCATAAATATACCTCACCATCATAGTTGATAAAGGCATTACTTCGCATTGCTATTGCATTGCAAATGATACTTTTTTGGAGTTTGGGGAGGTAGGAGCTACTATAATGTTTGATACCATTATTTTTTACGTTGATTAGATTTTGTCGTTGCGGGATTGATATTTGCTAAGCCTCTTTCAATTTGCTTTAATACATTATCCTTTTGCTCTTGGGTTAGGTCAATACGTCGTTTTTCATAATCCACCGCGGGGATAAAGATGATATAATCAAATCGCTTTTCCATAGCCTTTTGGTAAGTATTAAAAATTTCTTTATAGTTGATAGAGTTGATAACGCAACGCGCTCCTACGATGAGCTTAGAATCTTTGGTTTTGAGTTTGCTTGGGAGTTCAAATTACCCGGAGAAGTGATTTGAGCCGACAATTGCTTTGTATTGTTCCTCTTTTGTGGAATATACTGATACTGCGATGTAGTTAAATTGCCCTAAAAGTGGATAATGCTCAGGCTTTATGGCGACAGAATTTGTGATGAGTGCTACTTCAATATTTGCTTCAATAAGACTTTGTGCGTATGTATCCCATTTGCTTAATGTGGTTGGCTCTCCTCCACCAGAGAGATATACTGCTTTTGTACCTAGCTCTTTTAAGTCAGCGATGGTTTGGGTGATGATTTCGTGGCTTAGGCGGGATTTGTTTTGTCTTCTTTGTCCATAACTACAATGTATGCAGTTATAATTACAGCTTGCACACCAGTGAAATTCTACTGCAATAGGAGGAAGAGTATTTACTATCCCCCCCCATAGCAACTTTTGTGCTAATATACTCATAATGTGGAAGTATTTTTGCAGGATTTAAAAGTATAGAGAGATTAACTTGATTTTGTGATGAAAGCATAGAAACTCCTTTTTAGATATTGTAGATATTGGTTTTATATTTGGCAAGATTAGCGGGATTGCTAAACCAAGCAATAGTTTCCTCTAGCCCCTCTTTTAATGTATAAGCAGGGCTAAAGCCTGTAAGCTCTTTTATTTTAGCATTATCGCACCATAGACGGAATACCTCGCTTTTTTGTGGGCGTATTCTTTGAGAATCTGTAATAAACTCTATATCACTTTTCATTATCTCTTTGATGAGTAGCAATGTATCGTGTATGCTTATTTCGCTATTAGAGCCGATGTTTATAGTCTCTCCTATGGTGTTTTGTGCTAAAGAGAGTGCGATGAAACCACGACAGGTATCCTTGACATAGTTAAAATCGCGTGTTGGTGTGGTATCACCAAGCTTGATACTTTTAGCCCCACTGGCTATTTGAGTAATGATTGTTGGAATAACAGCCCTTGCACTTTGCCTAGGTCCATAAGTATTAAAAGGACGGGCGATTGTAAGTGGTAGAGAAAAGGCATTGTGAAAGCTCATAGCAATAGCGTCAGCCCCAATTTTGGTAGCTGAATATGGGCTTTGAGGTTGCAATGGGTGTTTTTCATCTATAGGAACATAGAGAGCTGTGCCATATACTTCGCTTGTGCTAGTGTGTATTATGCGTTTGACTTGAGATTCTAATGCAGCTTGGCAAATATTAAGAGTGCCTTTGATATTTGTATCGACATAGCTATCTGGTGCAGTATATGAATAAGGGATAGCAATAAGTGCTGCAAGATGAAAGATTATATCAATATCTTTACAGATATGTTTGCAAAAATGAGGGTCTCTTATATCCCCGCTAAGCACCTCAACAGAATCAAGGCATTCTATATCCTCAAGCCAACCCCACGAATTAAAGGAATTATAAAGGCTAAGGGCTTTTATATGGGCTTGATAAAATGGAGAGGTAGAATCTTGTGTTTGCTCATAAATAGCTTGTGTGAGATGTGAGCCGATAAAGCCATCAGCCCCAGTGATAAGTATTTGCATTGTTTTATCCTTACTTTAAAATAATCCATTGACTTGCTCGATGAAGTCCATCGCATCGACATTTGTGCCATTAATTACAATGCCAAAATGTAAATGCGCTCCACTTGCACGCCCTGTATCACCACTTTTAGCGATGATTTGCCCACGTTTGATTATATCTCCTTGCTTGACATTAAAATCGCTTAAATGAAAATATACGCTTACAAGTCCTTCTCCGTGGTCAATAGCAATGGTTTTACCTGAAAGATAGCGATCTTGCACGAGCGCTACTTTGCCATCATTACTTGCTTTAATGTCTGTGCCAATTTGAGCGCGGAAGTCTGTGCCTCCGTGATAGCTTTTAATCGTATTATTAAACACCCGCGCACTTCCATAAGGGCTAGTGATAACAGAATCTAGAGGTGCGATAAAGGGTTTATCCCATAATCTGCCCTTAGTGATAGCGCGATACACTTTCAGCATATCATTTCTTTCTTTCTCAATGCGATTTGCTACCTCTTGTGAATAGCTCACTTTATTCTGTGCTACGGTGATTTGCTCCTTTTTATATGGCTTTTGCAAAATGGTGATTTTTGCGACATTTTTGTTGTCGCTTTTGATAAATTTCACATCTTTGTCATAATAGCTAATCGGCACAAATGCGATAAACTCATCTGCTTTGCTCGGGTGGCTCATAAAATAGAGCAATTTTTTATCATAGGTGAGCGATGCAGGCTTATTCGCGTGATAAATAAAAGCCGTGCCATTATATGCGGTATTTTCAGCCAAAGACTCTTTAGCAGACACAAAAGACGCTATTCCCAAAAACAAAGCAATAAAAAGATATGTAAAAACCAAATGCATAACACCCCTTTAATAGAGTAAAAATTATTATGATAGATTATAGCAATTCAAAGCTTAGATTAAAGAATTTTAAGCTAAAATCGCGCTTTTGTTTCAATGCAAAAATACTTCAATTCATAAGGAAATGCAATGTATGCAATATTTAAGAATGGAGGCAAACAATACAAGGTCAGCGTTGGGAGCATTGTGCTGCTTGACAAAATGAGCCTTGAGCCAAAGTCAAAGGTTGAATTGAACGAAGTTTTAGCTATTGTCGATGGAGATAATGCACAGATTGGCACTCCGCTTGTGAAGGGTGCTAAGATTGAGGCGGAAATTATCAACGAGGGCAGGGGCAAAAAGGTCGTTACATTCAAAAAACGTAGAAGAAAAGACAGCAAGACAAAACGAGGCTTTAGACGCGATTTTACTCGTGTGAAGATTCTAAATATTATAGCAAAATAGCAAGGAGCGATTATGGCACATAAGAAAGGTCAGGGAAGCACTCAAAATAACCGCGATTCAGCCGGACGCCGTTTAGGTGTAAAAAAATTTGGCTCACAATTTGTTCGAGCGGGTAATATTATCATCCGCCAAAGAGGCACAAAAGTGCATCCGGGCGATAATGTAGGCTTAGGCAAGGATCATACCATTTATGCCTTGATTGATGGGATAGTGAAATTTCAGCAAAAAGATAAAAATCGCAAAAAAGTTTCTGTTATCCCCGCTTCGTAAGAAATGGTATTTAGGCTGGGGCGTATCTTTAACCCTAGCCTTATTTCCTTTTTCTTTCACTCCCCTTACCCCCTGCTTCACATACGACTTCAACAAACGTAAAACTCTATATAATCGTGGATAAAAATAAGCAATCTGTGTATTGAAACTTATCTTTTGCATATAAGGTTCTAAAGGTTTTAATAAATCTCGTATATATTTTGGGTCAGATTCAAAACATATCCCTCCAAAGGCATATATAGCACTACTCCCATCATCTATTAAAATGATTTCTAGATTTGCATAGCTTTGATTTATTATAGAATCCAAGCAATCTTTTAAATATTCTTCTACATTATAGATTGGCACTATAATAGCGACTTTGTGGTTTGTATGCATAGGGGGTCCTTAATCAAAATGTAGCGTATTGTATTCAATCCAAAATATTATTAGTGGATTCGTGCTAGTATTGTGAGTTTAATGCGAGGGTAGATAATGTTTGTAGATAGTGTAGATATTTTTATCGCTTCGGGTAAGGGTGGAGCGGGTGCAGTGAGCTTCCGTAGGGAAAAGTTTGTCATACATGGCGGTCCTGATGGCGGCGATGGCGGCGATGGCGGCGATGTGTATGTGGAGGTAGATAATAATACTGATACACTTTCAAAGTTCCGTGGTGCGCGGCATTATAAGGCGAAAAATGGGCAGCCCGGTCAGGGAAAACGTTGCAGTGGGAAAAGAGGCACGGATATTACGATTAAAGTGCCGCTTGGCACACAGATTCTTAACCATGAGAGCAAAGAGCTAATTGTTGATATGGATACTTTCCCTAAACGTGTGCGTTTGCTTAAGGGTGGCAAGGGTGGCTTGGGCAATGCGCATTTTAAAAACGCCACAAATCAAGCTCCTACTTACGCGCAAAGTGGTTTAGAGGGGGAGGAGAGGCATATACGATTAGAACTTAAGCTGATTGCTGATGTGGGGTTGGTAGGATTCCCAAATGTGGGGAAATCTACGCTTATTTCCGTGCTATCAAATGCAAAGCCAGAGGTGGCAAATTATGAATTTACCACGCTTGTGCCACATCTTGGCGTGGTTAGCATTGATGAATATAATGCGTTTGTAATGGCGGATATTCCGGGTATTATCGAGGGGGCAAGTGAGGGTAGGGGGCTAGGTATTGCATTTTTGAAGCATATTGAGCGCACGGGATTCTTACTTTTTGTGCTAGATGCGATGCGGGAGCAAAGTCTTAAGGAACAATGGGAGATTCTCTCTTTGGAGTTAAAAAAATTTTCTTCAATATTGGCTCAAAGAGCCTTTGGCATAGTGCTTTCAAAGAGTGATATACAGCATTTGGGCGAGGAGTTTAGAGATAAATTTTGTAAAGAATATGAGGAATTGCAGATATTTTTAGCCCATATAGGTAATCCGCAAAGCTTCCTCCTACCTATTTCGAGTTTGCAAAAGATGGGACTAAAAGAGCTTAAGTTTTACATTATGGAAGCGCTCAAAGATACAAAAAGAGGGATTCTAGCTTGATATAACGTTTTGGAATTTATTTTTAAGTAAAGATTAAAATCCCTTGAATTTAGCCTGTTAGAAGTATTTAGCGTGTATTAGGTTGTTTGTGAAATATCTTCTTTATATTTCTTTTTCTCTTTTGTATAGGGTAAAGAGCATTCTGTAGTAGGAAAATGAGAGCTAAAAGAAGAGCTCTTGTTCGCTTGTGTTGTGAGGGAAGGCTAAGAGCAATCTACATTCTATAAATGAGATACTGAATGAATACTGATGGAATTTTAGAGGTTTTTCGTGGGAATTTGTTTCAAATGCGTTTTTTGTATGACGCAATTACTATAAGTCTAGTGCTTTTGAGAGTTTTAGTAAGGATGAGGATAGATAAAAAATTGTTACACTTTGAATAAGGTGTAACAAAACCCCCTATTTTTAAGCAAAAATAGGGGGGGGGGGGGGGTAGAATGTTTAGGTATTTCGTTAAGAAATAGCCTATAGCAAAGGGAATGTGATGAAAAAAACATTATGTAAGTTCGGTTTTTGGCTTTGAGTTTAGCAGCCTCTATGGCTTCTGTAGCAATGGCAGAGGAGAGCGGTGCATTTTTTGGTGCGGGTATAGGGCACGGGTCGGCTTCTGCTAAAATTACCTCAAATGGCGTGATTATCGATGGTGATGGTAAAAGATATGGCGCGGGATTAAGCTTTGATGTTCTTGCTGGGTATAAGCAATTTTTCACTCAAAACTTTGGATTACGCTATTATGCAAATTTTACCTATGCGAGTTTTACAACTTATGAACGTTCAGGTGAAACTAATGCAATGAATGAATTATGGTGTGAATATTGATGCACTTTATAATTTTATCGATACAGGATATTCTAGTCTTGGAGCATTTTTGGGTGTAGGCGTAGGAGCAAATACTTGGAGCGGTGTGGTTGTAGATGAAATTGAAAACGTTGGGTTAAGCCCTAATAAAACGGGGCTTGATGTGTCTTTAAATGTCGGTTTGCGTAGTGTGATACATAAAAGACTGAGTTTAGAAGCCATCATAAGGGTGCCTCTCTTGTTGCACACGTTGTATTCAGGCAATGTTGAAAATAGCAAGATGGAGTTCGTAGGCTCTCGTGCCTATAATGTCGGCGCGAGGTATATTATTAACTTTTAATCAAGTATTTTCTATTTAAAGATGTCCCGTCCATAGTGGTATTTATGACGGGATATTTAATGAATCTTGATAGCTGTGCCATATACGAGCACTTCTGAAGTATTGCTCATCACCGATGAAGTAGCGTAGCGAACGCCAATAATGGCATTTGCCCCAAGATTACGCGCTTCCTCAATCATACGCGTGGTGGCTATATGCCTAGCATCATTAAGCATTTCAGTATAGCCTTTAATCTCCCCGCCTACAATGCCCTTAAGCCCTGCCATAATATCACGTCCTATGTGCTTTGATTGCACCATAGAGCCTTTGACAAGCCCGAGTGTTTGATAATTCTGTGAGGGTAGATAATCAACGCTATAAAGATTCATAACAATTCTTTATCCCATCTGTGTGATTTTCGTGCGTATGTGAAGCTCTTTGAGCTGCTCCTCACTTACAGGGCTTGGAGCGTTTGTAAGCGGACAAGTCGCCCTCTGCGTTTTGGGGAAGGCAATTACGTCACGTATGCTTTGTGCTTGAGTGATAAGCATAATAAGTCTATCAAAGCCAATAGCAATCCCCCCGTGAGGTGGCGCACCATAGCGCAGGGCTTCAAGCAAAAAGCCAAACTTTTCCTGTGCCTCTGCTTCATCTATCCCAAGCAGCTTAAAAACTTGTGTCTGTATAGAATCTTTATGGATTCTAATGCTCCCACCACCTAACTCAACGCCATTTAGCACGACATCATAGGCAATAGATTCTATCTCTTCCACATCATCTTTATTCAAATCCTTTGGCATAGTGAAAGGGTGGTGCAATGCCTTTGTCCTGTCATCCTCCTTTTCAAACATAGGAAAATCCACTACCCATAGAAATTTACGCAATTTTTCATCGATAAGCCCCATATCCGCACCGATTTTAAGCCGTAATCGCCCCATATAGTCCCACACGACTTTTTTCGCCCCCGCACCAAAGAATATAATATCCCCTATTTCCGCACCTACGCGCTTTAGTAGTGCGTTTAGGGCTTCTTGGCTAATAAACTTTACCAATGGTCCCTTACACTCATCAGGTTTCACTTGGATATATGCTAATCCCTTAGCACCAAATTTACGCACGAACTCCTCTGCCTCTCCCAAAGTCTTGCGTGAAAAGAAGTTATCCCCACCCTTGACACAAAGGGCTTTGATACGATTTTGCTTAGAATCTTTAGCGATATTTTGAAAGATAGGATTGCTTGATTCTATAAACAAATCTCCCACTTCTATAAGTGGTAACTCAAAGCGCAAATCGGGCTTATCGCTCCCATAAGATTCCATTGCCTCCGCATAAGGCATACGCATAAAGGGCGTTTGTATCTGCTCTCCACAAGCGGCAAAAATATCCTTAAGGAGCGTTTCTGCCATTGTGATGATGTCATTTTCCTCGCAAAAGCTCATTTCAATGTCAATTTGCGTAAATTCTGGCTGCCTATCCGCTCTCAAATCCTCATCTCTAAAGCAACGCGCGATTTGAAAATATCTATCAAAGCCGCTTACCATAAGGAGCTGCTTAAACAGCTGCGGACTTTGAGGCAGGGCATAAAACGCCCCCTGATGCACACGTGAAGGCACGAGATAGTCTCTTGCACCCTCTGGTGTAGCCTGCGTGAGTATAGGTGTCTCCACTTCTAAAAAGCCCATTTTGTGCAGACTATTCCGTGCGGCAATGGCGACATTAGAGCGGGTTTGAAAGATATGATAAGCCTTGCTTGAGCGCAAATCTAAATAGCGATATTTGAGCCTTAGCTCCTCATTCACGCTTTCATCGCCGATAGCTATGGGAGGGGTAGGGGATTTATTTTCTATCACAAGTGAGGAAAGCACGATTTCAATCTTGCCTGTTTTGAGCTTTGAATTCTCTAATCCTTCCCCTCTAGCTCGTATTTTGCCTCGTGCGATAAGCACATATTCATCACGCACACTTGAAGCGATATGATGTGTCTCACTGCTTGGGTCGCACACAAGCTGAACAATACCGCTTTTATCGCGCAAATCGATAAATACCACACCCCCGTGGTCGCGATATGTGTTACACCAGCCGCATACTTGCACCTCGGTGCCTATATGCTCCTCTCCTAAATCTGCGCATAAATGAGTTCTTAACATACTTTACCCTTGTAAAATGAAATAGAGGATTTTAATGCAATTTTAAAGATTAATGCCTACAAGAATTTGACGTAATGCTTGTTCTACTTCTATAGGATTTGATTTGGTAATAAAGCCATCAGCATTAAGCCGCTCTGCCATTTGGTGATTACTATCACTACTCATTGAAGAGTTAATAATCACAGGGATATGACAAGTTGCAGGTGTTTCTTTGATACGTTTTAATACTTCAAAGCCTGATACAATAGGCATTTCCAAATCCGTAATAACCGCACCGATATTTGCAGCCACACCCGGATTATGCAAATAATCAAGCAAAGCCTTGCCGTTAGGAAAGCTAAAGTATCTTAAATCGAGTTTTTCGATGATTTTTTGTAAAGATTTTGCCGCAGATTTAGAATCTTCAGCCAATAGCACGACTTTATCACTTGAAATTGCCGCAATATCATTGAGTTCGAGCTCATTTGCAGCATTGACAGAGGGGAAGGCTTCAGTGAGCATTCGTTCTACATCTAAGACTTGTATCACAGAGCCATCATCATATTTTGTTGTCGCTGTAATTTTAGAATCTCCATCAATACCAAATTCCGAGCCAACATTTATATCACTCCAACTTTTATGGATAATGCGCTTCACACCCATAATTTTAAGTCCTACCGTGCTATTAGAAAAGCTACAAATAATCACTAAGCTTTTTTTAGTATCAAGCGAAAATTCCCGCAAGTCTTTATCAGGGTGTTCTTTGCTATAATATAGCCATCGACGCATATCTACAAGCGGTATAGTCTCATCACGCACGGTAAGATAGCCTAGCACGATACCGCTATTGTCTCCCGCTGTTTCAGTAAGCTCATTATCATAATAAATAATTTCACGTATCTTAAATACATTCATTGCATAAAGCTGATTTGTCCTATCTTTTTCTTCTTCTAATGTGAAGCACAAAAATTGCACTTCATTATTGAGATGTAATGAAGTGGTTTTGTCTATTTCATTTTGCTTTTTTGCCAATATCTGCCTCCAAAACTTAAAAATTATAACATTTAAAAATGATATAATTCTATCGCAAAATACATAAATTTTAAGCACTAAACCCAAATTTTAAAGGGAAAACTCTTATGACAAGTGAAGAATACCACACTCAAGTGCAGATTCTAAAGAAAATGGCTTATCATTATTATGTGCTTGATGAGCCAATAGCTACTGATGAGCAATATGATAAGCTTTATCACCAAATCCTAGTATTTGAAAAAAGCAATCCTCACCTTATTGATTTCACCTCTCCTACCCAGCGCGTGGGTGATACACCCTTAGAATCTTTTAGTAAAAATAGTCATATCCAGCGTATGTGGAGCTTAGAAGATGTGTTTAATACTGATGAGCTAGATGAATGGCTACAAAGAATCTACAAAGTCTATCCTCACGCGACTTTCACTTGCTCACCTAAGTTTGATGGTGCGAGTTTGAATCTACTTTATTCACAGGGCAAACTCATAAGTGCGACTACGCGAGGAAATGGCATAGAGGGAGAATTGGTAACGCAAAATGCAAAAACGATACAAAGCATTCCGCTTGAAATCGACTTTATGGGGGATATTGAGATACGTGGGGAGGTAGTCATTGCTAAAGATGATTTTGAATCTATCAATGCAGAGCGATTAAAAGACAATCAAAGTCTTTTTGCCAATCCTCGAAACGCTGCTGCAGGGAGTTTAAGACAGCTAGATTCTAGAATCACTGCTCAACGTAAATTACGCTTTATGCCTTGGGGTATTGGGGCGGGACTAGAGCATTTTGCAAGTTTTTATGACGCTTTGCAAAGCATTATAGGCTTTGGCTTCATACCTGTGCCGTTTTTGAAGCATTGCAAAGATAAGGTGGATATACAGGACATATATAACCTTCTCCTTTCTCAACGCAATAGTTATGCGATTATGCTTGATGGTATGGTTATTATGCTTGATGATATAGCCTCCCAACACCAGCTAGGTTGGACGATTAAAGCCCCGCGATTTGCTTGTGCGTATAAATTCCCTGCGATTGAAAAAAGCTCCAAGATTTTATCTGTGAGTTTGCAAGTAGGGCGCACGGGAATTATCACGCCTGTGGCAGAGCTTATGCCTGTGGAGATTGAGGGGGCGATGATTGCACGTGCGACTTTGCATAATTTTAGCGAGATTGAGCGCAAGGATATTATGATTGGCGATGAAGTGATTATTATCCGCAGTGGCGATGTGATACCGAAAATCATTAAGCCCCTTGTAGGTTTGCGTGATGGCACACAAAAGGCTATTGTTAAACCTACGCATTGCCCTGTGTGCGGTGAGGAACTCCTTGTCGAAGAGGTTTTTATCAAATGTCAAAATCTTAGCTGTGAGGCACGCGTGATAGAATCTATTATTCATTTTGCATCCAAAAAGGCACTAAATATCGATGGTTTGGGTGAAAAAATCGTGATTCAACTCTATGAAAATGCGCTTGTGCGGAATATCAAAGATATTTATACCTTGAATACTACGCAGCTTTTAGCTCTTGAGGGTTGGCAAGACAAACGCGCACAAAACCTCATTAATGCGATACAAGATACTATAGGTGTGGAATTGTGGCGGTTTATCAATGCACTTGGGATTGAACATATTGGCGAAGGAGCGAGCAAGAAACTCGCGCAAAAATTTGGCTTAGAGACTTTTAACATATCTTTAGAAGATGTGATGAGTCTTGATGGCTTCGGGGAGGAGATGGCGTATTCCCTTATTGAGTTTAACCGAGCAAACAAGGCACTTATTGAGCAATTACTTGCCATCATTCAGCCACGTATAGAGATTTTACAAATTGATAGTAGCCATATTTTTTATGGTAAAACTATCGTGCTTACAGGCACACTTTCCCAACCACGCGATACTATCAGCGCACTTTTAGAATCTAAAGGCGCAAAGATTGTCTCAAGCGTGAGTAAAAAGACGGACTTTGTCGTTTATGGAGAAAAAGCAGGGAGCAAACTAGAGAAAGCACAAGATTTAGGCATAAAGACATTAAACGAAGCAGAGCTTTTCACCCTTCTTACGGAAGAATGAGTTAATTAAGATAAGGTGATGAGTTTTGTAAAATAAATTTAAGAGATTTTATTTATTTGCGAGTAAAAAATGCCAAGCAGAAAGGCATTTGTTTTGTAGTATTTAGACTAGCCTTATATACTAAAATCATAATAGCTCAAAGTAAGCATAATCCGCGATGTGTCAAATCGCTCATCAAGCAGCTTTTTGCTCTTGTAGTTAAAGCCCTGTTGATACCCTATACTTAATCCATATCCACGCGCTATATCAAAAAACAGCTCCGCCCTCACCAATCCACCATAGATATTATATTGCTCATCAACATCAGGCATTGCCAAATTACTCATCTCAAAGCCGCCGCCGACTAAGCATATTACACGTCCATTGAAAAATCTATATCCCATTTGTCCGCCCAAAGAAAAGGCATAAAATCCATTTTTGTTTTCCGATCCTGCACTTCCATCAATCCACGCATTCAAAAGAAAGGCTTTAGAATTGCCTAGCATAACACCTCGCTTTAAACCAAAAATCACCGCATTACGCGCACTCTCGTAGTCTTGTAGCATAGTTCTATTGCCTGATGTGTGCCAAATCTTAGAATGCACCCCACCAATGCTTAAACTCCCAAAAGTGTGATTATCCGCAGGGATAGGTACAGTGGAGAAGTCTAAGCCCTGTACTTGCAGACATAGCATTCCTATTGCAAGCACAAGTTTCACTGCATATCGCACAAACACGATTCTACCCCCAAATACTGCCTGTATAAGGCTGGCTTCTATCAATATCGTCATATCGCTTTTTGCCTTTGCTTTTTGCCTTGCTATCTCTAGCATTGCCTTGTGGCTTTCTCGTGCGATGTGGCTTTGTGCTATGGGGTTTTTTCCCACTTCTTTTTTGCCCCCCTGCCTCATTCACGGATTCAAGCTGCGCGATTTGCTCTTTACTAAATCCAATCTTTGCGTTGCTGTTTTTTTCTAAATGCAGTGAAATGAGTTTCAAACAGAGCTGTGTTGTGTCTATCTTGTCTTTAAGCTTTTCATAAATCATCACTGATTTATCGCTTACCTTTGTTTGAGATAGCTCCTGTGAAAAGGCGTCATCGCTATATTCTTGTGTAATCTCACAAAGCGTAAGCTTTGCCTTTGTCATTTTCTTAATCTTGCTTAGCTCTTTATATTCAAGCGGCGTAGCAAGGGTAATAGCTACTCCCTTTTTCCCTGCACGTCCTGTGCGCCCAATGCGATGGACATAGCTTTCAGGGTTAAGCGGGATATGATAATTAAATACGTGGCTCACATCGCTAATATCTATCCCACGTGATGCTACATCGGTAGCGACAAGCAATTCGATTTTGTTTTCCTTAAAGGCTTTCATACTCTCTCGTCGCTCCCATTGCTCCATATCTCCGTGCAATGCCATCGCCTTAAAGCCACGATTAATAAGCCTTGTCGCTAATGCGTCTGCTTCTTTTTTCATACGTGTAAAAATAATGCTCTTTGTGGGATTTTGTGTTTCTATCAAGCGCACTACCGCCTCATCACGCTCTCCCTCGTTGATAATGTAATATTGCTGCTCTATATCTTTATTTGTAATATCTGTAGGCGTGATTTTCACAAAGGCGGGATTATCTAGAATATTCATTGCCAAAGCCTTGATGGGTTCAGGCATTGTAGCTGAAAAAAGCAGAGTTTGTCGCGTATTAGGTAGGAATTTAAAAATCTCCTCAATATCATCTAAAAAGCCCATATCAAGCATTTCATCGCTTTCATCAAGCACGACTATTTGTGGTGCAAAATGCGCTATGCGTCCATTTTGCAAATGGTCTAGCAGCCTACCGGGTGTGGCTATCATCACCTTTGGTTTCTTTTCTAATAAATCACATTGCCGCTTAATGCTCTGCCCCCCATACATACAAATGGTTTTAATACGTCCAAAACGCCCAAGCTTTAGAATCTCCTCGCTAATTTGCATAGCAAGTTCCCTTGTGGGCGTGATGACAAGTGCTTCAATCTCTTGATTGCGATTGAGTGCATTAAGGATAGGGATAGCAAATGCTGCTGTCTTGCCTGTACCGGTTTGTGCCTGTGCGATAAGGTCTTTACCTTGCAAAACAATAGGAATGCTTTGTTCTTGCACTGGGCTAGGTGTGCTAAATCCCGCCTCTTTAATGCCCTTTAGCACAAATTCCTTTAAGCCAAATTCCTCAAAGCCCTTTTCTTTGCCTTCTTGCTCTAATGGGATAGAATCTTGCGTATTTGCATTATCTAAATGTGTCGCCCTCTGCGTAGCTTTGCCTTGTGCGTTTTCGCTCTGGAGGCAATCACCGCTATCTGTATTTGTGTGATTCATAGTGTTTTACCCTTTGTCTCAATCATTGTATTTAATGAATGTGTTAATGAAAATGTAAGGCGAAATTATAGCAAAAATTGTGCTTTTAAAGTGAAATTTACAAAAATATTATCCCGCTTGGATATAATGCCATACTTCATAAGACACAAAGGAAAGCAATGAATCTAGACGATACACTTTTAACGCTTTATGGCTCTATGCCTTTTATGGCAAGCCTACTTGCTGGGATTCTTACATTTTTAAGCCCTTGTATTTTGCCACTTATTCCTCCTTATATTTCATATATTTCAGGCGTGGGTATATCTGACTTGCAGCATACAAGTACCGCGCATAAGGGAAAAATCATTCTTACTTCCTTACTTTTTATCGCTGGATTTTCACTTGTGTTTATCACACTTGGGATTTTTGCCTCATCTACACTTGGAGAGATTTTTACTGCTTCGTGGTTGCGTTATTTGGCGGGGTGTGTGATTATATTCTTTGGGCTTCACTTTTTGTTTCATTTTAAATACACATTTTTACACAGGCATATTCAGCACAATTTTGACTATACGCGATTTGGCTTCCTCTCGCCCTTTGTGCTTGGTATTGGCTTTAGTATCGGCTGGAGTCCTTGCGTGGGTCCTATCCTCGCCTCGATTTTTACCCTCTCACTTGCTAATCCCACTCACGCCTTTTGGCTTATGCTATGCTACACTCTTGGATTAGGTTTAGCGTTTTTTTTAGTCGCACTTTTTATTAATGCTGCGTTAAGATTCTTAAAAAAGCTCACCGCATTTTTACGACCCATAGAGGTGATTTCTGGTATTTTGCTTATACTCATTGGTGTGCTTATTATCGCCCAAAAGACAGATTTTTTATTACCATAATTAAAGATATTCAAAAGGAGAGAAAGTGCTATTTAAAAATGCAACCCTTTGTGATTATCAAGGTATAAAAACAGGCGATTTACGCGCCCAAGATGGAATCATCACGCAAATTGGATCACTCTCCCTCCTACCTGGTGAGGAAGTGCTTGATTTACAAGGCAAACTCCTGCTTCCTGCGATGATTGATTTAAATGTAGCACCTAAAAGTCTCTCTCTTTGCACGAAAAATCTCCTCTCCCTTGCGCAAAAAGCCTTAAAAGGCGGTGTAGGAAGCATATTGCTCTATCCCCGAACAACGCCTACTTGTAGCGAAAGCGGTTCCATAGAGCTGATTAAGAATCTTAATAGCCAATCTCCTATCCACCTTCTCCCTGCTATCAATCCGCTCAACTTAGAGGGCAAACTTAGCGATATTAGCACCTTGTATCATAGTGGCGGACGCGCTATATTTGTTCAAAGCGATATTGACGCCCATAGTCTTATGAAAATCGCTCAATACGCGCAAATGCTGGATATTCCGCTTATTTGCTTTTGTCAAGATAGAAGTGTAGCTGATGGCGTGATGAATGAGGGGCTTCTAAGTGCATCGCTTGGGCTACCCTCTATCCCTGCTTTTAGTCAAACAAAAGAAGTAGCAAAAATCGCTGAAATGCTCCACACACTGCCTATAAAGCTTATTTTTGATACGCTTGTGTATCCGCGTAGCTTTGATATACTTCATCATTTTGCCTTGCATTCTTCCATACAGGCGACATTTTACACGCAAACTTCTATACATCATTTATTGCTTGATGAAAGTTTATGCGAAAACTACAATACCGCCGCAAAAATTAATCCTCCATTAGTGGATAAGTCATCACTTGCACAGATTCTATCTTTGTTACAAAAGGGGCAAGTAAGCACCTTGACAAGCCTACAATGTGCGGATTTCAAATCGAAAAAAGACCAAGTCTTTGAAATGGCAAGTTTTGGCATAGACGCACTCGAAATATATTTTTCACTGCTTTATACCTATCTGCATAAAGCTAATAATATTCCCCTCCCACTCATTTCTCAACTCACAAGCTATATCCCTGCACAGATTCTAAACCTCAATAAAGGGGTATTAGCAGAGGGGAAAATCGCCGAGCTTATTATCATTAATCCTAATGAATCTTTTGTCTTTAACGATACATTCTCGCCCTATGATGGGCAGGAGCTTTATGGTAAAGTAGAGGCACTCTTTAGCCTTCAAACCCTCCATACTTCACGTATATAAGGATAATTATGCAAGATATTGAAAATTACTTCATAGGTTCAATCCCGCAGCTTCAAATACTAGGTATCGCGCTTTTAAAGGCAACACTTATTCTTGTTTTAGGATATTATTTCTCGCGTTTTATACGAAAGAAAATCTCTCAAGCCATTGCCAAACGTGATGCAATCTTAGGACAATTCATCTCGCAGGTAATTTTTATTCTCTCTATTGTGGTTATCATCATTGCTGCACTTGGCACTATCGGTGTGCAGACAAACTCTATCATTGCTGTGCTTGGCACAGCGGGTGTGGCTATCGCGCTAGGGCTTAAAGATTCTCTCTCATCAGTGGCAAGTGGTATCATACTCATCATTCTCCGCCCTTTTAAGCAGGGAGATTTGATAGAAATTAGTGGTATGACGGGCTATGTGGAGGCAATCAATCTTTTTACTACGCATTTGCGCCTCACTGATGGCAAATTTGCGATTGTGCCTAATAGCAATATCGCTAAGGCAAATATTGTAAATACTACGCTCAATGAGCAAAGACGTATCGATTTAATCATTGGCGTGGGGTATCAAAGTGATGTAGAATCTGTGAAAAATATTATCAATGATGTGTTGCAAAACACTCCTGAAGTGGATTTAGCACAGACATATTTTATCGGCTTAAGTGAGCTTGGGGAAAGCTCTTTAAACTTTACCTTGCGCTTTTGGGTGAAGCTTGAATCTGGAGTGCTAAACGCCCAATGCAAAGTGTTAGAATCTATCAAAGCTCAGCTTGATAAAAATGGCATTGAGATCCCGTATAATAAGCTTGATGTGAATATCATAAAGGCGGATTGATAGTGCATATTTTTGGTGCGTCCTTGGTATTTGTATGTGATGAATCCTTTAGTATTATCCATAATGGCGGGATTGCATTTGAAGCAAACAAAGATAGAATCTTAGAAGTAGGCACTTATGAGGAGCTATGCGCCCTCTATCCTCACGCGAAAGCGGAGTTTGCTCACAATAGTGTCCTTCTACCCGCTCTTATTAACGCACATATTCATTTTGAGTTTGGTGCACATTTGGCGCAATTTTGCTATGGCGATTTTGGCGAATGGCTCGATAGCTTGATGTCTCAACGCGATAGTGTCTTAGCACATAATGATATGGAATCTATTATCACGCAAGGTATTAATGAGCAGCTTAGCGCAGGAGTAGGGAGCGTGGGGGCGATAAGTAGCTATGGGGGCGATATGCCCTTCCTTGCTCGAAGTCCTTTGCGCGTGGTGTATTTTAATGAAGCCATAGGGAGTAATCCAAGTGCAATAGATATGCTTTATGGCAATCTTTTAGAACGATTTTATAGAGCTAAAGAGCTTCAAAATGAGACCTTTATCCCTGCGCTTGCTCTGCACTCACCCTATTCGCTCCACCCCATAATGGCACAAAAAATTATAGAAATTGCTCATAAAGAGCATTTGCCCTTCTCTGCGCATTTTTTAGAATCTCCACAAGAAGCCCAATGGCTTGGAGATAATAGCGGCTATTTCAAGGGCTTTTTTCAAAGATTAGCAGGATTAGCAAATCCTAGTAGATTCTATACACCACAGAGCTTTTTAGATATGCTTTCTCCTTTGCAAAACCAACCCTTATCTCTCACACATTGCCTTCATATTAGCCCTGCAGAAGTAGAGCATATAGAGACACTTAAGGCAGCCATTATCACTTGTCCGCGCAGTAATCGTCTCTTGAACAATGCCTTTTTCCCGCGCCATCTTATAGAATCTGCTGCCATTCCTCTAGCCATTGGCACAGATGGCAAAAGCTCAAATAATAATGTCAATCTCCTTGATGAATTGCGAGTGAGTCTCTATGCCTATGAAAAAGCGAATCTTAATGCCTTTGGAAAAGCATTAATTCTCAATGCCACATTGCACGGAGCAAAGGCTTTAGGGCTAAATAATGGTATATTACAAGCGGGTAAAAATGTCGACTTTGCTATTTTTGCTTTCAAAGATTCACTTTACAATGAAGCTCAAAACCACGTAAACCAAGCCCCTCTGCATTTTATCCTCCACGCCACTAAGCCCACACATCTTTATGTCAATGCAAAGGCAGTAATATGAGCGCGATAAAAAGTATATTATTTGTGTGTTTAGGTAATATATGCCGCTCTCCCTTAGCGGAGGGGATTGCAAGGGAACTAGTAAGGCAACATAATATCGATCTTAAGGTAGATTCTGCAGGGACGAGCGGGTGGCATATCGATGAGTCACCTTGTGTAGGCTCACGTAATGTCGCTAAGGCGCACGGATTTAGTATTGATGAGCTTAAGGGCAGACGTGTGAGCGTATATGCCGATGATAGCTTTGATTTGCTTATCGCGCTTGATGGGCATAACTATGCGGATTTACTCGCACTTGGCTTTGATAAATCAAAGGTGAAAAAGCTTGGAGATTTTGGACTAAAGGGCGCGGACATACCCGACCCTTATAAATATAGGGACACGGAGAGCTTTGAGAAAATCTATCAAATGCTAGAGTTTTGTGTGCGGAATCTACTCTCTATATATTATCCCATGGTAGAATCCCAAGATTTAGTCACAAAAGGGTAAAGAATGATTACACTCTATGGTATTAAAACTTGTGGCAGTGTCAAAAAGGCTACCACGCTTTTAGACAAGCATAGCATTCCCTTTAGCTTTATTGATTTAAAGGTGCAAGTGCCTTCTGCTCCGCTTATTCGTGGGTGGATAGAGCAAAGGGGCATTGGCAAGGTGCTAAATACCAAAGGCACAACATATAAGAATCTTAAAAAAGAAGGACTGATTAAAGAGGGGCTAATTACTGATTCTAAGGCATTGATTGAGGAGCAGATAGCATTACTCACGCAATACCCTTTGCTTCTTAAACGTCCTGTGATTACCTATGACAAGACACTTATTATCGGCTATGAGGAAGAAGCGATTATAGGGCTTATTCATACATATCAAAATAAAAAACTTTAAGGTAGTGAGTAAATGAAGTATAGAATCTTTGCCCTTTTGCTTTGTGTGCTTTATCTTAGTGCGTGTTCGCAAAAGGTGATTCAAATCACGAAAATCAAGGATTTAGAACAGCTTCCCCAAGATGCGCTTATTTATATTGATGAATCTTCTCAAATAAAAGTTGATAGCAAGGCTCTTGCTGTGCTTAAAAATGATTATTTGGAAAAATATTATTCTATCTGGCAGGAAAAGCCTAATCCTAATGTAAATGAAGTATTTTGGATTAAGCCTTCACTACTTAAAAATCCGGGTTTTGGAGAGAATCTACAAGCCAACCCTCTCTCTTATACAAAAGAAATTTTAGATTCTATGGATATTGAATCTTACCCAAGTAAAGCCATTAGGGCTATTATCACTACTACCACTGATGTGCGTGCTGTGCCTACGATTAAACCTATGTTTAATAAGCCTGATGGCTATCCTTTTGATAGATGGCAAAACTCATTGATTTTTGTTGGCACACCGGTGCTGATTACACATACAAGCCGCGATAAATCGTGGGTGCATATTCAATCAAGCTTTGTGTATGGCTGGGTGAAAGCAGAGCATGTTGGTATATTAAGCAAGGAGCAGATTAAAGAGATTAGAGGATTTAAACAATATGTTACACCCATTGAAGATAAAATTCTGCTCTATAATGCAAAGGGTGATTTTGCCACACAAGCGCGTATCGGGCAAATCTTTGCGCTTAAAACAGGAAGTCATACAAAGGGTGATAAAATTGCGCTTGTTACATATACAAGAATGCCCAATGGCAATGCAAAGCAGAAGATTCTCTATGCGCTAAAATCGCATTTTAGCCCATTTCCTCTTGAATTAGATACGCAAAACATCGCTAAAACTATTAATGCAATGCTAGGGCAGCGATATGGCTGGGGAGGATTGCTTGAAAATCGCGATTGCTCTGCCTTTGTGCGGGATATTTTCTCCCAATATGGCATACATTTACCGCGCAATTCTAAAGCACAAGTGAATTATGGCAAAAATAGCGTTGATTTAAGCACGCTTACACGTGAGGAAAAAGAAGCTTTTATTATCGCTAATGCTACACCCTATCAAACGCTTTTATGGCAGAGTGGACATATTATGCTTTATATTGGGCACTTTGAGGGGAAAGCACTTATCGCCCATAGTGTGTGGAGCGTAACCACAGGCAAAAAATATGAGAATATGTTAGGTGGTGTAGTGATTACCACGCTTCACGTAGGCGAGGAGCATAATGGCACTTTTGCGAAATCGCCGCTGCTTATTGATAAAATCGGTGCAATGTCTGACCTCTCAATCCTTGCCAAGCAAATACAAGCAAAGTAATGAAACTTACCTATCTAAGATATGTGTTTCTTCTATGCACTTGTTTTGCTATGCTCCAAGCTACATCTATCAAAGTCATAGTGAGTGTGCTGCCGCAAAAAGAGATGATAGAACGTATTGGTGGCGAATATGTGCAAGTAGAAGTGCTTGTCCCTCAAGGAAAATCCCCAGAAATTTATGAGCCAAGTATCGCGCAGATGAAGTATATCGCTCAAGCGGATATCTTTTTTGGCGTAGGTATGCCCTTTGAATCCCCGTGGCTTAAGCGATTTAGCCTTGCAAATCCTTCACTCATATATTACAATCTCTCTACGCTTGCACAAATGCCGCAAAGCCACGCACATACCACCCATATACCCATACACAATCCGCATATTTGGCTCTCTGCACAAAGTATGCAACCACAAGTGGCTTTTATCGCGGATATTTTAAGCAAAGCAGATGTGGCGCATAAGGATATATTCAAACACAATAGCACAGAGCTTATTAAAACATTGCAAACTATCACGGACAAAACGCGTTTGCTCTTTGGTACTCCACAGGCACAAAAGCATTTTATCGTCTATCACCCAGCCTTTGAGATTTTTGCTAAGGATTTTAACCTAACTGAAAAAAGCCTAGAAAATGAGGGCAAGGAGCCAAAGGGTAAGGAGCTTAGCGCACTTATGCAATATGCTAGAAATCATCATATAAAAGCCATTTTTATCCAACCTCAATATGCAAAATCACGTGTGGAGATGTTGGCTAAAGAGCTTAATCTACGTATTATCGAGCTTGACCCTTTGGCTCCATCGTGGCTTTTGTCCCTGCAAAGCAATGCCTGTCAAATCGCGCTTAATCTTGCATTAGATGAGATTGCTTCGTGTATGCAGCAATATTTTAAAGAGTAGAAGTTATGTCGCTTTTAGATATTAAGAATCTTAGTTTTGCCTACACATCGCATAATGTGCTTGAAAATGTGAATTTTGAAGTGCAAGATGGGGATTTTTGGGCGATTATTGGACCAAATGGTGGAGGTAAAAGCACATTAGTAAGGCTTATTTTAGGGCTTCTTAAGGCACAAAGTGGCTCCATAAGCTTTGCACAGGGTATGGAATTAACACAAATTGGCTATGTCCCGCAAAATACAAATTTCAATATGAATTTTCCTATCTGTGTGAGAGATGTTATTACATTAGGTTTGCTAAAGCCTAGCATATTAGGCTTTAGAGTCCGCAAACATCTCAAAGCGGTGCAAGATGCAATGGAGCAGCTCCATATCGCCCATCTTGCCCAAAAGCCTATTAACGCTTTATCAGGTGGAGAGAGGCAAAAGGTGCTTATTGCCCGCGCTTTAGTTAATCGCACAAGGCTTCTTATCCTTGATGAGCCAACTGCAAGTGTCGATGTCAAGGCGCAAGAGGAGATTTATGAGTTACTCTTAAAACTTAATAAACATATAAGCATTATCGTAGTGAGCCACGATATTAGCTTTATTCTAGGCTATGCAAAAAAGGTGCTTTATGTGAATAAATACGCGCTTACTCATAATATTCCTCAATGCGATTTGGACTTAAAAGGGCATATTTGCGAGGTGGATATTCTTAACTCTTTTGCGCAAAAAGTACAGAATCTAAGCGAAGATTCTCAATTGAATGTGTCTTTGGCACCGCAGACAAATGCCAAGGAAGCGGCAAATGGCTGAAATATTCTCCTATCAATTTGTGTGGGTAGCACTTTTTATGTCCTTTTTGGTAAGTATTTGCAGTGGGATTATTGGCTCAATCATTGTCGCCAATAAAAATGTTTTTGTCGCAGGAGGTGTGGCACATAGCGCCTTTGGCGGTGTGGGTGCGGCGTTATTTTTTGGCTTTAGCACGACATTTGGAGCATTGCTCTTTGGCGTGATAATGGCTTTATTTCTTTCTTATGCGTTTTTATATCAAAAAGAGCGGCTTGATGCGTATGTGGGGGCGAGTTGGGCTTTTGGTATGGCAATAGGCGTAATTTTTATTGACATCACACCCGGCTATAATAGCGACATATCAAGCTATCTTTTTGGCTCTCTTTTGGCTGTGGGCTTAGAAGAAATGATTGCTATGGGTATTTTTGATGTATTTTTAGTGCTTTTTGTGGCATTGTATTATTATGAAATGTTAGCACTTTTTTATGATAATCAGTTTTGCACACTTAAGGGCTTAAATGTATATGCTTGGACGAGCATTATTTTCGTGCTTATTGCCATAGGAGTAGTGCTTTCAATGAGTGTGGGAGGATTAATTTTAATTCTAGCTATTCTCTCAATCCCCGCTTATATCGCTCATTTGTTTTCGCATTCATTAGCCTTTATGATGTGTATTTCGTGGCTCATTTCGCTTATTTCTATATGGGTGGGATTTTTTGTCGCATATTGGTGTAATGTCAGTATAGGGGCGTGTATCGTTGTTTTACTTGCATTTGCGATGTTTGGGGCTATTATATTTCACAAATTTATAAGGAGGATTCTATGAAAGAAGAAGAAAGTCAAAAGATTGCCAAACGAGCGGTAAAAATCGCGCTTTTTTGCGTGTTTGTTACTCTGCTTTTAAGCCTTATTAATATCTACATACTTATCATTCAGGCAAGTGCTACTGCTGCGATGAGTAAGGAAATCAAGGAATTACAAGAACAAGCGGGAATTACGCGATACATACCACAAGAGTAGAATCTTGCATTGATTAGAGGATAGGGCAGCAGAGCGTTAAGATAGCAGAGAGTGAGTTTTCTTTCTTGTTTTGGCTTAAATGAAAAAACAAGATTATTTGCAGGTATTAAATAGAGAGAATAAATGTATTGCTATTAATGCTTTGAACATTCCTTCTTGATGAAGGGCACTATGATGATGGCTTGATATGGAATTATTTTTGCTAATACATTTACGTAAAGTGAGATTCTAAAAGGATTGAGAAATTCAAGGGATTTTATGAAAAGAGCATTACGTATTTTTGTATTTATATGTGCTTTATTGCAGAGTGCATATACAAATGACATCGCACAATTACTCCTTACAGGGAAGCCAAGTGGGCATATGGGGTTGTATTATCAAGGTATGACAGGTGGTGCGCCTAGTTTTGTCGATGCGAATGTTTCACTTGCCTATCAAACTCGGCGATTACGTGGTGTGGCTCTTGGTGCTTCTATGTGGGCTGCTACAAAGCTTTTTCAGCTCAATACTGGAGATTTTTCGCAAGTGAAGAGCAATTTCGTTTTTACAGAGCTCTATGCAAACTTTACAAATCCTAATCGTATTAGCGCATCTCTGGGACGTTTTGCTATTGATAGTGAATGGATTAAGTATTATACACAAGGTGCGGCATTAAGCTATGAGGATATAGAGAATCTTAAGATTGATTTTATTTGGGCGAATAGAAGTGCTTATGTTACAAATTATCGAATGGACGACTTTTATAATCCTTTTGGGGGTGTGGGATCTCTATACTTGAGTGCAGCTGCAACATTGCCAGATTCCCCATTGCAAATTACACCTTATATCTATGCTGCCCCTAGCGATTTTACCGCGTTTGGGCTTAAGGTGCTTGTCGCTGTCCCTGCACCATCGGCTACGCTGTATGGTAAAATGCACTTTCTTTCTTTTGTGAGTAAAAGCGATCGGGTTATAGATTATGCTGTTACAAATGGTGATGGTGGATTTGTATGGCTAGAGGGTGGTGCAAAATGGTCTGGCTTTAATGTCGGTGGAGGTGTGATTTCTGTTACTGAAAATGGTGCAAGAGGTATTGATGCCTTTGGGCAAAGTAGCTATTTTGAGAGAAGAGAAGGTTTATTTTATAATGATGCTACTACACTTTACGCATTTTTACAATATGACTTGAAGCAATATATACAGCTTGATTCGGCTATCCGTCATACATCTATTGGGACTAAACATATCTTTAATTGGGAGATAGGGCTTGTATCTGAACCCCAATATAATATTGAATTGGGTGTAAAAGTTATAGGAATGATAAATAATGCCGATTTTACGCTCGATAATTCTATTTTCGCCAATGATGGCAGGAATTATTTGCTAGCCCGTGTATTTGGACAGGTTAGTTTTTAAACTACTTTATAAGGAGAGTATATGAAAAAAGTCTATGTATCACTCGCGCTCGTGGGTGCAATGGCTGCAAGTGCAAGTGCTGTAGAAGTAACACCCTTTGGACATTTAGGTGCGTTCTATCATCAAGGTTTTGGTGGTTTGGGCGTGCAAGATAATGGCAAGGAAGTGCAAAGAGCTTATGCTAATGTGAGTGCAAGAGTAGGTGTAGAGGTAGGTTTAGGCTCAGCCTTCAGCATAGGGCTTGGTGCATGGGGTGGTTATCCATTCTACGCTACAGGTGATAGCCCCCAGAATGTAGGCGATATAGCGTTTCCTAGAAATGTTGATGTATCTGATGCATATTTGCGCTATGATGGCAGACGTTTAAGAGTAATTGGCGGACGCTTTGATATTGGTGAATTTTATATGGGTAAAGACCGCAAGAACTATACAGGTGTAGATTGGATTTATGGTAATACACAAGGTGCGGCTTTAAATGTTGATGGTGGAGCTGTGAGCCTCTGGGCATATTGGAGAAATTCACAACTTGGTGCAGGACAAGCCTTCAATAGAATAGGTTATGAGCTTTCAAGCTTTGATACATATCAAGGGCAAAAAAACCATCAAGGTGAGCTTGTCTCTGGAGGCGTAGATGTGAATTTTGGCGCATTTAGAATCTCACCTTTTGCTTCATATCTTACAAGCACGGATACAAGAGCAAATAGCGGTGGTATAGATGTTCTTAATGCTGGAGCAAAGGCACAACTTGAGCTTGGCGATGGCGGATTAAAATCTATTACTACGTTAAGAGGTATATTTAGCACAACAAATCTTGTAAAAGATGGCAGCGGCAATAGTGGCACTACTTTTTGGCTTGATGAAGAATTACGCTTTAGCGAGATATGGAAGCTTGGAGCAGGATATATCACTTCAAGTAAAGATACTTTCTTGCTTAACTATGGTGATAGGGCAAGATTCTATGGCTATAGAGCAGGATTGTTATCTGGTGCTGGAGTGGGTAATTCCTTGGGTATAAACAATAATGCTTCAACTTGGTATGTCTTTGGTGGTTTAGAAGCTAAACGTATAGCACTTGACTTGCTCTATGCAGGTGGTAACTACAAAGAAATTTCTGCTATCGTTGCTTTTAAACTATGGGAAAGTGGGCAAATGCACTTTTCAGTCGGTGGTGGCTATGTAGGCACAGGTTATGGTAGCAACGATGATACTACTCTAGGCAGTGCGCTAACAGGTATTACTGATGGAACTAAATGGCAAGACTCTGCTTATGTCTTTGCTAAGCTTGGATTCTAATTTATCTTAACAATCTTACTAGGCTAGTTTAGCCTAGTA
>NZ_CAJTLL010000009.1:69310-83348 GCF_910577135.1 uncultured Helicobacter sp.
TTCCCCCCCCCCCCCCCTCCTTATTGTCCCCCATTTCTTAACGCTCTAAAATCTCTTAGAAAAAAACTTTCTTAAAAATGCTTCAAAACAATGTATAATAACGCTTTTGTTGCATTGAGTAGAACAAGGAGAAAAGATGGAGTATGCGTATATCAAAGCATTTCATATTATCGTGCTTGTATCGTGGATGGCGATGTTATTTTATTTACCTCGATTATTTGTGTATCACGCACAAAATAGAGACAATGAGGGCTTTGTGAGTGTTGTTAAAATACAAGAAGTGAAACTTTATAAATATATCGGCACACCCGCTATTGTGCTTACCCTGCTTACAGGCATAGCAATGATTACCCTCCACCCCTCATTACTTCAAGTGGCGACTTCGGGTATTTGGCTACATATTAAACTCACATTTGTGATAATACTTGTAATCTATCATTTACTCTGCGGATATTTTATTAAGACATTGGGGAATGGCAGCTGCAAAAGAAGCCATAAATTCTTTAGATTTTTTAATGAGATTCCCACACTTTTACTTATCATTATTGCTATTTTAGCAGTATGCAAACCATTCTAGGAAGGCAATATGGCGAAGTTATGGGGAGGGCGATTTGGTTTAGAATCTAGCTCACTTTTAGAGGAATTTAATGCTTCGATTTTTTTTGATAAAGCCTTGTGGCGTGAGGATATAAGTGGTTCAAAAGCTCATACAAAAATGCTTGGTAATATCGGTGTGTTGGCACCAAATGAGGTAGAGGCGATTTGCAAAGGCTTAGAGAGTATCGCTCAATCCATTGAAGAGGGGCGTTTTGAGTTTAAGGCAGGTGATGAAGATATACATATGGCAATAGAATCTGCCCTTACAGAGCTTATTGGTGATGTGGGTAAAAAGCTCCATACCGCAAGAAGTCGCAATGACCAAGTCGCGCTTGATTTTCGGCTTTACGTATTAAGGCATAATCTCATTATTCAATCTTTGCTTGTAGAACTTATAGAATCTATCTTAGAAATCGCAAAGGCACATACACAAAGCATTATGCCCGGATTCACACATTTACAACACGCTCAACCTGTGAGCTTTGGCTTTCATCTCGTGGCTTGGGCGTGTAATTTTAAGCGCGACATAGAGCGATTGGAAGCGGATTTTAAACGTAATAACTTCTGTCCGCTTGGGAGTGGGGCATTAGCAGGAACACCCTATAAAAATGATAGAAATTTTCTTGCTAAAGAGCTAGGATTTAGCGCACCTACGCTTAATGCGATGGATTCTGTAAGTGATAGGGATTTTGCCCTTGATATGCTTTATAGCCTTTCTATGATAATGATGCACATCTCGCGTGTGGCTGAAGAACTCGTGCTATGGAGCACACAGGAATTTGCATTTATCACTCTAAGTGATGCGTATGCGACGGGTAGCTCGATTATGCCGCAGAAAAAAAATCCCGATGTGCCTGAACTTTTGCGCGGTAAGAGTGGGCGTGTGTATGGGGCTTTAATGGGGTTTTTAAGTGTGATGAAAGGACTGCCCCTAGCGTATAATAAAGATATACAGGAGGATAAGGAGGGCGTCTTTGATGCGATTAGAAATGTAATGATTTGCTTAAAAATCGCTAGGGAATGCCTCTGCACGATGGAGATTCGCACAGATAATATGTATAAAATGGCAAAAAAAGGGCATTTGAGCGCGACTGATTTAGCGGATTTTCTCGTGCGGGAATGCAATGTGGCATTTCGTGATGCACATCATATTACTGGACAGGTGGTGGCTTATGCAGAATCTAAGGGTGTGGATATAAGTGATTTAAATGAGGTGGAGATTATGGCACTAGATTCACGTATTAAAGCAGGAGTAAAGGCGGTGCTGTCTTTAGAATATTCAATGAACGCACGCGACACCCTGGGCGGCACTGCTACTTCTCAAACACACGCACAAATAGAAGCCCTCACGCATTTTGTCAAAAATATAAAGGCACAATTAGAACAAGCACTATAGAATCTAGCAAAACAGGCGGGTAGATATGAGTAAAAAGCAAGAAAAAATCGTAAGTATGTTTGATGAGATTGCTCCAAGCTATGATAAGGCAAATCGCGTGATGAGCCTAGGCATAGATGTTAAATGGCGCAAGGTAGCGTGTGAGAAGGCATTTGAGGCGTTGGGTAGAGATGAAATTGGCTGTGTGCTTGATGTGGCGTGTGGCACGGGCGATATGTTGTGGCATTGGGATAAAGAGTCAAAAAAGGTGCATAAGCAGATTGTAAAAATGTGCGGGATTGACCCATCAAGGGGAATGCTTGAAGTCGCAAGGCAAAAGCTTAACCCTTTATTTACAGAGGATAGATTGCAACTTAGTGTTGGCGAGGCAAAGGCTCTTGGCATAGAATCTGCAAATGTGGATATCCTCTCTATTGCTTATGGATTACGCAATGTCGTGGCACTTGATGAGGCACTTGATGAATTTGTACGTGTGCTAAAAAGTGGCGGGGTTTTGGTAATTTTAGAATTTATGAATAATGAAAAAAAAGGGCTTTTGCAATCTCTTATGCGCTTTTATACACGCAAGATTCTGCCTTTGGTTGGGGGGTTACTCTCGCGTAATTATGCAGCGTATAAGTATCTGCCTAATTCTATCAAAGATTTTGTGAGTATTGAGCAACTAGAGGAAAAGCTTCAGGCACGAGGTGTGAGCAGCTATTTTGTGAAAGGATATAGTGCGGATATTTCTACATTATATATAGGTATCAAATCTTAAAAATAAGCAAAGCTCTCAATAATTTTAAACTGAAATATGGATATAAAATGTTATTTTAGTAACAAGGTATCATTTTATTTTACTTTTTGTAAGATCTATTTACAAAAATGCTTTACTATAAGGAGAATTTTGCAATGAGAATCTTAAATAGATATGAGTTTGCGCGAAAGTAAGGAGAAGGAATGAATGAGGATTCAGAGGTAGTTTTGGTTGGTGGGGGCGTGATGAGCCTTACTTTAGCAGCGATGTTAAAGGAACTTAGTCCTTCTATACATATTAGTATATATGAAATGCTTGAAGATGTGGGATTAGAGAGCAGTATGACTTGGAATAATGCGGGGACAGGACATCAGGCATTATGTGAGTTAAACTATACGCCTAAAAAAGAAGATGGCAGTATTGATATTACTAAAGCATTGAAAATCAATCAGCAGTATGAGCTAAGCAAGGAGTTTTGGGCATATTGCGTGAAAGTAGGGATTCTCAAAGAGCCACGCACATTTATTAATCCTGTGCCGCATTTAAGCTTTGTGGTAGATCATATCGTGCCTTATTTGAAGCAGCGATATGAGACATTGAAAACCTCTCCATTGTTTGCCAATATGTACTATTCCGAAGATAGAGAGCAGATTAAGCAATGGGCGCCGCTTTTGCTTGAAGGCCGAGATGATAAGCAGCACATAGCCGTTACTTATATGGAAGAGGGTAGTGATGTTAATTTTGGCGAAATGGTGCGGCAGTTTAGAAATAAGCTTAGTCAAAAAGATGGCTTTGATGTGTATGTAAATCATAAAGTGTATGATTTAGAAAAAGAGGGCAATAAGTGGCGACTAGATGTGCTAGATAAGCAAAGTGGAGAGAGAAAGCAGATTAGGGCGAAATTTGTATTTCTAGGCGGTGGAGGCGGTTCATTTCCATTATTGCAAAAGAGTGGCATACCTGAAGGCAAAGAATATGGTGGATTCCCTGTAGGAGGGCTGTGGCTTGTGTGTAAAAATCGAGAGATTATCGATAAACATCACGCTAAAATCTATGGTAAGGCTTCTATTGGTGACCCCCCTATGTCAGTGCCACATTTAGACACACGTATTATTGATGGCAAAAGGGAGCTACTCTTTGGACCCTATGCGGGATTTAATACAAAGTTCCTCAAACGTGGCAGTTTGCTTGATTTTCCTTTATCAGTGAGACCAAGCAATTTTCTCCCTATGGTTCAGGCAGGAATCGATAATATGCCACTTACGATATACCTTATTAAGCAAATTTTGATGTCAAATAAGCAGCGTATGAGAAAGCTCAATGTATTTATGCCGGCTGCGGAGTTGAAAGATTGGAAAGCAATGTTCGCAGGACAGAGGGTGCAGATTATCAAAAAAGATGCTAAGGGCAGAGGAAGTTTGCAATTTGGCACAGAGGTGATTACTTCAAGTGATGGTTCGTTGGCAGCCTTGCTTGGTGCCTCTCCGGGAGCCTCTACGGTGGTGGATATTATGTTGCAAGTGCTTGAACGTTGTTTTGGCACAGAAATGCAATCAAATGAGTGGAAAGATAAACTAATCCAAATGGTGCCCTCCTATAAGCGCTCACTTGAGGAGAATATCACACATTTTAACGAATGTCGCTCTCAAACAGCGCAAGTTCTTCAAATGCCATTTTGTGCTATTTAATTAAGATTACATTCTCTTTATTGCATTTTCATCGCAAGAGTTTTTAAATGAATCTTTGACTTATTTTTAAAGTTAAAGATTCTATAAAATGATAAATCTAGCGTATGGGCAAAATATATTGTATTTCATTATTGGTATATTCCAAGATTAAAAACTCTATTCTTAAGATTCTAGGGTTTGTAGAGTGTAGTATTTTACTTTTATTGTATAGGGCTATATTTTTATACATTAAGTAAGGCAAATCTCGTGGGGTGGTAAATAAAAACCTGTGTTATGCTCTATTTAAAAACACTTACCTTAAAGAAGGTATGATTCATTATAAATAAATACAAGGATTCTTATGCGTTATATGGTGATATTTGTAATGTTATGTGTAGGCGTGTGGTTTGTGGGTTGTGGGGATTCGCATAAAGAAGCAGAGTTTGAGCACTTAAATCCACAGGAACTAACGCAGATTTTGCATTTTGGTGAAAATGAGAAGCGAACATTTGTTATGAAAGGCACTTTCGATAAAAAGCCCATTAAAGCTTATTTGACTTTAGCTTACCCGCCGATAGCGCTTTATCATAAAGATACTCTAAATGCACTAGATATGCAAGCGAGGATAACTTTTGTCGATGATGCCTATCATTATGCTGTGTATAAAATAGAGAATCTAGCCTTTCATATTGATCACAATGTGCTAAGTGTGAAAGGTAAGTGGAGTGATAAGGAAAAAACCCCTAGCGATAAGGGACTAGATAAGTTTGAGGGTGAAAATGAGCATTCAGTCTTTATTTTAACCCAAGATATGGATATGCCACTTAATGAAGCGGATGTGATAAATGGTTCTTTTGAGGCGCAAAATAAACAAGAGAAAAAATACTACAAATATATTGAGCGTCCCATCATCAAATGCAACAACACAATGAGTGTTGCAAGTTGTGAGAAGATAAACACAGCCCTCAATGACAATAAAGACACAAAGGCTTTGGGCGAAGCATTACAAGCAGAGGTAGTAAAAGATTATGATGAGAATATGCAATGGGATACAGATAGCATACAGCAGCAGTCTGTATATTTTGTTGATAAGCATATCATTATGCTTAGAAATGATACATATCGCTATGAGGGTGGCGCACACGGCAGTAAAAGTATGAATATGCAAGCCTTTAGCGTGCAAAGTGGAGAATCTTTGCCTCAAGACATAAAGAGCCTTTTTAAGGCTGAATCTTTAGTGCAAGTGCGGACAAAAATCATTGAACATCTTGTGAAAGAGTATGGTAAGGATATGTTTTTTAATCTCGATGAAGTCGAGATTCCCGAAGTATTTTTTATGAATGAAAGAGGGATTGTCTTTGTATGGCAGGAATATGACATAGCCCCTTATGCAGCAGGGATTATCACCCTTGGGATTTCATATAAGGAACTAAAAGATTATGCCAATATGCAATCTCCCTATGGGTATTTATTCCGATGAAAATATTCTTTGCCCCTAGTGAATCTAAAAATATCCCTCACAATAGCCCATATTGCCTTAATTCACATATTGCAGATACTTTGCATTCAAATGCTTTGAATGCATATTTGCAGTTTTTACATAATGCAAGTGAAAGTGAGATTATGGCGGTTTTTGGGAGTAAGAGCCTTGATTTGCAGGATTTAGCCCTTTGTCAAAATCTACTTCAAGCCCCTACATTGGAGGCTATCAGGCTTTATAGCGGTGTAGCGTATAAGGCATTAGATTTTGAAAGCCTAGAGAGTGCTGCTCAAGAGTATATCCGCGAGAATCTTTATATTTTTAGCAATCTCTTTGGTATGGTGAGGGCAGATGAGCCTTTGGCATACTATAATCTCCATCAAGGCAAGGGTAGAGAGGCTTTTGCGTTAAAAACGCTCTATGAGGGCTTAAAGCCTGCACTTGATATATTTTTTCAAGATTGTGAAGTGCTAGATTTACGTGCGGAAGCATATATCAAGGTCTATCCCCTGAAGCATTGTAAAATATCTGCTCAAGTGGTGTTTCTCAAAAATGGTAAGAAAGTGAGCCATTATGCAAAGTTTTATCGTGGCTTGTATGCAAGGGCAATAGCACAGCAGGGTATTTCTAGCATTGAGCAATTAGCAGGACTAAAGCTAGATTCTCTCAAACTTCTCTCTACTCAGCACTCACAAAATGCTACTATATTAACTTATGAGGCATTCTCTTAGCGGGATTCTATGTTTTATAATATCAAATGCGATAGAATCTCTCATACATTTCAACTTAAGGTGGGCTTATGATAAAAATCACAGAAAATAGCTTACGCGATGGGCATCAATCACTTTTAGCTACGCGTATGCGAACAGAGGATTTAATAGAAGCAGCAAAAATCTTTGATTCCATTGGGTTTCATAGTTTAGAAGTATGGGGCGGGGCGACTTATGATACTTGTTTGCGCTATCTTAAAGAAGATCCTTTTGAGCGATTAAATGAGTTTAAAAAGGTATGTGTTAAAACACCTTTGCAAATGCTGCTAAGGGGGCAAAATCTTATCGGTTATCGCCATTATGCCGATGATGTGGTGGAGGAGTTTGTGCGGCTTTCTGCCGAGGCGGGTATGGATATTTTTAGAATCTTTGATGCCTTTAATGACGCACGTAACCTTAAAAAAGCCATTGAAAGTGTTAAAAAATATGGCAAACACGCACAAGGGGCGATTTGCTACACGACTTCGCCCGTGCATAGTATTGCTCGTTTTGTGAGCTATGCTAAGGAGCTTGTGTCTATAGGCTGTGATTCTCTTGCTATTAAAGATATGGCTGGATTACTTACGCCATTTGCGGCTTATGAGCTTGTCAAAGCCTTGAAAGCAGAGATTAATGTATCTTTGAGTTTGCATACGCATTCTACGGCTGGTTTTGCCTTTGGAGCCCATTTAAAGGCTGTTGAAGCTGGAGTTGATGTCTTAGATTTAGCAAATTCTGCCTTGAGTGAAGGCACAAGCCACCCCTGCACTCAATCTATGGTCGCCACATTGAAAGACACGCAATGGGATAGTAAGCTTGATATAGTTCCTATGGAGGAGGCGGCAGATATTTTGCGTAAAAATCGCAGAAAGTATAAGAAATTTGAATCCCAATATAATCAAATTGATACACGTGTGCTTGTTAGCCAAATCCCGGGAGGTATGATTTCTAATATGGCAAATCAGCTCAAAGAGCAAAATGCGTTTGATAGAATAGACGAAGTTATGCGTGAGATTCCCAATGTCCGCGCGGATTTTGGCTATGTGCCTTTGGTAACGCCATCAAGCCAAATTGTAGGTACACAGGCGGTGTTAAATGTGCTAATGGGAGAGAGATATAAGACGATTACGACTGAAACGCGCAATGTGATTAGAGGGCTGTATGGACGCACCCCTGCACCTTTAAATCAAGCTTTGGTTGAAAAAGTTTTAAATGAGGGTGAGGAAATGCTCTCTGTGCGCCCCGCCGATTTACTAAAACCTGAATTACAGAAGGCAAAAGAGGAGAGTAAAGCATTTGCGAAAAGCCCGCAAGATGTTCTATCCTATGCGATATTTGGCTCTATTGCGGAGACATTTTTACAAGAGCGCAATAGCAATACCCTAAGCCCAGAGCCTTTAGAATCCTTTGAGGAGCGATGTGATGATAAGCTGCCTAAAGAATTTGAAATTGTCGTTAATGGCGAACATTATGCGATTAAGGTTGAGGGCAGCGGAGAAAAGACAGATGAAGTGCGTCCGTTTTTTATCCGCGTTGATGGTGAGCTAAAAGAGGTGTTTGTGGAGAGTATTGATAAATCCCTAGAGGGTAAGATTCAAAAAGAGCAAAAGGCAGGTGCGTTACCTCAAGTTACTGCTCCAGGACACGCTAAATCCCCAATGCCCGGCACACTCACTAAGATTAAGGTAAAAGTAGGCGATAAGGTCAATCAAGGCGATACATTAGCCATCGTAGAAGCAATGAAAATGGAAAATGAAGTGCTATCCCCCATAGATGGCGTGGTGAAAGAGATTTATGCCGCGCAGGGTATGCAAATAGGGAGCGATGTGGCGATTATGTTGCTTGGCTAGTCTATTGGATTCTATGTGGATTATATTTATTTAGACAACGCTGCTACCTCTTTCCCTAAGCCTCAATGCGTGATAGATAGCGTGAGTGCTTATCTTAGCCATATTGGGGCTTCTCCTGCAAGGAGTGCTCATAGCCTATCTATCGCCTCTGGGCAGATTCTATATGAGGCGCGTGTGGCTTTGGCAAAACTCTTAGGGCAGAGCAGAGAGGAGCGAGTAATATTTGGTGCAAATGCCACGATGATGCTAAATAGTGCATTGTATGGAATCTTGCAAGAAAATGATAGGGTAGTAACTACAAGCTTAGAGCATAATAGTGTGATTCGTCCGCTTATGGAGTTAAAAAACACACGTCACATTCAAATAGAGATAATCCAATCAAGCCCAACCTGCGCTATTTATCTATCGCATTTAGAATCTGCCTTACAAAATGCTAGGGTATGCGTATGTGTGTATGCAAACAACGTAAGTGGCGCGGTGTTACCCATAGCAGAGATTTATACGCTTTGCAAAAAGTATGGGGTGATTTTTATCCTTGATAGTTCCCAAGCCATAGGGCATTTGCCACTATCAGCAAATGATGCGGATATTATTTGTGGCTCGTGCCATAAGGGCTTGTATGCACCTAGTAGCTTAGGCTTTATGAGTTTGAATCCTGCCTTTGATGAAAATGTGTTACAAAGCTTTATGCAGGGTGGCACAGGCTCACAAAGTGAGGAAGGTATTCAGCCGAGATTCTTACCTGATAAATATGAGAGTGGCACACCTAATATGTGCGCTATTGCTGGACTTAGAGCTGCGCTAGAGTGGATAGAGCAAAGCGGGGGCATAGCGCAGATTCACGCAAGGCAAATGGATTTATATAGGCAGCTCTATGAGGGTTTAAAATCGATAAGTAGTGTCCTGCTTTATGAGATAGAATCTCCACAATGTGTGGCTAATGTGTCTTTTAATATTATTAATGCCTCTCCCTCACAGGTGGGATTGAGGCTTGATAGGGAGTTTGGGATTCTCTCACGTGTGGGGCTGCACTGCTCACCATTAACGCATAAGAGTATGGGGAGCTTTGAGTGCGGGGGAAGTGTGCGCTTAAGTATAGGAGCGTTTAATACACACGCAGAGATAGGGCAGACATTGAGAGCTATAGAATTTTTAGCAAAAGCTTATGTTTAAAGAAATGTCCTTTATGATGTAACTTTTTAATACTATAAAGTAGGAATATTTCTTATTTAAGTTATCATTTGTTGAAAACGCATTACAATCAATATCTACAAAAAGCTTTAAGGAGGTTCTTATGAAAAAGTTTTTGAGTATAGGTTTGGCTTTGGCTTTTTGTGTGGCTACTCTTAGTGGAATTGAATCTCAAAAAAACACTTTCAAATACCGATAAAGAGCTACTCTTTGGCAATGCTGGAGTAAATGTAGCATTTTTAGATAATGCAGAAATGGAGGAAACAAAAGGCGAGCTTTGGCTAACTGCAATAGGTATTACAGGGCTTACTTGGGGACTTAATTGCATATTCAACAAAAGTTGTAAGGATATTAGTTTTACAAGTCCGCCTATAAATTGGTAGTTTTAATCGATGCTTCACAGAATCTTTGCCCTCTTGTGCTGCTTTCTCTGTATACTTAGGGCGGAGTATAGCTGCGATGAATTTAAATGCAGCGATTATAAAATCGGGCTAGGTGCATTAGCGGGGATTCATAATACTTCTTTACACGATATGTCAATGCTTGGCATTACTTTAAATACACTTTTTTCTCAATACAGCGCAAAATATGGCTTTATGTGGAATCTTACCTTTGGCTTCCTTAATGCCAATGTAAAGAATGGTAACAATAATGTGATAGCCTATGATAAGGATAGATTTAATACCTATGGTGCATATATAGATAGCACGATATTTTTAGGCAAAAATGTAAAAAATGATGTGCAAAATCTACTTTTTCTAGGTGTGGTATTGGGCTTAGGGGGTTTTATTTTTGATGAAAAATATGGCGTGCCAGATTCTGCACTTTTTGCATTGGGGCTTGGATTAAGCGGCTCATATTTAATGCAAAATAATCTCGCCCTAGAGTATGGAATCTCTTATCTTTATGGCTTCTATGGGATTTATACCTATCCTGAGACGTATCAAAAATACTCACCTGCTCGATTTGGCACTTCTACAAGTTATTCCCGCTTAGAAGTCAACAATCATCAAATCCGCGCTTTTATAGGATTGCATAAAAACAAGCTCTATGGGCTTTATAGTAAGCTTCATCTCACGCTTACCCATTTAGATGCTGCGGCTTTTAGTGTCATTAATCGCGATGGCGTCTCTAGTGTCTATCCACAGGCGACACAGGCAATGCTTGGCTTAGAATTTGGCTTTGGATTCAATAAATGGTTTTAATGTAAGATTTACTTTGAGTAGAGTAAAATCTTGTGCTTTATCAAATACAAGGAGGAGAATATGAGAGAAGTGCGATATGAGGATATTAAATCCGCTGTTGCAAAACTTGCCATTGACGCGTGCTGTATCCAAACACCCGATATCCGCCACGCTTTTAGTGAGGCAAAAAAGACAGAGCAATCAGCCTTAGGGCAAAATATCCTTGATACCCTTATCGAAAATGGCAAAATTGCTAAAGATAATATGATGCCTATTTGTCAGGATACGGGTATGACTGTAGTATTTGTAGAAATTGGGCAAGATGTGCATATCGTTGGGGGATATCTCGAAGATGCGATAAATGAGGGCATACGCGATGGCTATACAAATGGCTACTTGCGTAAATCAGTCGTGGCTGAACCCCTCTATGAGCGCAAAAATACGACAAATAATACGCCCGCTGTTATCCACACACGCATTATTAAGGGCGATAAATTGCGTTTGAAGGTTTGCCCTAAGGGCTTTGGAAGCGAAAATAAATCTGTGCTTAAAATGCTTGTCCCAGCTGATGGAATCGATGGCGTGAAAAAGGTTTTCACCGAAGCGGTAAAACTTGCAGGACCTAATGCTTGTCCACCTATGGTGATTGGAGTAGGCATTGGCGGAACGATGGAAAAGGCGGCGATTCTTGCCAAACAAGCAGCAGTGCGGGAGATAGATTCTCAAAATCCAGACCCACGATACGCAAAGCTTGAAGAGGAATTGCTAGAGATTGCGAACAAAACAGGTGTGGGACCACAAGGGCTAGGAGGCACGACAACCGCCTTTGCTGTGAATGTAGAGTGGTATCCTACACATATTGCAGGATTGCCTGTGGCAGTGAATATCAACTGCCACGCCGCAAGACACGCAGATATTGAACTATGAGGAGGGAAAAATGGCAGAAGCAAAAAAAATCACTGCACCTTTGAGCAAAGAGGTGGCGAAGAGCCTTAAGGCAGGAGAAAGTGTGCTTATCAGTGGGACTATTTTAGCCGCACGTGACGCAGCACATAAGACACTTACCGAAGCATTAGCACGAGGAGAAAAGCTCCCTGTGGATTTGCAAGGCGAGACAATTTATTATCTAGGACCTACTCCCGCAAAGCCCGGCAATGCGATTGGTTCAGCAGGACCTACGACAAGCGGGAGAATGGATAAATACACGCCTACGATTATTGAGCAGGGTATTCACGGAATGATTGGCAAGGGCTATCGTAACAAAGAAGTGATAGATTCTATGGTGGCACACGGGGTTGTGTATATGGTAGCTGTGGGTGGTGCAGCGGCACTCATCTCTAAATGTATCACAAAATACGAGGTTTTAGCTTATCCCGAGCTAGGACCTGAAGCAGTCGCTAGACTTACGATTGAAAATTTCCCTGCCATTGTCGCTATTGATGCAGAGGGTAATAATTACTATGAAGTAGGGCAAGCTCCGTATAAGAAAATTTAGCGTTTTCCCCATAGATTCCTTTATTGAAGGAGTTTAAGGGCTATTTAGATAAACCTTGCTTTGCCTTATTTTGAAAATTCCATAATTTTAGCTTGCATTATTGCTTTAAGTATTATCTCCTTTTTAATAAAATTAAATTTATTTTTACATTTTATGGTTTATGGTATTTTTTTATTTTTTATACTAGAATTCAAAGTTTAAAAATACAGGAGGATACAATGAGTTTTTTTCGTTCCTTAAGTATTGGTGCAAAGATTATGCTTAGTTTTTCAAGTATATTGGTTGTTTGTATGTTTATTGTTACAACAATTATTGTAACAATTTCACATAATATTCAAGAAGAAGAATCAAACAAAATGCTTATCAATGCCGCTAAACGCGAGGCAAATTGGGTAGAGGGGATTTTTAATGGAATCTATACTGCTATGAACGCCTCAAAAGGGTTTATATTACGTGATGTGCAAAATGGCGCACAGAGTATTTTAGAAAATGATGTTATAGATATGTTTGATAGCAATAAATGGGGAAATTTTGCTTATATATATATTGCCAAAGATGAACGATATAGAGGTGAGAGGATTGTAAATCCTAAGCACAGGTTGCCTAATGGTGATTTTATGGTTTTAGCCATTAGTGATGGAAATAATGAAAATTACATTATTCAAGCAAGTGAATCCATTGCAAATTTTAAGAGTGTGAAAAAAGCTTTAGAGACAGGGAAGCCAGTGGTAGGTTCGCCCTCGTGGCAAACTATTGATGGTAAAGAATATTTTGGTATGGGGATAAATCAGCCTCTTATTGATAAAAGGGGCGTTGTATATGGGGTTTTGGGTGTATTTATTGATTTGGCAAGTATTTCAGCCATACTCCAGGACCCAAAAAATTCTATTTATAAGGGCGACTTTAAGGGTGTGTATGCGACAGATTCAACCATTGCTGCTCACGAAAGAAAAGAATTTTTGGGTAAATTTTTACGAGAAGTAAAACAAAGTCCTACAATGAACGAACTTAAACACGCAATTGAAAATCAAATTGAGGGAATCTTTAGCTATATTAATTTACTAGGTGAGATGAGCTATGCCGCTGTGGCAAATGTCCATATTGGTGATAGTGATGATACAGCAGCGGTATGGACAATCATTGTTTCGGCTCCAGAGGGTTCTATTTATGCATCTGTTTTAAAGCTTGGATATATAATGATAGCTGCAAATATTGCTGTTGTTATTCTTGTAACACTTATAATATTTGTTTTTATTCGCACACAAGTTGTTGCAAGATTAAGAAATATTTCGCACTTGCTCTTTGAATTCTTCAAATTCTTAAATCACGAGAGACAAACAGCGCCAGAACCTTTACGCATTATTGCAAAAGATGAATTAGGAGAAATGGGTTCAGCCATTAATGAAAACATAGAAAAAACAAGAATAGGCTTAGCACAAGATGCTAAAGCCGTAGAGCAATCTGTGGCTACAGCTAAAACCATCGAAGAAGGAAACCTAAAAGCAAGAATCACAGAAACTCCTCATAACCCACAGCTTAATGAACTCAAAAATGTGCTTAATCATATGCTTGATGATTTACAAAGAAAAATAGGCAGTGATACCAATGAAATAGCAAGGGTCTTTGACACCTACACCAAGTTAGATTTCACCACAGAAGTAAAAGATGCAAAAGGACGAGTAGAAGTTGTTAC
>NZ_CAJTLL010000010.1 GCF_910577135.1 uncultured Helicobacter sp.
TCTTGCATAAAATGCCTACATTGTAAAACAACTTTTTGCTTAAAAATTGTTTTTAATGCACCACCTAATGTGCCAAAAACTATAGGAACATTTACCTCTTTATCTGCAATAATTCTTAAGGGCATATTTACTTTTATATGGATTTTTTGATTTATTTGATTGACTTGTATGGCATTTGAATCAAAGAATGCTATATCTTTTAATATACATAGAATATTATCATATTGATGTGGCAATTTTTTATCGGCTATGCAAGCACTTATTGTTTGATTTTCTATTTGTAGAATAATTTCTGTCATTTTTTATTATTCCTGTATGATTTGAATTTCTTTAGAATCTAGTCCATAAAGTTGATACACTAGCTCATCGATTTGCCTTTGCAGGATAAGAGCTTGGCTCGTATGAGATTCTATATACGAAATGTTAGCATTTGAATCTTCACTTTTGGTTTCTAAAATCTCCTCCACTAAAGTGGTAATCCTATCGCCGATATGGCGATTAGAATCTGCAATTTGGGGGATAGGGAGGGGGTCTATATAGTTTTATTTATCGAAATTCTGTGGCTTAACACTGCTTTTGAAATCCCTTTAATTTTGCTTATTGCATTGATTACAATAATCTAAAAATGCTTTTTCTAATTCGTCTAATGTTTTGTATCTTTCTTCTATATTACCACTCGTTCCTTTGTCAAGAAAAGGGCATTTTATCCCCTCATTATTTATTTTTCCTGTTACGACAAAAAATAAAATACGAGTTAGAGCAAATATTTCGTGATGCTTGTCATAATTTTTAAATCCTACCTTTGACAAGTCAGAATAATCATTAAAAGAACCCTTAATTTCTGTATTATCATTTGTTAGTTCGCTATGGGGTTCTTTGACTAGTCCAAAATCAGAAATTTTTACCACAAGCAAACCATTTTCATATTCTTTTAATAAAATATTATTTGGGCTTATATCTCTGTGAAGTATATTTTTATCAAGGATATATTTAAAGGCTTTGATGATTTGTAAGCCTATATTTTTTCTCGTTTGTATATCTAAATTGTTGTTATGTTTATCAACATAAGCTTTAAGTGTGAAGTCAGCATATTCCATAATATATTCATTTTTTTGAGAGTTAAACGAATAAACCTCTAATATATAAGGACTATTAAGCTTTTTCATCTCTTCAAATTCTCTTTTAAATCTTTCTAGTTCATTTTCGCTTAAATTATTTTTTGCTCTTTTTAATACAAAATGTTTATTATAAAATTCGTCTTTGTATTTAAAAACTTTAGCATAAGAACCCTCACCAATTAATTTTAAACGAGCCGATTTTGAGAGATTAGTCGAAAGTTCTATGTTGTCTGTAGAGCTGAAAATAGGGATTTCATAATAAAGTGTTACTTTTTTCATTCCAACAGGTAATTCACTGCCTCCGCTATTCTTTAAAAATTTTAAACATTCATCAAATATTTGATTATAGTTAGATTCAATCTCAAACGAAAAAATTGTTCCTTTTAATTCCTTTTCAAGTTTTTTTGAAATATTTATGGCTTGTAGTAAATTTCTACTTTTATCTGCCTTATAATGTCTATTACTTGTTTCTGTTACAGGAAGTCGTTGATTCATAGCTCTAAAGCAGAAAATAAATTGTGAATGCAGTGTTGAAAAAATAGTTTGCAATCTCTCATTTTCTATATTTTTATAGAGCTCTTTATACTCGTTACTTAAAATGTTCCCTAAATCTTTTTCAGCAGAAGTTATAGCATTTAAAATAATATTTTGCACCATTTGTCCTCAATCATATTTATTTCATCATTGGTAAGTTTATACAGCTCATACACTAACCGATTGATTTGAGATTCTAAATATGAAGTGTTTTTGTCGCCGCGCAATCCATAACGCCTGACTTTGTTTTATGGATTACTTCGGTAGCTTCCCTTCTAATGACGCAATGGCCAAAATCTCATTGATCAAGGCGATGATTTTGTTGTTATTTGTCTTTTATAGATGTCAAAAAGTTCCTACCTTTTGATGTAAGCCTTGCACCAGAGATTATATAAAATGAATGATTTCTGTTGATATGTTCTTTTCCTCTGTCTGTAATACCTTCTATATATCCTTCGTCTTGTAGTGTAAGCAAATTATTAAAATATGCTTTCTTTTCCTCTGTATCTGTTGCAAAAGGGATACTTCTTTCATCTCGTTTGCTTTCAAATTCTATTAAAACCTTTTCAAGTTCTTTATCCATAAAATACCTCTTTAAATTTGATTTTCACAAGAGCAAAGCTCCACTAATAAACTTACGCCAAAAAATATTATTGAGCTACTGCCCACCCCACAATTCCTAATTTGTCCTAAATTCAATCTCATAATTGATGATAAAATCCACCTCTTTTTTGTCTAACCCATACAAGGGGCAAAGGAGGGAATCTATCTCATCGATAATAGATTTAGATTTGCGGATATAGTAGGTTTTGACACCATTATGATATACTGCATTCAATTCTAAATCCTGCTCATATTTCATTCCTAAATTTACGAAATTATTCCTTAATATATTATTAAAATATGGAATAGGAAAAGATTCAAATTCATATAAGTAGCTATCTCTACCATTGGAATAAGCATTCCTAAACCACCAAAATAAGGTGCTACTCATTATGGCTACAAGTATTTTAGAATCTGTCGCAGCAAAAGACTTTTCTTTGCTGGATTGTGTGGTATAGCTTGTGTATAAATCATAGTATCGTCCTCCTGTGGTGCGATAATACACTTTTTCATCGCCCTGCATACGTGATTTTAACCGAGCCTTTTGCGTGTAGAGTTTGTGTAAAATATCTTTTTCTATCTCCAGCCCGATTTTGGCAAATGCCCCCTCCCGCGCAAACTCAAGTGAATTAATAAAGCAAAGATTATCTATCACATCTTTAATGCTTGTGTGCTTGTCTCGTAGATTGACTTGTGTAGTGAGTAGGACTTCACAGGGGCTTTGTGCTTAAGGAAGCGATGATGATAAGTGATGATTTTCTCAGGTTTAAAGGCATCAAGGGAGCTTTCAAGTGCCTTTAAGAGCGACATACATAAGAAGCCACGAGGAGTTGTATAATCCCCTAGATTCTCAAGCTGTCTGTCAAGCACCTGTTCTCTTGTATGCTTCGGCAAAAATTTATAGGGGTCATATAAATGCTAAAGGAGATAAAATCCTCTTGTGTATCTCCATTTTGCTCCTCTTCATTAAGCCCTAGAATCTCACTTAGTTTTTGAAAGCTAAAGTCAATAGAAACAGGAATACTCGAGCTTGGAATCGTGCGTATATGCTGCTTTGGCATATCTTTATTCAGGGCTTTAAGATGAGCGATAATCTGCTCACTACTATGGGAGAAAATAATATGTGTAATGGCATAATAATCCTCATCTAGCTCTACATCATCGCCGCTTTTTAGGGCATTTTGGAGATTAGCTTGTGCTTTGGTGCAAATTTCTTTAGGTTCAAGGTGGTTTTGTGTGATCGAATCTGTGATATGAGATGAGAGGAGGCAGAGCTGATTGCTAAGGTCAAGAAAGCTATTGTTAATAGGTGTTGCGCTTAAAAGCAGGAGGTGGGCGTTGGTGTTGAGGTTGTTTTGGAGTTTTTGGTAGCCATTTTACTTAAGACTTCTTGTGCGGGGGATACCATTTCTAAAGTTATGAGATTCATCAATGATGATAAGCTGGGCGGATTTGAGGGCGATTTTGTCTTGGTCTTTGGGATTTTGTGCTTCATAATAGCTTAGAATCCGCACTCTAAAGCCCATATCGTTGATAAAATCATAATATGGGCTTTGCTCATTTACATTAAAATAACTCGCCCATTGGGTTGTGAGGTTTTTAGGAGAAATGATAATGACATTATTATATACACTTGCGACAGCTAGGGCGGTTAGGGTCTTTCCTGAACCTACGGGACTTGCTAATAGGGCGAGGGCATAGCGTTTGAGGCGTGAAAGTAGCTCTAGGGCGGCATCTTGCTGAAAATCATATAGTCCAAAGGCTTTTACACCTTGAGTTAATCGCTCACTCTCACTTAACGTAGGCTTTTGTGCAGATTCTACACAGGAGCAAATTTTAGCAAAAATATCTTTGGGCGAGTGGTAGAAAAAGCTTGTCTGTAGCGAATCTAGCACTTCTTTGGTGCAGTCTTTGCATTCCTTTTCAAGGGTTTTGAAATATGTAAAGGCTTCTTTTGAGGCTCTCTTGCTATCGCATAGGACATTAAGCTCTTTATTGCTTTTATCTCCATAAAGCCCAAGTCCGCTTCCTGTGAAGTTTGAACTACCTATGATTACATCGCCTATGCCTTGATTGTGTATAAGGTAGAGTTTTGAATGGAGCAAAACATTTTCTTGCTGCAGCTTTTGAATCTTTATCCTATGCGCATTGATGAAGTTATGGGCAATTTTAGCAGTGGAGATGGATTCTAATTGAATATGAAAGTCTTTAACCCTCATATCAAAGGGATCATTATGCAAATTAAAGGAGATAATAGGGCTGTAATTATCGCTTGGAGTGCTTTCGCCAACGATGAGGGACAAAGACTGCAGATAGGGTGCTAGGGCAGAAAATGCCTCAAAGGCTTTAGCATTGAAAAATGCGCTAACAATCCATAGGTGAGGTTTATCGTGTGTAGGGTTAGAATGGTTTGTGTTGTATTGATGTATAAGATTTGCAAGAATAGAAAAAAGTGTATTGCCCTCGTGATTGGTTATGAGGTCTTTAAATTGTGATGTAGGATATGAACTATACCCCCCCCCCCGTTGCTAAAATAGAACTCATACTCTCTCCTTTGTGTTTTTAGTATCTTAGAATATTATATAATGCGAGTGATAACAATTTGCTTTCATATTCATTTTGCATAGATTTATGAAATGTTTTAGAATCTGATAAAAATGCCTTTTTATCAGGCACGAGCACAACTCCACCGCAATTGTGATTAGTCTTTAGCACAAAAGATTGTGGCAGTTTGTCAAAATCTACTTTAGTAACACTGCTCCCAATGTCATAGAGTTTAGGCAAGAAAGGGCAGATATTGGTATCAAAAAGCGTATCATAAGGTGAGGCAATGGGAGTAAAAGTGGAGAGATAGAATCTAGAATGTGTGGGACATCATCGAGAAATACGTAAGGGCGGCAATCATTGTTTGCCCCCGCAGTTTTCTGGCAATGCTATATTTTTATGCTTGTGGGTGATGTAGATTCTGGCTCTGAGCTTATCTGTAAGAGCTGTGTAGATGGAGATTTCTATCATAAAGCATACGATGGATAATTTTTTCATTAAATGTTTGGAGCTTGGTAAAATCAGGCGTGTAGCCAAAGATGTTTTGATGATGTTTGAGGAAGTGTCCTCATCACTTATGTGAGACTACTTAAAGGCTTTAATCTTAGCTCGAAGCGGGCGGAGAATATGTGTGTTGATGGGATTGTTATGAAAGTCCATAGTGAAAGCTTATAAATATTAAGATAGGCGAATAGCCTTTATGCTACACATTTGCAAATGTAGGTTTATGCCGTAATAAGCTGCCTACATCCATTCTAGAATCTTGCTTACCTCATTTGCCTCGAAGCATTTGATAGTAGCTGGGGGATTGGCTGGTTTTTGTGCGAGAATGACTTTTTCAAACCCATAGCTTTCAAGCTCTTTTAAGCGCACATCGATGTTGCTAACCTCGCGTATATCCCCTACGAGCGATACCTCACCGATGAAAGCGGTTTTGGCATTTAAAGGGCGATTGCGAAAACTTGAGATAATGCTAGCAATCACCGCTAAATCCGCACTTGGCTCATTAATCTTAATCCCGCCAGCAACATTCACAAACACATCATAATGCCCGAGTGGAATCTCAAGTTTGCGCTCTAGTAGGGCTAGGAGCATATTCAGGCGATTGCTATCAAAGCCCGTGCAGGAGCGTTTAGGATAGCCTGATTCACTCACAAGCGCTTGTATCTCAATCACAAGTACACGACTTCCCTCTAGCACCACAGCGATAGCGCTTCCTGCTTGTGCACTTTTTTGCGTGAAAAAGAGTTTTGAAGCGTTTTTTGCGCTCACTAATCCCTCTGCTTTCATTTCAAAGATACCAATCTCGCTTGTAGTCCCAAAGCGATTTTTAAATCCCCTTAGCACTCTTAGCTCTTTGCTTGGGTCTCCCTCAAAATATAGCACACAATCCACCATATGCTCTAAGATTCTCGGTCCAGCAATCGCGCCATCTTTAGTAATATGCCCGATGATAAAAATGCTGATATGCCGCTCCTTAGCCAAACGCATAAGGGCAAAGGTAACCTCGCGCACTTGTGAGACAGAGCCGGGTGCAGAGGCAAGCTCGGGCGCATAGATTGTCTGTATAGAATCTATCACACATAGGGTATATTCTTGCGCGTGGAGGGCATTTGTGATGATGTTTAAATCAATTTCATTAAGTAAATAGAGATTCTCACTTAGGGCAGAGAGCCTTGAAGCGCGGAGTTTGATTTGACCCGCACTCTCTTCACCACTCACATATAGAATCTTTTTATGCGATTTGGTGGCGATGTCTGCAGCGATTTTAAGCAAAAGCGTGGATTTACCCACTCCCGGACTTCCCCCGATGAGATATAGCCCACCGGGTACAATGCCTCCACCTAGCACGATGTCAAATTCCTCTTCATAAGAGCTAAAATGCGTGATATTTTCGGTATGCACTTGCGTGATGGGAATGGCATTTGAAGAGGTAGTAGCGTGCTTTTGTGTTTCTATGTGCTTGATTTGGCTTTCTTTAAGCTCAACTAAACCCTCCCAGCTCCCGCAGCTACTGCACTTACCAAGCCATTTAGGGCTTTGCCACCCGCAAAATTGACATTCAAAAAGTGTGCGTTTTTTTGCCAATTAATATCCTTCAAATAGGCTATCAAGCATTATTTTGACATATTCTTGTGGCTTAAAAGGAAGCAAATCATCTGCCTTTTCACCCACGCCGATGTAGTAAATAGGGATTTGCAGCTCACTTACAATACTAAAAATCGCCCCGCCCTTGCTTGTGCCATCAAGTTTAGTTATAATAATGCCATCAAAGGCAATGAGTTCTGCAAATGCTCGTGCTTGATTGATAGCCGAGCTACCCTGTGTGCCATCAAGCACGAGATAAGAGCGTAGGGGCAAATCCCCTAGAGCCTTTTTACTCACGCGGACAATTTTTAAAAGCTCATTGTTGAGATTTGTGTGATTATGAAGTCTCCCTGCCGTGTCGATATACAGTTCATCAATCCCCCGCGCACGAGCAGCATTAATGCTATCAAAGGCTACTGCGCTTGGGTCGTGCATATGCTGTGTGCTAATCACAGGGATATTGAGCCTCTCTCCCCATAGCTTGATTTGCTCAATCGCTGCTGCGCGAAATGTATCTCCTGCGGCTAACATTACTTTTTTGCCTTGATTTTGGGCGAGATAAGCGAGTTTGGCAATAGTCGTTGTTTTTCCCGCGCCATTTACGCCCACAATGAGCGTGGCAAGGGGTTTGATATGAGTAAAATTTTGGGGGCTAGATTCTAACTTAAGTTTTGCTAAAAGTGCTTTTTGGAGGGCTTCGCGAGAGATATAGGGTGGGAGATCATTTAATATAGATTCTATAAGTTCATAGGCAATGTCGCATTCGATGAGAATCTCCTCTAGCTCGTCTTTGGTGTATTTGTCCTTTTTTGAGCTAAGGAGTGAGGCAATGTTTTGGGTGGTTTTTTGTAGTGTTTTGCTGAGGGTAGCAATCATTGCGCCTCTTGTCCTGTATTGGCATTTTCTAGTTCTTCTTGCTCCTCTGGTGTGAGAGATTGCATTTCATATTGTGCTTTAGCATCAAGCTGATCTTGGATTTGGTATTGTATATCAAGCTCTACCATCTCTTCAGGCACGAGCCCTACATAGTCTATCACTTTTTCGCCTTGCCTATCATAGAGGGCGATATAGCTTTGCTTCTCATCTTTATTAAGGAAATTAAGGAGATTTTTATTATCCGTTGGGGCATAAAGCTTAAATCGAGGATTGATAAGGTCAATTTCTTTTTGCAGATGTTCCAACTCGTCCCTTGGGCTAATGGCGATAATGGAGATAAATTCTTGATATTTGTTATATAAATCAAGGATATGTAAAAGCTCATCTTGGCACTCTTGGCAGCTTTTGGAGAGGAAGAAAAGTAGTGTAGGGCGCTGCGTGTCGGTTTGAAATATGCTTTGAGATTCGTTTGTCTTGAAACGTAAAGATTCATTTTGTGTATTCATCACTTCAATACTTAGAATCTTATCTTTGCTCCCGCCCTCAAAGCCAAAGATATCTTTGTCCTTATCTACATCATCGCTACAGGCTTGAAATGCCCAACATATCATTACAGCTAGGATAAAAAGCTTCGTGAAACTTTGCCATCTCTTTAGAATCTGCGCCATTTTCATCTTATATTGTCTCCATTTATGCTATGTTTATATCATTATATCTAAAAAAAGGATTAACGATTACTAAACAGGACTTTAGATTCTATGCGAAGGCACGATTGGAGCATTGCTTTAAGCATAATCGCTTGGCAGATAAGGCACTTAATAAAGATTTGCTTACCTATTTAGAGAGGCAAAAATGTAGCAAAGTGCTCGTGTATATGCCTTTTGGCAATGAGGTGTATATTATGCCCCTTATTGCCACACTACGCAAAAAAAAATATCGCGTTTTTATTCCTTTTATACAAGGACTCAGTTTCAAAATGATACCATTGCGAATGCCATTGCATAAAAACGCATTTGGCATTTATGAGTCAAATAATTCTATATTTAAATTAATCAAAGTTGATGCGGTAATTATCCCTGTTTTGGGCATTGATAAGCATTTTAGGCGAATAGGGTTTGGGAGGGGTATGTATGATAGGTTTATGCCTACTCTTAAAAATAAGGTTCATATTATTTTTGTAGCACGAAGTCCAAACTATGTGCCAGATGTTATTACACAAGATTATGACGTGCAGGGAGATTGTTTTTTAACACCATCGGCTTTATGCGTAAGGAAGCACAATGGAAGTATGGTATGTAATAGGAAGTATAATCTTTGGGTTATTGGTCGGTGTGAGCGTGTATTTTATCGCTAGAAGGATATTTTACTCTCACTCTCATATCATTATAGAGCAGGCAAAAGCAAAAGCAAAGGCGATTGAATATGAAGCAGAGAGACTGCTTAAAGAGCACCAGCTTAAACTTAAAGAGGAGCAGCTTCATTTAGAACGTTCCTATGATGAGGAATGTGCGAAGTTGTCTAAAGAATATGATGCTAAAGTGGCTAAACTTGACAAAGAAGAGCGTATCAAGTATCAGCAGCTTGAGTATCAAAAGGCACAGATTGACAAAGATAGGCAAGAAGTAGCCGAGCTTAAGGCAAAGGTCTTGCGCTCACAAACCGAGCTTGATAAGCTCAAAAATGAGAATCAGGATATTAAAAAAGAAATGCTCTGCACCCTTTCAAAACATTTGCAAATGAGTAGAGAGGAGGCGACAAACATTCTGCTTTCCCATCTTGAAGAGGAACTTTATGAGGAAAAGGCTATGCTTATTCGCCGTTATGAGAGGGAGGTACAGCAGGAGGCAAAGAAAAAGGCAAATTATATCCTTGCCCAAGCCACTACACGTTATGCGGGGGATTTTGCCAATGAGCGATTAATTAATGTGGTTAATCTCCCAAATGATGAGCTAAAGGGGCGAATCATAGGCAAAGAAGGGCGCAATATTAAGACGTTAGAGCTTATTAGTGGTGTTGATGTGATTATTGATGATACACCCGGTAGCATTATTTTAAGTAGTTTTAATCTCTACCGCCGTGCGATTGCGACAAAGACGATTGAAAATCTTGTAGAAGATGGACGGATTCAACCTGCAAGAATTGAAGAGATGTATGAACGTGTCAAAAATGAGATGGACGAGCAGGTGCGGCAAGATGGAGAAAATATCGTGCTTGATATGAATTTAGGCTATATGCACCCCGAGCTTACATATTTGCTTGGCAAAATGCGCTATCGTGCGTCATTTGGGCAAAATGCACTCGGGCATTCTATTGAGGTGGCTAATTTGGCAGCTATTATTGCTGGGGAGCTTGGAGGCGATGAAAAACTCGCACGCAGAGCGGGAATCTTGCACGATATTGGCAAGTCTCTTACTCAAGAGTTAGGCGGTAGCCACGTGGATTTGGGTGTGGAGGTTTGCACTCGTTATAAAGAACACCCTGTGGTGATTAACGCTATTAAGGCACATCACGGCTATGAGGAGATTCAAAGCATTGAGTGCGCGGCAGTATGTGCAGCTGATACACTCTCTGCGGCACGTCCGGGTGCTAGACGTGAGGCATTAGAGAATTTCTTAAAAAGAATGCAGGATATTGAGCGTATTGCGATGGATAAAATCGGCGTGAAACAAGCCTATGCGATTAATGCTGGGCGTGAAGTGCGGGTGATTGTACGTGCGGATTTGATAAATGATGAAAAGAGTGTCATCTTAGCACGGGATATTGCTAAAGAGATAGAATCTACTTTGCAGTATCCCGGTGAGATTAAGGTTAGCGTGATACGTGAAATGAGGGCAGTTGAGTTTGCAAAATAGAATAGTGATCCTCAATCTTAGAATTGCACTTGATAAGTGAAGCGCGTCCTTCAGGCGCGAAGCAGATTTTATATCTGCAAAGTAAGATCTTTTGCAAGTGTGGATTAGCACGTTGTGCGAATGCGGCGATTACATCGCAACAGCAAGGGCATAATAGATTAGAGAATCTCTACCTTAGAAAATGAGTTTGTAAATGTGGATTAGTACTTCGTGTGAATGCAGCTCTTACATCATATATAGTAAAGTTTAAGTATTGAAAATTTTTGCTTAGTGTGGAGCATTCTATAAATCTAGGAAAATAGGGTTTGCTCATTATAAAATAAAAATATTTTTCTTGCGGAAGGTAGAAAATGTTCAGGGGATTTATCAAGGTTGAGGGCTGCATTTTGCAAGTGTGGGGCGAGAGGGTATCTAGCAAACACCGCGTATGTATGCAAATCTTCGTGTAATTTAATTTTTATGCAAGTGAAGTATTTCACTGAAATATACTCATTCCTTGAAAACCACAAAAAAATTTTTGAAACAATATTATATTTTTAACACAGACAAAAGCAAAAGGATTGTTTTATGCGTAGCTCATACTCTTAATACAGTAGAATGTGGTGGTAGAGAATACGGAGATTCTAAGGGGGCTTTGAAGCTTCTAGAATCTTCTATTTGCCATAAAATTGAGTAAAAACCTTACTCCAAATATGTCCCATAGATAGCTCCTTGTATCAAATCTACGCTTTCAAGGCGAACATTGATGATTGTGTATTTCTCAAGTGAGTGTGAAAGTGTAATTTTCATCTGTGGTATCACATCTAAAGCTATACAATGGGAGGATTCATCTATGACAATGGCGGGACACATCACTTGTTTATGTGAATCTAAAAGTTCTGCTGCATAGCGAAGCATTTTAAGACGATAGAATGCTTGCTCAATATGGCTGATTTGCCTTTCTTTGACATTCAGCTCTTCAGCGATCCCATTGAGAGTATGTGTTAAAAAATCAATACTTTTGTGTTTGTGCAAAATAGCCTTTAAAATTCTATGCACTACCAAATCGCTATATCGGCGAATAGGCGAGGTAAAATGTGTATAGACATCAAAACCTAAGCCAAAATGCCCTATGTTATGTGTGCTATATGTGGCTTTGGCAAAGGATTGAATAATCATACTATCTAGGATATCACGCATTTTAAGTGTGTGGGCTTCTACATTATGGGTATACATATATGCGCTTTGTGCCTGAAGTGTGTGAATGAGTTTGTGAATATCTTTGGTCTGCGGGATTTCAAAGCCCATATTTTCAAGCTGCCACAAAAGAAAGCCGATACGATCTTTTTTTGGGGTGGGGTGGATTCTATAAATACCTTGAGGAGCAGTATTTTCGAGCATTTTTGCACTCTCCACATTAGCTAAGAGCATTGATTCTTCAATAATGCTATGGGCTAAGCCTTGCTGATGTCGCTGCCAATGGGATATTTTACCCTCCACATTAAGCTCTAGGGTTATTTCCTCACTGCAAAATTCATAGCCTTGCTTTAAGCGATGTGCTTTTGCCTTTTTCACATAGGGCACATAGGCTTTGAGCCATTTTTGGATTGCCTTAGGCAGGGGATTTGGCTGATTGTGTAAAAAGGCTTCTACTTCTTCATAGCTCACATTAGCCTGTGGCATAATCATCGCTTCTAAAAGCTCGCTTTGTAAGATATGGGCTTGTTTATTTAAGCAAATCTTCCACACCATTGCTAAAGAAAGCTTTTGCGCCTTAAGTGAGCAGATTCCACTGCTTAGCTCATTGGGGAGCATAGGGATTACTTTATGCGGAAAATATATGCTAAAGCCTCTTTGTCTTGTATTTTTATCAAGCTCACTCTCCATACTGACATATTCACTCACATCGGCAATAGCCACATAGAGCGTTTGCTCCTTTGTGTCAAAATAAATGGCATCATCGTGGTCTTTTGCGTCTTTTGGGTCAATCACACAAAAAGGCAGATGGCTTAAATCCACACGATGAGTATACATCTCTTTACAGAGCGTATCATCAAAGGCTTTAGCGTTTTGGATTGCAATGGGGCTAAAGTCTTTTGCCATACCATTGAGGGCGAGTTTTTCATCAATATGCGCATCTTTTAGAATCCCCAGCACTTCAGTAATTTCACCCGTGGCGATTTCTACTCTCACTACACAATAGGGAGGCAAGGCACGGAGGGACTTTTGCGAGGCTTTAAGGGTGATAAATGCGGCTTTATGAGACTTGACCCCCAATTCCACAGCTTTTATCATACCTTTTTGTAGTACAAGCACAGCAAAACAATATGGCTTAGCACGATACAAAAGGGTGATAAAATGCAGCCTCTCTCTACTTTTAATCTTTGCTAAGATGATATCGCCCTTTCTAAACCCCATACCCTTTATACCATCAAGAAAGGCATCTTTAGTATGAGGAGAGCGAAGGTCTTTTACAAAAACTTTGCCTGATTGGGCAATATCTATAATGCCTATAACAAGGGTAGATTTAAGCGCGATATGCTTTCCTTTGGATTCAAGTGCATCCATATCTTGCAGTTGGGCTAATGCGTGAGAAAAGGATTTAGGAATGCGATTTTTCAATGTAGATTGCGCAATGAGTGTGTAAAAATAAATCATTAAGTATTCCTTCGCAGATTCACAAACCAGAAGTATTATATCTTTGAAAAGTAGCATAAAAAACAAAATTCTAAAAAATATATTCGTTTTACCAAACTTTGATAAAATAGCACTTTTTAATCAATTCTAAAGGGGATAATTTGGCGCATACGGGATTTGAGACAAGCACAGATACATTACTTGAGGAGCCAAGACTTTATCGCGTTTTGCTTTTAAATGATGATTATACAGCGATGGATTTTGTAACGCAGATTCTTATGGAGGTGTTTGATAAGACTTCTGATGAAGCTACGGCTATTATGCTAAAGATTCACAACGAGGGCAGGGGAGTATGCGGGATTTATACCTATGATATTGCTGAACTCAAGAGCCAAATTGTTACCCAAAAGGCAAAGGCACATAAATATCCCCTTCGTGTTATCACCGAGGAAATGCTTTCTTAAGGAGGGTATATGATAGGACAGAATCTTACGCTTATTTTTAATGAATCTATCGATATTGCACGAGAAATGCGACATAATATCCTCACAACAGAACATCTATTTTTAGCCACGCTGAATAATACTCAAGGTATTTCTATTTTGCAAAAATGTGGGGGTAATATACAGGAAATGCGCCGTATGACAAATCTCTATTTGCAAAAATATGTGCCATTTTCTCATCATCTCATACAAAACCCTAGGCAAACACCAGCCCTTGATAGAATTATCGAAACAATGGTAAAGCACGCTCAAAATAGTAATCGTCAAAGTGTAGATGTAGGAGATCTCCTTGCCTCTATTATGGAAGAAAATCAAAGCTTTAGCACACAGATACTCAAATCTCAAGGTATTGATAGACTAAGTGTGCTAGAAGTTATCACGCAACAAGAGCACGAAGATGTAATAAATGAAAGCACACAATCTGCAGAAAGTTATCTTGAAAAATACACAAGGAACCTCTCTGCACTTGCTAAAGAGGACAAAATCGACCCTGTTATTGGGCGCGAGGCAGAGATTTGGCGTGTGAGTGAGATACTCTGCAGACGTAAAAAAAACAACCCTATACTTGTAGGTGAGCCCGGTGTGGGGAAAACTGCCATTGCTGAAGGATTAGCACTAGAGATTTATCATAAGCGATTGCCAAAGGCTTTACACAATGCGCAAATTTTCGCCCTTGATGTGGGCAGTATGATTTCAGGGAGCAAATATCGCGGCGATTTTGAAAAGCGATTAAAAGGTGTGCTAAAAGAAATCGCGCAAATTCCCCATAGTGTGCTATTTATCGATGAGATTCACACGATTGTAGGTGCTGGAGCAACTTCTGGATCAAATCTTGATGCCTCTAATCTCCTTAAGCCCGCCCTTGCTAATGGTGCATTACGTTGCATTGGGGCGACTACCTTTAGTGAGTTTAAAACGCATTTTGATAAGGATAAAGCCCTTGTGAGGCGATTTAGCAAGGTAGAAGTCAAAGAGCCAAGTTTGGAGGATTGCTATAAAATCATAGAGGGTTTAGCACCCATTTATGAATCTTATCATCACATCAAATATACAAAAAAAGCCCTCAAAGCCTGTGTGGATTTATCTAATCGATATATCAGCGATAAATTTTTACCCGATAAGGCGATTGATTTGCTTGATGAAGTGGGGGCAAATATTAGAATCTACCGCACGGACAAAGATTCTATGCCTCTTATTACTATTAAAGATATAGAATCTATCCTTAGCAAAAGTGTGCATATCCCTAAAAGCTCTATGAGTAAAGATGAGGGAAAAGCCCTGCTTACCCTTGCTAGCAAGCTTAAAGAGCGTATTTTCTCGCAGGATAAAGCCATTGATGAGCTAAGCAAAGTGATTAAGACAAACAAAGCCGGGCTAAGTGAGGGGAATAAGCCTATTGGTAGTTTTGTCTTTGCTGGACCTAGCGGCGTGGGGAAAACTGAACTTGCTAAAGAATTAGCGCGTATTTTAGGCATTGGGTTTGTTAAATTTGATATGAGCGAATATATGGAGGCACATTCTATTTCGCGGCTTATTGGTGCACCTGCGGGATATGTGGGCTTTGAGCAGGGGGGATTACTTGTAGATTCTATCCGTAAGAATCCCCATTGTGTATTATTGCTTGATGAAATTGAAAAGGCGCATATCGATATTTATAATATTTTGTTGCAGATTCTTGATTCTGCAAGTCTCACAGACAATGCTGGGAATAAGGCGGATTTTAAGAATGTAATTGTCATTATGACAAGCAATGCTGGGAGTAAGGAGGCAAACACATTGGGCTTTAGAGCGGATATACAAAGCAAAAATGATAGCGCTATCAAAATGCTTTTCTCCCCTGAATTGCGTAGTCGAATCGATAGTGTGATACATTTTAATCCGCTAGGGCTTAAAGAATATACATTGATTGCTAAAAAATACATTAGCGATCTTGCTACCTCGCTTAAGGAGCGGTATATTAAGGTAAGCATAGATACTAAGGCGCTGCATTATCTTGCCACACAAAGTATGGATAAAGCCCTTGGTGCGCGAGAGATAAAAAAGATTATCGATAGTCAAATCAAACTCGCCTTAAGTGATGAAATCCTCTTTGGTGCACTAAAAAAGGGGGGCAATGTAAAAATCACTCTCAAACAATCCCCCACGCCACATATCGCGCTTGTTTGCAATAAGATTGACAAAAGCATAGAAAACAATAAAAAAGATGTTGCCAAAGTGCTTTAATTTCTCGTGGGAGGAGTATTCCGCTTGTGTCTATCGCTCCTCATTTGAGGGTTTTAGCGGCTATTTTAAACCTATAAGCGATTTTAAAAGAGCCTATCACCTCATTGGCTTGGATAAAGAGATTGCTGCTCTCACACACAATACACAGGCTTTTATGCGAGGAGAGAGGGCTTCTCACGCTTTGCTTTGGGGGGCTAGAGGCTGTGGGAAAAGCTCGTGTTTGCAGCAGGTATTAAGTGATGTATTAGCTCTAGATTCGCTTTTGCGTATCATAGAGTTAAGCAAAGAATCTTTAGGTATTTTGCCTATGGTGCAAGATTGTGTGCGGGAATTGCCCTATAAATTCATTATTATGTGTGATGACTTATCCTTTGAGCCAAATGAGCAAGGCTACAAATCCCTTAAAAGCATACTTGAAGGTTCTTTTGAGAATAAAGCGGAGAATGTGTTATTTTACACGACATCTAACCAACGCCACCTCATTAGCGAATCTTACCCTCAAGACACACTCCATCTCAATGATGCACAAGATGAGATTCTCTCCTTAAGCGATAGATTTGGGCTTGTGCTAGGATTTTATACCCTAAGTCGCACGGAGTTTATGGCACTTTTAGAAACAATGCTACAAACGCCTCTTGATGAGAATTTAAAGCTCAAAGCATTGCAGTTTAGCACACTCAAAGGCTCGTGTAATCCCCGCATAGCGCACGAATTTTGCACTCTCTATCGTAATAAGATTCTGTAGCCCAAGCTGTTTTATGTATCGCCGCATTGCAAAAAGTGCCAATTTATACTTGCAAAATCCTCCAAAAACAAAGGGATATATTAAATTTTTAAGATTTATTCAGTGAGAAATGGATTTCTAAGGCTTAAAGTCTAGATTCTATCCATAAGGCAATCTCATCGCTTAAAAATAGCTCCTTAGCGCGTAAGAACTGCCTATCGCCGCACATATATAGCTCACATTTCCCACCCTCAAGCAAATCGCTCAAAGCCTGTGAGTGCAAAATATGACTAAAAGAGCTTATATCCACGCCCTTAGTACATCTAAGCCCTAGCATTATTGCCTCTGTTTGCAAATCTGCCTCGCTCAAATGCTCTTTATGCCGTTTAGTAGGATTTTGTAAATATTCTTTAAGATGAGAGCAAGTCCTTGAGCGAATCTTACCCACTCTTCCCACAGCTCCTGCCCCGCAGCCTAGATATTCTTCCCCCTGCCAATAGCCTAGATTGTGTTTGCATTGCCTATTTTCCCTTGCATAATTAGACACTTCATATTGCATGAATCCCCTATCTTGCAGTATCTCACGTGTGTAGAAAATCAACTCTTCATCTGTGCGACACTGCTTATTGCTTGATTTTGAGGCAAAATGTGAGCCTTCATCGATACTCAAGGCATATATAGATATATGATTGATGGGTAGTTTGAGTGCGGAGGTAAGCTCAAATGCGATAAGGGGCTTATTATCAAGTGGGGTATTGATGATTAAATCACAGCTCAAATTCCCAAATCCCGCATTATACGCACTTTCCATACGATGAGTAATGTCTTTTGCGCTATGTTCGCGTTCTAGATATTGTAACTTTGCGTTATCAAAGCTCTGCACCCCTACACTTAGCCTATTTGCCCCCAAAGTGCATAAATCCCTGCACCATTGCGCACTTAAGAGATTTACATTTGCCTCTAGGGTAATCTCACAATGCGGGGCAAGATTAGCATATTTATGCACAAGCGTGAAAATAGTTTCATAATGCCTCGCGCTTAAAATATTAGGAGTGCCTCCACCGATAAAAATAGAGCTAAGGCAATAATGCTTATCCTGCAAAGTATGGGCTAAATCTACACACAAAGTTTCAATATAGTTATTAAAATATGCCTCCTCCCCCACAAAAGAAGTAAAGGCGCAATATCCGCATTTGCTCGTGCAAAAAGGTATGTGAATGTAAAGCAGCATAAATAATAATCCCTTGGTGGCTTCTTAAAAGATTATTGTATATTATAGCTTATAATGCACAGCAAAATGATACAACCCAAAGGCAGAGTATGAATCCTAGTGAAAACATAATCAAAAAATACCGCCCCAATGTCGCTGCTGTGATTCTCTCAAGTGCATATCCTAAAGAATGCTTATTTTTCATCGCGCATCGCCTTGATGTTAAGGGAGCGTGGCAGTTTCCACAAGGGGGAATTGATGAGGGTGAAAGCCCCAAAGAAGCACTTTTGCGCGAGTTAAAAGAAGAAATAGGCACAAACGCAGTAGAAATCATTAGCGAATGCCCCCATTGGATACAATATGACTTCCCCAAAAGTATGGCAAAAAAAATGTATGTAGGCTTTGCAGGGCAGATTCAAAAATATTTTCTCGTGCGATTAAAGAATAATGCAGAGATTAATCTTTGCACCCCTATCCCTGAGTTTGACAAATATGATTTTGTCAGCACACAGGAGTTGTTTGAGCGTGTTATACATTTCAAAAAAGAAGTCTATAAACAAGTTTTAGGACATTTCAAAAAAGAGGGTTATTTATAGAATCTAGATTCAACAAATTATCTCTTTTGGCAAAACAACAGGCAAGATTCTTATCTATCTTTTACAAGCAAAACATATCCTCGCTTATATAGACTTAAATCAAGTGCATACTAAGCATTTACTCCATTAGCCACTCGCTCTAGTTTGAGGTAAATTATATTCATTGTCATAATAAATAGAAGCTGATTTTTTACTATCCACTAGCAAAATATATTTACGAGTATTGTAGATTCACTTGTGTTTGGCAAAGATAAGATTATGTTTAAGATTTAGGCATAAGGTGTTATGCTTGGCTACAAACTCAATTTCAAGGAATGTTTATCTTGGCTTAAGTGGATAACCCCCGCTTCTTTTGAGGCTTTTTGTTAGCATTATCTCTAATGATTGGCACAAGCATTTCTCGTTCTATTAATCGCTAAAACCTATTTGGCGGACACTATCTAGTATCTTGTAATTATTGATAGGTGCATTACACCCATTGCTCTTATTTTCGTTGTTAAATCTCAAAGAAATTTTTTACATTTACCAAAGTAGATAATATGGGCACAATCACTACTTTAAGTAATGAAAATACCGCCACATTAGAGACTATTACGAATGATAACAATGGAGCCATAGGATGGGAATTTTGCAAGAGAGAGTGTTTTTTGCTGCGTTATCTTTAAGATAGTGTGTGGTTTTATGGGGGGGGGGGGTAAGGTTTTTTGCAAGTGTGGATTAGCACTTCGTGCGAATGCGGCGATTACATCGCAACAGCAAGGGTATAATAAATTAGAGAATCTAAAACTTCAATAAAGCAATGTTTAAATTAAAGAATCAAATCAAAATAATAAAGGAGTGTAATAAAAGCATACAATGTCCTTCAACAAGCTATATTGCGATAAATAAAAACAAAATTTCCTTTTATTTTGGTCAGGGTGAGAATGTAGTATAATAGCGCTCGAGATTGTATATGGAAAGTAGGTGGTATATTCACAAACGCTTCTTAAAATTATTGCTAGGATAGTTCATATATTGGCTTTATTTAAAGAGCAAGTGTAGCCTTGCTCTAGTTTTGTTTAAGTTTGGATTGTATGAATATTTACTTTGGACAAGCTCAAATAAAGGCTATGTTTAAGAGAAAGGATAAACAATGAAGCGATGGGGTAGAGTATGCATAATGTGGCTATGCAGTGTATTTGCCTTAGCACAAGAAGAGCAAAAGCAGCAGGAGCAGCAAAAACAAAATATGTATGTTAATGTAGATTCTGTATTCTCTCCCCCACTATCAATACCTAGCACAGATCAATCGTATCTAGCACTCTATCCGCATAAAGCCATATATATCTTGCCTTATTATTATAGTTTCAGTGAGCCAGCCCCGGGGAATCTTAATAGAGAAACTAAATTTCAGTTTAGTTTTAAACTTGCTGTTACAAAAAAACTTTTTTCACCTTATGGGAAGCTGTATTTTGCATACACACAAACGGCTTGGTTCCAAAATTACAATAAACCTGATTCTCGTCCATTTAGGGATTTAGACTATCAGCCTGAAATATTTTATAGCTATGAAAAGCCTATTAAGTTTTTAGGTGGGGTATTGAAGGGTATTTCTCTTGGTATTAATCATACAAGCAATGGTGAGAGACTCTTACGCTCAAGCACTCAAAATCGCCTTCTTTTAAATATACGTTGGGAGTATGATACCTTGAGTTATGGGACATTTGGCTTGAATCTTGGCACTTGGATATACACAGGGACACATTTAGATGGTTTTATGCACGATAATCCTGATTTGCCACTCTATCGGGGTTATAGTGATTTACGTTTATATTATAAAAGCAAGAGGCATTTGCTTGAAGCCTATGTGCGCCCACCTATTGCAAGGGTATATTATCCTTATTTTGAGTTAGGCTATACATTACGTGTGAGTGATAATGTAGGTATTTATTGCCAATATGTGAATGGATATGGGGATAATATGTTTGAATATAATCAATATGCTCAACGCATAGGCATAGGTTTTCGCTTGTGGAATTAATATTCTCCAGTCTATCTATGCCTTTGCTATTGTAGCTCAAGCTGCCGTATTTGCCCTTGTGCTAATTCACATTTGTAGAGTGAGTTTTAAAGTGGATTCTCTAGGATAAACATTATTATGCGATTTCGATAGTAGCCCACACAGATTGTGTAATCTTGTTATTTTAATTTGAATGCGCGATATTGCCTTAAGGTATCAAAATACGCTCTTTCTCTCATTATTTATTAAAACTTAAGAACAGAATTTATAATATATCGTCGCATAAAATTTTATACAACGGGAGGCATATATGGAAACAAAAATTTGGCACAAATGTTTAGGGGGGGGGCATTGGCTTCATTGCTCCTTGGGGTAGGATTCACCGAAGAGGTATATGACCTTGGGCGGATAGAGGTTATGGCAAAGGGCGAACATAAGCCTATGGATACTAATAGCACCTTGACAAATATTACTGCACAAGATATTGCCAATACAAGCTCACAAAATGTCGCCGAAGCACTGCGCTATATGCCCGGTGTGTTTTTCCAGCCAGCTACAGGGCAGAGAGGTGAGCCAAGCATAGGCATTAGAGGATACAGCACGACACACATCGGGCTATTCATCGATGGAATCCCCGTGCATAGCATATATGATAGACAGACGGATTGGGCGCAGTTTAGCACCTTTGGGATAGCTGAAATCAATGTGTCTAAGGGCTATACAAGCCCTATTTATGGTATGAATACGCTAGGTGGGGCAGTTAATATCGTTACTTCTAAGCCAAAAGACGCCCTAGAGCTTAATGCGGGTTATACCTCTGTAAGCAATAATGAAGATCGTGCATTTGCACAAGTAGGCACAAATATGGGGAAATACTATTTCCAGCTTGGCTATGCCTATGATGGACGAGATTCGTATAATCTCTCTTCAAAATTCACGCCCACAGCCTATCAGCCTAAGGCCGAAAAGCTTAATTCCTATTACACAAACCACACATTGCGAGTTAAGGCAGGATTTGAACCAAATGAAAATCACGAATATTCTTTGAATCTTATTTATCAAAAAGGCGATAAGGGCGGTATGTTTAATGCCAACACAGGAGGGAACTTTTGGAAATGGCCTCATTATGATAAGATTACTGCCTATATTCTGGGCAATTCAAGGTTTAATGATATGCTAAGCCTTAATAGCAGAATTTATTATGATAGGATTCTATAATGAGCTTGAAATGCTTGGTTCTTTACAAGCAAATTATGAAAATATTGGCAATTCAAATGCTATGGGTATTTCTATTTATGATGATTATGCGTTGGGCATCATCGAGACCCTTAATATAGATTTTGATGAAAATAAGAATCTCAAAATAGGTGTGAATCTAAAAAATGATAACATCAATCACACTGATAAACCACTCCCGGGTGCAACAGGTACAAATGATAATAACAAGATTAGCGACCTCTCTACCTCTATTTTTGCAGAATATGCACAAAGCATCAATGATATATTGCGCTTTGCACTCAATGGAAGCTATGATAGGAACGACTTCCTTAAAGGGAGTAGCACAAATAATAAGGATTTAACAAGCATTAAGCATTTGCAGGGCTGGACATTGCAAGGGATTGTCTATCTCTCGCCTACGGATTGGAGCACAATTTATGTCAATGTAGGTAAAAAATCTAAGTTTCCTACATTAAAAGATAGATACTCGACTACTTGGGGTAATCGCACTCCTAGCCCTGACATTTCTCCTGAATCTGCAATAAATTATGAATTGGGAGCGAAGTTTGACTATGAAAGCACCCATTTTAGCATTGCGGCATTTTATAATGATATAAACGATATGCTTATTTCTGTAAGTGACCCTACCAATAGTTGCTTGAATGGAAGCCAATGTTCAAAGCTTATTAACGCTAAAGAGGGCTATGCCTATGGGGCAGAGGTAAGCCTCAAGCAAGGATTCCTAGATGAAAAGATTGTCTTTAGTGCAAACTATACCTATACAGAGAAAAAAGCGACTAGCTATGGTGTCGATGGAAGTAGAATCTTAGACTATCCTAACCATATCGCTAATGCCTCATTGCTTATTGCTCCTCTCAAGCAACTTGATTTGATAGGTTTAGCGACTTTCCAAAGTAAGCAGTGGTATCTTTTGGGTAGCACTAGAAACCCAACAGGTTATGCGCAAAATAACGATATTTTCTTGCTTGATGTGAAGCTTAATTATTGCCCTATTGAAGCCTTGCAATTTTCAGTAGGAGCGTATAATTTGCTGGATAGAAATTACTACTATGGCAGTGGTTACTATCAACCCGGACGTAGAATCTTAGCAGGTGTGGAATATAAATTTTAAGAATATTTTAAGCTAATGGCGCGGGAGGGAATCTTAGGGAATATAAAAACGATGAGTTTTTAAAGATTTAATTTTCTTATTTTTTTCTTTTTATAAGGGGGAGGGGCTTAAATGTGCAAGTGTGGATTAGTGTTTCACACAAATGCGAAGTCGGCTCGGCAATATATGCCTCGCTCCCCCTTATATATCGTTCAGGGATATACCCTTCACCCCCTACGACGCTTTAAGAGGTTTGCACTTCGTGCGAATGCCACGGCTTTAACTTGTAAAGCCTCGTAATGACGAGAGAATATGTAAGTGGTGGCTATTGCGATTACATCGCAATAGCCAAGGAAATCAATAAGAGGAGTGTGTATGAGAGCATTATATATTGTTTTAATAGCATTAATTCTTATCGCCTGTGGAGACAAAAGCGATGAGGGAGCAAAAGCAGCAGGGCAGCCACAGGCGGTAGATTCTATAGAATCTACACAATCAGCCCAAGAGCAAGTCATTAGGGCATTTGGTATGAATCCCCCTTTGAGTGTGCTGTTAGAAATCCTCAATCCTCAAGGTATGGTTGGGCTAAACTACAAGCCATACGAGGAGGATATAGCCTTTATGCCGCCAAATATCTCTACTTTGCCCGTTTTGGGACATATGGGGAATAGAAGCGTATCGTTTGAAAGCCTTGTGGCTTTAAAGCCTGATGTGGTGTTTTTCAGCGAGGGGAGTAGTGAAGATATGCTAGAGCCTTACCAAAAGGTAGGTATCAAGACATTTATCGTCCCGGGCTATCATTTTGAGGACATACCTTTAGCTATTAAGGCTTATAAGGAGGCATTTGCCGCTGATAAGAGGGTGAGCGAAAAGGCGGATATGCTCCTTGCATTTGTAGAGGAGCAAGGAAAGAGGCTTGAATCTTTGCAAAATGCCATTACAGAGCGTCCAAAGGTGTATTTCGCACAGGGCTTTGATGGGCTAAAAAGCCAATGCGCGAGTGTGGGGCAGAAGGATTTAGCCTATTATATTGGCGGTGAGAATGCCCTTGATTGCTCTATGCTAGATAATCCCTCTATGCAATCAAGTATTAACTTTGAGATTCTAGCGAGTATAAATCCAGAGGTGATATTCGTGCGGGAATTGCCCTTTTATAGGGAGCTAATGAGTAATGCCCCATTGCAGTGGAAGAATCTTAGCGCGTTTAAAAATCATAGAATCTACTACGCTCCCTCCACACCATCAAATTGGCTTATGCGCCCTCCTAGTGTAATGCAATCTCTAGGCTTTTTATGGGCTTTTGAGAAAGTGCAGCCTACGCTTATAAGTCAAAAAGAAGTCAAAGAAAGGGCGCAATATTTCTTTCATACATTTTTGCGGGATTTGAGTGATGAGGAGTATGAGCGGATTCAAGGCTTGAGAGAGTAGGGCAAAAAGATAAAAGGAAAGATATGCAAACACAAGCGGAGAATTGGGACAAAAAGGCACAGAGCTTCCCGCGATTTATCAAAGATACACAGGATACTTTAGAGATTTTAGATTTTTTTCTATCACAGGGAGTGGAGTTTGCAAACAAGGTGATTTTTGATATAGGCTGTGGGAATGGACGATTCGCCTTGCAACTTGCTTTTATGGCAAAAAAGATTTATGCGAGTGATATTTCCTCACAAATGCTAAGTCATTTAGAGAGAGACGCGAAATCTCATCAGCTGTATAATATTCAAACACTCCATAGCGCTTGGTTAGAATATGATATAAGCACATTAAGCGATGAAATTGACTTAGGCTTTGCCTCTATGACTCCCGCACTTAATAATAAAGCAGCTTTTTTAAAGGCTTTGAATCTTGGCAAAGAGGGCTTGTGCTATGTGGGCTGGGGGAGAGAGCGTAAATGTGCGTTTTTAGATAAGATTCTGCATTTGCATCATTTAGGGCTTTTGCTTCCTGTGGGGCTGCCTAATGTGCTGCAATGGCTCAAAGAGGAGGGCTATAAAGAGCCGCAGTTTCTATACAAAAAGGCAGATTTTGTCTATAAATCTCCTAGTCTTAAGGCGATAGAGGATATTAAATGGCATATTCGTATCCACGATGGTACACCTGATGAGAGGCTCATTACCCAATATGTGTGTGAAAATGAAGTAAATGGTGAGATTAGCTATACGCATAGCCGCGAGATAGGCATTACCTTTATTCCTAAGTGATAATATGATGTCAAATAAGCGCAAAATAGGGTTGATTATCTTACTTGGTATTTTACTTTGTGCGTGCGGATTCTATGTGGTTACTTTGGGGAATTTTCATATTGATTTTGCCTCTATTCTTGCCTTTGTGGGCACAGATATGAGCGAGGAAAACGCCTTGTCGCATTTTGTGATATTTGAGATAAGAATCCCGCATGTATTAGCCGCTATCGTTGTGGGTGGTTCTCTGGCGTTAAGCGGGGGCTTGTATCAAGGCATAGTAGGGAATCCTCTCGTTTCACCTACGATTTTAGGGGTGCTTAATGGCGCGAGTTTTGGCGCGGGGCTTGGGATACTCTTGGGCTTGAATATCTTTGGCATAGAGGCGTTGTGCTTTGTCTTTGGTATTGTGGCTATGCTCCTAGCCCTTGCTTTAAGCTGGGTGTTTGATAATGGTAGGAGCATATTAATGTTGATACTTGGAGGTATGATTGTCTCGGCGTTTTTTGGTGCGGGAATGTATATCTTAAAAATCCTCGCCGACCCTTATAACACTCTGCCTAGCATTGTGTTTTGGTTGATGGGGAGCTTGAGTAATGCAAAGGCGGATTTCCCTCTGTATATTGCCTGTGCTGTCTTTGCGCTAAGTATGGCTTTTAGCGTGATTCTCTCCCGCTCTATTGATATACTCAATCTCGATGAGCAGAGCGCGCAGAGTTTGGGCGTGAATGTAAGGTTTATGCGTATAATATGTATTTGCATAGCGACTTTGCTTGCAAGCTGCAGCGTGGCATTGGCTGGAGTAATAGGCTGGGTAGGCTTAGTCATTCCGCATATTGCGCGTTTTATTATGGGGGCGAATCACCGCTTTATGCTGCCTTTTTGTGCGTTATTTGGGGCGTTGTTTTTGCTTATTTGTGATACATTTGCTAGAAGTGCCTTAGCCACAGAGATTCCATTGGGCATCATCACGGCGATGGTGGGAATCCCTATTTTTGTAATAACGATTTATATCAACAAACGAGCGCTCAATGAATGAGGCATTAAAGCTCTCACATATAAACGTGAGTATTGGCAAAAAGCAGATTTTATGCGATGTGAGTTTGGCAGTGAATAAGGGGGAGATTTGTGCAATTTTAGGTGCAAATGGCAGTGGCAAAAGCACTTTGCTTAAGGCGATTTTGGGGCATTTGGCTTATAGTGGGGGTATGGCTTTAAATGGCGAATGCGCGGATAAACTTAGTATTAAAGAGAGGGCAAGGATTGTAAGCTATGTGCCACAAAGCCATCATATTAACTTCCCTTATAATGTGCTTGAAGTCGTGCTTATGGGGCGCTTTAGCCATAGTGCTTTGATGTATCATAGCGGCGATAAGCAAAAGGCAATAGAATCTTTAGAAATGCTTGGTATAGCGCATTTATCTGTGCAGACATACTCTAGGCTCTCCGGTGGGCAAAAGCAGCTCGTGCTAATAGCGCGCTCCTTAGCCCAAGATACGCCCATTATCGTGCTTGATGAGCCTGTGAGTGCGCTAGATATTTCGCATTCTTTTAGACTTTTGGAGATTCTATCTCAACTCACAGATAAAAGTATTATCATTACTTCTCACCACCCTGAGCAGTGCTTCATCGCGCATAAAATAGCAATGACAAAAGATGGGAGATTACTGCATTATGGCACACCTAAAGAGACACTTTGTGAATCTCATATCAAGCAGCTTTATGGTATAGACACACAAAGCGTGGTTTTGCCTAATGGTGGAGTGTATTTTTGTGCAAAGAAGTGATGAGTAAAAAAGCGCTGGAGAGAAAAGAGCAATTTTCCACTATATTTGCTTTTTGTCTTGCAGGTGCGGTGTATGTGGTAGGATTGATAGGTTATTTTTGGAATACTCATAGGGTGATACCAGCAAGTGAGGCATCTATTACCCATCTTTCTTTATCGCATTTTACGACCACAGGGCAAGATTCCCCCAAAGCAGCCCAAGCCCTACCCCCTAAGCAAAAGCCTCAAAAGCAGCATAAGCGGATTGATAACAAAAGCATAGCAAAGCCAGAGCAGATAAGGACGCAGGAGGGGGACATTATAGAGGAAAGTATTTTAACACGGCAGGAGCAAAGCGCTCAATCGCAGCAAAGTATTGCTTCACAGGCAAGTAGTGCGGGTGAAATGGACGCATATATGAAGCACGTATATGAAGTTATAGCTAAGCATTATGCTCTTACGCAGAGACTAAAAGGGTATAAAAAAGGTGAAGTGAAGCTTGCTTTTAAGATTGATATGTCGGGGGTTGTCTTTGATATACAAGTGATTTCAAGCAGCGGGTATGCGGAGATTGACAATGCAGCGGTGAAGACATTGCAAGGGATCAGTAAAGATTTAAAAAAGCCAAACAAAATTTATACGATGAGCATAACATTGCATTATGGAAACAAAAATAAATAAGGGTGAGTTGATTAACCATTTTTTCAATTTTTTTTATGGTTAAATAAAGTATTATTTTTTAAATAAAAGGCGGCATTTATCTTAAATATCCAAGCGTTTGCTATAATAATATATCTCAGGTATGGGAGCTGCAAGGAGCCCATCAAGGAGGGAAAATGGTGGTGGTAACGGAGATGGATAACAAGCTTCGTATGATTGAAATAGGTAAAAAGATTCTTACACAAGAAGAATTTGAGCTTTTTAAAAAAATTGAAGATGAGAGAACAGGTCATAGAGACACTCGCCCTATACCTAGAAATAATGATTTGCGCTATCGAGAAGAATATCGAGAATGGCGATCGAAAGCTCCTAAGCACAGCGATAAATCAATGGAAGATTTTTATAATATCAAAATGAAAATATTAGATGCCCTCTCCGATGAAGTACTTGAAAAATATGAATATACACACACTATTAAACTTGTCTCTTCAAGGGAGGTTGTGGGTATTCCGCTGGTGATTAACTATCGTAAAATTAATGATGATTTAAAAATGCTTGAGGTCATTAGTGATAGACATAAACTCGTGATTAATGCTAAGGTTGGCACATCTTTTTATACATCTTTTGCGCGTTTTGAGATTGCATTTGAGGCGGAAAAAAGCAAGATAATGGATATTTTTATGGCATTAGAGCATAAGGCAAAGCACGGATTCTTTATGGATAAGATGGCGGAAATACTTGTAGAAACAAGCCAAGCCAAACTTTGTATCCCAAAATAAGCTTTTGATATTAAGATAGTCTTGAGTAGAAAAAATGATAAATTATGATCTGGCTTTACTCGCTTGCAGGTAAAGTATAACATTAACTCGCATAAAGTTAGATTGCACGAAGTGCATACCCACAAAAACCTTTAAAAGCGTTGTAAGTGTGAGAGGAAATTCAACAAACGGATATATAAGAGGAAGAGGGGCGTATATTCAAATTAGTTTTGTATTTATGCTTTAGTGCTAACTTAACCTTGCGCATTTAAGCTTTTTGCTCAAGGCATACATAGATTAAAGAAACTTTAAAATTGCAACCAAGCAATGTTTATTAAAAAAGCATTAAATAAAGATGATGGTTTTGTTTTATCTGTCATAATATAGCTTTTAAAAGGACGTATATGCCTTTTGTTACGCGCTGTTATAAGATCGAAGAACCCATAGCTGCATTTTTATTCCTTATGCGGCATAGGAGATATAGCATTAAAGAAGCTCAAAGAGCCATAGACAAGGCGTATCTCACGCAAAATGGGCATATCATTAGAAAAAATGAAATCATTTGCGGCGATGTAGAGCTTAATGAATTTATCCCTCAAGATATGCCCTTAGAGCCGCTTTTTTATAATGCGGATTTTTGCGTGTATGACAAACCGCACAATCTCCTCACCCACCCCAAGGGGAGATTCTATCACTATTCGCTCAATGATGCCCTCAAATCGCGCTTTGGCACTCACGCTAAAGCCCTTCATCGCCTTGATAAAGAGACAAGCGGCTTATTGCTCTGCACGATTAACCCACAAAGTGAGAGGGCGCTAAAGGTCCTTATGCAAAAAGGTGCGGTTATAAAAAGCTACTATGCCATTGTAAAGGGCAAAGTAGAAAAAGAAATCCTTATAGATGAGCCACTTAGCACACAAAGGCATAAAGGCGGGGATTTATGTATCAAAAGCATTGTGTGCGAAAATGGCAAAAAAAGTCGCACACTCTTGCGTCCCATAGCTTACCACAATCCCACAGATTCTAGCCTCGTGTCTGCCTTAGCCCTCACCGGTAGGACACATCAAATCCGCGTGCATTGCGCCTTTATAGGACATAGAATCTTGGGAGACCCACTCTATGGTGCCAATGAAGCACATAGCAGGGAATATTTGCAAAACAATGAACTCCCGCAATATACACAATACTTTGGTGCGCCCTATCTTTGCTTGAATGCTCATAATCTCCAATTTCACTTCAAAGGGCAGGATTATACTTTTACAAGCCATTTTTGCTTTGATTTTATGCCACATTTTGCAGCATATTTTAAGCCTTAGCCTTGAATATCTTTTTTTTTTTTTTTGATTAATGTGCTACGTTTCATTATAAATTTCATTGCAAGGCGGGGTATGACTACTATCATAAGGGCATTTTATTTCTACTTTGGGCGCATTATTTGTATTTTTTATTAATGCTTGTTTGAATAATGGTGTTTTGGACTCTTATGATGAGCAGATTTCTACCACACTGCAGGAGTTTTGCATTCTCTTTAATACTCCCATCGTGGAAAGTGTAAGATAGCAGCATAGATAGCGTGAGATTTAGTATAGATAGTGATTATATTCTAAAAGCTATATATTCCTTTGCTATTGTGATATGATCAGCACAAAGTCTTGTTTTGCAGGGCAAAGCTCTACAAAACGTCTAAAGCTATTAACTTGTGACTAAGACATTGTTTTATTCATCATACGCATAACGTGCTTATTCACACTTGCAAACTCATTTTCTAAGACATAGATTCTTTAATCTATCATTTCGCGCGATTTCTAAATACACCCTGCTTTGCAGATGTAGAATATGAATCCACACTTGCAAATTTAAGCCACTCGTTGATATACTTCTAACCTTTGTATTAAAGATATAAAACTATAGATTCTCTATTTGCTAGGCTTATTTTTACAGGATTTGGCAAATGTAAAATGAGTTTAAGGGTATAGAATCTAAAAATATAAGGAGTATGTAATGACATTTCAAGGAAATAATGTGCTTATTACCGGTGCGAGTAAGGGCATCGGGGCGCAGATTGCTAAAACATTGGCAAGTTATGGGCTAAAGGTGTGGATAAACTACCGCTCAAAGCCAGAATTAGCAGATGAGCTTAAAAAAGAGATAGAATCTAATGGTGGCAAGGCGGCGGTGATTAGGTTTGATGCGAGTATTGAGGAGGAATTTATCACTGCATTGAAGGCGATTGTAGAGAGTGATGGGGCTTTGGGCTATTTGGTTAATAATGCAGGGATTACTAATGATAAACTTGCTTTGCGTATGAGCGTAGAGGATTTTGAAGAAGTGATTAATGCTAATCTCAAATCCTGCTTTATTGGTTGTAGGGAAGCCCTCAAGATTATGAGTAAGCAGCGATTTGGGAGTGTGGTTAATATCGCCTCTATTATCGGCGAACGTGGTAATATGGGGCAGACAAACTATGCTGCGAGCAAGGGTGGTATGATTGCGATGAGCAAATCTTTTGCTTATGAGGGCGCACCGCGCAATATCCGCTTTAATTGCGTTACGCCTGGATTCATAAAAAGCGATATGACAGATGAGCTAAAGCCTGAAGTCGTAGAAAGCTATATGAAAAACATTCCGCTTGGACGTTTTGGTGAGGCAAATGATGTGGCTGAAGCAGTGGCGTTTTTACTCTCAAATGCTTCAAACTATATCACAGGTGAAGTGCTTAAGGTAAATGGCGGATTGTATATGTAGAGAATCTTGCCATTTAACAAATTTTTGTTATAATGGGAGCTTTTAAGTCTAAATCAAGGAGAACACAATGGATACATTTGAAAGCGTAAAGGCAGTAGTTGTAGGGCAATTAAACGTTGATGCTAATGAAGTAAAACCAGAATCTCGTTTTATTGAAGATTTGAATGCAGATTCTCTTGATGTGGTAGAGCTTGTTATGGCGTTGGAAGAAAAATTCTCTATTGAAATTCCCGATGAAGATGCGGAAAAAATTAAAACAGTGAATGATGTTGTCACTTATATCGAAAGAGCAACAAAATAACACTTTAATCAAGAACCCGTTAAATAAAAACTCGGGGTTCTTAACTTCACCTCTATAAATCACAAAGGAATAATAAATGCGTCGAGTGGTAGTAACCGGTTTGGGAATGATTAACGCATTGGGTTTGAATAAGAAAGAATCTTTCAAGGCTATTATCGATGGAAAATGTGGCATTAAACGTATTTCTTGTTTTGATGTGGAAAATTTTCCTGTAAAAATTGCTGGCGAAATCATCGATTTTAATCCAGAGGAAGTGCTTGATCCACGCGAAGTTAAAAAGGCTGATCGTTTCATACAGCTTGGATTAAAAGCAGCAAAAGAAGCTATGAATGAGAGTGGATTATTAGAGGGAGATATTGTCAATGCTGCTCTTAGTGAGAGATTTGGTATAAGCTCTGCTGCAGGGATTGGTGGGCTTGGTAATATTGAAAAGAACTCTATTGCTTGTGAGCAAAGGGGTCCTAGACGTATCAATCCCTTTTTTATTCCTTCTGCTCTTGTTAATATGCTTGGAGGCTTTATTTCTATTGAATATGCTCTCAAAGGTCCAAATCTAGCGAGTGTTACAGCGTGTACAGCAGGTACTCACGCTATTAGCGAAGCCGCAAAAACGATTATGCTTAATGGGGCAGACGCTATGCTTGTTGTTGGTTCAGAATCTGCTATTTGTCCTGTTGGTATTGGTGGATTTGCAGCGATGAAAGCACTTAGTGATAGAAATGATGAGCCACTCAAAGCTTCACGCCCATTTGATAAAGAGCGAGATGGTTTTGTAATGGGTGAAGGTGCTGGAGCATTAGTACTTGAAGAATATGAAAGTGCTAAAAAGCGTGGCGCGAAAATTTATGCAGAGCTCATAGGCTTTGGCGAAAGTGGTGATGCTAATCATATCACAACACCTGCCCCACAGGGAGAAGGTGCGTTACGTGCAATGAAAGCCGCCCTTAAAATGGCAAATAAACCTGTAAATTATGTTAATGCGCACGGCACAAGCACAGCATACAATGATTTGTATGAAACAATGGCATTAAAGGCTGCCTTTGGTGGAAAAGATTCTGTTCCACCTGTAAGCTCTACCAAGGGGCAAATTGGGCATTGTTTGGGTGCTGCTGGCACGATTGAAGCAGTTGTTTCTATTATGGCAATGTGTGAGGGCATACTTCCACCAACGATTAATCAAGAAACCCCAGATCCTGAATGCGATCTTGATTATATCCCTAATACTGCACGTGAAGCAAAAATTGATGTTGTAATGAGCAATTCATTTGGCTTTGGTGGCACAAATGGCGTTGTTGTATTTAGTAGAATCTAATCTTAAGGTAAAGAATGGCTACCTATCTTGATTTTGAGCAAAAGATTAGAAACCTTCAAGATGATATAGAATCTGCCCTTATGCGTGGTGATGATGATGCAAAACACATCCTTGAAAAAGAACTTGAAAAAGAAGTAGCTAATGTCTATGCCAATATAAGCGATTATCAAAGATTACAGCTCGCACGCCACCCTGACCGTCCATATGCTATGGACTATATCGAACTTATTTGCAAAGATGCCTATGAAATCAATGGTGATAGGCATTTTAAAGATGATAAGGCGATAGTATGTTTTCTTGGCAAGATAGGTGGGCAAACAGCTATGGTTATTGGCGAAGAAAAAGGTAGAGGCACGAAAAATAAGCTTGCACGGAACTTTGGTATGCCAAGTCCTGAAGGCTATCGCAAAGCATTGCGCGCTGCAAAGCTTGCCGAAAAATTTCATATACCTATCCTTATGCTTGTGGATACTCAAGGTGCTTATCCGGGATTAGGTGCAGAAGAGAGAGGGCAAAGTGAGGCTATTGCTAAGAATTTGCAAGAATTTGCTAAACTCAAAACACCTACCATTGCCGTTGTAATTGGTGAGGGCGGCAGCGGTGGAGCTTTGGCCATTGCTGTAGCAGATAGACTCGCTATGATGCAATATTCTGTATTTAGTGTTATCTCTCCGGAGGGCTGTGCGGCAATATTATGGAATGACCCATCAAAAATAGAATCCGCAACTAAAGCGCTTAAAATTACTCCCGATGAGCTAAAAAAATGTGGGTTAATTGATGATGTAATTGATGAACCGCTTATTGGGGCTCATAGAGACAAACAAAATGCTGCTAAAGCTATAGAATCTTATTTTCTTAAAGCCCTTGAAGACATCTCACAAGATGGCAATTATCTTAATAGACGTTATCAAAAACTTGTGAGTTATGGAGCTTTTGGAGAATAAAACTCTATTATAAGAGTTCTCTTATTTGTGAGAGCAAACCTTAAAGTAATCCTGTAAGGGCAGCTCCTCTTGCCGTTCTCATATTTATAGAATATGGAAACATTTACATATCAAGGTTGCAACGCTATGGCCAATATGTGATTTAGGGCGAGATTTATCAGCTTAAGACCCCCTAGTATATTTACTCCTTGCATATTTTTTTATGGCACAATCAATATATGTTAAAACTATATTTCAAAAGGAGTGGTAATGAAAAAATGGCTTTTGGCAGCAATAAGCGTAATATTCATTGTAGGACTAAGTAGCTGTGGTGAAAGCACAACACAGGAGCAAGTACAAGATACAATAGAACAAATCAAGCAAAGAGGCGTTGTGCGCATAGGTGTATTTGGAGATAAGCCTCCTTTTGGATTTGTTAATAAAGATGGAAAAAACGATGGTTTTGATGTGTATATCGCAAAACGTATTGCAAAGGATTTATTAGGAGATGAGAACAAAGTTGAGTTTATCCTTACAGAAGCTGCCTCACGTGTAGAGTTTTTGCGCGCTAATAAGGTTGATATTATTATGGCGAATTTCACCAAAACCCCCGAACGAGAAAGAGTAGTAGATTTTGCTAAACCTTATATGAAAGTTTCACTTGGCGTTGTCTCTCCTGATGGCAAGATTCAAAGTATTGATGATTTAAAGGATAAAAAGCTCATTGTCAATAAAGGCACTACGGCTGATGTGTTTTTCACAAAAAACTACCCCGACATTACATTGCTTAAATATGAGCAAAATACCGAAGCATTCCTTGCTCTCAAGGACAAAAGAGGCGATGCCTTAGTACACGATAATACCCTTGTGCTTGCGTGGGCTAAGGAGAATGAGGGCTTTGGTGTGGGAATCCCTCATTTGGGTGAGGAAGATGTTATTGCTCCTGCTGTCAAAAAGGGAAATGTGGAGCTTAAAAATTGGCTTGATAATGAAATTGATGCACTCACACACAATGGCTTTATTAAAGAGGCTTATGACAAAACACTCGCCCCTATTTTTGGTGAGGAGATGGCAGATTCTGTCATTTTCTCTCATTGATACAAGAGACTACGAGGTTTTAAGACTTTGTAGTCTTTCTATTTAAACCCTTTAAACAAAACATTTCATATTAAGAGATAATGGAATAAAAGGTGCTTAGATTAAAGCAAAACTCCATTATGACGAGGTTTGATATGCAAGATATACTCTCCACATTTCAAAAGCATATAGGCGCACAATTTAACCCACAAGACCAAGAGGCTAATATTTATACTCCAAGCAGTATTCATAAGTTTGGGGAGAATATTAAGGGGGCAAATGAGTTCATTGGCACATTACAAAGTGCCTCGCTTACATTAAAGAAGATTCTAAAAATCGCTCAAAGTGCCTCAATACAGGATTTGTATATCAAAAAGGCAAACATAAAAGATGTTATCGATAATGCTTCTTTTATGGGCATGTCTTTATTTGATACAGAATTTAATATGACCTTTAATTCAAAATCTTATTTATGCGTTATTGAAAACCCTCTACTGCTCTGCCCCAATGATACTGCCATAGAGTTAGATTCTCAGGAGGCGCAAGAACCTATGAATGCGCTTATCGCATATACAGAGGATAAACTACAAGAGATTAGCCATATACTCGTAGAGATTAGTGAAGCCCTTGTAGCACCTAGCACACCTGCGAGTAGGGAGGAATATAATTTTGAGGACTTTAGCCCCTCACAATTTACACAAATGTTTAAGGCATAAATAAATGCTACGATTTGCTCCTTCCCCCACAGGCGATATGCACATAGGTAATTTGAGGGCGGCTATATTTAATTATATTATAGCCAAACAAAGCGGAGAGAAGTTTCTTATCCGTATTGAAGATACAGATATTACACGAAATATTGAGGGGAAGGATAAGGAGATTCTAAGTATCCTTAATCTTTTTGGGCTTTTGTGGGATAATCTTGTGTATCAAAGCGATAATTTCACCCGTCATCGCCAATTTGCAGAATATTTAATCAGCAAGAATTTAGCCTTTTATTGCTACTGCTCAAAAGATTTTTTAGAGGGCAAACGCGCCTTAGCTAAGGAGCAAAAAAAGCCATTTCGTTACAACCCAGAATGGGCGGAGCTAGAAAAGCAGAGTAATCCCCACCCTGTCGTGCGTATCCGCGCTGCAAGTGGCCCCATTAGCTTTGAGGATAGTATTAAAGGCAAAGTAACATTTGAGCCGCACGAAATTGATAGCTTTGTGATTCTAAAAGAAGATGGAATCCCCACGTATAACTTTGCCTGTGCGGTTGATGATATGCTCTATGATGTGAGCTTTGTAGTGCGAGGAGAGGACCACGTAAGTAATACACCCAAGCAGATTCTTATTCATCGCTATTTGGGCTATGATAAGGTGTTAGGATATGCACATTTGCCCATTATACTTGGCGAGAGTGGCAGTAAAATGAGTAAGCGCGATAGTGCTTCATCAGTAGCGTGGCTCCTTGAGGAGGGATTCTTACCTCAAGCGATTGTGAATTATCTTGTCTCTATGGGGAATCGCACGCCTATGGAAGTATTTAAACTGCAGGATTGCTATGAGTGGTTTGATATAAAGTATATTGCAAAATCGCCCGTGAAGTTTGATATGCCGAGATTGCGATTTTTGAATCGGGAGCATTTAAAAATGCTAAACGAGCAGGAGTTCGCCCTTTTGCTTAATAGCGAAGATGCGAGTATTGGGGCTTTAGCAAAGTTACATTTGCAAGAAGCAAGCATACTAAATGAGATTAGAACAAAAATAGATATGATTTTTGCTCCAAAATGTATTACACAAATGGAGAATAATGAATCTTTTGAAGCAGAATGCAAGATACTCTATCAATATTTGCGCGAGATGATAGAGAGCCATAGTGAATCTTTGAAAGATTATGAAAGTTTAAAAAAAGAGCTAATGCAGCGCAGTAGTCTCAAAGGAAAGAAATTTTTTAAGCCTTTAAGAATCTTGCTTACAGGGACTACTCATGGCTTGGAATTAAGTGAGATTTATCCATATTTACGCTTCTTTTTGGCAGATATTGTTACCCTAGATTGACAAGATTATTCTATGCTTCCATAAGTAAAAAGGGAGGATAGAATGGTTTTAGGCACTTTTTTAGACGCTATAGCGGTTATATTGAGTATGCTTCTTAATTTGTATGTGTGGATCATTGTGATTGCCACACTTGTGAGCTGGGTGCGCCCTGACCCCTTTAATCCTATCGTGCAGCTGCTTAATCGCCTCACTCAGCCTCTTTATGTAAGATTGCGCAAGTTTATGCCCACGACCATTAATGGCATTGACTTTTCGCCTTTAATTGTCGCAGTGGCATTAAAGTTTATTGATCTGTCTTTTGTGCAGCTTTTGCGTAATGTCGCGCAAACTTTGACGATATGAGATTGTGATGATGAAAATATGTATTTTATGGTTGATGGCTTTTGCTATGGCTTTTGCTAATGCGAAAATCACGCTTGAGTTTTTAGAATCTAAGCCAAAGGGTCTAGCGAGGGATTTTTATATTTGGCAATTCTTGGGCGATGAGCACACATCTCTGCAAGATGCCCTCAAGGCTTATGATTTAATATATCGTAAAACTTCTAAACTTGATAGTTTAATGAATGCAAAAGGCAAAGCAAGTGAAATGCCACGTGAGCTATACTGCCAAAGTCTTAATTTTGATAAACTCAAAAAGCAGGATAAGGCTTGTATTAAAGTAGGTTTGAATCTAGCAAGTATCTCCTCTATGCCTCAAAAAAATAAAGATTTTTTGCTTAATACCTTTAAAGATGATGTAGTTTTTAGAAAACGTATTGAAATTCTAAGCTCTCCGCAAATACTCACCAGTATGCTTAAAAGCGATGCACAGACTTTTGCAAGTATTTATGAAGTATTAAGAGCGAGTAATCGCCTCCATATTCTTGATCAAAATATTAAGCCCCAAGCCCTTAAAAAGCTTGCTGATGAGAATAATAAAGCCTTTAATGCTATGCTTGAGCGCATTATTGTAAGTCAAGATAAGACATATGATAAGTTTAAAAAATCGCTTGTTGGTGCTAATATTACCGGAGCAGATTCTTATACGCTTTTTATGCTAGGGCTTAATGAGATATTGCATAATCAGCCCCAAAAAGCACTTACATATTTCAAACACTCAAGCACAAAAGCCACTACCCCTATGCAAAAAAATCGCACATTACTCTGGCAGTATTTTTTAAGCAATGATAAAAGTATGCTTGAAAGTCTCTCTAGTAGTACAAATGTTGATGTATATACGATTTATGCTACCCAAAAGCTTAAGGTAGAGCCAAAATATCAGGTTGTTACAGATTTGGGCAAACTCTCATCAAGAAAACCTAAATTCGACATCAAAGATCCCTTCCAATGGCAACTCTTAAAAGATAGCCTCACGCAAGTAAAAAGTCAAAAAGATTTAGAAGAGCTTAGTAAACATTTTGCCTATAAAGATACAAGTCCGCATTTAGCGTATGTGCTTAATCAAATGAATAATTTTAAGATTCACTATTTTATCACACCCTTTAGCGATAAGCTAAAATGGAAGGATGATAGCCAAAAGGCTTTTACCTATGCTATTGCTAAGCAGGAAAGCACTCTTTTGCCCGCACTTGTTTCAACTTCTTATGCGCTTGGTATGATGCAAATTATGCCTTTTAATGTCCAACCCTTTGCGAAAAGCCTAAAACGTGATAACATTACTTTAGAAGATATGTTTGATCCTATCACTGCACTTGAATTTGGCACATTCTATCTTGATGACTTAAGCAGAGAGTTTAAACATCAACTTTTTGTATCTTATGCATATAATGGCGGACCGAGCTTCTTGAGACGTGTATTAAAAAGCAAAATGCTTTTTTTGAAAAATCGCAATTATGAGCCTTGGCTATCAATGGAGCTTATTCCCTATAGAGAATCTCGTGATTATGGCTTAAGAGTTATAGCAAATTATATTGTTTATCAAGCAACCTTTGGGAATCATATTAATCTTGAAGATTATCTTAAGCAAACATTGGTAAATTAAAGGAGTTTTTATGATACTTAAATGCTTATTTCCTGCTGCAGGGTATGGCACACGATTTTTACCTGCGACCAAGGCAATGCCCAAAGAAATGCTTCCTGTGCTTACTAAACCACTCATTCAATATGGTGTAGAAGAAGCAATGGAGGCAGGGTGTTGCAATATAGGCATTGTAACAGGAAGAGGAAAAAGAAGCATAGAAGATCATTTTGATATAAATTATGAACTAGAACATCAAATATCTGGCACTGACAAAGAAGAGCTTTTAAAGAGTATTAGACAAGTAACGCAATCTTGCACATTTTCTTATACAAGACAAAATGAAATGAAAGGCTTAGGACATGCTATACTTACAGGTGAAACACTCATTGGTAATGAAGCCTTTGGCGTGATACTCGCTGATGACTTGTGCATTAACCCAAATGGAAAGAGTGTGCTTAGCCAAATGGTAACTTTATATAAAAAATATCATTGCTCCATTGTGGCTATTGAAGAAGTCAAAGCAAATGAAGTGGATAAATATGGTATCATACAAGGCGAAGAGATAGAATCGAATGTGTATCGTGTAAGTGATATGGTGGAAAAGCCCCATATTGACAAAGCTCCAAGTAATTTAGCGATTATTGGACGCTATATTTTAACACCTGATATTTTTGATATTTTGCGTGTTACTAAGCCGGGCAAAAAAGGCGAGATACAAATCACGGATGCTCTTTTAGAACAAGCAAAACAAGGACGTGTATTGGCTTACAAATTTCAAGGTAGTCGTTATGATTGTGGCAGTGTCGATGGCTATGTCAAAGCGACTATGGCATTTTATGAGCAATTTCAGTAATCAATGTTTGGTCTTAGTTTTTATGTTATTTGTTGGTTGTTGTTTTTGCTGCTATGCTTACCCATTATTTTTGCAGGACTTTTAGCTATTGCACTTGAAATAGAAAGGGCAGTAGTTACTGAAAGTCGTTTAAAGGGTATTTCACGTGAATTTAATAAATATGTAAATGACAACACAAAGCTTAGAGTTTTGCTTGAAGAGTTTATGCGCAGTTTAAAAAATTATCCTAAGGCAGGAGATGAATGCAATCTATGGCTTGATCTTATTTCACGTTTTGCTGCAAATATGAATCTTATGGAAGTTGAAGAAGTGGTGAATTTTCAAAATAGCTTAGAGAGTGCAAATCCTAATGAAAAAGCAAGTATTAAAGAAGCTATAGGAAAGGCTTTGCAAAAGCGACAAGGTAACTAAAGGATTATAATATGGATTATTTACAAATACATAAAAGTTTAAATCTTCAAGGCAGTGTATCTATCTCTGGGGCGAAAAATTCTGCCCTCCCCATTCTCGCAGCTACTTTGCTCTCTAGCAATGAAGTAAAAATTAGCAATTTGCCTGATGTGGCTGATGTGAAAACCTTAGCGAAACTTTTAGAGCATTTGGGCGTAAATATTATGTGGGAAAATAGTAATACCCTCACTTGCCACGCGGAGCAAATCGTCCATACCCGTGCCATTTATGATATTGTGCGCAAAATGCGTGCCTCTATCCTTGTGCTAGGACCACTTTTGGCGCGTTTTGGCTATTGTGAAGTAAGTTTGCCCGGTGGCTGTGCTATTGGAGCGCGTCCGGTGGATTTACATATCAAGGCTATGCAGAATCTTGGTGCAAGCATTCGAATTGAGGGCGGATACATCATTGCAGAGGCAAAGGGTGGATTAAAAGGAGCGGATATTTTCTTTGATAAAATCACCGTTACAGGTAGTGAAAATGTGATTATGGCAGCTGCCCTTGCACACGGCACGACACGTATTATTAATGCTGCTAAAGAGCCTGAGGTCGTGCAATTATGCGAGATTCTATCTGCAAGTGGCATAAAGATTACGGGCATTGGGAGTAATGAATTAAGCATAGAGGGTAGCGGAGGAGAACTGCTTAATTTTATGCCTATTAGTGTGATACCCGATAGAATCGAAGCAGGGACATATCTCTGTGCTGGGGCGATTACCAATTCATCTATCACATTGCAAAATGTCCAAAACACACATCTTGTAGCCATTACGGATAAACTAGAGGAAATTGGCTTTAGCTTTGAAAAAACATCTCATAGCCTTACTTTGCTCCCGGCAAAGCATTTGAATCCTTTTGAGATTATCACTACTGAATATCCCGGATTCCCCACAGATATGCAGGCGCAGTTTATGGCATTAGCGACACAATGTGAAGGCACAAGTGTGATTGAAGAGCGGCTTTTTGAAAATCGCTTTATGCACGTGAGCGAATTGCAGCGGCTAGGAGCGGATATTTCACTCAAAGGCAATCACGCTACGATTAAGGGTGTAACGCCATTGCGTGGGGCTGATGTAATGGCGACAGATTTACGTGCGAGTTCTGCGCTTATCTTAGCCGCACTTGTGAGTAATGGTAGCACAAATATTCATAGAATCTACCACCTTGATAGGGGCTATGAGCAAATCGAGCATAAGTTGCGCAACTTGGGTGTGCAGATTATACGCTTACAGAGCTAAGATGAATAAAAAGGGGATAAAATGCGGATTGTGCGATATATTGGGTGTTTGATAGCGGCGGCATTATGGGCACAAGAATCTTTAGAGTATGATTTGCGAATCTCCTATACAGGCGATAAAAATGCACCCACTACGATTAAAACGCAATATTGTAAAGGCACAACGACAAAATGCGGTAAGCAAATCAAAATTTCGCATAATGGCGTTTTGCTTTTTAAGGCGTATTATAAAAATGGAGAGTATGATGGGGAGGTGCTATCATATTATCCTAATGGCACATTGCACGAAAGCCGTGTGTATATTGAGGGTAAGGAAATAGGCAAACGTGTAACATACCATCGTAATGGCAAGATTCAAAGCGAACAAATGTATAGCTTGAATAAACGCGAAGGAGAGGGTAAGAAATATTATGAAGATGGGGTATTGCAAGCGCATTTTACTTTTAAAAATGATAGGCTTGATGGTGTAAGAAAAGAGTTTGATAAAAAAGGTATCCTTATTTATCAAACGCTCTATAAAGATGGCAAAAAGCAATCTATGAAGCAATACAATACACAAGGAGAAGTAATTGAGAGCAAAAATTGCCGTTGGCAGGCTTGTTATTGATACCAAAGGAGGGGAAATTGAAAAAGTATATTATACAATGGACAAAGATTATTGCAGGAAGTATAGCACTTTGTGTTTTATATGGTTGTATGGAGCAAGAGCCTAGTATTGCACAAGGCAATGAAGTTCAGCCACAAGTAGCATATCCTGCCAACTCACATACGTCTAAAACCAAAACTACCAAGCCTAGAGTATCCTCCTCATCGCGTGCGGTTCCTAATAAGGTAACTCCTCGTATTGCTCCTGCAATACGTCAAAAAGATATGTCACAGCAAAATGCAGAAGATACACTAGGTTCTAAAGACACCCCTTATACACAAAATATACTTGAAGAAATCAGTGGAGAGCAAAACAATGAAGAGGTGGAAGAAGATGGACGCGCTTATAGGGCGGTTATCACCTACAAACCGGGGACAAAAATCAAACACGGCAAGGAGACGCTTTATTATCTTGATGGGGGTGTAGCACAGATAGCATTTTATGTTGATGGTAAAAAAGAAGGGCTATATCAAATTTTTTCTCAAAAAGGAGTGCTGATTTATGAAGCTCATTATAGTGCAGGAGTTTTGCACGGATTATGCCGACTTTTTGATATAACAAATGGAAATCTAAAAAGTGAGATGAATTTTGTTGATGGCTTGCAAGATGGAGAGATGAAAATATATGATACATCAGGGTTGCCTTGGCATAGTTTGCAATATAAAGATGGCAAAAAAGAAGGTATTGCTAAAGAGTTTGATGAGCAAGGCAAAGTTATACGAGAAGTAATGTATCGCGATGATAAAGAAATAAAGCAATAACACAAATCTTGATCGAGCATTTGTGGTGGTATGTCTCACCCTAAAAGAGCGTATAATCATCAAACAGAGGTAAGAACAATGTTTATTTAAGCAAAATAAGGGGTTGAAATAACCCCAACACACTTAAAAGGTGAGATTTGCAAAAAAGATTGACAAAGTGCAAAAAAAATAGCTAAAATGCAAATGCTTATTTAGGCGTGTTATTTGAGAATCTCATTTGTGTCTTTAAGCAAACAAGGCGTTTAGGTCTAAATATGTCTTTGTTGCGGCCTTTTTGGGCATTATTCCAGCCCCTTACACGTTATATGGATTCTGTATTTCTATCCCATTCGAGGACATACTTCATTTAAAGAAACAATACGATTTAAACTTAAAAACATACTTGGTCGATAGACAAACAAGTGCGGGAAAGTTCTTGTAAAACATTAGTTGTAATAATTCTTGTATAGTTGTCCTAAAAATTCGCTTTAAGGAAAGCTTTGCAGAAAATGGCAATGCAAGGGCGTATAGGATTCTTTCCATCTTGGTATAATAGTGTAGAGATTATGTTATGGGTTCAATTCTTAAGGATATGATTTTATGTTTGGTATTGGCATTTTTGAACTTTTAGTGATTTTGATTGTGGCAGTGATTGCCCTAGGACCTGAGAAACTACCACAAACCATTGTTGATATTGTCAAATTCTTTCGTGCTGTGCGCAAAACAATGGTAGAAGCAAAGGAAAGCTTTGACAAAGAAATTCAACTTTCAGAAATCAAGCAAGAAGCCCTCAAATACAAAAATACGCTCACAGAGGAAGTTGATAAACTCACCAAAGATATGCAGCTTGATGAATTACGCCAAATCAGTGTAGATACCCTCAAACCATTAGATGAGGCTAAGAAAACCATTAATGAAGAGGCAAATGCCTTGCAAGGCACACTACAAACACTCAATACAGAAATCAGCTATACCACCCCTCAAAGCCCCGCTGAAGTAGTCCGAGATTCTCAAAATATCGCTCCATCTACGCAGAATCTAGCTTCCACACTAGATAGCTCAAATAAAGACAATTCACCACCACATAGTAGCATACATAAGGAAGTATAATGCTAGAAGATTTAAAGCCTCATATACAAGATTTACGCAAGCGGCTTATCATTAGCGTTTGTGTGTTTTTTGCCGCTTTTATTGTGTGCTTTGGCTTTTGGGAAATTATTTTTGCCTTTATCAAAGCGCCTTTGGTCGATGTGCTAGGAAGTGAGGTTCGGGGGAAATTTATTGCTTCGGGTATGATAGAGGGCATTTTTATCGCTATGAAGTCTGCGCTTTTTGCTGCACTTGTCCTTGCTATGCCTGTAATTTTTTGGCAGACGTGGATTTTTGTCGCGCCGGGCTTGTATAAACACGAAAAAAAGGTGGTTGTCCCCTTTGTGTTTTTTGGCACGATGATGTTTGCTATTGGTGTGGCTTTCTCCTATTATGGAGTGCTGCCCTTTATTATCAAAAATGTTCTGTTATTTGGTAATGATCAGTTTGAAGCCTATATCACAGCGGAAAATTATTTTACCTTTTTTATCCGCTTGGTTATTGGCTTTGGCATTGCCTTTGAGCTGCCTGTGTTATGCTTTTTCTTGGGTAAAGTTGGGCTAATTACTGATGAGAGTTTAAAGGGCTTTTTCAAATATGCTGTTGTGTTGATTTTCATCATTGCTGCCATTATTGCCCCGCCTGATGTGATTTCACAGATTCTCTTAGCCATTCCTCTCACAGGGCTTTATGGTATTTCTATCCTTGTGCTTAAATGGGTCAATCCTGCCACCATCATTGTAGAAGAAGATGAAGAATCAAATCAACCCCCTAGCAAAGAGTAATCTTAATGAGCCATTATGATTTCAATACAGACTTTATGCTTTCAAGTTATGATTATATTTTGCCCCAAAGTGCGATAGCCCAAAGCCCTGCTAATCCTAGAGAGAGTGCTAAACTCCTCGTGTATGAAAGGCAGAGTGGGCGCATTACCCATAGTGATTTTTATCATTTTTGTGATTTTGTGCCACAAGAGACACTACTTGTGTTAAATGACACAAAGGTGCTTAAGGCAAGAATCTATGCCCATAAGCATAATTCCCATACGCAAACCTCCAAGCAATATGAAATCTTTTTTCACAAATTTTTAGAATCTGCACAACCCTCCACACTTTGCCTCACACAAATTAAAGGTCGTGTGAAAAATGGAGATAAGCTTGTGCTTATAGATTCTATTCTTACTTCGCCTATCATCGCTCACGTGCTGCAATGCTGTGAAAATGGGATGCGAGTGGTGCAATTCACACAGGATAATGAATCTTTAAGCCCCACTCAAGTGCTTGCTATGCTCCAAAAATACGGGCATATCCCGCTTCCACCTTATATCAAACGCAATGATTCTCCTAATGATGGGCTTTTTTATCAAAGCGTGTTTGCCACTCATTTAGGCTCTGTTGCTGCGCCTACGGCTTCTTTGCATTTTAGTGAAAAGAGCTTAGAATCTATGCGCCTACGTTTTGCAATGTGCTTTATCACGCTTCACATTGGCGCGGGGACATTTATGGGTGTGGAGAGTGCGGACATTCGCCATCATCATATACATACAGAATCTTACTCACTCACACAAGAGAGTGCTAATAAGATTCAAAAAGCGCACAAAGTGCTGTGTATTGGCACGACAGCGGCTCGTTGTGTGGAGCATTATATGCGATACAGACAATTAAGCGGGGAATGTAATATATTTTTATATCCAAGTGTGGAATTTCAGCGAGTGAATTATTTACTTACAAATTTTCATCTCCCTAAAAGCACTTTACTTATGCTTGTAAGCGCGATGGTAGGGAGGGAAAAATGCCTAGAACTCTATCAAATCGCCCTGCAAAATGGCTATAAATTCTACTCCTATGGCGATGGAATGCTCATCCTATGATACATTTACAAGAGAGACTCATTAAGCAGCACATTATGCTGCCCGATGTGTGCTACAAGCAATTTAATATCTTTGGCGAGGAACTCCTTAAATGGAATAAGATTCACAATCTTACGGGTGCTAGCAGTATGGAATCTGTGGCGGAAAATATTTTTGATTCCCTCTATCCGCTAAAATTTGTTGATGAGTTTAAAAGTTGTATGGATGTGGGCTCGGGAGGTGGATTTCCTGCTATTCCTTTAGCCATTGCCAAGCCGGAGGTGTATTTTATCCTCGTAGAGCCGCGACAAAAACGGGCTTGTTTTTTGCAAAATATCGCGCTTGAATTGGGCTTAGGAAATGTGCAGGTGAGGGCGACATCGATTCAAGATGTGCCTATTGCTGAAGTGAATAATTTATCGCTCATCACTTCTCGCGCCCTTATGGACGCTAAGACGCTTATTGCCCTTTGTCGCAAGTTCCTTAAAAGTGATGGATATTTTTTGCTTTATAAGGGCTCGCGATTCCGCCAAGAAATGCCAAGTATGAGCGTAGAGGAGTGCTTCGTGCGGGAAAATCGCATTTATTATTACAAGCACAGCCGCGATTTGTAAAACTATAAGATTATTTAAGATTAAAGGAGGATTCTAATGAAATTTCTTATCATACTTTTTGCTTTAGCATTATTTGCCTTTATGATGGTTCGCCCTCTGCTAAAAGGGAGTGGTAAAAGTGCTAAAAAGCCTAAAAAGACACAAGATGATATTGAAGAAATGTGCCAATGCACCCATTGTGGGGTTTATGCCTCTGTGAGAGAATCTTTCCTTGCTGATGGGTTATATTTTTGCTCTAAAAAATGCCTAGAAAAGGGGGCCAAGCAATGATTATCATAGGACATTCTGCCATTGCTTACACGCCTTTTGTGAAAATTAGTGCCTTACAAGAGATTGCTCATACGCATCAATCGTGCATTGTGTGGTTTGATAGTGCTGCTATTAAACCTCCACTAGGCTTTGACATCGCCGCACATTGTCATAACAATCAAGTGCCTTATGCGGTGATGATTCGCAATCTTGAGGAGTTGCTCCTCTATGCTGCGCTTTCCCCGCAATATCTCATTATCGCTAAAGCCGCACAAAGCAAGGCAAAGGCATTCCAGCGCGTTATAGACCATTATTTGCTTGATTGTAAGTTACTCTGTGTAGTGAAATTAACCACCCAACTTCCCAAAATTGCGCAACTTGGTATTGATGGAGCAATCTTTAAGCAAGTTTTAGATAATATCCCCTCTCCGTATTTGCATAATTCATCAAATATAGAGAGGTGTCCGAGTGGTTGAAGGAGCACGCCTGGAACGCGTGTAAAGTGCAAGCTTTCGAGGGTTCGAATCCCTTCCTCTCTGCCATAGTTTTAACTTGCAAATCTTAAATTATCACTTACAATATTTTATATTATAAAATAACCTCTAAATACTCTATTTTATGGTATTATACGCTTCTTTTGATTATAAGCAATAATCACACATAATCTTGTAGAAAATCTAAAAAATACCACAAAATATTTTTTTAGTGGGGATAGATTGGGGATAGAAAAACTATGAAAAACTCTACAATAGCAATAGAAAATAGCACTCAAAAAAGTAAAATGGGGATACATAAAACAAATCATAAGCACAATGCTACACTTAAAACAAGTCAAAAATATGAAGGAGTAAGAAGCAAAGAGCTTAATAATGGTGATATTGCTTACTATGTGCGATGGACTGATACAAATGGCAATAGATTTGAGCGTAAGGTTGGTACAAAGGCTAGTGGCTGGAGTGAGAAAAAGGCACACTTAAAAAGAATGGACATTATCAATGAGCCACACACGCCCACAAATCTTACTTTAGAATCTATCATCACACGCTATCTTGAAATCCAAAAAATAAGACTAAAACATCAAACTTTTATAGATTACAAAGGACAATGCCTTTTACACATCACTCCATTTTTTGGTGCATTTGCCCCGCAAAATATCCAAACAAAGCATATTACTGATTTTATGCTATCTCTTGAGGGCAAAAGCAATAAAACAATCAATAAGCTTCTTGAACGATTGCACTCCATTATGGAATTTGCCATAACAGAATACAAAATCCCTATGCAAAATCCACTAAAACTCATCAAAAAGCTAAAGCTCGATAATGCAAGAGAGCGATTTTTGCATAAAGATGAGATAGAAAAACTTTTACATGTGGCAAAAGAGCATAAAAATAAAGAAGTATATTATTTCTTTGTCCTTGCTTTTAGCACAGGAGCGAGGCTTAATAGCATTCTCAATATCAAGTTAGAAGATATTGACTTTAAGAATGACACTATTAAAATACAAGATTTTAAGAATAACTCTAAATACACAGCATTTCTTACACCTTTAGCGAAGCGAGTGTTGCAAGAGCATACAGAAAATATTATTTTCAAAACTCCAGAACGCACCATCACTAGAGCTATGCAAACGATACTTAATGAACTTTTTAACAAAGAGTTAGACCCTAAGGATAGAAAACATAGAGTGGTGATTCATACCACAAGACACACTTTTGCCTCACACCTCGCTATCAAAGGCACGCCGATTCAAATAATCCAAAAGCTCTTAAATCACAAAGACATACAAATGACGATGAGGTATGCTCATTTACTCCCTAATAGTGGGCGTGAATGGGTAGAGAAGCTATGGGAGTAGCCCCGCACTATTCAATGCAAGAAAAACTTCAACTCTATCCGACTTGATTCATTATCTTTGCTTATATTCCTTGCTTTTTTCAAAACATCGGGACGATGTTTGAGAGCTGATTTAAGGCGAGATTCTGCAAACTGCGCATTTGCCTCATATTTTTGTGCAAGCTTCCTAAGCACTTTTGCTAAAAAATGTGCATTTTGCGCAAAATCTGCCATAATCGCACAAGATTCCAAGAGATTATGTTCCGCGAGTAAATCTGTATTTGTGCTTCCATAACTCCCATTTTTGCGGATACTTGGCAGGACTTCATTAACCACCCATTGCCTAAAAGGCTTTGCCTTTGGTTTATCACTACGCATAAGCACAAAGTAGAGCTGGGGTTCAGTAATGAAGGTGGCTTGTTGGATTCCACCATTGGTTTGAAGGGGGTAACTTTGAGTTACCCCCTTTCCAAACTCTGCATTTATGGCTTCTAACATTCTTGAAGAATTAGTGTGTTCTAATACCTCGCAAATGTCCCTAAGGCAAAACAAAGGATTTTCATTATTGCCTAACACTCGCACTTGTCCTAAGTTTTCATTTTTAAACATTTGTAATTGCATCACTTATCCTTTTTTTCTAAATCTTTAATGCGTTTCTCAACGATATGCAAACGCCACTCATTCACGCCTACCCACCCAGCTAAGATGATTAACATCACAAATTCTATACTCATTTTTACTCCTTTTATGCTAGAATGTGCCTACACAATGATTAAGCCCCTCTCTAAGAGAGGGTTTGCCTAGCTTGTTAAGAGCTTGGCGATTGCTAACACATAGAAAGCAATCTGTAAGACTATCGCGATTAATCTTAGCTTTTTCATTGTGCCTTTCCTTTCTTGTTCTTGTGGTATGTTTTTACCTTTTAAGTAAAAACATACCACAATTATATACTTTTTTGATGATATTGTCAAGAGTAATATTACTTTTTTAATATATTCTTACATTTTTATTTACTCTTTAAGTAATTTTTGGTAAAATATTTTATAAACCAAAGGAATAAAAAATGAATAAAAAAGATTTTGATGCCAAACTTAAGAGTCTTGGTATTTCACGGCAAGATTTTTGCGATATGACAGGGTTAGCCTATAGTTCTGTGGCAAATTGGAAAGATGAGAGTAAGCCTATCCCTATTTGGGTAGATTCGTGGCTAGAGAATTATGCTAAAGCCAAAACTTTGGACGATGTCGCTAAGGCAATAAAGCCTTACTTAAAAGATGAGGATAAAAACATATAGCTACCGCTCACTTTCAAATTCTAAACTCATATTCCACCCATATAATTTAAGCAATATTTTGTTATAATTAATCTTTGAAGCTAAATACAAAAATGAGGGTATTAAAATGACTAAGTCAATATGTTTTTTTAATCATAAAGGTGGTGTTAGCAAAACAACAACAACATATAACTTAGGTTGGACTTTGTCCAAGTTAGGTAAAAGGACATTGTTGGTAGATTTAGACCCTCAATGTAATCTCACAGGACTTGTTTTGTCTAATCAAGCCTTAGATGATGAATTTATGAAAAATTTTTATCAAAATAGGCAATATATAACTTTTGAACCTATTGTTGAAAAAATTATCTCTGGAAAAATTATCTCTGAAATGGCAAATGATGGCAGTATTTATCCCGTAGACAATCAAAATTTGTTTTTACTTGCCGGAAGCTTAAATATTTCAGAGCTTGATAGTCAGATAACTACTGCATTAAAAATAACAACTGGATTACCTATACTTGGCAGAATAATTGCTAATTTTTTTGAGACTTTGGAAAAAATAGCTGAAAATAATGATATAGATTATTTGCTGTTTGATTTAAGTCCTAGTATTAGTGGACTCAATGAGCTTGCTTTAATGGGAAGTGATTATTTTATTGTTCCAACCAGTCCCGATTATTTTTGCCTACAAGCCATTCATTCTTTAAGTAAAAAAATAAACCAGTGGCATAAAGAAATAGAAGAATTTAAAAAAGACACCAAAATCAAAATTAAAAATAACCCTTTGTTCCTTGGTGCTATACAGCAAAGATATAGGCTTAGAAATGAAGCTCCAACAAAATCATTTGAAAAATGGATAAATGAAATAAGAAACGCGATTAATTCTGTTCTCGTCAACAAACTAAAACCCATTAATTGTGTCATCACAAAGGAATTATTCTCGAGTGTGGTTAATAAAAAATTCCCCAATTTACGCCCTTATGATTTGGCACAAATACCCGACTTTAACACCTTAATTGCAATTAGTCAAAGAAGCAGAAAACCTGTTTTTTTATTAGATGATGATGACCTAAAGACAGCACATCAATTTGGAAAAGCAATGGACACAAGTAAAGAGAAAATAAAAGATTTTCATAAATTATTTATGGATTTGGGGGAAATTATTATTAATTTAACCCAATCCAGACCAGCTTAAGGATGAAAATTTAACTCTCGTGGGTATTGCCTACAATCTCCATATCCTTTCTCCTCGCTTGTTATTAACTTAAAAATCTCTTGCTTAGACACCTTATTAATTACGCCTCTTATTCTACCCAATATAGCAACTTCGTTTAATGGGTAGAATAAAATTATAAACAGCAACTCACACCATTAAGCTTTGCATATCCTTTATATCGCCACTCTCTATGTATTTTTGAAAGCTACGCATAATAAACCTCTGTGCATCTAAAAGCGTGGCTATGCCCTCAAGATGAGGGACATAGCTAAAGCTATCTTCAGGCATATTCTCTTCATATTCATTGATTACCAAAGAGAGTAAGAAATGAATCTCCTCATTTCGTTGTTGAAAATTTGTCAGCTCATCAATAAGAAACCTAGAATCTATACCAAGCTCTTGTAAGTCTTTTAACTGATGTGTAGCACTCATTTTACGCCTCCTTTTCTGTTTTAGATTCTAGCTTCTCTATACGCTTTTGCAGTCTATCCACCCAAAGCACAAGCCCCACAATGATAAGCACCTCTGCAATATCTAAAATATGACCTAATATTTCCATTTTTACTCCTTTATGGTAGAATACAATTAAGAGATAAGATGAACCCGAGCTTTGCGCTCGGGCTTAGGAGCTAGGTTACAGCTTCTAAGATTTTGATTATCAAGTAGATAATCTTTAAAATTAGCACTGCAGTTACTAATCTTTTCATCTTGTCTCCTTTCTTTTAGATTTCAAAGTCCTTTAATCAACTTTGATACTAAAATTATATACTAAAAAAAACTAAAAGTCAAGATAAAAGGTTATTAAAAGTATTATTTGTGGATTTTTTAGTATAGAATAAGACTAAAAATCTTTATTTTAGCCATTTAGAAAGTTTTTAAGATTTTGCCTAAAATTATCAGAGATTGCTAATTTTTCTTTTAAGGCTAAATTTTCCAAATACAGATTAATTGCAAATTGCATTGGCTCACTGACTGCGCCAACTGCTGCATTTTTTATTGCACTCTCGCTATACCCAATCCTTTCCCCTAGCTCTCTATAAGTAAGCCCTAGCTCCTTACAGGTTTTTTTGATAAGATTCTCACTTTTTTGCCCTTGCGGGATTTCATCTAAAGAAACTTTGTTTTCACTCATTTTCTCTCCTTATATGATATGGATTCTACCCAAAATGCCTTAATCCGCTTACAAAAAATCTTTCATCTAAGCTATGGCGTGAAGTTCTTTGCTATTTTCTAGGAATAAAATCGTATTACTCAAAGACTTTACTCCTCTTTTAAGATTGATATAACGCACCTTATTTGTTTAGTTCATTCTGTATCCTTTCTACTACCAATTACTACTTTCTTTGCCCTCATATCAAATTTTCGTTCCTCATAGATGATAAATACTGCACTTGGATAAAACAATGGTGATCTCTCATTAACCCATTTGACAGCTCTATCATAGCTATCAAATACACACTCACACTCTGCTTTATCTTTAATTTTCATTGCGTCAAACTGGATTACATAGTATTTTGCTTTCTCATTCATTTTAACTCCCTTCTCTCTAATGCCTACAATCTCCAAATAGCTACTCTTAACTTGCTGCTTTTATCCACGCCTTAAAGACATATTTATGTCTTAAATCCCTTAGCATTTGGATTTGTTTGGCTAAAATATCTATTTCTACGCCAATTAGCCCCACCGCGCCAATGCTCTTTGCCATATCATCAAGCACATCAATCGCTTCATTAATACTCTCATTTTCAATGATTTGTAGAAACTTACCCCTTAGCTCAAAGGTAAGCTCTAACCGCTTCCATTGTGAGAATTTATCAGGAATCTTTTCTTTGTGATAATACCTTTGTTTGTGATACTTATCATAGAGCAAGATTCTACTAAGATTAAAGTATTTGGATTTATCAATGATAGCATTTCCATAGAGACTTTTACCTACACTTATAATCTTACCTCCGCTCCACTTTAAGCTATTACTTCCAAACCAATCTTTAAGCTTATAATCTATATTCATTGCACTATCAAAATCATAAGCCAAATCAAAGCTATATGTCTTAAATCTCCTTACAAACTGCGCTAAAATCTTAAAGACACTCGATTCTATATCCTTACTCGGCTGATGAAGTCCTGCAAAAACTATCATCACATAGTAATCAAGCTTCTTTTTATTTTGCCTTGCTATGGCGTGAAGTTCTTTGCTATTTTCTAGGAATAAAATCGTATTACTCAAAGACTTTACTCCTCTTTTAAGATTGATATAACGCACCTTAAAGGGATATTTACTACTCTCACTCTTTTGGCTCTTAAACTTATCTTTACAATAGCTTTGCACTTGTTTATTGCGTGTAGTAGCCCTTAGCTTTGCATACAACTCTAGCTTTTTTAAGAATTTCAAAGCCATAGTCTTTGGAATACAGAAGCGATAAGAATCTATCCCTGTGCTATATTGACACTCTTTGCCCACTTTTTACTCTTTTATCCTAGATTAAACATTTACACTCTTAAAAAGGCATATCAAATAAATTTCGCTTTGTATCCACTGCCTTTTTTATGTTTTGTAATGCAATATTGAAATAACCCTCTTTAAGCTCACTGCCGACAAAGCCTCTGTTTTGTAGCACGGCTTGGTAGCCCTCACTCCCTATACCCATAAAAGGAGAAAAAACTATCTCCCCTTCATTGCTCCATAGCTCAATGCACCGCTCTATGACATCAAGCTGCAAAGGGCAAATATGCTTCTCATCTTTGGAATCTTTAGCTAAAGCAGTATTTAATACATTGCATTGCGCTATATCAAACCATACAGGCGAGGCATATCTCTGCCATACTTCAATACTATATAGCCTCTTTGCCTCCTCCTCATCAAGAGCAAGTGAGGTTTTATCTATCTTTGGGGCAAAATAAGAGCTTCCAATATAATCATAAAACCTCTCCTTGCTCTCCCGACATACAGGCACATTCTCTTCATACACACATTTACGCATAACGATAATATAATCTGCCATTCCCTGCCTAGAATAAGCCGAATCCTTACACACTTGCTTATACAAAAGCCCTTGATTCTTTGTCCTTTGCATTTCTATGACAGGGTCTTTCCAAATAGTAATGCGTGAATGATATGTCCAGCCACACTCTTCGTGTGCCTTGATAATTGCCCCTGCAAAATCGACTAGTCCTCCAGCTCCATCACGATTCTTATACTTAGGCAAATCCTTACAATGAATGGCAGTAAGCCTACCATTGCGAGTGATTCTAAATTTTTCTTTGATGAGGTATTTATATTGCTCAAAAAATTCCTCATCATTAGCACAATTCCCCATATCTGCTACATTATCGCTGTAAGTATAAAGATTGGCAAAAGGTGGAGAATACACACTAAAGTCAATACTATTTTCAGGTAAGCTCTTTGCTAACTCCACGCAATCAGTATTATAGATTGCGATTTTTTCTTTTTCATTGATATATTCCATACACACTCCTTTTATTTTAATGTCAATACGCAACAATATCTACACATTTGCATTTGAGGTTATTATCAATAAAGCTCTCTATATCATTGTATTTGAGGTATATAAGTCCTTCCCATACAAAATAATACTTCAAGCTATACCTTGCCTTATGTCCTTGCACCATTGCATAACGCTTCATATTTAGCTCCTTGAATAAGATTGTAAAAATGAGGGGATTCTAAGAGTAGTATTCCAAGAATCTTTTAAGTCTTTGGCACTTCTACTTTTGCAAATAGCCTTAGTCATTTCTTGCTTCATTAAGTCGTGTTGAGCTTTTTTCTTATGCAAAATACCTAAAATCTCCACTTCACTATCTGCCAAAATCACATTCACAATCACTTCGCTCTTTTGCCCGAAGCGATACATACGCCTTATAGCTTGGTAATAGCTTTCATAAGAATAGTTTAATCCTAAGAATGTCATATTTGAGGCATTTTGAAAATTTAGTCCAAAACCTGCTATACTTGCTTTTGTGATAAGAATAGGAATCTCACCATTAGCAAAGGCGATAAGATTCCTTGCCTTATATTCCGCACTATCATTCCCTCTTATCTCTACGATACCACTAAACTCATCAAGCAGTGCCTTTTTTAGCTCATTAGCTTCTAAGTTTGTATCTACCCATATAAGATGAGGTGTGCTATTTTCTTGCCTTAAAATCTCTTTGAGTTTTTCTATCCTAAAAGGAAGTGATGATTTTTTATCTTTGCTTAAAGTAGTAGCATTAGATTTTGGTAGTGCAAATAAAGCATCTTTTGCATCATATTGCACATTATCAAAACGCACACGATGGATAATCTCCCTTAAAGGCGGTAGTATAAATGCACTTGCATCATAACCCAAATCAGCAGGAGAGCTTATACACTCTGCCCAACTCGCCACCCACTCCCAAAAGACACTCTCTGCGTGTTTTTTAAGCCTATATCCCCCCGCATTCATTGTATCATTGATAAAAAATCGCATAATCATCTCATAGCTAGGCATAACACCCAAAAATTCACTATGATTGCCTAGCTCTAAGTAGTCATTTGGACTAGGAGTAGCACTACAAGCGAGTTTATAAGGAGTGTCTTTAAACATCTCTAATAGCGTTCTCTTTGTCGAGCCTGTGAAAGATTTTAAAATCGAGCTTTCATCAAGGACAATGCCCGCTAACTTATCCACTCTCTTAAGATTATCAATCTGTTCATAATTAATAATATTAAGCCCCTCTTTTAACTCTCCATTTTCTACTTTAGACAGAGTAAAGCCAAATTTCCTCGCCTCATCAAGCATTTGATACACTACTGCTAGAGGTGCTAAAATAAGCGTGGGCTTATGCGAATGCTTATGCACTGCATAGGCAAAATTCATCTGTGTGATGGATTTACCAAGTCCAGTATCCATAAAGAGAGCATACCTACCTATCTCACACGCCCTTTGGACTATCTCTCTTTGGTAGTCAAAAAGATTAGGATTAAGCCACTTTTCTTTACATATAAAGCCTACCTTTAAGCCCTTTTGCGCCTTGCTTAAAACAAAATCCATATAGCTAGGATTGCTTATTATGCTTTGTGAGTATTGCTTTATATTTCCATTTTCTATAATCGCCTTCATTTTTGCCATTGCCTCCTCATATATTGTTCTTACCTCCAACACAGAAATATTAAGAACTTTTGCAATCTCTTTAAAAGTCATTCCTGCATTTTCCTTTTTCTCAAGCCACTCACTAGGACTTAAAAAGCCCACTTTTTTGCGTAATACATATGAAGCGTATCGCTTTCTATCAACCTTACCCATACTCTCAAAGACATTTACCTCCTGTTTGTAAGTGGAGTTGATGTAGCCTAGTATTTTCTTTGCCTCTTTCACTTGGAATCCTTTAGAAATGCCCCAAAGCTTAAAACTTCATCTCATTTTTAATCATAAATTCCGCCAAGTCATTTGCCATAACCACCCTCTTGCCCTTGAGCTGCGTATAGCTAGGCAAGTCTTTTGCACCTTGGGAGAATTTATTGCGTATGGTTACTTCATTAAGTCCAAATATCTCTGCTATCACCCCTTCACTTAGCACCGCTCCATATTTGGCAATAATGCTTTGAGTAGTAGCAATGATAAGCTGCTCCTCAAACTTAAGATTCACCATTGCCTTCCTCCAATATTTTTAGCTGCTCTTTACTTAGCCCAAATAGACTTTCCACCTGCTCTAATTTGTCATTATTTCTATAGGCTTGATATTCATTCACAATAGCCTTGAATTTAAAGAGCTGCCCTATAAACTGCCTCGCCCCAGTGCGTAGCTTTTCTAATTCCGCTGAATCTGCCTTCTTTTTGTCCTCATTTTCATTACTTGCATTGAAAAGATTCACCTCTTTTGCCTCTGATGCAAAGCTATCGTTTATCTTTTCTACATCCATAATCATTTGACACACTTTCTTATCAAGGTTATATAACGCTACAAAATCTTTAAAAGCCATTGTTTTCTCCTTTTAATACACTAAATCATCTTGGGTGATATTTCTCACATATTCAAGTGCTTCCTCATACTTGATACTTGGTATCTCGCTATAGCGCGCTACATAAAACTTACTTTTGAGTCTCTTGTAAATAGCTCTAAAATAAGCACTCTTGATATGTGTACCTATATCTCTACCTTTTGTAAGCTCGGCGACTTTAGACTTCACACTATCGCTTAAGCCCCTCTCTTGCCACGATTCTAAACGCTTTGTAGATTCTAAAAGATGCACTTTCTTTGCGATAATCTCTACATTTGTTTGCATACCCTCTAAGGCTTGTGTTTGCCTCTTAGTAATTTCAATGAGAGAGCGCACTTCTATAATAGAATTATCACTATGGCTTTGCTCATAGTCGATAAAATACTGCCTTACCCCTCTGCCTATATCATTCTTTTCTAGCATAGCAATGTGTTTAGCAATCTCTAGGCTAATAATGTATTCTTTTTTATTATGCACGACTTTGTCTTGTTTAAACCCATACAGATGAGCCAAACTCTCAAAAAGCCTAAGCTCTTGCCCTTTCACTTTCGCTCCATTTTTTTGTGGAGCGACTTGCAAATCTTTGACTTCCTTTTGTGCCACATCAAATGGAATCAAAATATAATCCGCTCCTTCCCTTGCACCACAGACTTCTAAGCGTTTTTTTATCCAAGTGCTAAAGTCTTGTTTAGAGTGCAATCTCTCGTGTAATTCTCTAGCATTAATAGCATTGACTGCCTTTGTGCCCATTTTCACAGACTCTATTAAAAATAACGCTCTCATCGCATACCTCCACCACAATTTACACACGCTCCAACATCTTTTACTTGTGATGAGGGGCTATTCACTCCTAACTCACACGCTATTTCTTGGTTTGTTTGCGCTCTTGCCTCTTCACCCACCTCATCAGCATAGAGGAGATAGCCCTTAGAGATAAGCTCATTGACTACCTCTCGCACACTATCCTTGCGAAAGCTAAAAGTCTTTCTATTATAGAGGATATGGTCTATTGTCGATTTCTTGATGTTAAGCTTATCAGCCATTTTTCTCAAGCTCCCAAAATCTTGAGACACCTTTTTCATATTTAATTTAAATAAACTCATTGCTTACCTCCATTTGTTATGGCTTTAGTGGCTATGCCTCTAAACTTCCTTGCTAACCATTTCTTTGTCCATTTTTGCCAATTTATCTCCAAGCCTTGAGCTCCTTCTCCATAAGCCCTAATATTTGCAATGACTTCATAGCAATAGTTGATATGCCCTTCTTTAAAGCCTTGTGCGACTTTATGCCTATCACGCAACCACTCTGCCAACACTGCCCTGTATTCCATTTCTCTCTCTTTGCAATAGCTTTGCCAAGCTTCTTTTGTCTTTGTCATTTTTCACTCCTTGATGATTTTGTATAAATTATAAGACAATAGTCTTAATATGTCAAGACAAATGACTATAAAAAATAATATTTACTTATGTTAGAATGTGAAAAATGTAAGGAGTGTAGATATGAAAAAGTCTAAATTCGAAATAGAAAAACAAGCCCTAGAGGCTATCAAGAGTCAATCAACCGAAACTCTATTAGTGTATCGTGGAGATATTTTAAGCAGGATTCAAGGTTATAAAGTTTTAAAAGGACTTCCTGCTCTGAAATATTATTTGTGCTTTGCTCTTGGCAAACTTCCAAAGGAGATAGATTCTCTAAGCGATGATGAACTCTTTTTTCTTTCAGAAGAGTTACTAGATTGGGATTTATTCTCTCATAAGCCTCTATCATAGTTATTAAGTCTTTGCTTATTTCACGCACTAAGCGCAGTTTTGTATATGTCATTTTTTACTCCTTGATGATTTTAAAATACTCTTTGCCCTCGGATGGAGTTTGTGTATTCTTGGTGCGTGTCTTTGTCTGTATGCTATTTTCGAGGAATTTATGAAACGCTGAAAAGTCCTTTTCACACAATGCCTTATCATTTATCCCATACACTGAACGCTACAAAACTAGCAAATGTCATAAAAACTCCTTTGACTTTATTATAAGACAATAGTCTTAATTTAAAGCTTAAGATTAGGCATAAAAAATATGACAAAAATAAGATATAATTAAGACAAAATGCAGAAAGGTTACTTATGACAGGTGTAGAATTTAGAGAAATTAGAGAAAAATTAGGAATGACTCAAGATACATTGAGTAAAGAGATAGGTATTAATATAAGACAAATATCTCGTATAGAAACAGGTGAAGCTGATGTGCGAGACTATCACGAAAAGCTTATATTGACACTATTAGAAAAAAGAAGTAAAACATACAAGAACGATGTAAAAACCCAAAAAATCACCTACTACCCCAATATTAAAGCCTCTGCAGGATATGGCATTATCAACGAAAATGAAGAGAGCATAGAAATAGATACCAATCTCTTAAGTGCTATCAAAATGCCTCATAAAAAGCTTGATATGATACAAGTGCAAGGGGATTCTATGCACCCATATATCCAAAATGGCGATTTTGCACTCATAGAGCGAAGCAGTGAGGCAAAAAATGGCGATATAGTCATTGCTAACTATCAAGGCGACTTGTATGTCAAGCAGATTCAAAAAAACCCACAAAACAAATCAATATCTTTTATCTCAAGCAACAAAGAATACCCAAGCTTTGAAGTCAAAGGCACAGACTTAGAATCTCTTGTAATAGTAGGGATTCTTAAAGGCGTTATTAGAGCGTATTAAGCCACCCTCGCAAAAATCAACTATCACAAAAATTTTTAAGCCCAACGCCCCTCGTATAATCAAACTGAATTTCCGATTAATTTGCTCTATATAATCCCCCTAGATTTTCTAAGAATCCAAAGTTAAAATTCCGATTAATTTGTAAGAAAAGTAAAAACACTTTCCGACAAATATCACTTTTGCAATGAGCTTATATTTCCGACAAATACACATCAATGCCACACGCCCTATAAGCCTAAGCGTAAGGCATACAACTAAAGCCACATAAAAAAGTAAAAGTGGTTTTTTAAGAGAGTAAGTTGTGCTTACCTGCTCTCTTAATTGTAGATTCTATCCTCTTACTCTCCTTATAGAATCCCATAAGGTTTAAGACAATATTTAGCTTACAATATGAACTCAATCATTGGAGAACCTTCAAAGATTCTTATCTTGTCTTTATTATAAGTTTTAAGCTAATGCATTGATTTAAAATCAACATTCTATTCTTATGCTTTTATCTTGTTTATATGTTTATCTTATTTATACTTTTATTTTATCTATATGTTTATCTTGTTTATGCTTTCATCTTATTTCTCTAAATTATTGGGTCCTTACTTCACAAATCCTCCCCTCGCGGTTGCCGACCGCGGTTTTTGGAGATTTTTGGAGAAAAAATAGTCATTTCATATTCATATCAAAATTTATATTTTTGGTTTATGTAACCAATCATCAAAAGTCTATTTTATAGGGTTTATAGCCATTTTAAAGCTTTAATTATTAAAAAATCCAAAAAAACTTTAGAATCTTAAAAAGACTAATATTTTATATGAAGCAAGGAGCTTAAAGCATTTCATATAGGAGATTCTATGCTGGATTCTAAACAATTAAAAACTGAACTTTTAACACTTATAAAAGCAAAAGGCTTTAAGCAAAGTAAAGAAAATGAAAGATTTATAGAAGCAATAAGCGAAGGGATTATCTCTCACTTCACAAAGAATGCCATTGTGGAAACTAAAGGATCTGCAAATGCTCAAGTAGGCACCCTCAAATAAAATTTACTTATAAACAGAAAGAATAATACAAAGGACTTGCAATGTATGGTGAAGCAAAAATTTACATAGGCACAATCATTGAAGTAGATAAATCTAAAGTAAGAGTGGAATATACAAATACTAAAAGTGATTTTGTACCCTATCTTCAAGTAAGCAATGCGTTTAAAACACATTATAGCCCACCTCAAGTTGGAGAAGTAGTCATTTTGTTTAAACTAGACAATACAGGATTTGTAATAGGCTCAATTTTCCCACAAAGTGCTTATTCACACTTGCAAGAAAATACAGAATCCATTAATTACGCTGATGGAACAAGTATTTGTTATCAAGATGGGGCATTGCAAGTAAAAAGCCTTAAACAACTTAATATTGTGTGCAAGAAAGCTACAATTAATGCAGAATCCATTACGCTTGGGGGAGAGAGTGCAAGTGATTTAGGTGGAGTGGTAACAGGAGAGTGTATATGTCCTTTCACAGGCTCTCCACACGCAGAGTTTAGCAAGAAGGTTAAAGCGCTTAAATGATAGTCTCAACCACAGAGCTAGGCGAACTTCTAGGGCTCACCGAGCGGCATATATACAATCTTGAAAAAGCTGGAATCCTTAATAAAATTGATAAAAATCAATGGGACGCAAGTAAAAATATCCAAAGTTACACGCTTTACAAGATTGATTTAGAAGCTCAAAGTAGCGATATGGGCAAGGTAAAGATAAGAAGGGAATTGGCAGAAGCGAAGCTTAAAGAATTAGCCTATAAAGAAAAAATTGAAAGCTTACTTCCGCTAGAAAAGATTGCAAAAGAACTCGAGGATATAGCTATCACTATAAGCAACAAGCTCTATGCGCTCCCCCACATCATTAAACGAAAGCACAAGATTAGTCAAAAAGTCATCAATGAAATGGAGGCTCAAATTGAATTGATACTCCTTGAACTCAAAGATCCTAGCGTTTATACACAAAAAGCCATAGACAATGAAACAAAAATCAAAAAAGAAAAAGAAATGCAAACACAGGAAATAAAGCAATGACGCTAAAAGAAGTCTTTGCGAAATCAATCTTTATCAAACCAAAACTCAATCTCTATGAATGGAGTGAGAAATATCGAGTATTAAGTCAAGAATCTTCCGCACTCTTTGGTAAATTTCAAGCTTTAAGCTATCAAATTGAGCCTATGCGTTGTATTAGCGATCCAAATGTGAGAGAAGTAGTGTTAATGTGGGGAAGTCAGCTAGGAAAAAGTGAAATCCTTAATAATGCGATAGGCTATTATATCCATCAAGACCCGAGCACGATTTTATTTTTGCTTCCTACCGAAGATATGGCAGAGGATTATAGTAAGAGGCGGCTAACCCCAATGTTTAGAGATACCAAAGAATTAGGAAGTTTAATCTATGATAGAGAAGCAAATAATACTATTTTGATTAAAAATTTTAAAGGAGGAAATCTTGCTTTGGTAGGGAGTAACTCTCCATCAAAACTTGCCTCAAAGCCCATTAAAGTGCTTATAGTAGATGAGGTAGATAGATGTGAAAATACTAAAGAAGGGCATAGTATAGATTTAGCCCAAAAACGCACAAATACTTACTATGATAGAAAAATACTCAAAGTATCCACTCCCACAATCAAAGGGCATAGCGTCATAGAGAGCGAATATGAGATGAGCGATAAGCGTAAGTATTTTGTGCCCTGCCCCAAATGTGGATTTTACCAAGTATTATATTTTGAAAATATCAAATGGGAGCAAAGAGATAATGGGGAACACGATCTAGATTCTGTAAGATATGCTTGTATAGAGTGTGGGAGCTTATGGAATGAGATAGAGAAAAACTCTGCAGTAAGTAGGGGAGAATGGAGAGCCACACAAACAATACAAAATAATACAAAAGTAGGTTTTTTCTTAAATGCCCTCTATTCCCCATTTTTTACCCTCAAAGATATAGTCAAAGACTTTTTAGATTCTAAAAATCATATCGCCAAGTTTCAAGTATTTGTAAATACGATCAAAGCAGAATCCTTTGAGCCACCAAGCGTAAAATTTGAGGAAAATGAACTTTACAATCGCAGAGAGGCATATAGCCCCACGGCATTGAGTGATGATATTATCTTTATCACAAGCGGAGTGGATATACAAGGGGATAGAATTGAAATTGAATTTAAGGGCTGGGCTTTAGGCTATGAAAATTGGGGAATCAAACACACTATCCTTTATGGAGATACCAAGCAAAGTGAGGTGTGGGGAAGGCTATACAAAGAGCTTAAAGAGGTATTTTATACCAAGGGTGGCAGATCTTTGAGAAGCTCAATCAGTCTTATTGATAGCGGATTTAATAAAGAGAGGGTATATAACTTCGTCAAACTTGATAAGCGTTTCTTTGCAAGTAAGGGAGCGAGTGAGAGCGAGAGAAAGAAGGACTTTATCACTCCTGCTAAAAAAATAACAAGCGGCGTTCATCTTTTTAGTATAGGAACTTACGCAGGAAAGAGTGAGGTATTTAAGCTTTTAAGAGTTGATGAGGTGGGGGCAGGATATTGTCATTTTTGTGAATCTTATAGCCTAGATTATTTCAAAGAGCTCACAAGCGAAAAACTTGTAAAGACTAAAACGCCAAGTGGTTACACAACATATAGGTGGGAAAAAGTGCGTGAGCGAAACGAGGGACTGGATTTGTTTGTGTTATGCCTCGCAGGAGCTAAAATAATGAAGCTAGATAGTCTAGATATTATAAAGACAAGATAGGCTAACACATATTCTATACCCATAGAGTCTTAAAATTTTTATAATAGCTTTGCCACTATTTGTTAAAGGATTTGTTTTGAATAAGATAGAAAAAGTCAGTCTCATTGATGAGGCTATCAATGAAGTATTAGCTAATCTTAAAAATGGTTTTGAGATAAGTGAATATGAAATAGATGGCATAAAGATTAAGAAAAAATCTCCACTAGAACTTATTAATGAGTTAGAAAAGATTAAACACTCTATCATCAAAAAATCCCTGCCAAATAGTGTGCAATATGTATTTTAAGGTTTGAGAGAAAGTTGCCATTCTTTCAAAAAACCAAATGAGGATTAAAACTTTGAAGCTGCTTAGGTCTCTTAAAAAATTATTACCCAAAAAGCCCCTGTCCCTTATAAAGAGATTTTATACAGCTCCAAGTTTAAATCCTAGCGAGTTAGAAAAAAATGAGATTCTCTCACTCATTTCTAACCTCCCCATAGACAGCCAATCTCGCGCCTTGCGTTATCAAGCGCGAAATGTAGCTACAAGCTCGCCTCTGCTTAGTGGCTACTTTGATACGCTTGATAAAGAAATTTTTGGCGATAATGGAATCTTGCTTGATTTACATACACAAAATGCTGCTTTAAATAAAGATATAGAGTCTAAATGGTGGGTGTGGAGAGAGAATATCCCCTATTCTCATATAGATTTTTGGGATATAGAATCTTTGTGCTTACTGTATCTTAAGCGTGATGGAGAGTGTTTTGTGTATGTAAATGAGACAAGTGAGGGCTTAAGTCTCAAAGTCATCGACCCTGACAATGTAGATGAGAGCATAGACAATGAAGCAAAAAACATTTATAAAGGTATAGAATTTGACAATCATTTCATTCCTATTGCCTATTATATTACAGATAGCAAAGACAAAGTCCAAAGGATAGAAGCAAAGCACATATTACATTTTTTTAAGCGTATATCTACCTTGCAAGTGCGGGGTGTATCTCCACTTAGCCCGGTAATCTACCCTGCATTTCAAAAAGACAAGTTTAAGGGAGCAGAACTCAAAAGAGCAAGATTGCAGAGTGAAATCACGGGCTTTTTTGTGCATAACGATGAAAATATCGTGCCTAACTTTGATAATGGAGATGAGGAAAGCACACAAGAGTATAAAGAAATAAAAGAGAGGGCGGAGGTAGGTAAAATGACCTATATTAACGAAAATATCAAGCCCTATTTTACAGAATCCCACAATGCTACAAATATAGAGTTTTTCATAAAACAAACCGATAGAGAGATTGCAAAAGCATTAAATATTAGTTATAGCACACTCACAGGGGACTTAAGAGAAGTCAATTATAGCTCTATTAGGCACGGGGCGAGTGAGCAGAGGCGGCAATTTAGGGGGTTACAAAACTTTATTATTAGAAATTTACATAATAAGGTTTTTGAGATGTGGGTGCTGAATGAAATAAAGCGTGGGAATATATATCCAAAAGACCATAAGAGCATAATAGAAGGCTATACATTTAAGCCTCAAGGATGGGAATATATAGATCCACAAAAAGAAATCACTGCCAATAGAATAGCCCTAGAAAGTGGGCAAAAAACGCTTAGTGAAATCTTAAGAGAAAAGGGCAAAGAGTTAGATTCACATATAGCAGAGCTGCAAAAAGAAAATGAGATATATGAGATTTTAAAATCAAGGAATCTATAGTGAGTGAATATAGTGCTTTGCACTCACTGCCAAAATGCGGAGCGGGAAAGCCGCATTTTATCCGCAAAAACCTTTGAGTCTTAAATGTTTTACAATACCACAAAAATACAAGGAGATACATTGAATCCAAATATGCAGAATCTACAAAAAACATTTGCACTTGATTTAAATGATTCCTGCTTTGATAATGAAAATTGCACCATTAGCTTTACTGCCTTATCAAATAACCCAACTATTAAAAGAAGTGGTTTGTTTGGAGATTTTTATATCAGTATTGACACCTCTGCTATCGATTTTAAAGCGGATACATTCTATTTAGACCATAATGTAAGCTTTAAAAACGCCATTGGGAAAATCATAGATTTCAAAAGAGATGAAAGCGGCAATTTAAAGGTGCGTGTGCAGTTTTTTAAAGACATAGAGGAATCTGCCAATGCTTACAAAAAATATGCCAATGGCTTAAGTAAGTCTGTGAGTGTAGGCTTTGGTGATTGTGAGATAGAAGAAAGAGAAAAGATTAACAATCTTCCACATTTTCATATTAAAAGTGGGGAAATTGTAGAGTTAAGTGCAGTTTGGCAAGGAGCTGACCCAAACGCTGTAATTTCAAATTTTGCAAAGGAGATACATATGCCTCAAATTCAAAATCAAGGAGAACAAATGAGCAAGGAAGTTTTAGAACTACAAGAGCAGTTAAAAGAAGTGGAGTTAAGAAAGCAAGAGGAAGCTCAAATTTTAGAGTTAGGGCAAATTGCTAATGCTTCCAAAGAGGCACTAGAAGCTATTAAGAGTGGAATGAGTTATAAAGATTTTAGTATGTCATTGATGAGAGAGCAGAACTTCGCTCAAAAACAAAGCCCAAAAGTAGCAAAAAGAGATGATATTTGCTTCTCTTTGGCAAACTATGCCTTAAGCGTAGCTAATGGCACAAAAGTAGGCGAAGTTGAATTTAAGCAAGGACACAATGGACTTGAAATACCAAATGAATATTACTCGCGATTCGCAGATGAGCAGACTAGAAGTATTGACCCAACAAGTGCGGGATTTATCCCAGAATACTATCGCAGTGATAAATTCATTGAAAGCGTTTTTGTAGAATCTAATATCTTAAGCCTCTGCGATAAAATGACAGGGCTTGTAGGCACGATTAGAGTGCCTAGAGATAATAGTTCTATCAAAGCGTATTGGGTAAAAGAAGGAGAGAAAACCACACCTTCAAAGCTAGGTGCAGACTCTATTACGCTTACCCCAAACACTATTAAAGCAAAAGTGCTTATTACTCGTCAAATGCTAGGAATGACACCTTTTGCATTAGAGAGCTATATCATTAGAGAGATAAAAAGAGCCATTAGGTTAAGACTCGAAGAGGATTTGCTTTATGGAGAAAAAGATGAGGATTGCCCAATTAGTGGTATTTTTAATACGGCAGGAGTGCAGTCAATACAGGGTTATTTTACTAATACAGACTACAAAAAGACTTTAGAATTTGGAGGAAAGCTCACAGATGCAAATCTATCCATTGCAAATACTCACTTTGCCACAAATTCTAAGGGTATGATTCACCTTCAAAGCACACACTACGATAGTGAAAATGATAAATATCTCCTTGATGAGAGAGCAAACTATTTGGCTGGATATAAGTATTTTATGAATAATTTACTTAAAGACAACCACGCCATTTTTGGAGATTTTAGAAATGTGCTTGTAGGCACCTGGGGAGGATTGCAAGTTCAGGCTTTAAAAGATGATGAAGGGGATTTGATTTTTACAGGATTCTATGATGTAGGAATGGAGCTTAAAAGACCAAATAGTTTTGTGATAGCAAAGTCTTAAATTTTATCCTCTGCTTTGCCCCCTTACTCACTCCACGAGGGAGGAGGAATAAGAGGGATAACCTCCACCACTACACTTGCAATGTTATTGCTTATTTTCCAAGTCACGGATTTTAAAGCTTAATCGCACCACCTGCAATACCAATACCAAAATAATCAAGCTTTGCACTAAATCAATCATTTTTACTCCTTTGTGATATACTATCATAGTCATTTTATGGTAAGGGAGGGGTTACTCCCCTCCCTTTAAGCCTATTTTCGCTTCTTTTTTGCGTCCCAAAGGACTAACAAAAGCTGGATTAAAGCAGTTACCAAGCTAATGATAGCGGTTAGGGTTTCCATAACTTGACCTCCTTTCTCAAAAATATAAATATATTATATAGAAATTTTCTAAAAAAGTAAAGCTAAATAAAAGAAATTATATATAAAAATATAGTAAAAATTAGAATTTTTCTATATTTTGCAAAGTGATAATTGCCTCTTTAATCCCCTTTAAGTGCTTTTTTAATCGATAGTTTTCAACGAGTAAATCAAGGCAAATCTCTGCATTTTTAGGAATCTTTTCTTTCCATTTTGAAAAAGCTGTATAATGTAATCCCATTAGCTCTGCTAGTTCATTTTGAGTAATGCCAAGCTCTTGGCAAATGCTTTTTACTTTATCCATTACATCTCCTTTTAGAAATTTTCTAAAATTATATCACTATTTTATAAAATGTATATGTGTCTTAAAAAGTTTAGAATCCACACAAAGATTAAAACTCAAGGAGAAAAAATGAAATATGAAGTCCTATATGACACTATCATCAACAAAGCCCACACTAAAAAAGGTAGTGTAATTGAATTTGATAATCAGGCAGATAGTGGCTATATCAAAAGGCTTATTAACTCAAAGGTTATTATCCCTTTAGATTCTGCCTTAAAAGAAGAATCTAAAAAAGAAAAAACACAGGAGAGACTTACACTAGAAGAGAAAGCCAAAGAGCTTGGCATTAAATTCCAAGACAACACAAAAGATGAGACTTTGGCTAAAAAAATAGAGGAATCTTTAGCCAAAGAATAGATATGTTTGATATGTTTGCTAACGATATTCTCAAAACTCTACCACAGAGATTTAGTGCTTATGGAAGAGAGCGAAGAGCACTTAGCAATAAATCAACAAAAGTCTTTTACGATGAGGTAAGCTATGGCTTTGAGCTAACACTCCTTGCCATTGCTAACGATAATGCAGACTTAAGCGTGGGGGATAGAGTGGTTTTTGAGGGCAAAAACTATGAAATCTATCAAATTCAAATCGAAAGTAGAATGATGTTAAGGCTGTTTTTAAAAGAAAGCAATATATATGAGGGTTAAAATGTTAATTAGAAATGAGATTGTAGAGAATTTACAACAAAAGCTTCAAGCAGAAATAAGCAAAGCTACTTTTTTAATAGATGATATTCTAATCCTTGATATTAACAAATCTCCTTTTATTGTTATAAGACAAACTGATACACAAATCTCCATTCCCTCAAGCCAAAGCTGGAAACATACATTAGGGCTAGAGATAGAGATTATTGCTACAAGCAAAAGTAAAAGCGATGAACTCCTAGAATCCATACTCTTAACTTTAGAAAACTTCAGCGGCATTAAAAATATCACTGCCATTAAAGTAGAAAAAAGCGAAATTGCTACCACACAAGCCTTTAGTGTGAGTATCGAGCTAGAGATTATCTATTTTACGCCTAGTTTTAGAGCATAGTCAATGTATCAAATAAGCATAGAAGAAAACATAAGACGAATGCTTACCACTAAAAAATACACAATGCCTCTTTATGCGAATTTTGGCTTAAGCGATAAATTCATTGATAGGGCTTTAAGCAATGAATTATTACTAGAGCTTAAAGATGAGATTTTAGAGCAAATTAAGCTCTATGAGCCTAGAGTGAGAGTAGAGGATATAACTATAGAGTGTGAAAATTCTACTCTTACCCTGCATATTCGCACAGAAGATGAAAGTGTAGCGATTGATTTAGCTTGAAAAGTGCGATTGCTTATCTTTAATAGAATCGCCCAAACTCTCTATGTAGAGCTCCCCCGCTTCTTTAATATTATAGAGAGCTTCTTGGAATATCTCACCTTGCGAAACACAGCCTTTTAGCTCTGGTATTAAAAATCATTTGCTGCCCCTTATATTATATTGCCTGATTATATACCATTGCGGCTTAAGAAACCTACAATATCTCTAAAATTTTAAAGAGAGTTCTTATGCAAATGCCTCCATTTTTAAAACCACTTGACTTGGATAGTGAGAGAGAATCTATCATATCTGCTTTTAGCACAAAACTGAAAAGTGAAAAAAAGCTTGATTATGAACCATTGATTGGAGATGATTATAATATCCTCATCTCTTGCATTCTCTATCGCCTCAATCTAAAAATCAATGAGATAAACTCCATTATTGCGAATAATTATTTAGAATATTCAAGCGGAGAGTATTTAGATGAGTTAGTAAAACTCCTTGATTTAAAACGCTTTGTTGGCTCTCCTCCATTAGCAAAAGCTCACATCAAAGTCAAAGATAATACATTTTTAAGCAAAGGCACAAAGTTTGTTAGTCAAGATGGCACAAATGCCTATGCCTTAAAAGACTATGAGCTTTTACCCAATATATCAAACGAAGTCATTTTGCAAGGAGATAAAGAGGGAGATTGGGAGACAACGATACTAGAGATTAAGAATCCTCTCATTTTAGACATAAATATGCTAAGTGAATTTATCATATATGAAAAGGGCGAAGATGATGAGAGTTTAAAAAAACGCTTTATAAATGCTTTGAGCTCATTCTCTACCGCTGGGAGTAAGGCAAGTTATACACACTATGCAAAAGTTGAGGGCGTTGCAAAAGTAAAAGTATTTAGTCCGCAAAGCGGCATTGTAAAGATTATGTATTATGGAGATAATGAAGGGAGTGAAGAGCTTATAAGGCAAAATGTAAAAGACAATATCCCACTCACTGATAAAGTCATTATTGAAAAGATAGAGCCTACAATCATTGACTTAAATATCACACTTACATTAAACAAAGAAGCAGAATATGGCATTATACAGGCGGTCATTATATCTCAAATAGAAAATTTCTTTGCGTCTTTAGAAATCGGGCAGAGCGTTCCGCTCAATAAAGTTATCTCTCTTTGCTTTGTTGATAAAAATGTGATTAATGCGGAAGTAGAGTCTTTTGAAAATATCAGTGAAAATTCTATATACGAGCTAAACTCAATTCACATAAAGAAAAAGCAATGAATTTACTCAATGATAGCTACAAAGAATTAAATATATTAGATTCTCTTTTTGGGGATTTGATTGATAAACACTTTAGTCTTAAAAGTAAATATTTTTATAATCCTCAAAGCTCCAATGAATATATACAAGCCATAGCTAATACCTTTGATATAGACATACAAGATGAGAATAGTGCTATTGCTATAATCCTCTGCCAAAAGCCTCTTTTAAAAAAGAGCAAATTAGGCACAATGCAGGGCATTAAAGAAGCGGTATATCCTATCTTTGGAGAAGTAAAGATTCACACTCACGCCACAAAAGAGCATTTAAATCCTTTTGAATTCGAAATACAAATTGAGCCAAATAGCACTCATATAATAGATTTACAAAAGGCAATGAGGCTCATTGACATATACAAGCCTCTGCGTGATAGCTCTAAAGGCATTAGCATTAATCTCCCATCAGCTCAAATTAAAACAGAGACTGCAAGTGTAAGTGATTTTTGTCTTGATATTAAGGGTATATCACGCATAAATAGAACATTCCAAACACAAGCAAATATAGAAATTATTGCAAAGTGGGATTTAGTATTTTAAAGCTAGTAAGAGGCAGGATAAGACTTACCCACGCCCTAGCAAAAGCGTGGATAACGGGCTATCTTAACAGCACTTGACTACTATTAAGCATAGTAGTATAATGGCAGTTAAGATTTTGAGTTGAATCTTATCCATTGTAACCTCTAGCTATATTAATCACATTCCCCGCTTTTATCTTAAGAATCTTAAAAACTCTATCATTCCTATGCTGCTGTGATGTAATCACTGCGTAGTCTTATAAATGGGAGTAAAACCCCCATTTACGCCATTCAACGCCAAAGGCGTTAATCTCGCAGTAGTGAAACTGCGAGGACAAAACGAAGTTTCTTTAGAAAAGGACGCACTGATAAATAAAACTAAAGTTTTATTTATCAAGAGCTAAATTTTCTACCAAAGAGATAACGCAAAGAGGAGAGATGATGATTAAGGGTATTCCCACAAACAAAGGCATAGAAATTTTAAACTCAAATCTACAAAAAGAAGTGCAAACTTACGCACTTCTAGGCAAAGAAACCCCAAAAGATGAGCATTTAGAATCCTTAATATCAAAAGAGGATTTAGATTTTGATGAGGTTAATGAGCTGATATTTTTCACTCAAAATATTGATGTGGGGTATTTTGATGAAAATGGCATTCTTACCTATGAAATCAATTTAAGAGATATAAACTCTCCAAATTATATGTATGCCATACTTTTACTTGATAGCCAAAATCACATTATAGCCTCGCTTCCTACTCCTCAAGTCGTGCTTACAGAGGGTGTAGGTGGGCTAATGACTATCAAACTGCCTATTAAAGGCGAGGTAAATGAAGTAGTTTTTGTAAGTAGTGATTATGTAAGTAGAGATGAATTTGAGGTGTTAAAAAAGTCGCTTCGCCCTCCCAAAGTAGATATAAATGCCCTAGTAGAGCAAATCACTCCTCTCATCCAAGAGAAAAAAGACTTCCTAGATTATGCACATAATAAGGTTGATTCTATGATTATTCACCTCCGCCATCTCTTGCTTAAAAAAGAAATAACAGATGAGAGGAGGCAGAGAGAAAACGCTAAGATTGGAGAATATCAACTCTTTTTTAGAAATGCCCTTCCCAATGGCTATAAGCCCCTAGGAGCCATACTCTCTATTACAGAATACCCTAAAGCTTATTTATTTTTCAAAAACACTTCCACCTCTCTGCAAGAGGGTGTGCCTAATGGATACTTCCGCCTACCTCAAGCTGGATTATATGCCAAAGGCGTGGGTGATATAGCACAGGTTGGAAGTTTAGGAAGTGAGGGCTTACCCAATATCACAGGAGGAGCGTATGGCATTAGCGAGACTTTTCAAGTGAGTGGTTGGACGAGCGGGGCTTTTGTTAAACAAAATGGACACAACGCTAATGGCACACCAAATAGAACAGATTGGAGCCATTCAGCAGCATTTACTTTCAATGCCTCTGCCTCCTCTAGTGTCTATGGGAGAAGCTCTAGCGTTGAGGTTAATCGAAATCACTTCTTGGAAGGTATTTATGTG
>NZ_CAJTLL010000011.1 GCF_910577135.1 uncultured Helicobacter sp.
CCTATTGTTTACAAGGGTGATGGACTGCCTTTTGCATAATGATCCTGCGAGTTGTGGTATCTGGCAAGGTTAAGCAAACGCGAAGCCGTAGCGAAAGCGAGTCTGAAAGGGCGTTTAGTCAGATGCTGCAGACCCGAAGCCAAGTGATCTATCCATGGCCAAGTTGAAGCGAGTGTAATAGCTCGTGGAGGACTGAACTCGTGCCCATTGAAACGGGTTGGGATGAGCTGTGGATAGGGGTGAAAGGCCAAACAAACTTGGTGATAGCTGGTTCTCTTCGAAATATATTTAGGTATAGCCTCAAGTGATAGTAATAGGGGGTAGAGCTCTGATTGGGCTAGGGCTGCTCACCGCGGTACCAACCCCTGTCAAACTACGAATACCTATTACCGTATCTTGGGAGTCAGGCGGTGGGTGATAAAATCAATCGTCAAGAGGGAAACAACCCAGACTACCAACTAAGGTCCCAAAGTTCTATTCTAAGTGGAAAATGATGTGAAGTTACTTAGACAACCAGGAGGTTGGCTTAGAAGCAGCCATCCTTTAAAGAAAGCGTAACAGCTCACTGGTCTAGTGATTTTGCGCAGAAAATATAACGGGGCTAAGATAGACACCGAAGTTGTAGATTGTGCTGATGCACAGTGGTAGAAGAGCGTTCGTATCAGCGTTGAAGGCATACCGGTAAGGAGTGCTGGAGCGATGCGAAGTGAGCATGCAGGAATGAGTAGCGATAAAAGTGGTGAGAATCCACTTCGCCGAAAATCTAAGGTTTCCTACGCGATGCTCGTCATCGTAGGGTTAGTCGGGTCCTAAGACAAGTCCGAAAGGGGTAGTCGATGGAAAATTGGTTAATATTCCAATACCAATATTAGTGTGCGATGTGGGGACGCATAGGGTCAAGACAAGCTGACGGATAGAAGTGTCAGTCGAAGGGTGCAAGTTAGGAGATTGGTAAATCCGCTCCCGTATCCCAAACCCAACAGGCGTATCAAAACCTTCGGGTAGCGATATGAATTGTTAAGATCGTCGTGCCAAGAAAAGCCTCTAAGTTTAGCTAATATTGCCCGTACCGCAAACCGACACAGGTAGATGAGATGAGTATTCTAAGGCGCGTGAAAGAACTCTCTTTAAGGAACTCTGCAAACTAACACCGTAAGTTCGCGATAAGGTGTGCCATAGCAATATGGTCTCAGCAAAGAGTCCCTCCCGACTGTTTACCAAAAACACAGCACTTTGCCAACTCGTAAGAGGAAGTATAAGGTGTGACGCCTGCCCGGTGTTCGAAGGTTAAGAGGATTAGTCAGTCGCAAGATAAAGCTATGAATTGAAGCCCGAATAAACGGCGGCCGTAACTATAACGGTCCTAAGGTAGCGAAATTCCTTGTCGGTTAAATACCGACCTGCATGAATGGCGTAACGAGATGGGAGCTGTCTCAAAGAGTGATTCAGTGAAATTGTAGTGGAGGTGAAAATTCCTCCTACCCGCGGCAAGACGGAGAGACCCCGTGGACCTTTACTACAGCTTGGCACTGCCGATGGGAGCATTATGCGCAGCATAGGTGGGAGGCTTTGAAGTCTTCACTCTGGTGGAGATGGAGCCATCGTTGAGATACCACCCTTAATGTTTCTGTCTGCTAACTGGCTTATGTTATCCATAAGCAGGACAATGCCTGGTGGGTAGTTTGACTGGGGCGGTCGCCTCCTAAAAAGTAACGGAGGCTTGCAAAGGTTGGCTCAAAATGGTTGGAAATCATTTGTAGAGTATAATGGCATAAGCCAGCCTGACTGTAAGACAAACAAGTCAAGCAGAGACGAAAGTCGGTCATAGTGATCCGGTGATTCTGTGTGGAAGGGTCATCGCTCAAAGGATAAAAGGTACCCCGGGGATAACAGGCTGATCTCCCCCAAGAGCTCACATCGACGGGGAGGTTTGGCACCTCGATGTCGGCTCATCGCATCCTGGGGCTGGAGCAGGTCCCAAGGGTATGGCTGTTCGCCATTTAAAGCGGTACGCGAGCTGGGTTCAGAACGTCGTGAGACAGTTCGGTCCCTATCTGCCGTGGGCGTAGGAAAGTTGAGGAGATCTGTCCCTAGTACGAGAGGACCGGGATGGACACGCCACTGGTGCACCAGTTGTTCTGCCAAGAGCATCGCTGGGTAGCTACGCGTGGATGTGATAACCGCTGAAAGCATCTAAGCGGGAAGCCAACTCCAAGATAAACTTTCCCTGAAGGTCGCAGCAAGACTAGCTGCTTGATAGGGTAGATGTGTAAGCATAGTAATGTGTTTAGCTGACTACTACTAATAGACCGCTTGGCTTTTTATATAAGGGATACTGCCTTATTGAGTGTATGAGACAATCAATAAACATATCGTGTAATATTTGTAGTGCTTTTAGATTCTATTCTATCTATCAAGTAGATAGAATAGATGGAGAGAAGCAAGAGTAGTTATCTAAAAGGCTTTTAACAATGTATTTCCTTAAAGACTTAAGGAGAGCATAAAAATCTTAAGCTATGATTATCGATTATCAAAGTAAAGATATTTATGGTGAGGCATAAGCTATTATTTTAAGACTAGAGTTAGCTACATTTCTTAACTTTAAGCCTTGAATGTAGTCTTGCTTTTTATAGATAAAGAGAGAAGTGATATATCCTCCTTCATACTCTTACCTCAAAAAGCACTTCATTGCCTACAAAAAGATTGTAAAGCAATCCTTAAAGAAAAATGGAAATAAGAGCATAGATTAATATCTCTATAAGGTATCACAATTCTAAGAGCTTGAATAGTAGAAACCTTGAAGCTTAAAATGCTTTTAAGAATAAGCGCAAGGCTTTGTTCTGCTTCTTAAAGAGAGCAAGGTTTTTTAGAGTGAGAGAATCTCTACAGAGTGAGCAAATCCTCAATAGCACTAAAAAGTTTAGCTTTAAACCTTTATAAAGTAGGGTTGGCTCAATCTTAGCTTTGCTTTAATCTTTTAATAAAGATTAAGCCTTAGTAGCTTATGCTTTTATTTCCCTTTTTCTTGTGTCTATAGAGAGAAGGCAACACCTAGCTCCATTCCGAACCTAGCAGTTAAGCTTCTCTTCGCCGATGATACTGCACTTTTCAAGTGTGGGAATGTAGGTCGATGCAGGGATAGGGGAATACTTCTTTTACTGCTTTCTTAGAGATTTTTTACATTACTATTTTATATTTATACAAATTCCATTTTTAATATATAAAATATTTGCAGAGATTGGGCTTTTTTATTGTAGCCGTATTTGTAATATTGATAAAAGGAGATAAAGCCTAATTGGTTTTACTTTCATAGTGGATTTATAAGGATTAAATTTTTAAAGATTATGGGGTTAAATGCGTAATCTTAAAACTTAAATTTATAAGCGAAAGTAATGTTTTTTATAAGAGAAAAGAGCGTTTTTACTTGGATAGTATGAAGGATTTATAAATAAATTATTTGCTTTTAAGTTGTTGTGAAGATGTGTGGTTTTATATAAAGAATCTTAGAATAAAGTAAAGGCTTTTATTTTTACTTTGTTTATATTTGAATAGGAAATTTATTGAGATAGGTTCTATCTTGTTAAGGTTTTGAACTTTTTGCTTTGAAAATATAAAGGGTTACTTATAATATAGAGTTACTCTTCTTTCCAAATCTCCCCTAAGATAATTGCTTGTATTGTTTTTATTTCTACAAATAGGATAATACAGGTTGTGACTATAAGAGAAAGGAAACCCAAGAAATAATATAGCAAGATAGAGGTTTTTTCATATGCTACAAGGAGTGCTAGTGTGAGGGCAGCAAAAGGAAAGGTAACGCCCACCACGAGATAAAAAATTTGATTTTATAGAAGTTTTTTGCAAGGGCAAAGAGGATAAGGGTAAAAATAACAGCAATGTTTAGAAGAATTTCAGCAAATAAATCAAATTCTCCATTGTTGATTCTAAGATAACCTAGCATTGCAACAGCAGGAGGAGCGATAAAAATAGCAAGTGTGGGGAGAAATTTTTGGGCTAACATTCCGTGAAAAATAATGCGATTAAATAAAATTGCCGTAAGGATAATCCAAAAAAAGATTCCTAAGGAAAAGAAAAACATCAAGAGAGTGTGATTGGCAAATCCTACCCCAGCCGTTGTTACAAGGAGATTCCCAACAACGGGAATAAACCAAGCAGGATTAGAATGCGCAAATTCTATATCTTTGTAGTAACAGATTTTGCTTCACTGAAACAAGTAAAAGGTGCAGTGAGTAGATTTAATGGTATTGTCTAAAGTATGTTAAAATCCGCTCCCTATTTCCTTAAGAGAAAATGTTATCTTCAGAGGGGGGTTTGTGCTGCATTATATTAAACGATACAATCAAGAAATAGCCCTTGGGTTTTTTGCCACAGGAATGCTTTTTTATGCTTTGGGGATAACAAGCTTTGGTAAGGGCTTTGCGATACAGACTTTTATCCATATAGGTGGATTGCTTTTTATTATTTATAATTATCGCTCTTTTAGTGTGAGAACTTGGCGCATTTTGATGCTACCTATTATCTGCTTTAGTATCGTAGCTATTTTGGGGCTTTTGACAATCTTTGATGATGTGTGGCAACGCAAGGTATCGGTTGTTCTTAAAGCCATCAATCAAAATATTATTGGGATTTTTGTTTTATTTGTCATAATGTTTTTGTATGCGATGTATGCTAGATTCAAAAATGTTTTATATTTCTTGTGTTTTTTTGCCTTGCTTTGTTTGGTTGAAGTCTGCTCTACAATTTACCTGGGTGTAAGTAATGGATTTTTTAAGGGCGCCAATAATGTGCCTTATTTTTTTAAGGCAATTTTTACCTATAATCTCTGGCTTCTTGCGCCTATGGCAATATCTCTAGCAGCTGTGATGGTATGCAAAAAGCCTGTCTTCAAACTTTTAGGAGTTTGTGGCATTATTCTTACCTTTATCGCTATGCTTGCTAATGGTGAACGTAGCTTTATTGTAACATTTGTATGTATGCTTTTTGTGCCCTTTATTTTGTGGCATTATAAGCATAAAATGCAAATTGCCTTAGGCACATTTAGCGTAATTATCTTATGTATTGTAGGGTTTTATCATGTATCTAAGGACTTGCCTCTACGATATAATTTTGCCCATATGCTTGATAATTTTTTGGTCGTATGGCAGAGCTCTCCTGCTGAAATGGGGCAATTTGATGAGGCGTGTTTTGATATAAAGCAAAAATGGCTTCGATGTGCAGAGGAGAGCTTAGTCGTGGGCAAAAATGAGATTAGCATAGAGCATTCTGCCCTCTCACGTATCAATATGAGTAAATCCACATTTTTAGCCGTGCTTGATGAGCCATTTAAGCCTCACATTGTAGGAGTTTTTCAGGTAGGTGAGTATCTTTGGCATTATTATAATCGTAAGAATCCTCAAAATCGCTCATATATTGTGCTCGATGATCAAGCAAATAAAAATGCAAATGGTTACAATAGTCCCCATAATTTTGCCATAAGCTTACTTTTCTGTTATGGAATCATAGGCTTTTTGTGTATTGTAGCCTTTCAGGGGTTTTTGCTTTATAGCGCAAAGAAAAGTATAAAGCAAAAAAATGTTTTTGTAGCATTTTGGGGATTAGTTTTAGGGATTTTTGTCATTGGGATATGCGCCCAAAGTTTATTTGATGTGTTCTATACTGTTATCTTGCAGCCCATGTTTATCATATTTGGTATATTGGCAGGATTAGGATGGAGAGATGAGAATCTTACTTACCATAGGTGATATAAGTATTACAGGTGGAGCAGAGCGTGTAGTAGTTAATCTTGCTCATGCTTTTATGCAGAATGGCTATGATGTAGAGCTATTAAGCTTTTTTCAGGCAAATGCGATGTTGCCTTATGAGATAGATTCGCGCATTCCTCTGCATATATGGCAAACAGAAGCGGAATCTGTTTTTAATAAGAGAATGTGTGCGAATATATTTTCAAAGACATATTATAAGAATTTCCACAAAATAATGCTTAATATACACATTCATGGGTGCTTTAGGGATTTTGATGTCGTTATTGCCAATGATAATATCTATATGCCTTTTTTGAAGCATAAGCAGACTTCTTATATAAAAATTATTCATCTTAATTTTAGTAAATATCATAGGCGCAATACTTTCTTTCACACTCTCATTATCCTCTCCTCACGCGAGCAATCTATATGGGAGCAATACCATAGGCATATCAAAGTGATACCTAACTTTCTCCCTACTATCCCCACACAAAGTGCTTTGTCCACACAGCATAGAATCATATCAGTAGGCAGAATGGATAGGGGTGATCAAAAAGGCTTTTTACGATTGCTGGATATTTGGGCAATAGTGCAAGATTCTATTAAATTGCACTATCCACATCTACAATCGTGGCAACTAATAATTGTGGGCAGTGGGGATTTAAAAGAAGTAATAGAATTGAAAATCAAACAACTCCACTTAGCAGATTCTATAATTCTTAAGCCCTTTGCCAAAGACATAGAGAGTGAATATTTAAGCGCAAGCATTTATGCAATGGCAAGTTATTTTGAAGGCTTTGGTATGGTATTAGCAGAGGCAAGTTCTTATACTTTGCCTTGTATAGCTTTTGATGTGAAAACCGGACCAAGTGATATTATTGATGATGGCAAGAGTGGTTATCTTATCAAAGATAATGACTTGCAAGACTATGCTAATAAGCTTATAGCCCTTATGGATAGTGAATCTTTACGCAAAGATATGGGTAAAAATGCAAAAGCAAAAATGCAAGAACAATTTAGTAAAGAAGCCATTATGCCACTATGGGAGCAAATACTTAAAGGTTGTCCACAGCAAAAGCCTTTGATAGCAGAAAGTAGCATTGAGAAGCCACATCAAGTATCGCATATTCATTTTTACATCATTATCCCTTTATATAATGTAGAAAATTATATAAAGCGATGTTTGGAATCGCTGTATACTCAAAGCTATGAGCGTTTTACTGCTATTATTATTAACGATGGCAGTATAGACAAAAGCGCAGAGATAGCCGCTGCCTGTGTAGCTGAAGATAAGCGTTTTATCCTACATCATCAAAGCAATCAAGGCTTATCTATGGCGCGCAATAAAGGCTTAGATCTAGTAAAAGAGCTAGAGAATGCTCAAGATAGGGCATATCAAAGCCATATAGTTTTTTTAGATTCCGATGATTATTTAGAATCTAATGCCCTAGGGCGTATGGCTCATATACTAGAAGCGCATAATGCTGATGTACTAGTAGAGAGTGCCATTAAGACAAGAGACCCTCTTAGTGATGAGATTTTACCCTCTACATATAGTGTCTTTCCTCCTCACGTTGAGGGGTTATACACGCCCCATACGCTTATTCAAAGCATAGGTAATAAATGTCTTGCTACTAATGCCTGCACATTTATTCTTAATGCTAAGTTTCTTTTTGCGAGTAATATTCGCTTTGTGCCATATATTTTGTATGAAGATATTGCCTTTTGCACACAAATAATCTTAGCTGCACAAAGCATTTATGTCGATAATGCTCACGTGTATAACTATGTGCTTTCACCTGATTCTATAATGAGAGCTACCCCCTCGCCTAATGCACGTATGAGACAGGCTAATAGTTATTTTACTCTTTTACAAATGTTTGTGGCATATAAGGAGCAAAGTGATGATGAGATTTTTAAAAGCCACTATCATAATACCTGCATAATCATTGTTAAAAAGCTTATGCGCTCCCTACAATTTATAGGCTATAAGGTGGGATTTAGCAAAGCAGATTTAAAGCCCTATCTGCCTTATATAAGGGGTAAATATCGCTTCTGCTATCATTTTCCTAGAATCTATGGTATCCCTAAACGTATTCGTCTTTTTATTACTCATTTTTTACGCTCTATATTAAACAATAAGGACAAAAGACTATGAGTAGTCATATACATTTTATATCATTATCCCCCTATATAATGCAGAACGTTACATCAAACGATGTTTGAAGTCTATCAAGTCTCAAACCTATAGAGATTTCACCGCTATTATTATTAACGATGGCAGCACCGATAAAAGCATAGAGATAGCGACTGCTTGTATCAAAGATGATAAGCGTTTTATCCTTTTATCTCAAGATAATCAGGGGCAATCTATAGCAAGAAATAAAGCCTTAGAGATGGTGCGTGATATGCCCCCCCCCCATTTGCTAAAAGCCATTATATATACTTTGTAGATGCTGATGATTACTTGGAATCTAATGCTTTAGAACATATTACAAAAATTTTAGAGCAGTATAAAGTCGATGTGCTTGTAGAGAGCAGCATTACTGCACGAGACGCACAAAGCAATGAGATTGTCCCATTTGATTATAGTGTGTTTCCTCAACATATCAAGGGTTTATACACGCCTCACACGCTGATACAATCTTTGGGGGAGGAGCGGCATATCGCTACTACTTGCGCATTTGTTGTTAATGTTGATTTTTTGATTGCTTCGCGCATTAGTTTTATACCCTCTATTGTTTATGAGGATCTTGCCTTTTGCACACAAGTTACCCTTGCTGCACAAAGCATTTATGTCGATAATGCTCACGTGTATAACTATGTGCTTTCGCCAGATTCAACGATGAGAGCCAAACCTTCCTTCCAGACATACGCCAAGCAAACCGATAGTCTCTTTGTGCTTTTACAAACCTTTGTAGTCCTTGAAAGACAAAGCACAGATATGATTTTTAAAGATTTTTATCACCACGTTTGTTTAGATAGGGCTAAGAAGCTTATGCAATCTTTGCAGTTTATAGGCTATAAGGCGGGATTTAGCAAAGCAGATTTAAAGCCCTATCTGCCTTATATAAGGGGTAAATATCGCTTCTGCTATCATTTCCCTAGAATCTATGGTATCCCTAAACGTATTCGTCTTGTGTTGTAAGGATTGATACATTCTCTTTTCTCACACATATAGTTCTAACCTACTAAAAATATGGAACACTACTTGCTTTTTAGTTTTGTGAAATTTAATTCAAAGGATTGAATATGAAAAATAGTTTGCTTAAAAGTTCGATGGTTGCAGGTTTTGCCATATTTACATTAAGTGGATGTGGAGATTTGCTCAATGTTGGGAGCGATTCAAATGGATCGGCAAATGGCTTAATCCCTCCAAGTGCAAGTAATCAACCGATGTATGCACCCATTCAAGCACCTACATATCCACCAATGGCAGGGTATAATACAAATCCTAATCTTATATCTCGCCCTGTAAGTCCTAATCAAAGAGTAAATACGCTTGTGGTAGAGAAGGTTGAAATGCCCGGATTAAATAGAGATAGCCTTGAGCCACGTTTTGAGCGAGATAATGACTATATTGGGCAAAATGATGGCATTCCTAATTCGCCTATCCTCACACCAGAGAATGAAATTACCCTGAGTGCAGTGGGTATAGGTGTATCACCTGAAAATTCTCTCTCTCCATCACAGGCTTTTGCAATGGCAAAGAGAGCGGCGATTGTCGATGCGTATCGTCAAATCGGTGAAAAAATGTATGGTATTAGAGTGAATGCGCAAGATACCGTGCGTGATATGATGCTTCAAAGTTCCACTGTGAAAACAAAAGTGCAGGCTCTTATCCGCAATGCAGAGATTCTTGAAACTGTGTATAAAGATGGCTTGTGCCAGGTAAATATGGAATTAAAGCTTGATGGTAGAATCTGGCATAGGATTTTATCCAATGGACGTGCATAATCTATGGACAGTATGAATGTTTGATATTTTTAAGCGATTATTTTTAGGAAGTGCCTTAGTGCTACTTCCTTTTTTTTTAGCTTCTTGTGCATTGCTTGAGAGCAATTTTGAAGCAGCAGATTCAGAACATGAGCCTCCTGTATTAGAACCTACAAAGTTTAAAATTCTTCTTATTGATACCCCACGTGTGAAATTTTATGATTTTGCTTCTTTTAAGCAGAATAGTCTCAATAAAAAACTTACTATCGACCTTTATAAGCTAGGCAAGGTGATAAATACTATTGTAATATCGCCAAAAGAAGTGTGCATACAGAAGGAATGTACTTCAAAATGGGTAGCTGCAAAAGGTTTCTTTGGGAGTGTAAGCTATCCCAATCTATTTAGCGATATTTTGAGTGCAAGGGATATATTTGATGGAGAGGGCAAACGCGTGGCTAATGATGGCACATTTGTGCAGTGGTTTGTGCGGGGTGGACAGGAATTTTACTATGAGCGCAAAAAAAACAGAGTGCTTTTCAAAAACCTTACTCTTAATATCACAATAGGTATTGAAGATTATATTGTGCCAAAAAATTAAGAAATTGATATTTTCTTAGTGAATTTTAGATACAATCGCGCTTTTATCTTTTGTGCTTTGGGACGAATGATGAGACATTTTCTTACTTTGAATGATTTTAACAAAGATGAATTACTTGCAATGCTTGATACAGCATTAGAGCTAAAGGCTCAAACATTGCAAGGCAATATGCCCCTTTACCTTAAGGGTAAAGTATTAGCAATGATTTTTGAGAAAAGCTCTACTCGCACACGAGTAAGCTTTGAAAGCGGTATGTATCAGCTTGGGGGACACGGCATTTTCCTCTCTCATAAAGATATACAATTAGGGCGTGGAGAGCCTATTAAAGATACGGCACGTGTGATTAGTTCAATGGTCGATATGGTGATGATGCGCACAGGCGAACACAAAAGATTAGAAGAATTTGCCGCATATTCCTCTGTGCCACTTATTAATGGCTTGAGTGATGATTTTCACCCCGTGCAGCTTATTGCCGATTATCTCACAATGATAGAATGTGGAATCTATATGCCTCATCAAAGCCCCTTGTATCCACAGCAAGGTAAGACAGGTGAAGCCCCGATTGTAGCTTATATAGGTGATGGGAATAATATATCGCATTCTTGGATTAATCTTGCAGCAATTCTTGGCTTCGAATTACGTATAGCCACCCCCGCAGAATATGCTCCTAAGGCAGAGATTGTAGCACAAGCCCAAGCATTATGCAAAGATAGCGGAGGTAAAATCATCATTAGCACAAGCCCAAAAAATGCACTAGAGGGGGTAAATGTCGTAGTTACTGATACTTGGGCGTCAATGGGGCAAGAATCGAAAAAAGAGACGCGAAAGAAGGCTTTCGCAGGATTCTGCGTGGATAGTGAGCTAATGAAATATGCGCAAAAAGAGGCTATATTTTTGCATTGCCTCCCTGCATATCGGGGACAGGAAGTAAGCGAAGAGGTGATTGAAGGCGCACAAAGCCGTGTGTTTGAAGAAGCGCAAAATCGCCTACACGCGCAAAAAGGCATTATGCTTTATTTAGCAAAAATGAATAATATTCCTTTGAGTAGGTGATTATGAAACCAGTAGAACAAGATAAATGGCTTAATAGCTCAAGTGAGAATCTAGGCATATTGCGTAAATTAGAAGACGATACAATGCTTTTAGCTATGGAAAGAGGCGGATTCTCAAAAGAGGATTTGTCATTTTTGCGTGATGATGAGGGTGAGGAATATGTGGTATTCCCTCAAAAGCTTTTTGTGCGGTTGCTTACCCGAATTAGAAACATTCAAGAAGAAAAGCTCATTATGAAACTCGAAAAAGATATTATCTCACAAATGCCTATTGATTTTGATGATGTGATGGTGGTAGCAAAAAATATTTTAGAATCCTTGCGTTTGAGCGATGGTAGCCTACCTGAAATCAATACCGCCCTACTTGCCAAGGATATTAAAAAGAAATATCCTAATTTATTTTTTAATCTTGATTATTTACGTAAATCTAAATAGGGAGTAAAATTTGAGTGAAAAGATCGATTTTAGCGCATTTGTGAAGTATTCAAAATCAGCCCCTCGCTACACGAGTTACCCTACTGCTGTGGAGTTTAAGCCCTCTTGGAATGAAACTTCTTATATTCAAGCCCTTAAACGTGCCAATAGTTCATCGCTCCCACTTTCACTTTATGTGCATTTACCCTTTTGCCGCTCGGCTTGTTATTTTTGTGGTTGTAATGTCGTCTATACGAGTAAAGAAGAGCGCAAAGGGCGTTATATCCAATATCTCAAAAAAGAGCTTGAGATTCTAAGAGATGTAATAGATACGCAACGTGAGGTGGTGCAGCTCCACTTTGGAGGTGGCACACCGACATTTTTTAATGCCAATGAACTGCAAGAAGTGATAAGCCTTTTGCGTGGGACTTTTACACATTTTTCTCCTCAAGCGGAAGTGAGCTGCGAAGTCGACCCTCGATTTTTTGTCAAAGCACAAATGCAGGTTTTAAAGGATAATGGCTTTAATCGCTTAAGTTTTGGGGTGCAGGATTTTGATGAAAAAGTGCAAGAAGCCATACACAGAAAGCAAGATGTGGCTATCGTGGAAAATGCTATATCTTTGGCACGTGAGTTTGGCATTCACTCCGTGAATTTTGATCTCATCTATGGACTGCCCTTTCAAAATGAGCAGAGTTTCGCCCATACGCTTAAGCAGGTGGTGAATCTTAAGCCCGATAGGTTAGCGATTTTTAACTACGCGCATTTACCTTGGCTCAAAAAAACGATGCGTAAAATTGATGAAACCACTTTGCCTAATCCCGTTCAAAAGCTGGAGATTCTTAAAAACACCATTGCTTTTTTGCAAAGCTGCGATTATGCGATGATTGGTATGGACCATTTTGCCAAAAAGAGCGATGAGCTCTACTTAGCAAAGCTTAGTCATCAGTTAAGGCGCAATTTTCAGGGCTACACTACGCGTGGATTCTCTCAAACCATAGGCATTGGGCTTACAAGTATTAGTGAGGGAATGGATTATTACTCGCAAAATTATAAAGATATGGCAGCTTATGAATCTGCACTTGATTCAGGGAGGCTACCTGTGGAGCGAGGTGTGGGGCTTACAGAAGAGGATATTTTGCGCAAAGAAGTGATTATGGGGCTTATGAATAATCTCTGCCTTGATTTTGCCATTATTGAATCAAAGTTTCATATCGATTTTAAGGCGCATTTTGCTAATGAATTAGAATCCTTGCGTGAATATGAGGAAGTAGGGCTTATAAATATCACGCCACAGGGCATTTACACCTCATCTACAGGCGGTATGCTTATACGCAATATCGCTATGGCATTTGATGCTTATCTTGCTGCTCAAAGCGATTCTAAACGTTTTAGCAAAACCATTTAGGAGCGCATAATGCTTGATTTGCAAAGTGTAGCAAGTGCCTGTGTAAAATGTGGCAAATGTATCCCACATTGCACCATTTATATGGTAAATCGTGATGAGGTAACCTCCCCGCGTGGCTTTTTGGATTTGCTTGGGGCGTATAAACGTGGGGATTTGGAGTTAGATTCTGCAAGCAGAGATATTTTTGAATCCTGCTTTCTTTGCACGACCTGCGTTACACACTGCCCTTCAAGCCTACCTGTTGATGTAGCCATAGAATCTGTGCGTGTGGATATAGCACAAAAATATGGCATTGCGTGGTATAAGAGGGCGTATTTCTTTCTTCTGCGACATCGCAAGATAGCAGATATTGTGTTTAATTTCATACATTTTATTATGCCCTGTGCCTTTAAGGAACAAAATGGGCGGTGGATTTCACGTATTAAACTTTTTAAAAATGATGAGAATGCAATGGCAAAACGTTCAGTTTTCCCCGTGTGGCGTAAGTCATTTTTGCAAACCTATCAGGGTGATTTGCCCTCATCTTATCCTACGCCTCCAATTAATACCTTAAAACATAATCGGGTGGCAATTTTTATTGGCTGCTTGAGTAATTACAATTATGTGAATGTAGGCAAAAGTCTGCTTGAGATTTTAAATAGACTTGGAATCACTGCTTTTGTGCCACATTTGCAGGAATGCTGTGGCGCGCCGGCATTTTTTACGGGTGATATAAAAAGTGTCGTGCATTTGGCGAAAAAAAATATTACCTATTTTGAAAGCTTTTGGGAGGAAATTGATGCGATGGTTATCCCTGAAGCTACGTGTGCAGCGATGATTAAGAAAGATTGGCTACACGCTTTGAGTGATGAGCCAGAGTGGGCAGAACGATTGGAGAAATTGCTACCCAAGATCGATATGGCGAGTTCGTGGCTTTTTCATCATACGCCCTTGCAGGAGATTTTGCCTCAAAATTTTAGTACACAAAATATTACATATCACGACCCTTGCCACGCACGTAAGGTGCTTGGGATTCACAAAGAGCCTCGTGCATTGCTTAAACAAAGTTTTATCTTAAAAGAAATGAGCGATTCCACGCAATGTTGTGGATTTGGGGGGGTTAGTATGCAGAGTTCGCGCTATGCTCTAACGCTCAAAGCTGGGCGCACAAAGGCAGATATGATAGAAAAAAGCGGTGCAGAGATTGTAAGTGCCGAATGTGGAGCTTGCCGTATGCAGATAGATAATGCTTTAACACAAATTGATTCTAAAGTGCGTTTTGCCCACCCATTGGAGCTTATCGCCCAAGCTTTTCGTTCATAGATGTAAAATATTTGTATTTTTGTTATATTTGGTAAAAAAAGTTTAAAATTCACACAATCTGTATAGTTATATTTGTTATAATTGGCTTACTTTTGCTTAAACGCAAAGACAAGTTTCTTTATCTTTAAAGGACATTATATGAAAGAGTTGCTGCTTGAGACGATTGATAATCTCCCTCCTTTGCCAGAAACCGTAACGAAATTGCAGCAGTATATAGATTCTTCAGGTCGTGAAGTGCAGTTGCAATGTGTAGTGGATATTATTTCTAAAGATCCACTTTTAACAGGAGATTTGCTTCGTTTGGCAAATTCGCCTTTTTATGGATTTTCTCGTGAGATTTCTACGCTCAATCAAGTTGTATCTTTACTTGGGATTGCAAATATAAAAAATGTTGTTATTGCTAATTCTTTACGTGGGAATTTCAAAATTGATATGTCTCCTTATGGTTTGGATACACAGGATTTTTTGGGAAATTGTAGCAGAGAGGCAGACTTTATCGCAGAGTGGTTTTCCCAAACAGACAAAAAACTTTCCCAAGTGCTTGTGCCTTGTGCTATGTTGTTGCGTTTGGGAATGATACTTTTTGCAAATACCCTTATAAAAAGTGGCAAGGATAAGGAGTTTTTAGAACAGCTTAAGGCAAATCATTTTAGCGATATAGGCTTTGTTGAAACGGAATTTTATGGACTAGATCATTTAACATTTTTAGGCTATTTGTTTGATCATTGGAAATTTGATGAGATCCTTATAGAGAGCACAGCTTACATTACTATGCCACACGCTGCCTCCGGTGAAGCGAAGAAAAATGCGTATGCTTTAGCCATTGTAACAAAAATCTTTGATCCTTATCAGGGGGGAAGTGCTTATAATACAGAAGATTCACTTGCGTTAATCAAAGAAGCAAAGACGCAGAATATTCATTTTGATTTGCAACGATTTTTAGATATTTTACCACCCGATGCAAAAGCCAATTTAAAGACAGCCAATGCTTAAGATATTTGGCTTTAAAGCCTTTTGTATATTTATTTAAAATTAAAAGAGCTCTTTCTTCCTATACTTTTGCTTCTATATTCTTATGTAAAAGGAACAATAAGTGGTAGGTTTTATACATCATTCCACACTTATAAAGTTTATAATCGTGTAATCACAAGCCTTTTTTAAGCATTTAAAGAGCCATAAAACTTTTGATATGCTGATATTCTAAGGTAAGTAAGAAATGAGTTTAAAGGTAGTCAGCCTAGGCTATATACTTTCACAAAAGAGTGTTTTAGAATGGATTGTGGAAAATCTATCAGCATATCCTTTTTACAATAACGCAAAATTGAGCTTATATTTTAATGGAATCTTTTATAGACCCCTATCTTTTTGCTCAAATATAGGATTACAGGGTGTTAAACAAATCCGTAGAAAGATATCGCTCGGCAGTGTCATTGAGCATTGTTAGCACTTTTGCATTTGGATTTTCTTTAGCGATTTTTAATGCAATGGCGACATTTGCACCACTTGAGATACCCACCATCACACCGATTTTTCCTAGCTCTTGTGCGGTTTTGATAGCCATTTCGTTTTCAGCTAGTTCAATACTATCAATGACATCACGATTAAGAATCTTAGGGATAAAGTTTGCGCCAATACCCTGAATCTTATGCCCGGCAGCCTCTCCTTTTGTAAGTAATGGCGAGGCAGCGGGTTCTACCCCGATAATCTTAATGGCTGGGATCTTTTGCTTTAGCACTTCGCCTACTCCACTAATTGTCCCACCTGTGCCAAATCCTGCCACGAAGTAATCCAATTTCCCCTCAAAACTCTCATAAATCTCTATTGCTGTCGTTTTCTTGTGCATTTCCACATTCGCTGGATTCTCAAATTGGCTTGGCATAAAGCTATTGGGTGTGGAATCTAAAATCTCTTGCGCCTTATCAAATGCACCCTTCATACCGCCACTTGCCGGGGTTAGCACAAGCTCTGCGCCAAAAAGCTGCATTATCTTACGTCTTTCAATACTCATAGATTCAGGCATAGTGAGGATAATCTTAAGCCCTAAACTCGCACAAATCATCGCAAGTGAAATCCCCATATTCCCACTCGTGCATTCCACAATGATGCTCTCTTTGTTAATCTTACCATCTTTTAAAGCTTTGTCTATGATTGCATAGGCTGGGCGGTCTTTGACAGAATGGCTAGGATTAAGAAACTCGCACTTGCCATAAAGATTTGGCGCGAATTGATGCAAATGCAAAATGGGTGTATTTCCAATGATGTCCGTGATGTTGTGAGCAATTTTCATATAATGTCCTTTGGTGATAATGTAGATATTCCTATATATCTACATTTCTCGCTAAAGTCAAGGATTCATTAAAAAATATCAAAAACACGCTACAATTTTTACCCATAAATCACATATTTTAAAGAATCTTGATGAAAAAGCATATCACTCTCCTTTGTGACCATAATATCACGCACAAACCCCGATCCAGTCGTATATTAATGCTTTTAGACACGATCAAAGCAGATTCAAAGCAGAATTTAAGCAATCTCACTTTACACGTTATTTCAAAAGACTGCACGAGCGAGGAGTTTGCAAAACTTGCTAGCAGTGCTACGTTTTTTACTTTTCCTAAAGATAAATCCAGCAAAGAGCGTAGCATAGCAGAAAATGCTGCAATCCACGCATATTGTCAAAACGGTGCATTTGAAAAGCTTATTTTCACACCCAATCGCGCACATATTTTGCCACATCTATATACCCTGCCTCCCCAAGATATGCTCATCATAGAGGATATTACCCTGCTACCCTTTGCCACACGCTATAAGCAAACGTACAAAAGTTGCCATTTGCTTATTGATTTGCGTGAATTTTATCCGCTTGAATATGAAAATGATGAGCAATGGCGTGAGGGCTTGGGGCAGTTTTTCACCCATTTATGCCGCCATTATCTGCCCTTTGTAGATACTGCCCTAAGCGTGAGTGAAGGCTTATGTGAGCGATACAAAAAAGATTTTCGCATCCCTTGCACACTCTTTTACTCTCTGCCTCCCTTTTTTGACTATACTCCAAAGCCCACAGACAAGCATCATATAAAGATTCTCTACCACGGCTTTATAAGCCCTGATAGAAGTTCTATGGAGCTTTTAGACTTAGCCAAACTCCTGCTTAATAGCCCTTACACACTTTATGTAATGGCTCTAAGCAATCAAAAAGGCTTTTTAGAATCTTTTCGCATTCAAGCCACCACCTTGCCCTCAATTAAAATGATAGAGCCTGTAAGCCTAGAAATGATTATTCCTACAAGCAGCTCTTATGATATAGGGCTTATCCCTTTTAAGCCCACTACTTTTAACCTCGCTCATTGTATGCCAAACAAGCTTTTTGAGTATCTCCAAGCGCGTCTAGCTTTGCTTTGCACACCACTTGATGACATAAGTAACTTTATTAAAGCTCATCAATGCGGCACACTCACACAAGGCTTTGAAAGTGCTGATATTGCAACTACACTTTTGCGGTTAAGCCCACAAGATATTGACACACAAAAAGCCCACGCCCATACACAAGCGCAAAAATGGCATATCGGGTATAATAGAAATATTTTAGAAAATCTGCTTCATAAAGTATTGACTATCGACATAAAGTGAAAGTGTAAATCCCATAATACAGATAATAACAAGAAATACAAAAAAACTCGGGCGATAAGGTGAGCGTATAAGGAGAAAAATACTTAATGGAAATAGTAGCACCCCTAAGCCCACAAATATCCACCCAAGCACACATATAACGATGGCGATGTAAAATGTTATGGGCGTTTGCATTGTGGCTATATTCAATATCATTTGACAAGTGTGAGTTTTAAAACTTCTGTAATATCACTCACACCGACAATCTCTAGCTTATCTAGCACTTCTTGAGGAATATCTTTCAAATCCCGCTCATAATTTTTCTGCGGTATGAGAGCTTTTTTAATCCCCGCCTTATGTGCGGCAATAAGCTTTTCACGTAATCCCCCGATGATAAGCACATTTCCTCGCAATGTCAGCTCTCCCGTCATCGCTATATGTGCGTGAATCTTTGTATCTGTAAGGATAGAGGCAATCACGCAAGCCATTGCAATCCCTGCACTCGGTCCATCTTTAGGTGTAGCCCCCTCTGGCACGTGCAAATGAATATCATAGAGTTGATAAATGGGTGTTTTGCTTTGTTCTTTGGACTTTAGAATCTTTTTATCGATAAGCATTTTTACCACAGAATGCGCGATATGGGCAGATTCTTTCATCACATCGCCAAGGCTTCCTGTAAGTGTGAGTGTGCCTTTACCCTTAATTTTAAGTGCTTCAATCTTTAGCACATCGCCGCCTACACTCGTCCAAGCCAAGCCATTCACCACGCCCACCATATCTTTCTTATCTGCAGGAGAGATTTCAAATACCACCTTATCAAGGAATTTACCAATATTTTGGGGCGTAATATTAATGTTTTTTTCGCCTTGTAAAATCATCGTAGCACTTTTGCGCATAATTTGAGCGATTTTATGCCTTAGACTTCTCACACCTGCTTCACGTGTGTAAGATTCTATAATATTTTTTAACGCAGGGGTGGTGATTTTTAGCTCCTGTGGATTTAATCCGTGCTTTTGCAGCTCTTGGGGGATTAAATACTTCTTAGCAATCTCATATTTTTCCTGTGGTGTGTAAGATGAAATCGCAATAAACTCCATTCTATCGCGTAAAGGTGCGGGAATAGTGCTAATATCATTAGCTGTAGCGATAAAAATCACTTGCGAGAGGTCAATATCAAAACTGGTATAATAATCCCTAAAAGCGTGATTTTGCTCTGGGTCTAGAATCTCAAGTAGCACACTTGTAGGATCGCCTCGATAGCTTCTGCCTACCTTATCAATTTCATCAAGCACGATGAGAGGGTTCATTTCCTTTGCCTCTATTAGTCCTTGTGTAATGCGTCCGGGCATAGCCCCGATATATGTGCGGCGATGCCCACGTAATTCATTTACATCTTCCAATCCCCCAAGCGCGATACGCACTAACTGCCGTTTAATGGCTTTAGCAATAGAATTTGCAAGGCTTGTTTTCCCCACACCCGGCGGTCCATAAAAGCATAAAATCGTGCCTTTTTCTTGTTTTATATCATTTGTATCTGTGGATTTATTTTGCTTAGTGTGAGATTGTGTCTCTTCACGTTTAGCTATCAATTCCTTTACGGCAAAATATTCTACAATGCGCTCTTTAGGCTTTTGTAAGGAGTAATGGTCTAAATCAAGCTGCCTAGCAACTTTGGCAATGGATAGCTTTTGCTTTGCATATTTGCCAAATGGAATCTCAAGCACCCACTCGACATAATTTTGTAAAATATTCGCATCGCCACTATCTTGATGCATACGTGATAGCCGTTTAATTTGCTTATACACTTCTTTGTAAGCATTCTCACTCATATGGGGCTTTAGCTCATTAAGCTTTTGTTCATATTGCTCTATTTCCTCATCACGTGCGTTTTCTGTGCCAAGCTCTTTTTGAATCTGCTTAAGCTGCTCTTTAAGGAAATATTCCTTATTGACTTGCTCCATTTTATTATGCACTTTGTTTTTGATCTCCTTTTGGAGCTTTTGGGCTTGTGTCTCCTCAATCACTGCATCAATAAGCCATAACACACGTTCCTCGACATTATCTTTTGCAAAAAGTGTGTAAGCGTGAATCTTAGGCAAACGCATAGCCGAAGCGACAAAGTCTACTATGCGGTTTGGCTCATCATTACTTTCTATGGTCTTTAAAAAATCAGGTGAAAATCGCCCATCAAGATTGGCTAAATGCAGCACTTTCTCACGCAGCACCTCTAAGAGCGCATTCATTTTATTATGCTCGTATTCTTTATAGTCAAAAATATCAACTTCAGCCTGCAATGGCTCATCGAGGGATTGCAAAATAGAGAGAATCTTACCACGATACAAACCTTTGCAAAGTAATTTAACACGTCCATCAGGTAGTGCTGTCTCACGCATAATAGAAGCAATCACTCCTACCTCATAAAATGATTTTTTTTGCTCTTGTTCATCATCAAAGGCAATAAAGACAAGGCTATTTTCCTCCACTGCTTTATGGGCAGCCTTAATATTATCCTCATCTCGCGTAAAAAGCGGAATTATCATAAAAGGATATATCAATTCACTCTCGGTAATTACAGGCATTACCATGGGAAAATCATATTGTTGCAGTGTATTCATCATTGCTCCTACCAATTAAAAAGTTTTACATACCATGGCACGTATGATGGTTTGGGATTAAAACGTGTGAAAAGCTCCTTGTCGTTGCGCTCTAAATATGTCTCTGCTGCTTCATCTTTGCCTTGTTTTTTATATACTCTTGCAATCGCATAATTAAGCTCAATCTGCCCTAATTGAAATTTTAAATAAATATACTCCACATAAGGCGCATAGCGGCTATTAGGATAGCTTTGCAAAAACGATTTCGCTTCCTTAATGCTTTGAGTGATAAATTCTTGGTCCTTGCTATAATTTTTGAATCCATAAAAATTTGCCAAAATCTTTAAATATTTCGCATAGTCTTGATTCTCTAAAGATGAGTAGCGTTTAAGATATTCATCAAAATAAAATGCCGCTAAGAGATACTCATCATTCTCCATATGCGCCTCGCCAAGTATTAGCATAGCTTCGGGCAAAAGCGGGGAATTGATATGTTCGCTTTGAAGTGAAGCAAAATATCCATCCGCACCCTCTAAATTCCCAAAATTAATTTCTTTAATCATAGATTCATACCAATATATCGCAGGTTTATTGTATTCTACTCCTTTTTTTGCGCAGCCAAAAACCACAAAACTTGCAAACAAAAGACACACTAAGCCATAGATTCTCATCAAAAGCCTTTAAATTATGGAAATAAAAATGTATTATACACTTTAGATTTCACTATTTTAGTATAAAAATACTGATTTATGCTATAATCCGCGATTTTAAGTATAAATCCAACATACATTTGGAGCAAAAATATGGTTTTTGACGTCAAATCGCCCATTCTAGGTTTTGAAAATGTAACAAAAATGAAGCTTGAAAAAATTGATGATTTGTTTATGAAGCTTTATAATGTCGATGGCGAAGTGCCTCATTTTACGCTTGTCAATCCATTTTTATTACGTGAATATGAGTTTGATGTCCCCTCAAGCATTAAAATCTTGCTTGATTTAGAGAATGCAAAAAATTTGCTCATTGCTAATATTATGGTGATTCAAAAGCCTATTGAGCGCTCCACAATCAACTTCCTAGCTCCTCTTGTATTTAATTTTGACAATCTCACAATGGCGCAAGTCGTGCTTGATAGCACACAATATCCTATGTATAGCCTTAATGAATCTATCGGTAATTATTATGATAAAGAAGAAGCCCAAAAGGGTGAAGACTCTGCACTTGTGAGAGATAATACTAAGCAATGAAAATGCTCCTTGTCGTAGGCTATGGCAATATGGCAAAAGCCATTCTCGCGCAAAATACTTTTATTGCCCAACACTACCATCTCCTTATTAGCGGCAGAGATTCACAAAAAATACAAAATTTCATCTCCAGCAACCATCTCAACGCACAGGCATTTCTAACCACACAGGAGCAAGGGCAATATGTGCTTGATTGTGAGAATAAAGATATTTTGCTTTGCACCAAGCCAAAAGGATTAGAAAGCTTTATTTTTAAAGGTAAAGCAGATAATGTATATAGTGTCCTAGCAGGAGTGGGTATAGCTTCTATACAATCTCATATACAATCTCATTGTATAATCCGCTTAATGCCTAATATCGCCGCACATAGCAAATCCTCCGCGACAGCCTTTTACTATTGCCATCAAAATAACTTAGATTCCATATTGCAGAGAGAGATTCGGGCATTTATAGAATCTTTTGGTTCTGCCGTGCGGGTAGATAATGAAATACTTATAGAATCTAGCATTGCCACAAGTGGCAGCGCGATAGCTTTCCTTTCACTTGTAGCGGAATCGCTCATTGACGCAGGAGTGCTTGAAGGACTTACACACGCTCAAAGTGAAGCTTTAGTCAAACAATGCTTTGCAGGATTTGCTAAAGAATTAGCCCATAAAAGCCCTAGCGAGTTAAAATACGCTATTTCTAGCCCGGGAGGCACGACTATTAGAGGCTTAAGCGCGTTAGAAGAATGCGGAGTGAGAGGAGCGTTTATCAAAGCCGCACATATCGCCGCACAATACGCAAAAGATTGTGCTACAAGTAGCAACCCTACGCTAGATTCACACTCCTCACATAAGTAGGGCAATATGCACTGCGCCCTCCAAGCACAAGATGGCAAAGCTAGAGCCTTAAACCTCACTCTTTCTCATTCCCAAGTGCAAACACCTGTATTTATGCCCGTTGGTACACAGGGCTGTGTAAAGGCGCTTGATAGCTGTGATATGTCTCAACTTTTAGACGCAAAGATTATCCTTGCAAATACCTATCATATGTACTTACGTGTGGGCATAGAGCGATTGCAAACCTTTGAGGGCATTCATCGCTTTAGCGCTTTTAATGGCAGTTATTTAAGCGATAGCGGAGGATTTCAAGCCTTTAGCCTAAGTGAAAATACAAAAATCACCGATGAGGGTGTGAGCTTCAAATCCCATATCGATGGTTCAAAGCATTTTTTCTCACCCGAATTTGCCCTTGATATACAATACGCCATCAATAGTGATATTATGATGGTGCTTGATGATTTGGTAGGGCTACCTGCGAGTGATGAGAGGATAGCAGATTCTGTCAATCGCACAAGTATGTGGGCGCAAAGAAGCCTTGCATATCATCAAAAGGCTAAGGCAGAGGGTAGAAGCACTACAAATAATCTTTTTGCTATTATCCAAGGTGGCACAAGTCCACATTTCCGCACACTCTCGGCACAACAACTTGTTAATATGGGCGATTTTGATGGATTTGCCATTGGTGGATTAGCGGTAGGGGAGGAAACTAAAGCGATGTATGAGTGCATCGCGCATACCACAGCCCTTATGCCTACACACAAGCCGCGTTATCTTATGGGCGTAGGCACACCGGAAAATATTATAGAATCTATCGCGCTAGGTGTGGATATGTTTGACTGCGTTATGCCTACAAGAAATGCCCGAAATGCCACGCTTTTTACGCATTTTGGTAAAATCAATATCAAATCCGCTGCGTTTATCAATGATGAATCGCCTATAGACAGCCTATGTGATTGTTACACTTGCCGCCATTATAGTCGTGCTTATCTCTGTCATCTCTTCCGCTCAAATGAAATTACCTATCATCGCTTAGCGACTTTGCATAATCTGCATTATTATTTAAGTCTTGCTAGGGGTGCTAGGGAGGCGATTTTGCAAGGGCAATTTAAGGCATATCGCGCAAGATTCTATGATTTAAGAAAAATGGAGGTGCCAGATGAATATTAAGCAGCAACGTTTAGAATCTCTGCTTGTTGAAGTGTTAAGCGAGGCGCTTTCACAGCTTAGCGATACGCAGATTAATAGCCTTAGCATTACAGGCGTGAAATGCTCTAGGGGCAAACAAAGCGCAGAGGTGTTTATTGAGGGTTCAGCACTGAGTGGTGAGGAGCGCACACAGATTTTGCATAAGCTTCATAAGGCACAAGGAATTCTCAAAGAGTATGTAATGAGCGCTACACAGTGGTTTCGTGCGCCGAATTTGCGCTTTAGCTTTGATGATTCTCTTTATCACACTAATAACCTAGATGCTATCTTTGCGCAAATTGCTAAAGATAAGCATTAAAGGAATACTATGCTTTCACTTCACACACAGGATAAAATTGCTAAACTCGCTGCAAATCTTGGGCTATATATCTATGATATTGATATGCTTAAAGAAGATAATCGCCCTATTTTGCGTATTTCCATTACTCGCAAAGCCCCTATGCAAATGCCTAAATCTCCTAATGAATCTGCCATTACCCTGCAGGATTGCCAAACTTTAAGTGAGCTTATCTCGCCCCTGCTTGATGTGGAGGAATCAAACTTAGATAGTTATTATTTAGAAGTGAGTTCTCCGGGGCTAGAGCGTACGTTAAAGACTTTTACACATTATACATATTCGCTTGGGGAGTATGTGAGCGTTAAGCTTGGCGATAAAAGCATTATTGAGGGCATTTTGCTTAATGTAAATGAAGAAGGCATAGATATACAATCCCATCAAAACCCCATACATCTGCCATTTGCGGATATTAAGAAAGCGAAGGTGATTTTTGCGCTCTAGTGATGAATTATTATTGCATTATTGTTGCGCTCTGGCGTGGCAGCACCAAACACTCGCCTTGCCTAATCCAAGTGTGGGAGCGATAGTAGTGGCACAAAATGGGGAGATTCTCGCCACAGGGGTGCATATCATTGCAGGAAGTCCTCACGCTGAAGTTTTAGCCATACAGGCAGCTTACTATAAACTCACGGGAGATAAGCAGATTCTAAACCTTACAAAAAGCGAGGATATACACCATTATCTTTTAAGTCATCACCAGGGTATATTTCAGCAATGCGCTTTGTATGTGAGCCTAGAGCCTTGCAATCATCAGGGCAAAACGCCTCCTTGTGCCGCGCTTGTCGCTGCATTAAAGTTTGCCAAAGTATGTATTGCAATGTGTGAATCACACTCTCTAGCCGCAGGAGGATTAACCCATCTCTTAACGCATAATCTTAATGCCTTTTATGTCCAATCCCCAGCTGTGCAACATATCGCCCAATCACTCCTTTTACCATTTCATACATTGCGTAATAAGGGCAGATTTACACTTTTTAAACTCGCTAAAAGGCTTGATGGAAGCTATAAAAATGGGCATATATCACATCAGGATGCACAGATTTTCACACATAATCAACGCAGTGTGTGCGACTATATATGTATCTCGGGTAATACCCTAAGACACGATAATCCCTTGCTTAATGCTCGATATGCCATACCTCCTTATAATAGCTTAGCAACCCCGCAAGTGTTTATTCTCTCACGCATACAAAAGTCTTTAGAATCTCTTAAAGCCTCTACTTGTGCGGATTCTCAAGATTCTTATAGAGTTTCTAAAATGCTTGAAACTTCTTATAATGCCCTCAAACATCGCATACACTTTAGCGATAACCCTAGAGAGATAGAGAATCTTCAGGGATTTGTGATTATCGAGGGGGGTTTTGAGCTACTTGCCACCTTGAGAAAAAACATTGATATGCTACTTATTCATCAATCCCTAGAAGCACAACACGCAGAGGGAGAGTATTTGACGCATTCCTTTAGTGGTAGATTCACGCTTTTACACCAAATGACTTTAGGGGAGGACATTGCCTTATGGCTGCAATAGATATTTATCAACTCAAAAATGGCTATTGTTATAATACTGATAGTCTTATCCTTGCGTATTTTGCAAAGCAGTTTCTCAAAAAACATTTTAGTATTGTAGATGTAGGAGCAGGGAGTGGGATTCTAGGGATATTATGCGCTAGAGAGATTATATCCCTTGGCGGAAAACCACAACTCCATCTTGTAGAGAAAGATAGAATTATGAGTCTTTTAGCAGCTAAAAACAGTCACGCTTTTGAGGGAGTGGTGCATTGTATGGATTTTTTAAATTTTGACCCTCATACAAAGTTTGATTTTCTTATCTCAAACCCACCATTTTACACTCAAGGTGCATTGTTTGGAGACAATGAGCGTAAGAATATGGCACGTTTTCAGCACTTTTTACCACTTCCGCTTTTGTTTAAACGTATCAAACGTATTTTACAACCTAATGGTGTAATGTGTATGTGCTATGATGCAAGATTGTGTGTAGAGTTTATCCACGAAGCTCAATCAAGTGGATTCCATATTGATGTAATGCAATTTGTGCATTCCTTACGCGATAGGGAGGCGAATCTCGTGCTTGTCAAGGCAAAGATTCAATCCAAATCACCTACACGTATCCTACCCCCCATTTTTACACATTTAAGCCCCAATCAAAGCGACAATACAGAAATGCTTAAAGCCATTTACGCGTGGGCGCAGACAAGAAGCATTAAAATAGATCAAGATGAGCTAGAGACATAACCTAAGTTACATATTTAAAAGATTTGCAAATATTATTAAGGTATAATGCCAGCTTATGTTTATTTTAGGATTTGAGGGATTAGTATGCTATATGGAAAAATCATTGACATAGATTCACAAACGCAAATAGCGCAAGTTGAACAAGACTTGAATAAACGCGTTTTTGATTTTGCCTTTGATTTATGGGAAGATGAAATCAGCGATTTGCAAAAGGGGGTGGAGGTAGAATTTGTCGTAGAGATGAAAAAGGTGGTGAAAATCCATCTCAAACCAAAACCCGTAGATCCTGATGAGATACCTGTAACTAAACCAGCACGTGTTTGTATCGAAGAGTATTTTATGCGCGAAAATGAAATACTTGCTAAATATAAAGATTATGTAACTGGTCATCTAAAGCTTGATTTTATCCGTATGCGCCGCTTTTTACTCACTGCCTATAATGATTTATGTGCAATGGATGCTAATATAGAAAATGAAGCTTTAAAAAAGCTGAGGCAAGAAATTGTTTTTCTTTCCAAAGAATATGAAAATTATCATAAAAAGACACAATACACACTCCAATATGCCTTTGAAACGATATTTCTTGCCCGACAGGTAGAATATAATAAAACAGTTACGCATATTGATGAGATTCAAAGCTCCCTTGCCAATGCTCAAGCTCAAACTAACTCCCTTAATGGCTCCCTCGCTGAAGGGGAAAAGGCTCTAGGCAAGCGCGATGATAAAGGTAGCAAAGAATATACAGAAGTGGAAAAAGAAGTGAAAGCAATGCGTAAGCGATATGTGGATTTGCTCAATTTTATTGGGAATCAAAAGGACGCATTAGTGAGTGAAAATGCACGTATGAAACGATTTAGAGAAGAGCATTTGACTGCCTTTGGTTCTGTTTATACCCCTATGACAAATGATATTAAAAGCCGTTTTCTTGCCTTACTTGACACAAAGGCGTATGATTTTGATACCACTTTATGGAGTCGAGCTAAATTTAGCCATAATGTAAAGCACTTTTTTAGCAACTCACGTATTGAAGGGAGTTTTAGCTCAAAGACATTTTTGCGCTACTTTTTGCGCGGACTAGACAAATCTAAGCTTTCTGCACGCTCAAAGGAACTTTTTGACTTATTGCATTATTTAGAAACAACCAATCGCAAAAGTCTTTTGATCGTGCGTGAGACAGCTGTGAATATTGCCAAATATCGCCAAGTGATTGAAAAAATCGATTCAAGTCTGCTTATCACCACAGATAGCGACCCGCTCAATGCACTAAAAAATCTTATACAAAATCCTCAAGATATTGTTGTGATTGATGAGAAAATCGGCAATGTCTCCGCACTAGGCTTTATTAAAACTTACAAAGAAAGTCAAGATCCTAATCCTAAGACTGTATTTTGCGTCATCGTGCAGCAACTTCCACCTTCGGACATTGTCTCTAAAGGTAAGCTTATGGGTATGGAATTTATCCCTGAGCAAAATATGGATATGCTTTATGATCGTATCCGTATGGCACTTTAGTGTGAAAACTTTATGGGTTTTGTTTGTTGGGTGGATTTGCATTGTAGAAAAGTAAAAGAAAACTATTAACTTAGTTAATATATACACCTTAAAAATATTTTTTGCCTTGAGTAATAATCTTAGATTCTCTAGTCTATCCTATGCCCTTGCTGTTGCGATGTAATCGCCGCAAGGGTCTTGCTTTGCAGATATAAAATCTGCTTCGCACCATTCAATCCCGAAGGGATTTAATCTCGCAAAGGGCGATAGCCCTTAAGGACAAAAGGATACACTTATGCAGCGTAGCAAATCCCGCAAGGGCAAAACTAAAGCTACGCTTTATTCATCAAGTGAGTTTTTAAGGTAGATTCTCTAGTCTATTATGCCTTTGCTATTGCAGCTAAAGCTACTGCATTCGCACGAAGTGCTAATCCACACCTGCAAAAGGTCTTGCACACTTAAGACAAAGCCTCTCGTGTGCGCCTAAAGGATACACTTGATAACCGCACTTCGTTTGGTTATCAAGTGAGATTCTAAGGTTAGATTCTCTAATCTATTATGCTTCGTGCTGCATTCACACTTCCAAAAAAAACTTTAAGGTAGACTAGAGCTTAGGAGTGTGGGCATTTTGTGTGATTGTGTTTTTACGCAAATGAGAAAACCCACTTGTAATATTCTTAATCCACCAAAAGGATTAGAGAGGAAGTCCCATTTTACCAGGATTAAGAATATTGTTTGGATCAAAGGCTTTTTTAATACGTGCAAACAAATCCATCTCTGCTTGGCTGAATGCCAGGCGCATAAATGGGGCTTTAGATAGCCCTATACCATGCTCTCCACTCAATGTCCCCTCTAGGCTAATAGCTATTTTGAAAATCTCCTCTATGCACTCATATCCTCTCTGCAGTACGGCTTTATCGCTTGGGTCTTTTACCATTACATTTACATGCACATTGCCATCACCGGTATGTCCAAAGCAGGGAATTTTAAAGCCATATTTCTCACTTAACTTGCCTATTTCGCTAAGCAATGCAGGGAGAGATGAGCGAGGCACGGTAATGTCTTCATTGAGCTTCTTTTTGCCATAAATGGTAATGCTTTGACTTACATTGCGCCTTGCAAACCACAAATTCTGTGTCTCCTCATCATTCTTTGCGATTCTAAAATCAATACAACCATTTTCTTTAAATTTATCACTTAATATATTGAGTTGAAAGTCAAGCTGCTCTGTCAAGTCTCCATCAACCTGCGTGATAAGTATCGCTCCTGCGTCTATGGGCAACCCTTTGTGGAATCGCTCCTCAACTGCGCGTATGCTTAAATTATCTAAAAACTCCATCGCCACAGGTGTGATACCACTTGCCATTGTTTTATATACTGCATTCATAGCAGACTCTATATTTGGGAATACGCCCATTGCTGAACGCGACAATCTAGGCTTGGCAATAAGCTTAAGCGTAATCTCTGTAATCACAGCAAGATTTCCCTCGCTAGCTATCAAAATCCCAGCGACATTAAATCCCGCAACATCTTTAATCGTTTTTTTGCCCGCACGTATCACATCGCCATTAGGCAGCACAGCACGTAATGCCATCACATAATCCTTTGTAATGCCATATTTTGCCGCACGCATACCGCCGGCATTTTCGCTTACATTACCCCCAAGTGTGCTGTACTCCTGACTGGCTGGATCTGGCGGATAGAACAATCCTTTTTTTTCTACTGCCTCTTGGAAGGCTTTATTGACAACTCCAGGCTGCACCCTTGCAACAAGATTCTTTTCATCGATCTCTAAAATGCGATTAAAATATCGTTCCATCGCAAGGATAATACCACCATTTACAGGCAATGCTCCCCCTGTGAATCCACTCCCTGCGCCACGAGGAATAACAGGAATCTTGTGTGTGTTGCAATAGGCTAAGATAGCGCTTACATCTGCCTCATTACGTGGGAATACCACTGCTTCAGGCTCATAACGTTCACGTGTAGCATCATAGCAATACGCCACCAAATGCGCCTTATCATCATAGCAATTTTCCTCACCCACGATAGATTTTAGGGTTTGAATATGGCTTTTATCAAGCATAGCTACTCCTTATCTGTGGAATGAAATTTTTTAAGACTTTGGCTTAATAGCCCATCATAATAGCTAAAAAATTGGCGCGATTTTTTAGAGCGCAATTTACTTGCTAGTGAGCCTGTATCAATATTAGCAATGCGTGAGAAAAATGGAGCTTGTGTTTGCGTGAGCTGCGGCTTTTGCATAGGGATTTCCTCTAAAATTGCAAAACTTTGACAATCAAGCACGTTGATACCATTTGAGGCAAATATATACACCAAACCTATACTATATGCTTTACAAAATGCTTGAAAATGCTTTTGTTTGGGGTCATTAATACCATCTTTTGCTAAAAATGCACTAAATAAATCGATATGTGCGAATTGCGTTTGTGAGGGCGTTGAGAGAATCTTGTTATAACTCTCTTGGTCAGGGGCGATAGCAATGGCTTTATTATAGAATCCATTAAAAAGCACTACATCGCCTTGCCTAGGCTTGGCGATGGGTGTGGGGAGATACTTTTGCTTAATGCTATCAAAGGCTGTATAGTCTGCATATGCCACATTGTTCTTAATGCGCGTGATTTGCACATCAGCGATAATTACATTATAGCTGTCTTTACGTGTAAGGATAACGCCACTTTGTCCTACTTTGAGATTTTTAGCAGGGAAGATTACTTCTTTTGAGCTAACTTCTGTAATATGTGTGCTTGCAGGACTTGTGTCAATCCCATAAGCCAATCCCATACAACATAACAATCCTAATATAAGTCGCATTGCATCTCCTTATTTCATTGCTTCTTGTTTAAGTCTTTCATAATGGCGTAAAAACCACAGCACTCCAAATCCTAAACCGGGCGTTTTGACAATTTTTTCATCATATAAAATAGATTCTACATCACTTACCTTAACTAACACAGATTCTATTACTTCACCATCAACGCCTCCACCCTCATTTATTTTATCCTGCTCACTAATACAAGTATAGAATAATGTTTGCTTTGCTCCACTATGCCCCACAGCAGTGGCAAAAGTCGCAATATGCTCTAATGAATCTGCCTTATAGCCGCATTCCTCCTGTACCTCTTCTTGTGCGATTTGCATAAGGCTTTTGCCCTGCTTATCGACAAGTCCAGCACATAGCTCATACGTATAGCCTAAGGCTAGAGATTCTTGGCTTATATGGGCTAAAGATGTATCATTATGCAATGTTTTTGCAAAGACTGCAGGGCGGAATTGCTTGACAAAAAGTAGGCTATCTGCCTCTTTGTGATAAATCACAATCGCCACAGAATCTAGGCTCTGTATAAAATCCCAGCAGCGATTTATGCCATTTTCACGATAGCGCATACGGTGGGGCTTGATATATATAGAATCCACGCATTCACAAAAATGTATATCGCTGATATGTGAGAGTGTTTTCATTGCTTATTGATTGATGATGGAGTGGTTGGCTGTATAGGAGCATTTTGTGTGTTAGATTCTGCATTTATTTGCGAATGCTTATCGGGCAAATTTCCTTCACTTAATGTAATAGCATTTACACTTTTATTGAGTGCATCTTGCAAATGCGGCATAAAATGCTCTGTGAGTGCTAGAAAAGCTTCTTTCTCTTTGCCTTGCAGCTCTTTACTTACTGCTTTTACGCTTGATAGGGGATTAATAGGCACATTATTACGATACAGGCCAAAATGCAAATGTGGTCCTGTGCTTAGCCCTGTGCTGCCCACACGTCCTATCATTTGCCCACGTTTGATGCTTTTACCAGCCCTTATTCCATTTGCAAAAGAATTTAAATGTGCGTAAAGTGTTTTAAGGTTACCCTCGTGGCGAATCTCAATAAGATTCCCATAACCTCCTCTTTTGCCCGCAAAGATGACTACTCCATCGGCGGCTGCTACAACAGGAGTCCCCGTAGGTGCAGCATAATCCACCGCATAATGTGGGCGGATTGTGCCAAGTATAGGGTGTTTCCTCCCAAGTGAAAATCTTGAGCTTATTCTCGCCCCTGCTACAGGCGTTTGGAGCAAGAATCCCTGAATCTCCTTACCTTCCTTATTGTAATAGCGTCCATTCTTATATTGAAAAATGTAATGAGGTTTTTTATTTACTTCTACTACAGCCGCTTTGATATTCGCATTTTTAAGTGGCTTGCCTAAACGATATTTACGATCATAAATCACTGCTAATCTATCGTTTTTTAAAATACTACGAAAATTCACACTATTTTTATAAGCGTTCAAAAATTCGCTCACCAAGCCCTTATCGTGCGTCATATCAAGTAAATCTTGGTAGGGGGATTTTTGAACAAAGAGGCTTACTATCTGCTCTTGTTCAAAATAAATCATAGGCGTAAAATCAAGCATATATGCCCCATCGCGTTTAAAGATGTGAATCTGCATACCATCGCCTATGGGAATAAGAGCCTGAATCAAAGAACCATCATCATCTAAAAGCGTGTAGTATGTAACTCCAGCATAAATTTCTGAAGTTAGTTCTCTATCTTTTGGAGAGAGGTTATAATATAAACTTGTAGGAATATTGTATTTTTGAAAAAATGCAAAAAATGTATAGCCTACCTCCCATATTTGAGAATGAGCCACTGCTCCAAAACACAAGCTGCTCCAAACGCTCACTAACATAAAAATTTTTCTCATACAAATACCTTACAAGCCATACGCCCAGCGCTTAACTTTAGCCATTCTTTAAATAAGCCTAGGATTGTAGTATAAAAATTTTAATAAAAATGTTAAAATAGGCTTTGTCTTGGCACTCTTTTTGCATAGCATCTTACAATTGCATTGAGATACGAAATAAGGAGATAAAATGAGCACAGGTTTAAAAAATTGGCTATTTCCTACACTTAGTTTTATTGCGTTTTTGTATGTTTTACTCTTGCTTGGAATTTGGACGTATCGTGCCGATACGAATGCTCCACTTTTTGAATCCGATGGCAACTCAAAAAATGTAACATCGCTCAAAGATTTTAAGCAAGAAATGCAAGAGTATGTAAAATAATACAAATTGCTAAATTTTTTTATACTTTAGCCGATTTGAAATGAAATTATTTAAAAAAAATTAAATTACTTAGAGGTGTCCTATGATAAATGGTGTGAATACAGGCATTCAAGCTGCAAATGTCCTCAATAGAGAAATGTTCAACAAACAAAATGAGAGCAACGAAATCAAAGCAAAAGAAGAAGCACAACTCTCAAAAGCAGAGCAAATCAAAGAGCAAATCAAAAATGGTGAATACAAAATTGATTTACGGCAAACTGCCCAAAAAATGGCATCAAATTTGCTTAACCTCTAAAAAACTCCTCCATTCTCTCAAAGCATTTTTTTGATGTAGCAATGGAGCATATAGAGGACTTATACTATGCTACATACTTACATTAATGGTGCAATAGCCGATTTAAGAACGCTTATACATCTTACCCAACTTGATAATAAAGATATACAAGCGGCTCATCACGAAGCGATTTTTGGGCGATTAGAGCAAAAAGATAATCTTGTGAAAGCATTTGAAGAAAAAAAATCTCTTATTCAGCAGGAAATGCTTATATTGTGTGAAAAAAATCCACATAAAGCACTTAAAGATTTGCTTGATGAGCAGACAAGCGCGCTTTTAGACTCGATGCGAGATGAGCTAGAAACGCTTAAAACACTCAATGCCAATTATGCAAAAAGTGTTTTTGCCGTAGCTGAATTTTACAATTCACTTATCCAACGCATAATCCCCCACGAGAGCAATGGTTATGAGCATCAACGTACTCAAAGCCATTTACTGAAAATCCAAGTATAGGCAAAACTTATGGGTGGCATTCTCTCCTCTCTCAATACTTCTTATACGGGCTTACAGGCACATCAACTTATGGTTGATGTAACCGGTAATAATATCGCTAATGCAAGTGATGAATTTTATAGCCGCCAACGTGTGCTTGTCCGTCCTGAACGACCGCTTTACTATCAAGACTATAATCTTGGCAGAGGTGTGAGTATTGAAACCATACAGAGAATCCACGATGAATTTGTCTTTAACCGCTATCGCAAGGCTGCTGAAGAAGCCCAATATTATGATACACATTTTACTACCTTGCGTGAGGCTTCGGCATTTTTCCCTGAAGTTGATGGTGTAGGGATTTATAATGATTTAGAAGAGTATTTTAATGCGTGGAAAGATTTAGCGAAAAACTCCACAGATCCCGCACAAAAGCAGGTTTTAGCAAAAAATGCCCAAGTTTTAAGTCATAATATTCAAGACACACGAGCAAGGCTTGTAAGATTGCAGCAAAAGGTAAATGAAGAACTTGAGGTAACTATCAACGAAGTCAATCGTTTAGCCAAAGAAATTGCACATATTAATGGAAAATTAAAAGAAATGGAAGACCAACGTGAGCTAAAACAAGCCAATGAGTTACGCGATAGGCGCGATGAGCTAGAGTTTAATCTTCAAACGCTTATAGGTGCGAATGTGTTTAAAAATCACTTAGACTCTCGTGCATCTATCCACCCTAAACTAGCGGATTTTGATGATGAATATGTCTTAAATATCGGCTTTGGGTTTAATATTGTCGATGGCGCGATGTTCCATCCCATCGTCCTAAAAAAAGATGATAATCATCTCAATCTTAATCGTGTATATTTTCAGGGTGATGATTTTAAAATCGTTGAAATCACTGATAAAATCGTGCAAGGCAAGGCTGGCTCGCTTATTAGCCTCTATAATTCTGGGGCTGATGGCACACGTGTGGGGAAGATTCAAGATTATATCAATCAGCTTGATATTTTTGCAAAGGGCTTCATTGAGGCAACCAATAATATTTACTCTCAAAGTGCAGCTATGCAGATTCGCAGCGATAAGATTGATGTGTGGAGCTTGAATGCTCTTGTGGATAGTAATTATAATATTAAAACAGGGAGTTTTGATATTGTCATATACAGTGCACAAGGTGAGGAAATCGGGCGCAAAACAATCCATATTGATGAGACTACTACAATGAATGATGTTGTCCGTGCTATCAACGCAAATACTGATGATAATAAAGACAATAATGCCCTTAATGATGTTGATGACTACTTCCGCGCTTATTATGATAATGGCACAAGAGAATTTAATATCCTTGCTAAAAACCCTTCGCAAGGGCTTTATGTGGCTATCCAAGATAATGGCACGAATTTCACAGGAGCATTTGGTTTGAATAAGTTTTTTGATGGGGAAGATGCCCATAATATTACGCTTCATCGCGAATATGCTAAAGATGCTACCCTTATACGTCCGTGGCTCACACCGGTAAATGGGAACTTTGATGTGGCAAATATGATGCAGCAGCTTCAATATGAAGATGTAGATTTCTACACCAATAAATACGATAAGCAGCAGATGAGAATCTCTGAATATTTTCAATTCCTCTCTGGACGTGTAGCTAATCAAACCGAAGCTACCCAACGCACCAAAGAAACAAAAGATTCTGTGCTATCTGCTGTCAAAAAGGAGCATTTAGCTATATCGCAAGTGAGCCTTGATGAAGAGATGGTAAATCTCATCAAGTTTCAAGGTGGCTATGCGGCAAATGCAAAAGTGATTACTACCATTGATAGAATGATAGAAACCTTGCTAGGGATTAAGCAATAAATTTTTATGAGTATGCTACACATTCTTAGACAAAGCCTTGCGGATTTCTTGCGCCCGAAGATTCTATCTCTTGTGTGTGTGCCTGTGATATGCAATATTTTGCTTGTGGGCAGTATCTTGTATTTTTGTGGGGCAAGTTTTTATCAATATGTGCTAGATTTAAGCCCAGAGTGGATTGCAAATCTTAGTGTAAATGCGGCTCTTTGGGCACGGGTGCTGAGTTTTTTATATGTCTTAAGCATATATCTGTTTTTGGGCTTGTGTGTGGGGATTCTCACCTTGCTTACTAGTCTCTTTTTTGCCCTTTTTTATACGCCATTACTTGTAAAATTTGTGCATAAGAAAGATTTTTCTCATATCCATTTGCAGCCCTTTGGGAATCTTGTAAGCGATATGTTAGTTTTTTTCAAAGATGGGGGTATTTTTATAGCTTTGCTTATCGTGTGTATTCCTTTGTATTTTATCCCGTTGTGTGGCACTCTTATCCCTCTTATACTAGGATTTTTCTTTTTCAAAAGACGCAATTTCTATGATGTGGGAAGTTGCACGATGAATAAGGAGCAATTTGAGAGTTTGCAAAAATTTTCAGCACAAAATTATCTCTGTGCGCTTATGGCATATCTGCCTAGCTTCATTCCATTTGTAAGCTTTTTTCTTATGCCACTGCAGATTCTTATCATTATCCGCTATGCACTCTCCTACCTTGAGAAGCCAAATAATTCACCTTATTAGTCAAATCAAGACATACATTTTTTGCAAATACAGGCGAAATGCTATTTTAAAGAATTTGCATATTAAACCTTAAATTTCCCATAAACGCGTAGGTCATTATGTTTTGGCGTGGAAAGATATAACGAAGCATTGTGCTTCTGCGCTACTTCGCATATCTCCTGCCACAGCGTTTCAAAAGCACTTCGCCCGATATGTTTATCTCCCTCATTTTGTTTACCACTCACCATAGCATCTATATATGCTTGAGGGATTTTAAAGCCCAGATTCGCTTCATTAATACGTCTTACACTCTCTAAATGAAAAATCCCAAATACCCCTATAAACGCTTCCACCTCATATCCACCGCTTTGTGCGATAGATTCAAAATGTTGCAAAAAAACTTGTGCCTCTTGTGCGCTAAAAAGCGGTTGCGTGATGATTTTGTCCGCACCAGCTTTTAGCTTCTTTTCAAGTCTTTCCCTGCTTGCCTTATCAGTCAAAGTTCCGCTACCGCTGATGATACGCACTTTTTCCCCTAGTATTTCTCTTGCAAGGCTGATAAGCTCTATGCCGTTTATGCCCCCATCTTCGCCGCCGATAAGAGCTATTGTGTCAAATCCCGCATATTGCACCCCCAAAAGCTCCGCCTTTAAGCGAATCTTACCTGCTTCCCCCACGCAGCCGCCTCCGCTTAATGTAGGCACAAATTGTATATGAGGCATTCTCTGCCTTAGCATATATGCACCTAAGAGCGCCTCTACACTTGCCTTTTTACGAGGACTTGCAGGGACTAGCACAAAATCTAGCGTCTTATGTAAATACCGCTTTGCCCTCTTCCACATAGAATCTAGTAGAGCTACATCACTTGCTAGATTTTGTGGTAAAAACTCAACGCCAAACATCGTGTCTCCTTAAAACTACCGCTTCTGCATATCAAATTTAATCCCAAATGCTATAATCTTAACATTTTTCTAAGGATAATAATAGATGAAGCTTGTTGTGTTTGACTTTGATTCTACACTTATGAACGGAGAGACGATTGATATACTTGCACAGGCGCATAATGTAAGCGATGAAGTCTCTGCTATTACGGATAGAGCGATGAATGGGGAGCTAGACTTTTATGAGAGTTTAAAGGCTCGTGTGGCTATGCTAAAGGGTTTAAGCTACCAAAAAGCTCTGCATATCGCGCGGAATCTCCCCCTTAATCCCGGCGCAAAGTCCTGTATCACATCGCTTAAGGCGCAAGGCTATAAGGTTGTGTGCTTTAGCGGTGGATTCCATATCGCTACGGATTATTTTGCTGATATTTTAGGGCTTGATGCAACATTTGCTAACATCTTGCACTATAAAGATAATGTCCTCACGGGCGAAGTAGGCGGGGAGATGATGTTTAGCGATTCTAAGGGCATTATGCTCCAACGATTGCAGCATCTGCTTTCTATCACGCCTGAAAACACCATTGCCATAGGCGATGGCGCAAATGATAGGAGTATGTTTGTCTATGCTGATGTACGTATCGCATTTTGCGCTAAGCAGATTCTTAAAGATGCGGCAAATATCATCATCGATACACAGGATTTGCGTGAAATCCTTAAATCCCTCCATATCCCTATAAAGGAGTAAAATGACTATCAGTATCCTCTGTGGCGGCTCTGGTACGAGACTTTTCCCCCTCTCCCGTGAGCTTTTGCCTAAACAATTCGCCTCCATTTTGCCTAAAAATGATACGCAAGATTCCACACATTCGCTTTTCCAAGAGACATTGTTGAGAAATCAATTCTTGGTAAAAAGTGGCGGGGCGTTTCAAATCATTACTAATGACAATCACTACTTCATCGCACAAGAACAAGCCCATAATAGCGGCATTGAGCTAAAAGATTTCATTTTAGAAACTATGAGTAAAAACACCGCTCCTGCCCTTACCTTCGCTGCTCTAAGTGTATATGAAAGCTTTTGCTTAAATCATCTACAAGATGATGTGATTCTCGCCCTACCCGCTGACCATCTCATCAAAGACACAGCCAAATATCAAGAAGCCATTGCTGAAGCCATTGCTCTTGCAAACAAGGGCTTTTTGGTTACCTTTGGTATCAAGCCTGATTGCCCTCATACAGGCTATGGCTATATTAAGGCAAAAAACCATATCGTAGAAAAATTTATAGAGAAACCCTCTTTAGAGGAAGCGCAAAACTACCTTAAAGAGGGGTATTACCTGTGGAATAGTGGTATGTTTTGCTTTCGTGCGGAAGTGTTTTTAAAAGAGCTTAAAATATGCGCACCCGATGTGTATGAATCTTGTAAGCTTACCTTTGAAGCCTCAAAAGATTCTAAAGTAGCACATTTTATGCGGTTAAATCCCGCTATGAGTGAGAATATCCCTCATATTAGCATTGATTATGCCCTGATGGAAAAAAGTCAAAAGGTTGCCTGTGTGAGCGGAGCATTTAGCTGGAGTGATGTAGGGAGCTTTGAATCTCTAAGTCTTGAATACCCTAAAGATAGCGCAAACAACGCAAGTAGAAATGATTTTATCACTAAAGATTGCACGAATAATTTTGTCATTTCTGATAAGGTCGTAGTCGGCATTGGCTTAGAAAACTTGATGATTATTGATGAGGGTGATTGCCTGCTTGTGGCAAAAAAGGGCTATTCTCAACAAGTTAAAGACATTGTCAATATGCTCAAAACCTCGCACCCCGAACTCACCAAAGTGCATAGGAGCGCACATCGCCCTTGGGGAAGCTATACCGTGCTTTTAGAATCTCCTACCTACAAAATCAAGCAAATCATTGTCAAACCCAAAGGCAGGTTAAGCCTACAAAAGCACTATCATCGCAATGAGCATTGGATTATTGTGAGTGGCTCAGCGTATGTAACCATAGGAGAGTATAAAAAATTCCTGAAGGCTAATGAATCTACTTATATCCCTATGGGAGAGGTGCATCGCCTTGAGAATCCCGGTGTGCTACCGCTTGTGCTCATAGAAGTGCAAATGGGTGAGTATCTAGGTGAAGATGACATCGTGCGCTTAAGCGATGATTATCAGCGATTGTGATTTCCATTGCGTGAAAGGCAATGATAGACTAGAGAGATTGTTATTTATCTGCAAGTAAATTATCCCCCATATATTAAATTATGATAATAATTTTTATTTTATTATAAGACAAGAAATATTACTATTGCTTTACTTAAAATCAAAATAAAACATGGAAAGACTATGATACAATACCTAAAGCAGACTTTCAAAAAAGTAGCTGGGGATATGCACAATAAAATCTCCATAAAATTCACATCATTCATTATGCTTCATATTCTGTGTAGCTTTCCTCTCTTTGCAGAGCAAAATTTGGCAACTCCCCCTGCAGCAGCATCTCATAGCGCACAAGATTCTAAAGATAATGGAGTAAGGAAAGTGAATCTAGGGCGCTCTGTTATCCGCGCAGAGCATAAAGATGAGACCTACCAAAGCAGCAATACTATCAATTCACAGATATTAGAATCTGCTCCTAGTGGTAATGGCGATATTGGCTCAATGCTTAGAATCCTCCCTAACGTGCAGTTTGACAACGCAGAGCTTAGGAGCAATACACCCGGTGAGATTGACCCAGCAAAGATAAGCATAAGCGGGGGTTTGCATTATCAAAATCTTTTTACCATTGATGGACGCGATATGAATAACGACCTCAATCCCGCACAGAATGGCTCTACTTGGACTAGCACGACCCCGGGGCGAAGTCAGGGAATGGCTATTGATGTGAGCCTTTTAGAATCTATTAACGTGCAAGATTCTAATGTCTCTGCGGCGTATGGGGGATTTACCGGTGGGGTGGTAGAGGCTTTCACAAGAAGGGCAAATAAGCCCTTTGGAGCAAACATCAGCTACCAAATCACGCAGGGTAATGCGCAGCCGGGTAAATTCTCTATGACACATTACCATATCTATGGGAATGATGCCTCGCTCGATGCCTTTATCAATGCCTCTGCTAATGGTGAAAATCAAACCAACACACCTGTGTTTATTAAACACCTCATTCGTGCCAATCTAGAATCTCAAATCGATGATAAACTTGGCGTTATCGCTGCCTTTGCAACGACACAGAGTTTTATCCCCTTACGTAGAAGTGATAATAGCTATCTTAATACTACGGCTTATCCTATCCCTGAAGGTATCGTGCAAGATTCTAATGGACAGGCGGTGCAAAATCAAGTGAGACAAATCTATAATTACTTTCTTAAAACCCATTATGATGTAGATGAAGATCTTAGCTTTGAGCTTACCTATACCTACGCGCCAGATTATAATAATCGCTATCTACCCGGAGGCAAACCCGACCAAAGCTATGATTGGGTAAGTGGTGGACACGATGTAGGCTTTAAAACCACGTGGAGAAATACCTTAGGCAAGATGACAAACACCTTAGGCTATTCATATTTGCAAAATTCTACTATCGCACACGGCTATGAGCATACTAAGGAATGGCGCGTTTCAGATGCGAAAAATTGGAGCAATTGGGCTGGACGTGCACGTGAGGGAGGCTATGCCCCAAGTGAATCTATCCAACACACACTAAGTAATAAACTCATTCAAGATTTTAAACCCCTGCAAGACTCACTTGGTATCACGCATAGATTCCAAGTGGGATTTGAGCTAGGCTACCAATATGCAAGATTTGGCTATACGCACGATCATTTTATCGTTAGACAGACTACGACAAAGCTTGAGGCTAACCAAACTTGCCCAAACTTAGAATGGTGTGACCCATCAAAGACCTATTTTATAAAGACAAGTGGCACAGGAGCAAATCGAACCTACACGCTAGAACCTTGGGAAAATGGGCAGTATTTTTATTCCGCGTGGCTTTATCGTGGTAGCACCACACTTGATAATACGCTTTTAGCAGCATTTGCAGAAGATGATATGGCACTCCCGCTAGAATACAAAGGCAGAGATATAGGGCATATCAATATCCGCCCGGGTATCCGCTTTGATTATGATAGTTATATGGATAAGCTTACTACCGCTCCAAGGCTTTCCCTTAGCTATGAAGCCCCGTGGAATGAGTTGCATCACGAATTTTCCACTTCTATGATCGCAGGGGCGAATCGCTACTATGGGCGCAATATCTTTAGCTATCGCTTAAGGGAGGATTTAAACGCTATGCAAACAACCATCTATCGCAATGACCCGAATACAGATTTCTATGATGTATTAGCAATGGGAACTACCTGTCCTACGGGAAATGCTCCTGTGGATAATAATTTAAATGGCGCAAGACGATTTAATCAAAATTGTATTGTTACTCATCTCAATGCTGTGAAGTTTAATCAACTTAAAGTGCCTTATGTGGATGAATTCGTCATAGGTTTCACACAGCAGCTCTATGACTGGAGCTTGGTAGCAAAATATATTTATCGTGCGGGTAAAGATGATATACGCTATGTGCGGAGAGACTATGCGAATCTACCAATCGACCCTAGCCTTACAACTCACTATTTTACCTTTACTAATGAGGGTAAAAGCTGAAGTGATGTGGTAACTCTCACTTTTACCAAGAATGAGACAATAGAGTTTTTTAACACGAAAAATTATATATTTTTTGCTTTTGATTGGACAAATGTAAAAAGAAACTTTAATGATTATAGTAGTGCCGCGACAGCTAATGAACTCCAAGATGCAGATATTTTATATAATGGCGAGGTGGTAGCATATTCTCAACGACCAGCGAGTAATTTTGTGCGTCCTTATACGCTAAGGCTTAATACCATACATACCTTTAATGTAGGCAAGACAAAATGGCTTTTAAATAATTTCTTTCGATTTAGAAGTGCCTATGATGCCATAACTCGAATCCACATTGCAAGGACGCAATACACAGCAACTCGCACTCCTAATCCTGCCTATAATCCCGCACATAACAACAAAGACCAATATGTCCCTCAACGCATTAGAGAGGCTTTTACTTGGGATATGCGATTAGGTTTTGAAGTAGATGTCTATAAGGGCAATACACTCTATACGAATATAGATATTTATAATCTCCTTGATGCGAAAAATCCAACGATTCTTAGCTCAAACTATGCAGGGACTTCTAGCGCACCTACACTTGCCTATGAAGTAGGGAGGCAATTTTGGGTGCAAGTGGGGTATAGGTATTAAGAGAGTGTTATATTGAATTTTGCATTTTATGGTTTTACTCTACATAAAATGCACGGACTACAAAGCCTCTCTCTTTAGCCTTTTGCTGGCTCAACCCTTCAAAAACAGCAATATTTGGAAGATTCTTCCCCACGATATAAATTGCCTCTCTTGCGCGGAAGCTTGCTAGACCCTCCTGTTTTAGCTCCGGGCTTAAACCTGCATAAGGAAGACTATCCACCACACCTGAAACTTCAAACGCCACGATTTTATTATCTTTATGCACCATATCAGCAATACCCCTTGTAAGCTCATCAAGACAATGCTTTGGCATATTCCAACGCCCTATTTTCATATCTACGCAATGTGCTACAATTTTATCTCTAGGTTTAATCGTATAGAGCAGTTTCGCAGGGACACTCTCTTGTTCTTTTCTAAGAGAATTGCTTTGTGCTTTTAACAACTCAATTTGCTTATCTTTTGAATCAAGGTTTGATTGATACACGACCTCATCTCGTTGCATAAGTTGAGATTCAATCTTATTGCTTACATCATTGAGAGACATACCGGAAAACTTTACCATATAGTAATAGCCTCCACCAAGTGCTGCAAGAAGCACAATGATGAAAACTAAAAAATAAAATATAACTTTGCTTGACTTCCCTTCCATAACCGCTTCCTTGTTAATATTTACTCCAAAGTTATTCAAGCTTAAGAGAGCAAAAAATATTCCACTCTTGTAGCTTTATTAATTCAAATATGTTAAAATCCCCACTCTCATAGCCTTTCGTGCAAAGCATACATTAGGCTACTTTCTTCTATGTCTAATCATTTTTATTCAAACAAGGATGTTTGTATGTTGCAGGAATTGTATAGGCAATTTTTTGTGCATTTTTGGCATATGGGTAGGGGTATGATTATCTTAGGTATTTTAAGTGCAGTATATTTTGGTATATTTGGTGGTGTGTGGGCTGTAACAGGCGAGATGACACGATGGGGCGGAGAGTTTTTAGAACTCTTTGGAATGGATTTAAGCCCATATAGCTATTATACAAAACAAAATCTCAATGGCACTCCTCTTACGCGCACCGATGGGCTTATGCTTATTGGTATGTTTATAGGGGCATTGGTAGCTGCCTTGTGGGCAAACAAAGTAAAATTTCGCCTCCCCGCAAGTGGGATTAGAATCTTTCAAGCCATAGTTGGCGGTATGCTTGCTGGCTTTGGGGCACGACTAGCTTTTGGGTGTAATTTGGCAAACTTTTTCACAGGACTGCCTTATTTCTCGGTGCATACATGGGTTTTTACCATTTTTATGGTGCTTGGAATCTATATTGGTGTAAAAGTATGCAATATGCGATTTTTTAAGCCCAAAGCCATTCTGCAAAAAGTAGATAAGCCAAACTGCACCCTTGAAGTTGATAGTGCGCGTTCAAAACGGCATTTTGCCTTGGGGAGCATTATTTTTGCGCTCTTTGTGGGCTGGTTTATCTATCTTGTGCTAACATCGCCCAGCCTTGATGTAAAGGTTAAGCAAAGTTTGCTCTCTGTTGCCTTGCTCTTTGGCTTTATGTTTGGATTTATCATCTCACGCGCTCAAATATGCTTCACTTCGTGCTTTAGAGATTTGTTTTTATTTGGACGCTCTGTTGTCATACAGGGGGCTGTCTTGGGTATGATTATTGCCTCACTTATTGCTTTTGGTTTTATGCTCTATGGACATCAAGCAAAGGTTATAGACATAAGCTTTGGTGTGATGTTAGGGGCATTTCTCTTTGGCTTTGGTATTGTATTTGCAGGGGGTTGTGAATGTGGCTGGGCGTATCGAGCTATGGAGGGGCAAACCCACTTTATGATTGTGGGGGTCGCTAATATTATTGGCACAATGCTTTTAGCTCTAAGCTATGATTATTTCCCTCAAAGTTTTGTTGAAGGGGCAAAAATCAGTCTTTTATATGATGTGGGTTTTCTTGGCGGATTTGGCATAAGCCTTATGCTGTTTTTACTTATGCTTGCGCTTGTATTTCTCTACAAATATCACTTTTTCAAACACATTTATAAGGGGCAACTATGAATATAACTTATACACTTAATCTTCAGGGGGAAGCTTGTCCTTACCCTGCTATTGCCACACTTGATGCACTTCCACAGCTTAAAAGTGGCGAGATTCTAGAAGTGCTTTGCGATTGCCCTCAAAGTATTAATTCAATCCCTAATGACGCAATTTCAAGGGGATTTGAGGTGCTTGAAGTGCAGCAAGATGGTCCTACCTTACGCTTTGTGATTAAAAAACCTTAAAGCACACAGCGAGGATAGATAGGACATTAGATTCTATCTATTCTTCATAGTTTGAAAAATTATGAGATGAGTATGGCTATAATGATGATTGGGGCAATAAGACGCAGTATCCACCACCAAATATAAAAGAGTGCATTAGAAAAATAGGGTGTCCATACACGTAGATGAGATTTTTTAATATGCCAACCCAAAAAGAGCAGTAAAATAAGCATACCCAAAGGCATAAGACACGATGAGGTAAGCAAATCCAGTATATCAAAGAGGGATTTACCATATATAAGAGGCAGGGATAAGGAGGCGTCATTCCACATAATCACTAGGAATCCTAAGGTAAAAATCCCGCTACTTAAGATATATGAGGCTTTAGCTTGTGAGAAATTGTATTTATCACGTAAAATACTTACGCTCGGCTCAAGCATAGAAATCGTAGAGGTTAATCCTGCAAAAAGCACAGCTATAAAAAATAATGCAGCAATAATCGCCCCGCTACTCCCTAGTGATGAAAAGGCTAGAGGAAGCGAGATAAGTAAAAGTCCTACGCCCTCACTTGGCTTGCCTCCAAAATGATAAATAAAGGTAAAAATCATCAATCCTGCTATAAGCGATATGGCAATACCGCTTAAAACCACCCACAGGCTACTTTTAAGGAGATTTTCATTTCTTTGAGCGTTTGCTGCGTAAGTGGCTATCGTGCCTACACCAAGCGAAAGGGAGAAAAATACCTGCCCTAAAGATTCTACAAAAGTATTAAAGGTAATCTTATGAGGCTCAAAGGCAAACATAAAGTGCCAACTTTGCGAAAACTCCTCTAAATTCATCGCATAAATAAGCAGTGCGATAAAAATCACAAAAAGCAAGGGCATAAGGACGAGATTGAGCCTTTCAATACCGCTTTTAATACCGCGTGAGACAATGAATGCGCTAAAGATAACAATGCCAAAAAAGCACAGACTCTGCCACCACAAGGATTGGGAGCGAAGATTATCAAAAACAGCCTTTGCTTCATCAATATTTTGAGGCAAGGTAAAGCTCACAAAAATAAGATAATACAGAATCCAACCCATTACTACTGCATAGAAGCTTAAAACGATAGGACCAGATATAGCATTGATACCAAGCCACATAAGTGATTTTTTAGCAGATTTATCTTTAGAATCTACTGCATTATGTTCATTATGGTTTTGTGAGGGAGGGAGGGCATTAAGCTTATCAAGAATGACATAATTATCCAAAGGATTGCTACGTGCGATATTGCCAAGTAGCATTTCAGCTATGAGCATAGATATGCCAATGCTGATAGCAAGGATAAGGTAGAATATCACAAATGCTCCACCGCCATTTTCCCCAGCCATATAGGGAAATCGCCAAATATGCCCTAAGCCAATAGAGCTGCCCAATGTTGCCATAATAAAGCCGATTTTGTTAAAGTGATTCATATCTTTCCTTATGCCTTTATTGCACCACATTCTAGCTAAAATATCATAAGTTACATACTCTAAAACTTTACTTGATGACTAAGAGCAACGTTATGCATAAATTAATCTTTCAGGTGCGAAGTGTAGATTTGACTTTGCGTAAAGTTTGACTAAAGTGGTAGCTTTAGCTACATACAACACGCAGTGTTTTATCCACATTTGCAAAGTGAGTTTTTAAAGTTTAGAAAATGAGTTGATAAACGCGATAGCGGTTATAACTCTATCCTTTAGGCGCACAAGTGGGATTTACTCCCACTTGTGCAAGACCTTTGCGGCACGAAGTGCAGTAGCAAAGGAATAATAAAATAACGCATTACTCAAATATGCTACAATGCACCAAAGCATCGCTAAGGAGATAATGTGAAAGCCTATCGAGTGAGAGTGTATTTTGAGGATACTGATTGTGGGGGGATTGTCTATCATACTAATTATTTAAAATATTGCGAACGTGCCAGAAGTGAGCTATTTTTTGCTCAATCTATGCAGCCATTTATGGATAAAAGTGGCTTTGTGCTAAAAAATATGCAAGCTGATTTTGTCTCAAGTGCGTATTTAGGGGATATACTTGAGGTTCGAAGTACACTGCTTGAGTGCAAAAATGTCTCTGTTATCATCGCCCAAGATATATATAGAATCTATGATGCCCTCACTCAAAAAAATGATGAAAAGCTTATCTTTAGGGCGCAAATTAGCCTTGCATTTGTTGATGTAGCACTTGCTAAACCTTGCAAAATTCCTCCATATATGCGGGAGATTCTACTCACTTTAGGGAAAAATAATGAATCTTGATATACAAAAGCCTCATATTGTGTATCCTTGCAAATGGGAATATCGCGTGATAGGGACAGATGAGGAGGTATTACGGAAGTTGATTTTTGATATTATGCCTAGAGAATATGATATAACACTAGGCAAACATTCTTCAAAGGGGCATTTTGTAAGCTTATATGTAAGCCTAGAAGTGCAGAATGAAGAGGAGAGAAATGCAATATTTGCTGCTTTGCAAGTAAGTAGCTGTGTCAAAATGGTTTTATAGGGGAAACAATGCGCTTTGGGAAGATTGCCTATTTAAATCTTTTGCCTTTTGATGTATTTATTAAGAAATATCCTTTGCCTCTATATTTTAAAGCCTTTTTAGAGCATAGAAAGTCATATCCCGCAAGACTTAATAAAGATTTTTTATATAAACGTATCGATGCCGGATTTATCTCTTCTATTGCTGGGTATGAGAGCGTGCGTCAAGGTAGGGCGACAAAGGCGGGGATTGTGGCAAAGGGCGCTGTGTGGAGTGTGCTAGTGCTGCCAAAGCAAAGCAAAGATGACTATCAATCCGCCTCCTCTAATGCCTTGGCAAAGGTAATGGGGATTAAAGGAGAGGTGCTTATTGGTGATAGGGCGTTAAGATACAAGTTGAGTGGGGCTAAAGCTATTGATTTGGGGCAGAAATGGTGGGAGAAACATCATCTAGGATTTAGCTTTGGACGATTATGTTTTAATCGCTATGGGCGTTTTTATAGACATTTAGCAGAGAGTTTTGTAAATAAACCTGTGAAGATTCCCTATTATATTTTACAAGCAAGGAGTAAGCAAAGTGCTATCGCTCCAAAGGATATTCTTATGTATTTAACACATATCCATTATCGCATAGATAAAAAAGAGGAGATGGCTTTAAGTAGATTCTATGCACAAATGAGATTAAAACACATTAAAAAGCCTATGCGTTTTTAAAAAGGTTATTACTTCTTGGTTATAATTTAGCCCTAATTCCCTTAAAAAGGCAAGGTGTGAAAAAGACGCTTATTATCGCACAAGGCAGTATTGCAAAGATTTTCCTTGATACGATTTTAGACAAATATTTTAGCAATGATTATTACATTGTCATCGCTAAAGATATGTGTTTTATCCCTGATAAAGTGCCTAGTTCCTTTGAATTTCATCATTTTGATTATACTTCGCCTTATAGAGTGGCACAAGTCATTAATGAGGATATTCATAGCATATTTTTAGTGCTTGATGATGAGGGAGAAATCATCGCTACTTATAAAATGCTACGCGCACTCAATAAAAAAGCACATATTGTAATGGCGTTAAAGACGCAAAAGCAAAGTGAGCAAATGCAAAATGATACCAATTTAGTAGTGCTTGATGAAGACCTTATCGTCTCTAATAAATTTATTGAGCGATTGCCTAATGTCCCGCTTATTCCGCGTAGCTTTGGTTTAGGGCAGGGTGAGATTATGGAAGTGAGTGTGCCAAGCGGGAGTATTTTCACTTATCGGCATATTGGCTCGATTCAACAAAAGAAATGGCGGATTGTAGGGATTTATAGGCGAGGAGAATTGCTTTTGAGCTCGCATTCTTTGGTGATTCAGCCTAATGATAGTTTGCTTATCGCCGGAGACCCTAAGGTGCTTAATGATGTATATATGCAAATAAAAAGTGATGTTGGGCAGTTCCCCGCACCTTTTGGGCGAGATATTTTTCTCTATGTGGATATGTCGCTTTCAAGTGAGCATAGAATCTATAATGATGTGCAAGATGCGCTTTTTTTGAACAAGAATCTCAAAAATAATAAGCTTTTTATTTATATTCTTAATCCTTCAAACCTTGCTTTTATTGATATGATAAAAGCTTTAGAATCTAAAAGTGTGCAAGTAAGGGTGGATTATAGTAATGCAAGTTTTGAAGAAAGAATCATTCAAGATGCACAAAAACGTTTTGGGCTTGTCATTGTGAATCAAGATATTTTTGCTTCACGTAAAAATCGCAAGGCGCTTTTTGATCTCTCTATTCCTGTGCTTAAAACAGGCTGGGAGCATATTGAAGAGTGCAAAAAGAGTTTTGTGATATTAAGCGAAAATATGGGCGATAGCGAGAATGTCGCTTCTGTGGTATTTGATATATCAAAGCAGTTGCGTTTAGATATAGATGTGTATGATTATGATACAGATGCTGCCTATCATAATGAAATCGTGCAGCGATATGAGGAGCTTTCACGGATTTTTGAGCGTAAAATGAATACGATACAAACAGATTCTAAAAATCCTATTTTATACTTACAAGATAGCTTTATGTCTTATTTATCTTTTGTGCCTTTTGAACGCGGTATCTCACGGACAAAAACATTTTCATTTCTTTCTACTGATGTGCATAAAATCGCTTCTATGAATAGCAAGAATCCCCAAGTTTTTATTCCATTGCCAAAGGAACGCAAATAAGGATTACTATGAGTGAAACTATACATATTAAAACCCCAGATTCACAATATCCTATACATATTGGCGCATTACCCCACATCGAGTATTCCCACAAGGTGCTTATCGTATCTAATCCAAAAGTCGCAGGGTTGTATCTCTCGCACATTTTGGCACATATCAAAGCCCCTGAAGTGTATGTGTGTATTGTCCCTGATGGGGAGCAGTATAAGAATATGCAAAGTGTGGAATATATCCTTGAGTGCGCCTTTTCTCATCGATTAGATAGAAAATCGCTAATGATAGCTCTAGGTGGTGGCGTCATAGGCGATATGGTGGGCTTTGTGAGCGGTATTTATCAGCGAGGGATAGATTTTATCCAGATTCCCACTACACTTTTAGCACAAGTTGATGCTTCTGTTGGTGGTAAAACAGGTATTAATAATGCTTTTGGTAAGAATCTTATCGGAATTTTTCATCAGCCAAAGGCTGTATATATTGATCCTGCTATGTTAAAAACACTTAGCACAAGAGAGTTTGGCGCAGGTGTGGCAGAGATTATCAAAATGGCAGTGTGCTTTGATAAAACATTTTTTGATACCCTGCTTAAAAGTCCTCTTACCCTAACAGATAGCGCTTCACTCATTTATGCCATTGCACAGAGTGTGAAGACTAAAGCGCAAGTGGTGAATGCCGATGAAAAGGAGAGAGGTATTCGTGCAGCACTCAATTACGGACATACGTTTGGACACGTGGTTGAAAACCTCACACATTATAAGGCATTTTTGCACGGAGAGGCAGTAAGTATAGGTATGTGTATGGCAAATGCCCTTGCCTGCGAGCTAGGAATGCTTACTCCCAAAGAATGTAAAAGTATAGAGAATCTACTGCAAAGCTATCATTTGCCTACACGTTTTGCGTTTAAAGATGTCAATGATTTTTATGAGAAATTTTATTTAGATAAAAAAAGCACAGATTCTAAGATTATGTTTGTATTGCCCTGTGGGATTGGCAATGTGAGAATGCGCGAAGATGTGCCAAAAGAAGTGGTGCTCAAAGTGTTAAGGGCAGTGGGTGAATGCGATGAAAAATAATGTTGGGTATATTATTGTATTTTTATGTTGTACAGCTATGTGGTGCAGTGGCGCAAATAAGGGAGATTCTATCCGTAAAGAGATACAAGAGATTGATAAAAAGCTTGAGCAAAGCCATAATACGTGGTTTAAATACTATGTGAGTTTGCAAAACTATAATGAGCTTACTCACGAAATCAATACTCTTAAAAATGAATTAGAATCTAATGCGTCCCCATCACGTTCATTAAGACATCGTTTAGAGACATTAGAGCGACAGCAGGACTTGCTTAAGGACTATACCAAAGAGCCAAATAGGACGCTCTTAGAGGCAAAAAATATCGAGGGTGTGCCTCAAATCACCAATCCCTTTTTAATATTCACAGGCTATTCTTTTATGAAAAATTTGCAAGAGCAGCAAGATACATTTCAAGCAAATAAGGAAAGCCTAGAGGATCTGCTAGAAATCGTGCGGGAAAAATACGCCCTGCTTTTAGAGCTTAGTTTTGTAGATAAATCTCTTGATGTGGCAAATGCCATTGTCCGCACACAGACGATACTTGAAGAGCTTGAAGGCACACAGAGAATCTTGGAGACCTCCATAGATATTTATGTGCAGGAGGCTGAAAGTATCCATAATAAACTTAAAAGCCAAATCAAAAATCAAATTGTTAAGATTATCTATGTGGGCGTGGCGGTTGTTATCACGATTCTTCTAGCGTTTTTGCTTAAACTTACTTTGCGTAAATATATTTTAGATACCAATAGAATATACACGGCAAGTAAAGTGATTAACTTTTTAAACATCACCATTGTTGTGCTGATTTTGCTTTTTAGCTATATGGAGAATGTGACTTATCTCGTGGCGATTGTGGGGTTTGCTTCAGCGGGGCTTGCTATTGCGATGAAAGATTTGTTTATGAGTGTGCTGGGGTGGTTTATCATTGTTTTGGGCGGCAGTGTGCATGTGGGCGATAGGGTGCGCGTATGCAAGGATAATAGCGTATATGTGGGCGATGTGCTAGATATTTCTATGCTAAGAATTACGCTTTTTGAGGATGTAACCCTCACCAGTTATAGGGAAAATCGACGTGCAGGGCGGATTATTTTTATCCCTAATAATTTTATTTTTAGCACAATGTTTGCTAACTATACGCACGGCGGATTAAAGACAGTGTGGGATGGCATAGACTTTAGCATTACGTTTGATAGCAATTACAAAAAGGCATTAAAAATCGCCACCGACATAGGCAGAAAATATGCAAAAGGCTATACAGAGATGGTGCGTCAGCAGGTGCATCGTATGCGAGATAAATATTCTTTGCGTAATCCTAACTTAGAGGTGCGAAGCTATTGTATGATAGAGCCTAATGGATTTAGAATCTCCCTTTGGTATCAAACCAATGCCTATGCCACACTCGCCTTAAGAAGCACAATTTCTGGAGAGATTATCGAGCGTATTCTTAAGGAAGATGACATACATATCGCTTATCCCACAAGCAAGGTTGTTGCTACAGGGAGTGATGGCATAGGCGGCGAGATAAAAGATAGAGATACAAGGGCGATTCTTGGCGGTGGGCATATAGATTCTTAAATAAGGACATAATACATTGAGTGAAGTAAAAAAAGTATATTTTAAAACCTTTGGTTGTCGCACGAATCTTTTTGACACGCAAGTGATGAAAAGCTCTTTAAGGCAGTTTGAATGCGTGGAGGATGAGGAGAGTGCTGATGTGGTGGTAGTCAATTCCTGCACGGTTACTAATGGTGCAGATAGGGGCGTGAGAAGCTATCTGCATAAAATGCAAAAAAGTAATAAAAAGGTCTATCTTACCGGCTGTGGCGTGGGGACAAGGGGAGAGGAGATATTTACAAAGAATCTAGCACATAGTGTATTCGCCCATAGCTTTAAAGAATCTATTGATGATATGCTGCAAAAAAAACAGCGATTTTTCTACCCTGAAAGCAATAATAAACATATCGATAGCACACTCATAGCGCAATTTGCTAATAAATCACGTGCGTTTTTGAAGATTCAAGAAGGCTGTAACTTTGCTTGTAGTTATTGTATTATCCCCTCTGTGCGAGGAGTTGCGCGCTCATATCCTAAGGATAAGATTCTAAGTCAAATCCGCACTCTAAGTGAGAGTGGCATTAGCGAGGTGGTGCTTACTGGGACAAATGTCGGCAGCTATGGCATAGATTTAGATAATTACAATCTTGCAAAATTGATAAATGATATAAATACTTTGGGATTGCTTAAGCGATTGCGTGTGGGGAGCTTAGAACCTAGTCAAATCAATAATGAGCTAAAAGAAGCCCTAGAAGTACCACTTATGGAGCGGCATCTCCACATCGCCTTACAGCACACAAGCGATAGTATGTTAAAGATAATGAATCGCCTAAATCGCGTGGAGAGTGATTTAGCCTTGTTTGAGGATTTTGCTAAAAAGGGCTTTTGCTTAGGGAGTGATTTTATCATCGCGCACCCAGGAGAGAGCGAATCTATATGGCAGGAGGCATTGGAGCATTTTAAAAGATTCCCTCTTACGCATTTACACCCTTTTATTTACTCCCCACGTGAAGGCACACCATCAAGTGCAATGAAATATCACATATCTGGCAATGTTGCTAAGGAGCGATTGCACACGCTTAAAGCCATCATCACACAAAACAATGAATCTTTTAGAAAGGCGCATTATGTGCCTTTAAATGTGCTATGTGAAAGCAAGGTAGCCTCTCAAAATGGCTTTGTGTATAGCGGATTGGATCAGTTTTTTAATCGTATGCACTTTGAAAGTCAAAGGGGGGATTTAGAGGGGCAGTGGATTTGCTTTGAGACATATCAAATCAGCAAGGAAGGTAATAATGCAAATATCTAAAAGTCTTATAGTAGGCATTTTGGCTATTGTGTTGGTCGTGCTTTTAAGCGTGGTGATAATAATGCGCGATAATACGCAGCTTGTAAGCGCACAAGAGGCACAAAATTTCTTTATGAATGCAGAAGCGCATAATGTAAGCGTAGATGATGAATATGTGTATTTTGATGTGGAGGATAAAGCATATAGGGTCTATATTCACTCTATACCGCCGCAAATGTGGAGCTATACCTTTCCTGTGCATACCAAAAATAAGCATTTTTTTGGTGATATTTTAAGTGAGATAGGCATTGTTATTGTGCTGCTTTTGGGCTTTAGTGTGTTATTTCAAGCTTTGAGGTTAATGTTTTTTAAATCTCCTGCCGCATCTAAAGCCCCAAAGCCCGATATTCCGCTCTCACGTGATAGTGAAGCCCCTCTGCTAGATTCTCAAACCATCTATACATCTATGACAAGTGCTGTGCGATTTAACGACGTAGCAGGTATTAGCGAGGTCAAAGAAGAGCTATTAGAAATTATTGATTATCTAAAGAATCCTAAGCATTATCAAAGGTTAGGCATTACTCTGCCTAAAGGCGTGCTTTTGGTAGGTCCGCCGGGCGTGGGCAAAACGATGATAGCTAAGGCGGTAGCGGGTGAAGCGGGTGTGCCATTTTTTTATCAAAGTGGCAGCAGCTTTGTGCAAATCTATGTCGGTATGGGAGCAAAACGCGTGAGAGAGTTATTTAGCAGAGCAAAGGCAAAAGCCCCTAGCATTATTTTTATCGATGAGATTGATGCCGTAGGTAAAGCACGAGGTAACACACGTAGCGACGAGAGGGAGACTACACTTAATCAGCTTTTGACAGAGATGGATGGATTTGAAGATTCAAGTGGGGTGATTGTGATTGCAGCGACTAATAAAATGGAGGTGCTCGATGAGGCTCTGCTGCGTAGTGGGCGATTTGATAGGCGCATTTATGTAGAGCTACCTAATCTCAAGGAGAGGGAGCATATTTTAGAGCTTTATTTACGGGGAAAAAAGCACGAGCTAGATATTAATGAGATTGCAAGGCTTTGTGTAGGCTTTAGCGGTGCGGCTTTAGCGGCGTTGGTTAATGAAAGTGCGCTCAATGCACTAAGACGCAAGTCAGCCGTGATACAAAAAGAAGATATTTTGGCCACAAAAGACAAGGTGCTTGTGGGGAAGAAAAAGGCATTGAGTTTAAGCGAGAAAGAAAAGGAGATTCTAGCCCTTTATCAAGGGGCAAAGGCTTTGAGCGCGTATTGGCTAGAGGTGGATTTTGATAAAATCGCACTTGTGAATGAGAGCTTTAGACAGGTGGATAAAGAGCTTACGAGCAAACAAGAGCTTATGGCAAAAATCAAAGTCGCCCTAAGTGGCAATATTGCCGTGCAATGTATCTATCAGCAAACTTTTAGCAATGCTAAAGATGATATTGCTAAGGCAAAGGAGATAGCCACACAGATGTGTGAGCAGTATGGTATGAGTGGGAGGCTTTTGAGTGATAGTAGCGATGTGGCAGCGATTTTAGACGAGGCACAAACAGAAATGCAGGATTTTATCACTAATTCTAAAGCTGTGTTGCTGAAAATCTCTCAAGCCTTGCAAGATAGGGAGCGGCTAAGCAAAGAGGAGATAAAGGCAATTTATGAAAGCGCACACGATGAGCGATAGGGAGATTGTGTCCTATGTGCTAGATTCTGTCATCTCGTATTGTGAGAATGCTTATACGATTATAGGCTATGGGGAAAGTGGCATTATATGGCGTGAACGGGAGATTCTAGATGTAAAAAAGGCATTAAAAAGGGCACTAACCTATGTGGATTCTCATAAGCGATTGCAGAATCTACTGTTATTTGCGCCCTGCCTTGAAACACTAGATGAAATAAGGCTTTTACATACTCAAGGGGTGTGTATAGATATTTATGTAGGGGAGCAGGATAAAGATGCAAGGGTGATTTTAGAATCCTCCGCTTCCTTTTGCACAGCACGGTATTATAAAAATGTTTCTTTCAGTGATTTTTAAGATAAAAGATTCTCTATCGTAAAATTCATTTAATGTGGCATTAGCAAATCACAAGAGCATTTTTCTGCTTTTAAGGGATTTGCAAGGGCGGATAGGCATAAAGTGCGTATCCTAGCTATAGCTTCTAAGGGTGGGAAGTGGCATATCTTGTGAGGTTGTCCTTTTTTGTGATGAAAGTCAAATGAGAAGGCATTGTGTAAAATGATGGTTTTTCTATCCCTAAAGTATTCTTGGATAAAATTATCTTGTTTGGAGCTTGCTAATGTTTAAGAAAAGTCTCAGGACAAACTTATTGACTTGTTTGGGATAAACGTTAGATAATTTTGTAGTTATTTTTAAGGAGTGCATTATGAAAGTAAGTGCGAGAAATCAACTTAAAGGTAAGATCGTATCAATAGAAAAAGGTGCTGTGAATAGTATTGTGAAGATTGATATTGGCGGAGGTAATATCATCTCTGCAACAATCTCTTTAGAATCTATTAATGAACTTAAGCTTGAAGTGGGTAAAACCGCTTATGCTTTGATTAAAGCTACTTCTGTAATGGTGGGTGTGGAGTAGGCATTGATTCTGCGATATGTTTTTGTAAGCCTATGCTTATGTAATACTATCTTTGGAAATGGGATTCAAACACAAGAGGATACCCACAACCCTCATAGTCTTGAGGAAGAATTGACTTTATTGCTCAAAGTGGATTGCAAACAGATTAATTTCCTCAAAGGCACTACTAAGGCTCAATATAAAAATAAAGAGGCAGCAAAGCAATGTGTGGTCGAACAAAATATATTTAAAGCTATTATCAATGATGATATACAAGCCTACCGCTCCAGTCTCAATGATAAATGGAATGGATATTTTCTATTTTACATGACACAATCCCCACGTCTTAAAATCACGCCTTTAATGCTCTCTGTGATATTTAACTCCCCACATATTTTTGAATTTATTCTTACAGATGCTCAAAAAGCAGATTCACAGAGCAAAAATAAATCGCATTTGAGTGTGAATCAAGTCATATCCCAGAGCCATATGGCACTAGGAACTTTTAAGCTGAGAGGTAAAGTCTATAATGTTCATGGTGTTAATGCACTTGATTTGGCAGCAATGTATCATCGCTATGATATGTTTTGGGCATTGCTCCATTATGGTGGAGAATATGATAACCCTAGATATCTCCTTACTAATGGTATAGTTACCTTTGGCGATAGGTATATTTTAGAGCTTATGCTACGTTTTGATGAAGATTTTTTACATAATTTTGGGGGAGGGCATATCCTACATTTTGCCGCTCGTGATGGAAATATCGAGCTATTAGAATATTTGATTAAAGATAAGCAAATGCCCATTAACGCACTAAGGGCTGGAGAAACACCACTTGATGCAGCTCTTAATGCTAAAAATTTTCAGCATAAACCACAACTTCAGGCTGCTCAAAAGCTCATTGAGCTAGGCGCTAAAATTTCTCAAGCAAACCAAAAGCGCATAGATAAATTAACAAAAGATAATTAAAGCAGAGATACAACTCGTATGTGTTGTCTTTATGCGCAGATTGTCACCTCTTCATAGAAAAATATCATGTAAGCTCAACTAAGGTATCAAAGCCTACTAAAGTTTTAATAGTTACTAGGATATGGATTTTTATGTTTCTTTGCTTTATTATGATAAGCATTTTTGTAGTTTTCAATTATAGAAAGATTCGATAATCTTAGAAAAATTAAAAACATCTTAGACCTTGCCACCACCCCGCATAATTCTAATGTGGCAAAGCTATGTATAGCGCGGCATTGTTTATATCCATTTTATCAAATTTATCGAAGGGGCAAATAGAGTGAGATTCAAATTTATGCTTCAATTGTCGCGCTTATGGGTGAATTTTTTTAAGTGCAATGTTATATTTTGATATTTTTGTATCTTTTTACTTGTTATTTTTAAGAATGAAAATTTGAACGTCATTGTTTATCTTAAGGTTTTTTTGCTAGAATCTAGGACTTTATTTTGTAGCATTGCAATTAATACATAAGGAAGCATAATGGAACAAACTCTTTCAATTATAAAGCCTGATGCTGTCAAAAACGGCGTGATTGGCAAAATCATTGACCGATTTGAAAGCAATAATCTACGTATTGCCGCGGCAAAAAAACTGCAGCTTTCCCGCACTGACGCGGAAAGCTTCTATGCGATTCATAAAGATAGACCTTTTTTTAAAGATCTGGTGGATTTTATGATAAGCGGACCAGTGGTTGTTATGGTGCTTGAGGGCAATAATGCTGTGGCAAAAAATCGTGAGCTTATGGGTGCAACTAATCCTAAAGAAGCTGCCAAAGGCACGATTAGAGCAGATTTTGCACAAAGCATTGATGCAAATGCAGTGCATGGAAGCGATAGCCTAGAAAATGCTAAAAATGAAATCGCTTTCTTTTTTAGCACAAGGGAGATTTGCTAATTGAAAATTGCAATGAGGAAAATCTCTCATTCACCTAAAGACATTGCCCTTACTATTGACAATGAGGGCGAGACAATCACAGAGCATATCACGCTAGAGGGGCAAATCAAGCGGATAGATTCTCAAATGCTCTCCCTAGAGGGTAAAATCCGCGGACAAATCGAGCTTATATGCGATGTGAGTGGTGAGCTATACATACAGGAGCTGGATTATCCTTTGGCTTTGTATATTGCAGATGGTATCTGGAATATACAAAGCCAAAGTAAAAGGCTTGATAGCTTTGAGGTTATTGAGTTTTTCGATGGCTTTGTTGATTTAACTTATATTTTGGCAAGTGAGATTGAATCTATACGAAGCGATTATCACACCAAAGAAGAATACGAGGAGTAATTATGGCAGTTCCTAAAAGACGCGTGAGTAAAACACGAGCAGCAAAAAGACGCACACATTACAAAGTGGCTCTAGCAAAACCTATCAAAGACAAAGATGGTAGCTGGAAAATGCCCCATCATATTAGCAAATTTACAGGCAATTACAAATAATCCTATTGCTTAAGGAGTGTCTATGGTAAAAGTAGCCATTGATGTTATGGGTGCGGACAATGGTGTAACGCCCATAGTTGAGGGTATTATGCAGGCATTAAAAACACGAGATTTTAATGCGGTGATTGTTGGCGATGAAGCACAAATTACTCCACTTATCCCCTCCAGCCTTAAAAATCGCGTAGAGATAGTGCATTGCACAGATTATATTCGTATGGAAGAATCCGCCTCAAGCGCAACAAAACGCACAGAATCTTCGATTTTCAAAGCTATAGAATTATTAAGAAATGGTGATGTGAGTGCGCTTGTCTCACCTGGGCATAGTGGAGCGACTATGAGTCTTGCCACGCTTAAAATTGGACGTATCAAAGGTATATCTCGCCCTGCGATATGCACGATTATGCCAAATATCACAGACACACCAAGTGTGATACTTGATGCAGGGGCAAATACAGATTGTAAAAGTGAATATTTAGAGGATTTTGCAATTATGGGTTATGAATATGCAAAAAATGTCATAGGGCTTAAAGAGCCTCGTGTAGGGCTTTTAAGCAATGGAGAAGAAGACAATAAGGGTAATGAGCTCACAAAAGCTGCTTTTAAGCTCCTTAAACCCTATAGCTTTTTTAAAGGCAATGTAGAGGGGAGAGATATTTTTAATGGTAGCATTGATGTGATTGTGTGCGATGGATTCAGTGGGAATCTCGTGCTAAAAGCAAGTGAGGGTGTAGCATCAGCCATTAGCGTGGTGTTAAAAAAAGAGATTAAATCTTGTATTTGCTCGATATTTGGGGCATTCTTTTTGCGTGGTGTATTTAGACGATTAAAGAAAAAAATGGATCATAGCGAATATGGTGGTGCACCCTTACTTGGAGTACAAAAAGTGGTGATTATTAGCCACGGCAGTTCCAATGCGCGTGCGATTGAATGCGCTATCTATCAAGCTCTGCACGCTATAGAATCCGATATTTGTGCTAAACTTGCTCAAGCTTTTGCCTCTATTAAAACAATTCAAGAATAAGGCTTAATATGTATGCCTCACTTAAATCTATCGCCTCATATATCCCACCTACTTGCATAAGTAATACTGATTTTGAAAAAGTGCTTGAAACAAGCGATGAGTGGATTACCAAGCGCACAGGCATTAAAACGCGCTATTTTGCCCAAAGTCATCAGCAAACAAGTGATTTAGCTTATGAAGCGGGGAAACTTGCAATGGAGCGCGCTAATGTCAAGCCCCAAGATATTGATGCGGTGATTGTGGCGACTTTAAGCCCTGATTATCTCACTATGCCTAACACAGCATGTATCACTGCTTTTAAACTCGGTATTGAAAACAAACCTGCTTTTGATATTAGCGCGGCGTGCAGTGGGTTTATCTACCTGCTATGCTTGGCTAAATCATTTATAGAATCTGGCACATTTAGGCAGATTCTTATTATCGGGGCGGAAAAACTAAGCTCGGTGCTGGATTTTAGTGATAGAAGCACTTGCGTGCTTTTTGGCGATGGGGCAGGGGCTTGTGTGATAGGTAGCACAGAGGATAAAAACGCGGCAATCCTTGATGTGCATTTGGGCGCAAATGGCAGGTATCAAGACTTTCTTTGCACTCCACGCACACACACATCTTTTGGGCAGGAAATAGAGATAGCGCGCTCCTGTGTGCAAATGAAAGGTAATGAGATATTTAAGCTCGCTGTAAAAACGCTTGTGGCTGATGTAGATGAGATTCTTAAAGCTAATGCTTTGCAGCCACAAGATGTGTCATTCTTTATCCCTCACCAAGCAAATTTGCGTATTATCAACGCTGTGGGGGAAAATCTCAATTTTAGTAAAGAGCAGATTATCATCAGTGTGCAAAAATATGGCAATACCTCTGCAGCTTCTATTCCTATGGCAATGAATGATCTTTATATGCAAAAGCAGCTTAAATATGGGGATTTAATGTTGCTTGATGCCTTTGGCGGTGGGCTCACTTGGGGTTCTGCTCTTGTGTATTTTGGCGGGAAGTAGCGTTTGCTTTCTGTGTAAGATTCTGTATTACCACACACAAGCCTTAAGGTTGCTACTTGGTCTTACAAAAGATGCGTGATGTATTTATGAAATTTATTCTAGTAATATAAATATTTTTTGTGTTTTATTTGCATATTTAAAGTTATTTTGATGGAATGCCCTTTGCTTTAAACATTTTAAAGCTTATCATTAAGGATATATAATGCGCGCACAAGGGATTTACGCATTAAGTGTGTTTATTTTGTTTATCGTTTTTGCCAATCAAGGCTTTAGCTTTGAAGCGAGTATTGACTTTAATGCACCCGATTGGGTAGAGGAGCGGGAATCTGCGGATAATGACATACCCGAATTGCCACGAGCAGGAAGTTTGTTTGGCGGTGGGGATAAACCGCTATTTGCTGATAGACGTGCGATGAAGCCAGATGACTTAATTACAATTGTTATTAACGAAAGTGCTAATGCGAATTTCAACAGCACGAAAAACTATAATGGTGCAAGTGGTGGGAATGTAACGCCCCCATCGATTGAATACACAGGTAATGATGAGGAGCATAAGCAGCTTGTGCAAGAGCTAAACGACCAAGCCGCCTATAATTTGACAAAGGCAAACAATACTTCAAATTTTCAAGGTGGCGGTTCGCAAAATCGCAGCGAAGCTCTCAATGCTACTATTACAGCGCGTATTGTCAAGGTGCTAGATAATAATACCTACTTCATACACGGCAGACGTGAGGTGCTTGTCGATGGGGAAAAGCAGATTCTAGAAGTTAGCGGCGTGGTGCGTTCATTTGATATCAATAAAGACAATGTCGTGCAAAGTAAGCATATCGCAAATGCCAAAATCGCTTATACTGCACTTGGTCCTATTAGCGATACCAATCGCAAAAAGCCAATGAGTGATGGGATAGAATCGCTCTATCCGTTCTAATCGCGCACAATGAGAAAAATCGCCCTTATCCCAGCACGAAGTGGGAGCAAGAGAATCCCGCATAAAAATATCAAGCTCTTTTGTGGCAAGCCTATCATTGCCTATCCTATCCAAACTGCTTTAGAATCTAGCATTTTTGATGAAGTAATCGTTAGTACAGATTCTCAAGCAATCGCGCAAATCGCTCAAGAATATGGTGCAAAAGTGCCTTTTATGCGTCCAAAGGAATTAAGCGATGATTTTACCCCCACATCTTCAGTTGCTGCCCACGCCATTCGAATGCTTCATCTTAAAAGTGATGATATGCTTTGTGTGATTTACCCTACCGCACCGCTTTTGCAGATAGATACGCTTAAAGAAGGCTTAGAATCCTTGCTTAAAGATAACTCAAAACAATTTAGCTTTTGTGCTGTAATGTATGAGTATAATCCTATGAGGAGCTTTTACATCCGTGATGATGGTATAGAAATGCTTTTTCCCGCGCAATATCTCATACGTTCGCAAGATTTAGAGCCACTTTTTCACGATGCAGGGCAGTTTTATTGGGGGAGGGCAAGCGCGTGGATAGAGAATCTACCTATTTTTGCCCCGCATTCACACGCCATAGTAGTCTCTCCCTATCAAGCTCAAGATATTGATGTTCTAGCAGATTGGGAACTTGCAGAAATGAAATATAAGATAGCTTATGATAAGCTTGAACAGGATAAATGATTTAACCATTCAAAGCACTATAAAGCGAGGATTTATGTCTTAGCACACGAACCTTACAATGATGGAAGACAGCCAAGCAGAGCCTTTTGCTATTATTGAGGCGGGATTTAAAATGAGGGAGAGAATCTACACGCAAGAGATGTATAATGAAGACATTCAAGCATTGAGTAAGACTATCGATCCAAATTTGCTCAATACCCCTAAAAGAAAGGATTGAGCTGTATTTAGCGCCAAAAAGAGTAATGGCTTAACAAAAATTTATTTTATTTGTCAAAGCCCTTAATACCTACTTCAAGCATAATAATCATATCTCGAGAATGTGGATAAGACATATTATTGATAGTATTTGTGGCATTTGTGCGCTGATATTTACCTATGAGATTTATATAATACAAGGTATTATCATTGATATGGCGGGAAAAGCCTATATGGGCTTGAAATGACTCGTTGTTCTTGCCTTGCACCTTAAATCTAGTATCATTGAGGATATAGTTTGCAGAACCTATCCATCCATATCCTATGCCATAATCAAAATATGTGAGTCGACTTAAGGGAATGTAGCCATCAGCTTCCAAGCCTAAGAGAATAAAATCCCTACTCAAGTCGCTTCCTTCCTTGATTTTGCCATTATACGTACTGTCTTCTACAAAAACATTGATAAAAAGCGGAGTAGAAGCACTAGCTATATTTAATCCCAGCTTAGCATAAAAATCAAATATAAACACACCATTGCTAGGGGATTGTGATGAGCCTTCACCAATACGTCCGCCTAAAGCCGTTTGGAATCGATGCTTATATACCCCTCTATGTTCAAGCGAGAGATATCCCACATAGCTTTTAACATCATGCGCACTAAGCCCATAGTGTCCTCCACCAATGCCAATATGCCCATAATCGCATTTATCTTTTTCGCATTGTTGAGCATATACAAAACTAAGGGAAAATACACTCACACAAAGCATTTTGTAAATAGTTTTAGATAACATAAATACCCTCCTTTATACCCGAGGAGTGTTCCTTGGGATTGAATGTGATAAGATTATTTCCACCAGCCGTTATTGCGACTAATGTCATATATCAACTTGGTTCCAGAAATAACTACACTTGCAGCACCCCAAAACTCACTTTGAGTTTCTTTCATTTCTTCACTACTGAGTGGCTTGGCATTTACCTCTTGACTACCAAAAAGCAAAGCCTTATCTGCTTCGCTTAATGTTTGCTCCTGAGGTTGTACAGCTACAAGGGAACTTGCCCCAAAACTAAAAACTTAAAGCCAAAGAAACTAAATATTTGCGCATAGCAAACCTCCAAAAAAAGAATTTTTGTTATATTATTGATATACGCAATAATATAACGAACCCATCATATTAAATTTTTTTTGAAATTACTTATAGTTTTGTAGTATATATTTAGTAATAGTGATTATTAAGTAATATTCCTATCGAATCTAAACAATTAAAGATAATGTGTTATTGCAAATATAATAAGCAATTGAGGCTAAAACTCCATATATTAGGTGTTTGCAACATATTTGCCTTGTACAATATTTTAGTAAAAGAGATATGAGTAGAGGTAATTTCAACAAGATTTTGCAAGTATATAAACTCTCGTGTAATTTTCTTTTTTATACAAGTAAGGATATACTTTGCTTATGAGGGAATACTATAGCTTTAAACCAAGCAAGGGAAAATAAATGCAATATATAAGCAATAAGCCACATATTATGATTATAGCTACGGGTGGGACAA